>NZ_VZAD01000089.1 GCF_009495355.1 Segatella copri
TACAAATTTTGATAAATTTCCGAATTATAAGCCAGTTGGGATAAAAAACAGAAATATCTCCGAGTGCTCGCTGCTTGAGTTAAAAGGTCAAGACCGACTCACCTAAGATCTTGCATCAAATTGCTCTAAGTCACACGTTTCTTATTGAAATCAAATAATGAGAATGAAGTATTTATTTTTTTCATTACAATTCTTTATAAGGATTATGTTCAGGAACCCTAATGAGTTCTTTTATATCAACTTCCAGACATTGAGATATCTGTATTAATGCTTCTAAAGGAGGTTGACAAGCATTGGTACACCATTTGGAAATGGTTGCTTGGTCTCTGCCAAGTTTCTCTGCAAGCCATTTGTTCGTTTTCCCCTTTTCTGCAAGCATAACTTTTATACGATTAAGATTTTTCTCAGCCATTGCGTATATTATTATTGTTTTCGGTTGCAAAGATACTCATTTTCCTCCAAATATCGTTTGTTTATCCGAAAATCATTATAAAAATCGGCAAATAATTTGCCTAATTAGAAATTTTGCTAATTTTTGCATGATTTACAGTGACTCGTCCCATCTTCATCTTGCATACCACTATATTCTATTAAAATGAAAACAGATATGCCTACTTATAATTTTCTTCTTTTGGAGTTGATTTATGAATATCAAAATCGGAAAAATTCCGCGTTATCCGTGTTAATTTTTGTTTTCTCATAATTTCATTTTGGGGTTACGGGATTTTGTTGTTCCTAATTTGTTTCTTTTGCCATTTTGTCATTCGGATTAGCATTGATTATCAGAACATTACAAACAATCAGTAAGATTGCGAAACAAAAATAGCGTACAGTGTACAACGACAAAAATCGTTCTCTCTGTACGCTATTAAATCTTATTAAAAAGATGAAAGATTCTAACTAGCATCTCTTGGCATCGTTCCGTTCATTACAATAATCATCGGATACTCGTTTTTTACTTGCTCTGCTTGGCACACCTTGCGGTTCACAACCTTACTGATAAGCCAT
>NZ_VZAD01000063.1 GCF_009495355.1 Segatella copri
TTCGAACCCTAGACCCACTGATTAAGAGTCAGTTGCTCTACCAACTGAGCTAAGGGTGCAACGTTAAGCCTCATTTCTGAATTGCGAGTGCAAAGGTACTGCTTTTATTTTATTCCACCAAATTTTTTATCAACTTTTTTCTGTTTTTTTTGAGCGCTTTTCTTGATAAAGGTGCCCAAAGTGTGCTCTATGTTCTTGTAATTCACGCAGTTGAGTGTGTATATGCCATCCTTGATTTTTTTGATATTTATTTTGCCGTTCTGGGGCTTGGTGATGTATACCGCTTGTTCCTGCATGTTTTTTACGATGATGTATTGGCAGTCTGTTTCGTGTATCGAGGACGACAAAATGATGCTTTCACCCGTTGTGGTCAGTCTGCAGGCTTTGCCATATCTTGTCGCTGTCTTCACCACGGCTGTCTGGTTCTGTTGTTTTGCCCGGCTCTCGTTGCCAAAGCCGTCGGTAGTTGTCACAGCATAATAGGTGGGTGTGTTGTCAGTCCTTGTCGTCAGTTGCCGTCTAGTGGTTCTTGTCAGTATCAGGTTGCGGGCATCATGGACGTCCACCGGATATTCTTTGCTCGCGTACACATTATTATATATAGAGGGTGTCTTGATGGCGGTTCCGTCCTCGTATTGCAGTCTGTTGTCCCATCTCAGCGTGGTGGTTCCTTCATTCTCTTCTATGCAGAGTGTAACCGGTTGCTGTGGTCGCTTGTTGCTTTCCCATGTCATGGGAGGCACAAGGGCAGGGTAGCGGTTGAAGTGGGCAGTCACGAAGTCGTATATACCCTGATGGTTGTCGAGCAGGAACTTGTTGCGGAAGAATGCATGTCCCTCGCCGATGTTGCGCAGGTGGTACAGTTCGCTTGTTATGTCGCTGATATTCCATTTCCCCTCCTTGGGGTCGAGGAAGTAAATGCCCAGTCCCGGTGCGATGATTTTGCCATAGCTATGCTCTTTCCAGTCGATGGCGAAGGGGAAGAACTGGTCGCCTCTGAAGTACATCATAGGGAATAGCTCGTCCATGAGTCCGTCTTTCAGCCATGCCTGGGCGTCCTGCGCCACCTTGGTATAGGCATTCCATCCATGGCTCCAGTATCTGCTCAGGTCGTCGAACTTGCCTATCGGCGAGCAACTCATCTTCACCCATGGCTTTTCCTTTTTCACCGCCTGATGGATCTTCTCCACAATGCGGGTAATGTTACCGCGTGCCTGGTCTTTGCTTATTCTGAACTTCCAGGTCTCGGGATAGCGTATGTAGTCGAGGTGGATGCCGTCCACATCGTATCGCTGTACGATTTCGCGACACATTTCAGCCAAGTAGCAGCCCGTCTGTGTCGCTTCAGGGTCCATGTATCCATCCTGGTCTATTCGCTTGATGAGTCTTGGAAATTTCTTTCTCAGCTGTCTGCATCCGTAAGAGTTCCATTTTCCCACGGGTATGGTCACTACCCATGCATGCACCTCCATGCCTCTTTTGTGGCATTCGTCGATGGCAAACTGCAGGGCGTCATAGCCGGGCGACTTTCCGGGGAATCCCGACAGACAGCCGTCCCAAGGCTCGTATTGCGAGGGATAGATAGTGGTGGCACGGATGCGTGTTTGCAGCAGTACGGTGTTGATGTTGGCTTTCTGCAGTCGGTCGAGGATAGCTCTCAGTTCCTCTTTCTGTTTCTCTGCCGAACGTTCCGACTGAGCATAAGAGTGGGGCCAGTCTATGCCCCCTATGGTGGTTAGCCACACGGCTCTTACTTCGTATTTTGGATTGGGGTTGACGGCATAGAAACTCTGGCCATACGAGGCCACTGCAAGGTGAAAAAGTATAAATATTATATATAAATAGCGCATAATCTTTCAATTTGGCAACAAAGATACTGATATTTTTTCTTATTCCAAATAAAAATGTTACTTTTGCCAAGAAATTTAAACAAAAAAAGAAGAAATGGTTAGCTTTTTACTGAGTTTGGTAGCCCTCGTTCTGGGTTATCTCTTTTATGGAAAGTTTGTGGCCCACGTGTTTGGACCCGACGACCGTCCTACGCCAGCAGTGACTAAGGCGGATGGGGTAGACTTTATCGTGCTGCCCAGTTGGAAAATCTTCATGATCCAGTTTCTCAACATTGCAGGTACCGGGCCTATCTTTGGCGCCATCATGGGTGCATGGTATGGTCCTGTGGCCTATCTCTGGATTGTATTGGGCTGTATCTTTGCCGGTGCCATGCACGACTATATGAGTGGAATGCTCAGTATCCGCCATGGCGGAGCAGGTCTTCCCGAACTGGTGGGCAAGTATCTGGGCGGCACCACCCGCAAGGTGATGCTTGTCTTCTCTGTGCTGTTGCTGATGATGGTGGGCGTTGTCTTCGTCTACAGTCCTGCCATTATCCTCGAGTCGATATGTGGTTCCAAGATGTTCTGGATCATCGCCATCTTCGTCTATTACATCATCGCCACCCTGTTGCCTATCGACAAGATAATAGGCAAGGTTTATCCTCTCTTCGCCATCTCGCTTCTCTTCATGGCTGCAGCTCTGATGATAGGTCTGATCGTCAAGATGCCTGCCATCCCAGAGTTGTGGGACAATTTGTCGGAGAGCAATCTCAATGCCAATCCGGCATGGTTGGGTGCCGAGCCTTTTATGAGTAAGAACCCCTTGTTCCCTTGTCTTTTCATCACGATAGCCTGCGGTGCCATCAGTGGTTTCCATGCCACTCAGAGCCCGTTGATGGCTCGTTGTATGAAGTCGGAGAAGTTGGGTCGTCCCATCTTCTATGGGTCAATGATTACCGAGGGCATCGTGGCGCTCATCTGGGCCACCGTTTCTATGTATTTCTTCTATTATGGAGGCTGGCGAGAGGTGGTTTCTCCAGAGGTGGTACAGCAGTTTACTGCCCAGGCTGCCGATGGCGGCAAGACCTTGGTGCAGTATTTTGATGCGCCCACAGTCGTCAAGTTGGTTTGCTCCTCTTGGTTAGGAGTGGCAGGTGGCGTGCTTGCCCTCCTGGGCGTAGTGGCAGCACCTATCACCAGTGGCGATACAGCATTCCGCAGCGCGCGTCTTATCATTGCCGAGGCCATAGGACTGGAGCAGCACTCCATGCACCGTCGTCTCTATATCTGCATCCCTATGTTTGTTGCCGCCATCCTTCTCTTGGTATGGCAGATGAACAATCCTGACGGCTTCAATGTCATCTGGCAGTATTTCGGATGGGCCAACCAGACCCTCTCTGTTTTCACCCTCTGGACACTCACCGTCTATCTGGTGCAGAGACAGAAACCCTTCATTGTCACCTTAGTGCCAGCCTTGTTCATGACGGTGGTTTGTTCCACCTTCCTGCTTATTTCCAAGCAGGCTCTCGGCTTGCAGTCTACTGTGGCCTACACGGGTAGCATCATCATCCTGGTGCTGGCATTGGTTTGGTTCTTCGCCTGGTACACCAAGTATCAGCGTACGATTCATTCATAATCATTTATTATAAACAACGTACAATTCACATGAAAAAATTAGTAGTTATGCTGGTAGCCCTGTTGATGACAGTAGCTGCCAATGCACAGTTTGAGGAAGGAAAAGTATATTGTGGCGCATCGCTCTCAAGCCTTGATTTGAGTTATAGCGGAAGCTCCGAACTGAAGTTCGGCATCAATGCCCAGGCAGGTTATCTTTTTGCCGACAACCTGATGGCAGTGGGAACCGTGGCTTATAATCATGTGGGCTCTTCAGATGTGAGCGACTATGTTTCTGTAGGAGCACAGGGACGCTATTACATCATTCAGAACGGACTCTATTTGGGCTTGGGTGCCAAGTATGTACATTCTGGTGGCTACAACGATGTGATGCCCGGACTCGAGGTGGGCTATGCCTTCTTTGTGAGCAAGACGGTAACCGTCGAGCCTGCAGTGTATTACGACCAGAGCTTAAAGGATCACTCCGATTTCTCAACCATCGGTTTCAAGGTCGGTGTTGGCGTATACCTCTAAGAGTTATGATGCGCCAATATCCTTCGGCCTTGCTTAACAAGGCGGTGGGCGAGTTTGCCAAACTTCCAGGAATCGGGCGCAAGACAGCCTTGCGCTTGGTTCTTCACATGCTTCGACAGAGTGATGAGGATGTGACGGCCTTTGCCGAAGCCGTAGAACGGCTGAAGAAAGAGGTGAAGTACTGCAGGGTGTGTCACAACATCAGCGATACGGATGTTTGCCCCATCTGCAGCGATCCGCGCCGCGATGCTTCCACAATCTGTGTGGTGGAGAATGTGCAGGACGTCATGGCAGTGGAGAACACCCAGCAGTTTCATGGACTCTATCATGTTCTGGGAGGCATCATCTCGCCAATGGACGGCATAGGTCCCAACGACTTGGAGATAGACTCGCTTGTAGAGCGGGTGGCTCAGGGTGGGGTGAAGGAAGTTATCCTGGCGCTGAGCAGCACCATGGAGGGCGATACCACCAACTTCTTTATCTCTCGCAAGTTGGCTTCCTTTCCTGTCAGTCTTTCAGTGATAGCCCGTGGCATCTCTGTGGGCGACGAACTGGAGTATACCGACGAGGTGACCCTGGGACGTTCCATTCTCAACCGCACCCCCTTTGCTCAGTAGCTGGGGGGTCATCTTAGACAGTCCTCAAAACTTGTATATATTAATACCTTCTATAAAAAAGTATGTTAGATCTCAAATTAGTACAGCGTTACCTCATGCTCAATTTCTGGGTGATGGTGGGCGTCTGTCTGCTGATAGTAGTGCTCTATGAGACAGAGGTGCTTCTGCCTCTCGAGCAGTTCGACAATCCCCAGTTGGAGTTCTTCCTGCAGGTAGTCATGGAGTTTGCCTCCATCATCGTCATACCTGTAGCCCTGAAGCTCTTCTCCATACCGTCGGTGCGTCGTCGGCTGTTGGAACATAAGGGCTCGGCATTGATTACCTGGGGCACCGCACGCATACAGATGCTCTGCGTGCCCATGTCCATAGACACTTTCTTGTATTATCAGACCATGTGGCCAGGTTTTGGCTATCTGGGCATCATTCTTTTGTTGTGTCTCTTCTTCGTCTATCCCTCTATGGGCAGATGTATGGACGAGACAACCGAATCCTCTAAAAAAGATTAGGCTGTGAAACTGTCAGTAGTAATCGTCAACTATAACGTAAAGAATTATGTAGAGCAGTGTCTTCTTTCGCTCCATAAGGCGTTGGAGGGAATCGAAGCCGAGGTGTTGCTGGTGGACAATCATTCTGTCGACGGTTCGGTGGAGTATCTGCGCGAGCACTTCGACTGGGTTCGCATAGTGGCGAGCCGGCATAATCTGGGCTTTGCCCGAGCCAATAACCTCGCCATCCGCATGAGTCATGGCGAGTATGTGCTTTTGCTCAATCCCGACACCATCGTGGCAGAGCCCACACTGCGTGAGGCTTTGGCGTGGATGGATGGCCATGCAGATACCGGTTCCTTGGGTGTTCGCATGCTGAATGCCTGTGGCGAGTCGGCAAGAGAGAGCCGTCGTGGAGTTCCTACGCCGATGGTGGCATTCTGGAAAATGATAGGACTCTGCGAAAGAATGCCCGCACATCATCGCTTCGGACATTATTATATGGGTTATCTCGACTGGAACACACCGGCAGCCATCGAGGTGGTGAGTGGAGCTTTCTGCATGCTGCGGCGCGAGGCGCTCGACAAGGTGGGACTCCTCGACGAGGATTTCTTTATGTATGGCGAGGATATCGACCTGTCTTATCGTGTCCTCAAGGGCGGCTATCGCAACTATTATCTGCCATCGCTCATCCTTCACTACAAGGGCGAGAGCACGCAGAAGTCCAGTTTCCGTTATGTCCATGTGTTCTATGAGGCGATGCTCATCTTCTTCCGTAAGCACAATTCGGGCATGTCGCTGCTGCTCACAGTGCCCATCAGCGCTGCCATATATGCGCGTGCCAGCGTGGCTGCTTTCGGCATGCTGCTCTCCAAGTTGCGCAAGAGCTTGGGCTTCACGCCCCGTCGCGAGGCTTCGCCCCGTTATCTCTTCTTGGGCAGTCAGCAGATGCTCGACGACTGTCGTTCCCTCAGTATGGAGAATGGACTCGATGCCCAGTTCGTCCTGGCAGATGCACAGACTATGCCCGATGGACACCTGTCGGTTTCTGTTCAGGCGATGTTGCAGGGTATGGGCAAGTCGGTGGTCAATATCGTCTACGATGCCGATTCCTACGACTATCAGCACATCTTCGGTCTCTTCATGCAGCAACCGCAGCGCCAGTGGAGGATAGGCACCTATCATGCCGCTACGCACAAGATAGTGACCGACCGTGATGTGATAAGCTGATGTATCTTTTATTTCTGAAATATGCTATCCACCGAAACTATGAAATCTTTCCCTCCAGTCAGTCTGCGAGCCATGGAGCCCGAAGACCTTGACACGCTCTATACGTTGGAGAACGACCGTACGGTATGGGGCGTGAGTGCCACCAATGTGCCTTATTCGCGCAGCGTGCTGATCGACTACATCACTTCTTCCAAAAGCGATATTTATGCCGACGGGCAAGTGCGGCTGATGGTTGACAACGAAGAAGGAGAGACGGTCGGTACAGTCGACTTGACCAATTTTGACCCCAAGCATCGCCGGGCAGAGCTTGGAATAGCCATAAAAAAAGAGTTTCGCGGTCAGGGATATGGCAAGTCTGTTCTGCACGAAATATTTGGGTATAGCCGCAATGTGATACATCTGCATCAAATTTATGCCATTGTGGGTTGCGACAATGCAGGATGCCTCAAACTTTTGAAATCGTTTGGGTTTCAGGGAGATATCTGTTTGAAAGACTGGATTTTCTCAGGAAAAGAGTATGGCGATGCCTATTTCTTGCAAAAAATTTTGTAAAAAAGTTGCAGAAAAATTTGGTGGAATCAAATAAAAGCAGTACCTTTGCAACCGCAAATGAGAAATGAACCTCAAGCGGTTAAGATTTAATCTTCTTTTGGTGCGTTAGTTCAGTTGGTTAGAATGCCTGCCTGTCACGCAGGAGGTCACGAGTTCGAGTCTCGTACGCACCGCTTGTTCATCTCATCATTTCGACCTTAACTGGTGCGTTAGTTCAGTTGGTTAGAATGCCTGCCTGTCACGCAGGAGGTCACGAGTTCGAGTCTCGTACGCACCGCAGAAAAGCCTTCAAGATTATTCTTGAAGGTTTTTTTTGTTGGTATGCCTGGAAAGTATTGTCTATATGTTTATTTACTTCTCTTACGAAAGTTAAGTATAAAAATGAGGAAAATGTCATTAAATGATGTGTTTTATTGGCTCATTGTGTGTATTCAAAGTAGGTTTTCTTGTCAACAATGATAGGAAAAATGGTGATATGGCAAGACGGTTTGCTTTCGCTGATGACTTTCTTTATGTGAAATTGATGACAGAGAAAACGAGAAGAAGATGCTGTTTTGTAAAATCTGTTTACAATGTTCTTTTGCACCGAAAATTCCTGTTTTTCAATAATGTATATTTATACATTATGCCTTGACGATGTGGCTTAGTATATTTATACAAATCAAAACATGGATAATAGCAATAAGTATTCATATAAAAGTTAAATATGAGTTAAATAACTTTCTTTGTGTTATATATTGTTAATTTATAACCTTACGTTTTTCTTTTTTATGAACAGATTTTAAAGAAAGTCTGGACTTCTGAATATGATTATTTTTCTGTTTTTGTACTACTGATAGATGGTGAACGTGTAAGATTACTTTACTTTGTGCTTAGCTGTAAATTGTGGTCAAAGTGGTCATGGTCAAAGTGGTCAAACTCGAAATCTGATGAGAAAAAAAGTTCTAAAGATAGTATATATAAATAATATATATTATTTATATATACTATCTTTAGAAGAGAAAAATACTTTCAAAAAATCGAGTTTGACCACTTTGACCATGACCACTTTGACCACATTTGTATTATTTCCAAAAGTTACAATGTAGAGCAACAGATATAAGATGTAAAAAAGCGTTATATACGTATTCCGCACATACTCAGTAACTTACAGCACTGTTTCTTGCCATTTTTGACCTGTTTTGCTTAACAAGTCATTCTACAAATGATCAAATAGCCGAAAAATGTTGTATCTTTGCAGCGTCAACCAATGAAAGTGCTCAGGGAGCCTCGCAGGAGGCATCTATTACGACCAAGGGCGGTCACAATAGACGACAGGCGCCGGTCATCTATTAAGACCCAAAAGGTGGCACTTTCGGGCAGCTGACAAAGTATTAAACTATCATTCCAAAACCTACAGAACTATGATTAATTACAGCATCGTAAAGCGCAGCGTGAACGCAAACCTCATCGAAATCAACCAGGCAAAGTCACGCATCAACCAGGCAAAGAAGGGGGGCAAGACTCTATAGCCAGCCGACCTTGCACAATTTCTCTTACTTCATGAACACGAAGTAGACGGCGGCAATGAGGCAGAGGAAGGCTGCAAAGTGGTTCCAGTGCAGACTTTCACCCTGGAAGAGAATGTTGGCAATGACGGCGAAGACGATGAGGGATACGCATTCCTGTATCACCTTGAGCTGAACCAATGAGAAGGGGCCGCCGTTGTCGATAAAGCCAATACGGTTGGCGGGTACCTGACAGCAGTACTCAAAGAAAGCGATAGACCAACTGAAAGCGATCACACCTACTAAGGGCCAGTGGCTACTGACGCCTGTTTGCTGCAGTTTGAGGTGTCCATACCATGCAATAGTCATAAAGATGTTGCTTAACACTAAGAGAAGTATTGTGTATATTCCGTTCATTGTTTTTTTATTTGTAAAAGTACATAAATTACTGAAAAAGCAGTCGGTTTTGGGGAGAAAAGTGAAGAAGCGGGCTTTTATTTTCTTTTCACTCCTCTCACAGCCTCGCTCTCTAAAGGGTTCTCGGGCCAGTAATGTTTGGGATAACGGCGCTTCAGCTCCTTGCGTACCTCAAAGTAGGTGCCTTGCCAGAAACTGGCGAGGTCTTGCGTGAGTTGTACGGGTTTGAAGCCCGGAGACAGGAGCTCCATCAGCAGGGGTTGCCTGCCGTTGTCTACCTTGGGTGTCTGAGTCATACCGAAACATTCCTGCAGTCGTACACTCAATACTGGCGCCTCGGTTCCTGGCCGATAGTCGATGCGGATGCGACTGCCCGAAGGTACTGCGATATGGGTAGGAGCCCAATGGTCTATCTCTTCCTGAAGCTCGTAGGGAACTTGTGCCCATAGTATCTCGGCAAGGTCGAGTTTCCTGAGCTCGGCTGTAGTCGTTCTCAGTTTTCCCTCTTGTTCTATATAGAAGGGAAGCCAGGCAGAGGCTGTCGTCAATAGGTGCTCGGTGGTAAGGTTGGGCACGTTCATTTCCGGGTGCCATTGCTTTACCTTTTCCACTCTCTGCTGCAGTCGTTTCACCTTCTCGTTCCAGTCGAGCATGCTGAGTCCTTCTTTTCTGACGGCAGAGCAGATGATGTCGATGATCTGTCCTTTGTCTGCGTCGTGGATGGGTTTGCTTTCTACGACGAGCTGCCCGATTCGTCTTTCACTTTGCATACGCACTGCTCCTGCCTTGCTGTCCCACGAGATATTGGTGAACGTAGATGTGGGCAGGTCGTTGATGCTGACGGGAGCGGAGAGGAATACCTTACCCTTGGAGCCTGCTGAGTTGAGCGAAGCGATGGCAAGCCAGGAGTGCAGGGACATGGGATCGTTTCGGTCGATGAAGATGTTCTGTCCGCCCGACATTCTGAAGTTGCCGATATTGTCGACAGCCATGGCAATTCGCTCCGGATAGGCTGAGGCGATCAGGCTTCCCACTTCCTCGGGGTCGACAGGATGGTTGTCCTCCTTCACCTTGAGCATCCTGCGATACTCCTGGGCTATCTGTGCGATGCGTGCCCATTTGCCCAAGTTCTTTCTCTCTCTTTGTGAACGCAGCATGGCGATGCGGAGTGTCATGTCTGAGTCCTCATGTTCGCTCATTGGGTCTTTCTCCTCCAGTACGGCTGCCATGTCGCATGCCAAGGCTTTCTGTGCATCTGTCCTGGAGTTGAGCATCATCTTGGCTATGCGGGGATGGCAGGGCAGGGATGCCATCTTTCTGCCAAGTAGCGTGACACTACCGTCCTCGTTGATTGCTTGAAGTGACAGGAGTAAGTGTTTGGCATTAAATATGTTGCTATGGGAAGGAGGCGTGAGCCAGGGGAGCGACATGGGGTCGCTCTCGCCAAAGGCTGCAATGTCGAGAACCATCGGGGTGAGGTCGGCTTCTTCTATCTCGGGCTTTCTTTGTTCCTGCATCAGGTGTTCTGAGGTCTTCGACCATAGTCGGTAACAGATTCCTTCTGCCACTCTGCCTGCTCGTCCTCTTCGCTGGATGGCCATGTCTTTACTGATGCGCACAGTCTCAAGATGACTGAGCCCTGTCCGGGCATCGTACACCAACTGACGGCAAAATCCTGAGTCTATTACGATTCTCACGCCTTCGATGGTGAGTGATGTCTCGGCAATGGGGGTGGCAAGAACGATTTTGCGCTCGCCTTGAAGGGAAGGGGCTATGGTCTTTCGTTGTCTCTCGGGCGAGAGATTGCCATAGAGTGGATACACCTGTGTCTGTGTGTCGGCAAGATTAGCGATAAGGAGTTCCTCGCATCTCTGTATGTCGGCTTGTCCGGGCAGGAAGGCAAGGATGTCGCCCTCGTGTTCGCGGTGGGCCCGCATCACGGCAGCTGCCACCTCTTTATATATAGTGTACTTGTCGGTATCGGTCTCGGCATAGAGGGTCTTCACGGGAAACATTTTTCCGGCACACTCGATGAGCGGTGCATGAAGGGCCTGACAGATGGCAGATGTGTCGATAGTGGCCGACATGATGATGATTTTCAGGTCGGGGCGGATGATATTTTGTGCCTGCAGGGTTAGTGCCAATGCCAGGTCGGAATGGATGCTTCTTTCGTGGAACTCGTCGAAGATAATCACGTCGACACCCTCGAGGGTGGCATCATTGACGAGCATTCGGGTAAGGATGCCTTCGGTGAGAACTTCGATGCGTGTCTCGGCCGACACCTTGTTCTCAAATCGTACACGATAGCCTACCGTCTTGCCTGCTGGTTCACCTATGAGACTTGCCATTCGTTCGGCTATCTGTCGGGCGGCGAGGCGTCTGGGTTCCAACATGAGGATTTTCCCCTTGCCGTTCATTCCTTCGAGGATGGTGAGAGGCAGCAGGGTAGACTTGCCGGCTCCTGGAGGGGCTGTGACAACAAGATTAGCCGACTCTCTCAAGGTTTGATTGATGGAGTCGGCTATGCTGAATGCTGGCAAGTTGCTGGCCAAGGAATTGATTTTCGTATTATCTGTCATGAATGGAGTGAGTCATACAGGGTTGATGGTTATTTGATGTATTTCAGGATCTGTCTGCTCTTTCTGCCTTTCCTGGCAGGCAGAGGCATGAATCCCTCGGTGAGTCCTGTCTTCTCGGTCATGGCATCAAAGACGGCAGCTGCATACTTGTCAAGTTTCTGCTTGGCGAGTTCGGCCTGGATGGCATCCTCGTCGTAGTTGTCGGCATAGAGCAGGGTGTGCAGGTCGTCGATGTATTTTTGCGGAATGTTACGGTGCGGCATCCTGCTTTTTATCTGCATGATTTGTGCGATGATAGGCTCGTCGGTCTTCGCAGCTATGGCTTCTGCCTTTCGCTTCTCGTAGTTGGTGAAGGTGATGGTGTCAGTGTCAGCGCTTTGCCAGTCTTCTGTCATGGCCGACTGTGAGGTGAGCTGGCTGTAACTGAAATATCGGATGAGCGAGATGTGGCTGTTCCACCCTAAAGCGGTGAGATATTCTTTCTCCAAGGGTGTGGTGGCGATGATGAGTTCTGCCGACTTGCACATTGTCTTCTGATAGATAAGGGTTTGCAGGCTTCTCTTCATGCCAGGATTATGGCAGTTTCTCTCCGAGATGTCGCCCAAAGGACAAACGATGTATGGGATTCCCATCTTTTTGGAACGTTGTGCCAGTCGGAATCCCTGGTATGACCATGCACCAAGAAACAATACCACGTCGGCATCCTCGATGTTGTCGGCGATGTCGAGTCTCTGCTGTAAAGTCTCTATATAGGCTTTGTACATGGCGTATTGCCTTTTTTTCTTGGTTATGAATAAATATATTTTCATCGTTGATTATTTAAGCTTTTTGTAAACAGTCTCGCTGAGTCCTTGTATTGTCCTCAAAGTTTGTGGCTGGTGAAGTCGTTCTTGTCGGCTCGCCAGTAACGCACTTTGTTGGCGAAGTTTCGCCAGATGATTCCGTAATCGTAGAAGGGCAACTTATACGTAGGAATGAGAGAATCGAAACGGGCGACTGCCCTGTGGGCGATGATGGTTCGAAGAACGATGAGCAGCAACAGAGCAAAACCTGCACAGCCCGTCAGTATCCAGTCTTTCATCACGACGGAGCACGCCAAAACTGCTATAGAGGCGATAAGGCTGAGGTGGGGAAAGAGATGGTCGAAGAACATCAGGGTTCTCATAGACAGGTTGCGATTGAGTGACTTGCGCGAAGCCTGCAGGTAGAGGCTCTTGTTGTGCCAGCTCTTATCGGTAGGGGCTTCCTGCTGAAGCCATGCTGATGGTGCCAGTTCGACAGCAGTGTCGCCACACAGGGCATACTTGTTGACCAGGAAGTCATATTCGCCGCGCACATATTCCAAGTTGCCCTGATAGCCCTGCTCGCGCATGAAGTCGCTCTTGCGGAAGATGACGTTGGGCATATTGGTGCGGTAGCCGTAGGAGCGTTGTGCTCTGCGCAACAGGTAATAGGCTTTTCTGATCATGTCGAACCGACGCACACTCTTGCAACTTTCCTCTGTGCTTACGTAGCCTAATACCAGATGGTTAGGCTCCTGGCACTGACGGGTCATGCTGGCAAGCCAGTCCTCGCTGCAGGCCATGCAGGCAGGTTCGGTGAGCAGAATCCACTCATACTTGGCAGCTTTCACACCTACGGTAATCTGCAGTTTCTTTCGGCTCATATAGCGTGAGCTCTCTGGTATGAAGGTATAATAAAGGTGTGGATTTTCTGAAGACTGACGTTTCAGAAAATCGATCGTCTCACCGTCGCTGCTCTGGCAGACAACCACTACCTGATAGTTGGCAGGATATTTCTGCTCAAGGAAAGTATGCAGGTTGCGTTCCAGCTCAGGCAGGTTGTCATGAGCTGTGATAAGTATGGTGACTGGAGGAAGTGGCTGGGTTGCGGCTGCATCTTCAGTCGTTCCCTCGGCAGACGGTTCTTCCTCTTTATTGAGACGCAATGAGCGCAGAAATGGATTGATCAGCGATCCGAGGACTGCCAATAAAACCACTGCTGCGCCAGCGATAATAGTAGTTAAACTGATTATCATCATTTTAGTTTTTTAACTTCCTCGTTTGAGAAAGTTGAGTTATTTTCTTTTCTCGTATTGTTAAGGTGCCTTACATTTCTTCTGTGATGTAGCCTTTAGGCAACTGACGGCAGTTGTACTGACTTGCCATAATCTCGCCATAGGCTCCTGCCGAACGTAGTGCAATGAGGTCGCCACGATGGGTCTTGTTCAGGTCGATAGCCTTGGCAAAGACGTCGCTTGACTCACAGATTGGGCCTACTACATCGTAGGTTTCTACAGGCTCCTCGCTCGTGATGTTCTCTATTTTGTGATAAGCTTGGTAGAGGGCAGGGCGTATGAGGTCGGTCATGCCGGCATCTACGATGGCAAACTGCTTGGCTGTGCCTTGTTTTACATAGAGGGTTCTTGTGATGAGTGATCCCATTTGGCCTACCACTGCACGGCCCAATTCGAAATGCACCTTCTGTCCGTCGCGCAGTTTCAGGTGCTTGGCATAGGTGTCGAAGTAAGACTTGAAGTCGGGTATGGGCACGCGGTTGGGATGCTTGTAGTCTATGCCGAGTCCGCCGCCCACATTGATGTTCTTTACTTCGATGTGGTGAGCTTCCAACTGGTTTTGCAGTTCATTGATTCTGTTGCAGAGAGCCTCGAAGTCACCCATGTCAAGTATCTGACTGCCAATGTGGAAGTGCAGGCCGAGGAACTTGATGTTCTTCATGGTTGCAGCTTCTGCAATGACACTCTCCATGTCTTGCATGGCAATACCGAATTTATTTTCTGCCAGTCCTGTGGTGATGTTGGCATGTGTGTGTGCTCCTACGTTAGGATTGATGCGAAAGCAAACCTGTGCTGTCTTGTTCTTTCTGGCAGCCAGCTCGTTGATGATTTCCAGTTCGGGAATACTCTCCACGTTGAAGCAGAAGATGCCTTTCTCCAGTCCGAGATTGATCTCCCAGTCGCTCTTGCCCACACCGGCATATACAATCTTGTTGGCAGGAAATCCTGCGTTGACAGCAGCTTGTATTTCTCCTCCGCTCACGCAGTCGGCTCCTAATCCTGCCTGGCTGATGATGCCCAGCACTTTAGGATTGGCGTTTGCTTTTACGGCATAGTGTACCTCGAAACCAGGATGTTTACCTGCTTCCTCGCAGATGGTTCTGAGGGTTTGTCTCAGCAGGGCTGTGTCGTAATAGTAGAACGGAGTCTGTGTCTCCTGAAACTTATCTATAGGAAATGTTCCTTTCATTTCACTTAAATCTAAAATTAATATCTTATATAGTCAAATTAGAAAATCCAATTTATTGTAAATCAGAATATCCAACGAAGAGTGAGTAGGAAGCATTGCATACGAATTCTTCACTCTTCACTCTTCGTTCTTCACTTAAATTACTTTTCAAACAGGTTGTCGCTCAAGTTCTGCAAAGCCTGCTTCTTGTCTCTTTCTCTGATGAGGAATGAGATGTTGTAGTTGGAACCTCCGTAAGAAATCATTCTTACAGGGATGTTCTTCATTGCCTCTGTGGCAAGTGTCTCGAAACCTACGTTGCTCCAGTCGAGGTCGCCTACCACGCAGATGATACACATATCTGTGTCGACAGTGACAGTACCATATTTCTTCAACTCGTTGACGATGTCGTTCAGGTGGGCGTCATTGTCAATACTCATGCTTACACCCACCTCAGAGGTGGCAATCATGTCGATAGGAGTCTGATAGCTCTCGAAGATCTCGAACACCTTGCGCAGGAAACCTGTAGCCAGCAACATACGGCTGCTCTTGATCTTGATGGCGGTGATGTTGTCCTTGGCTGCCACAGCCTTGATCTTGCCACGTACTATCACGTTGTCGATGATGGTTCCGTCGGCCTTAGGGTCGAGGGTGTTCTTCAGTCTTACTGGAATGCCGGCATACTTGGCTGGCTGTACGCAGGTAGGGTGAAGAATCTTGGCACCGAAGTAAGCCAGTTCGGCAGCCTCTTCGAAGTTGAGCTGATGTACTGCCTCTGTATGCTCTACCACTCGTGGGTCGTTGTTGTGCATGCCATCGATGTCGGTCCATATCTGGATCTCGTCGGCAGGAAGGGCTGCACCGATGAGCGATGCTGTATAGTCGCTGCCGCCTCGCTGCAGGTTGTCAACCTCGCCATAAGCATTGCGGCAGATGAAACCCTGCGTGATGTAGATCTGCTGGTCCTTGTTCTTCTCCATGATGTCGGCAAGCTTTTCCTTGATGTACTGTGGGTCTGGCTCGGCATTCTTGTCGGTACGCATGAAGTCGAGCGCATTGAGCAGCACTGCCTTGATGCCCTGCTCCTTCAAATAGTTGACCACCATGTTGGTGCTCATGATCTCACCCTGGGCCACGATACTCTTCTCCTCGAAAGAGGTGAAAAGATCCTTGGTGAAGGAACGCAGATAATCGAATTCGCTATGAAGGAATTCGCTTGTGGTTTTCTTCATCTCCTCGGTAGAGTAGAGCTCTTCCACATGCTGCATGTATTTCTTCTCCAAGTTGTTGATTACCTCGTTGGCGCCCTCTGGATTCTTCTTGTAGAGATAGTCAGAGATTTCAACGAGTGAGTTTGTTGTACCGCTCATCGCAGAAAGTACGATGAAAGTAGGTTCACCTGATTCTGTAACCAAGGAGGCTACTCCCTTCATGCGCTCAGGTGAGCCAACCGAAGTACCTCCGAATTTCATTACCTTCATAGTCTTAATATTATATTAATGTTTAATTTTATTGTTTTATTTTATTGTTTAATGAGGGTGTTGAATTCTTCACTCTTCATTCTTCGTTCTTTACTCAACTTTCCTCGCCGTCTTCGGTCAGGTCGATGTGGTTGTACTCATTGGTCACATCGTGCAGACTTCCGTCTTTGCATCGATATACGATGCCTGGGAACTTGTCGAGCATGGGGATGTTGTGGGTCGACATGACGACAGTAGTTCCCTGCTTGGTGATGTCTTTCAGCAGACTGACGATATGGCTTGCCGTTTCGGGGTCGAGGTTGCCTGTAGGCTCATCGGCAATGATGAGTTTAGGGTTGTTGAGCAGTGCCCGTGCTATGGCTATGCGCTGCTGCTCGCCACCCGACAGCTCGTGAGGCATCTTGTCTGCTTTCTCGCTCATGCCTACCTCCTCGAGAACTTCTGCGATGCGTTCGTTGCGGGCTTTCTTGTCTTTCCAGCCTGTGGCTTTCAGTACAAATTCGAAGTTCTTGTGTACACTGCGGTCGTGCAGCAACTGGAAGTCCTGGAAGATGATGCCCAACTCCTTTCTCAGCGCAGGAATATCCTTGCGTCTGATGGTCGTGAGGTCTCTGCCTAAGATTTCTGCCTTCTCAGTCTCACCTTCTACGAGGTCGAGCTCGCAGTACAGAGTCTTGAGCAGTGAACTTTTTCCCGATCCTACCTTTCCGATGAGATAAGTGAACTCGCCCTCGTCAACATGGAAGTTCACGTCCTTGAGGATACACTTGTCGGCTTGGTAGATGCTTACGTTTTTATATTCTATCAACATCCTAATTTTTTCTCCTTATTATATATATATGTATTACTTCATTTCACCCTTGCTCTTTGCTGTACGGCGCTTCTTGTCCCATTCTGGGTCGTGGCGCATCTGCAGCTCTTTTGCCACGTCCTCGATGCGCAGCTTTTTGCTGGTAAGCAGAACGATGAGGTGGTAGAGCAGGTCGGAGGATTCGTAAACGAGTTTCTCGTCGTTGCCGTTTGTGGCCTCGATGATGGTTTCCACTGCTTCTTCGCCTACCTTCTGTGCCATTTTGTTCACTCCTTTCTGGAACAGGCTGGTGGTATAGCTTCCCTCGGGCATTTCCTCATGACGCTTGTTGATGAAGTCCTGCAACTCTGAGAGGAAGAGGATAGGGTTCAGCGTGTTGTCCTCGCCCCAGCAGGTGTCTGTTCCCTTATGGCAGGTTGGACCCTGTGGATGTACCTTGACGAGCAGCGTGTCTTTGTCGCAGTCGTTCTGAATGCTGACAAGGTTGAGGTAGTTGCCCGATGTTTCACCTTTGGTCCACAGACAGTTGCGTGAACGGCTCCAGAAGGTGACTTTCTTTGTGGCTATGGTCTTTTCGTATGCCTCCTTGTTCATGAATCCCAACATCAGTACGTTTTTGGTTACTGCGTCCTGGATGATGGCTGGAACAAGGCCGCCCATTTTCTCGAAATCTATTTCCATTTCCATATCTATTTCTTTTTGCTTTATTTCTTAGTCTATATACTTCTGCTATGTGTTAGCTTCGTTTATTATATTCTCACGTTGATACCTTCATTGCGCAGGTATTTCTTGAGGTCGGGTATGGCAATCTCTCCGAAGTGGAACACACTGGCAGCCAGTGCTGCATCGGCCTTGCCCAAGGTGAAGGCATCACGGAAATGCTGCATGTTGCCTGCTCCTCCAGATGCAATGACTGGAATGCTCAACTCGTCGGCAAGTCTTGCCAAAGCCTCATTGGCGAAACCTTGCTTCACGCCATCGTGGTCCATGCTGGTGAAGAGAATTTCGCCAGCACCACGGTCGGCAACTTCCTTTGCCCAGTCGAAGAGTCCCAGTTCCACTCTTTCTCTTCCTCCCTTTACGTAGCAGTGCCATCCGTCGCTGTCGAGCCTGGCGTCTATGGCACATACACACACCTGAGAACCATAGTGTCCGGCTATCTTGTCGATGAGACCGGGGTTGCGTATGGCTGCACTGTTGATACTTACCTTGTCGGCTCCGGCATTGAGCAGTCGGTCAACATCTTTCAGTTCGTTGATTCCTCCTCCCACGGTGAAAGGTATGTTGATTTGCTCGGCTACTCGTGTCACCATGTCGGCAAAGGTCTTTCGCCCTTCAAAGCTGGCTGTGATGTCGAGAAACACGAGCTCGTCGGCTCCTGCATCGCTGTAGGCCTTGCCCAGTTCCACAGGGTCGCCTGCGCTGCGGAGGTTCACGAAGTTTGTGCCCTTTACGGTCTCTCCGTTCTTCACGTCAAGGCAGGGTATGATTCTCTTCGCCAAACCTTTGCTTATGTTTTGTTCAACCATATCTCTTTCTTCTTTTTCATTATTGCAGAAATCTCGCTATGAGGGGACTCAAAGACCTAATTTGTCTATGTCGATTTTTCCCTCGTAGAAAGCTTTGCCGAACACCACCGCAGGAATGCCGGCTGTCTCTAAAGCATCTATATCCTCGTTGCAGCTTACACCTCCCGAGGCAATCAGATGGAGATCGGGATAGGCTGCCATGATCTCTTTGTAGAGTTCGATGGCTGGCCCCTGCAGGGTTCCGTCCTTGCTGATCTCTGTGCAGAGCACGTTGCGCACACCCTTGTCGGTGTACTGTTTGAGGAAAGGAAGCAAGTCTTCTGCCGAGTCTTCCTTCCAGCCGTTGATAGATATTTTGCCGTTTCTTACGTCGGCTCCCAAGATAAGGCGCCCGGCTCCATATTTGTCTATCCAACTAAGGAAAAGCTCTGGGTTAGTTACGGCGATGCTTCCTACTGTCACCATGGCAGCTCCTGCGTCGAATGCTTTCTCGATATCTTCCTCTGTCTTGATTCCGCCTCCGAAATCTACAGATAGCGAAGTGGCTGACGTGATGGCTTTCAGCACGTTGTCGTTGACGATATGCTTGGATTTGGCTCCGTCAAGATCCACCACATGCAGACGTTTAAACCCTAATTTCTCAAAGTGTTTTGCCACTTCGGCAGGGTTGTCGTCGTACACTTTTTTCTGGTCGTAGTCGCCTTTGGTGAGTCTTACGCATTGTCCACCAATGATGTCGATGGCTGGTATGAGTTCTATATTCATAGTTCCATAAAGTTCTTGAGGATTTGTTCTCCTACCTTTCCGCTCTTTTCGGGATGAAACTGGCAGGTGTAGAAATTGTCTTTGTGCAGAGCGGCACTGTAGGGCTGTATGTAGTTGGCCGTAGCAATGGTTTCCTGGCATAGCGGCACGTAGTAGCTATGCACGAAATAAGTGTATGGATTTTCGCCCAGGTCTTTCATCAGGGGTGAAGAGAGGTTGTAGATCTCGTTCCATCCCATGGCAGGCACCTTGTCCTGATGCTGCTGGGGCACAAACTTCTTTACGTCGACATCAAAGATGCCGATGCAGTCCACGTCTCCTTCTTCTGAATGTCGGCACAGGAGCTGCTGTCCCACGCATATTCCCAAGACGGGTTGTGTGAGCGACTTAATGGTTTCGTCGAGCCCGTGTGCTTTGAGATAAAGCATGGCTTCTCTGGCCTGTCCCTGCCCGGGAAAGAGCACACGATCGGCCTTACGCAGGGTTTCTGCGTCGTCGGTGAGGATGGGGGAGATGCCGAGTCTCTTCATGGCATTCACCACGGAGTAGATGTTACCGGCGTTGTATTTTACGATTGCTACATCCATAAGCTGACGTTAATCTTAAGTTTACAGATGCAAAGATACGCATTTTCTTGCAATATAAAGAAAATATTGGCAAAAAGATTATAAAAGTGTGCGAATTTCTTTCAGATAGTAAGCGAAAATGGTATAATTATTCGTCTTTATTATCTGCGGAGCGTAAAATGATGGAAGTGGCTCCGATGGTAAAGAGTGTGCCGTCTTCTATGACGCGGCGCTCTCTGTCGCCCAAGATCACATTGTCGACAAAGGTTCCTGTATAGCTGGGACCGTCGCGCAATACATATTTCAAGTTGCCTTTCTTGTCGCGACTCACATTGATGACACAATGGTTCATGTCGACACTGGGGTCTACGGTCTCGATGGGGCAGTTGATGCCGCTGTTCTTCATGTATCGTCCTATGATGTTGTCGCCCATCTGCAGGGGAATGACCTGCTTGTAGGCGAAGACATTCTCTATCACAACGATAGAGCCAAAACCATGCTCGTTGGCTCTTTCGTCGAGCTTTTCCTCCTTTTGAGTCTCGCGCAACTTGGACACACCCATGCGTATGCCGAACTGCTTGTTGCATTGTGGGCATACAAAGACGAGACTTTGTCCTGCCTGGTACTTGGTCTCGTCGAATGTGATAAAGTTGTCACACTTGGGGCATCTTACTCTTTTCATGCGTTTATTCTTTTACGAGGGTTACCCATCCGTCGGCAAAGGCCTCGTGGTGGTGCAGCTGGTTGAGCGCTGTGTAAGCTTGTTGCTCGGTTTCATAGGAACCATAGACCACCTTTACATTGTTGGATGTAATGAGTACTCTGGTGTCCTTGAAGCCCTTGGCCTGCAGACTCTCCGTATAGGTAGCTGCATTGCGCTTGGTAACACGACTTGCCAGCACGATGCAATAGTGTGGCTTGGCTATTTCTTGCTTTTCAATCTCTGCTTTGTCTGTACGTTCGGCATTCCCCGCAATCTCTGTTTTCTTCTCGACTTCGCTGGCTACAGCCTCGAGTGCCTTGATGCTGTTGTCCTTTACCATTTCCTTAGGCATAAGACGGTTCAACATGCTGATGTCTACCTTGCTCTTCTGCACCTGTGGTGTGTCGAGTGGGGTAGAGAGTGTGAAGAAGGCAATAAGGGCGATACATGCAGCCACGGCATTGCGCAGCCAGCTCTTTCTGATCTGTACGAACTCGCTGCTTTCCTCTTCCTCCTCCTCTTGTTCGTTTAAGGACACGGTATCTGTTGTGGCTTGTCGGCTGCCCTCGTTTTCTTCCACCTGTTGGTTGGAATTGCTGTCGAAAGGTATGATTTCGGCTGATGCCGCTGTCTCCTCGTTGCTGGCAGATGCGCCAAGCTCCGCAAGTGGCTGCATGACAAAGCCGTCCAAACCATAGTAGTTTGGAGTCAGCAGGCCAGCCTCGCAGGGCTTAAAGGTATATGTGCCCTGGCTGTTGAGGTAGAGAGTACCTATGTCCGTCAATTCGTATTTTCCGTTGATGTCGAGCTCGGCACGAATCTCTCTCACGTCTTCTGCGATACGGCTCAGGGCATCAGGATAGCTGATGTCGTAGGCCTCTACATATGAAAGCGCGAGGAGCGAATCGTTCATAGTGAGCTGTGGATTGAAGCCAATAGTCCTCAGTGGTGGCAAAAACATGTTGTCTCTGCCATCATATCTTGCATCTACATGATGAGCCATGAAGCCTCCAAAGTCGGGGACTATCACGCAATCGTTGCTCAAAAGTAGGATCTCTATATGTCTTTCCAGTTCAATCACGTTTGCAAAGATAGTTATTTTTTTTCTTCCCGCCAACAATTTTATATAAAAAATAAGTAATAGACGATAAAAAGTTTTATTTGTTTTGCCGTTTCAAAAAAATATATTATCTTTGCCATATATATAAAATAAGGTATAGTGCTATTGCTTGCTGGAAACGGTTCAGGCGAAGCAGAATAAACTAAAGAGTAATGGAATATTTGAAGACTGAGATTGATGGGGTCTACGTGTTGGAGCCCAGGGTTTTTCGTGATGCACGTGGCTATTTCTTTGAGTCATGGAGACAGGCTGATTTCGATCAGCATATAGGTCGTCATGTAGAGTTTATACAGGACAATGAGTCCAAGTCGAGCTATGGTGTTCTTCGTGGACTGCATTATCAGAAGGGCGAATACTCACAGGCCAAGTTGGTGCGTGTCATCCGTGGACGTGTGCTCGATGTGGCTGTCGATATTCGTAAGAGCAGTCCTACTTTTGGAAAGTATGTGGCTGTGGAACTGAGCGAGGACAACAAACGGCAGCTTTTCATCCCTCGTGGCTTTGCTCACGGTTTCCTGGTTTTGAGCGACGAGGCTGTGTTTACCTATAAAGTAGATAATGTGTACGCTCCACAGCACGAGGCCAGCATCCGCTGGAATGATAAGGACATCCACATCGAGTGGCCTATTTCTGCCGATGATGTGCTCACCTCAGAGAAAGATCTCCTCAAGGCTACATCGCTGAAGGATGCCGAGGTCTTCGAGTAAAGAGAGAACAGTGTGACCCATTTTTTTCACAGTCACAGAAAAGGAAAATTAAATCATTGATGAAACGCAATATTATATTATTGGTCATAGGGTGCCTGATGGTGTTTTCGGCCTGTAAGGAACGTGCCCAGAAGGAAACGTTCAAAGAAGACATGAAGGCCAAGCAGATGCTGCAGGGCATGTGGATTGACGAGGATGACGAGGATGTGGTCTTTCGGGTGTAGGGCGACACTATTTATTATCCAGACTCTACCAGTATGCCTGCCTATTTTTATGTGTCGGCAGACACCTTGGTGATACGTGGCGCCAGTGATATTCGCTATGCTATCGTGAAACAGGCCGCTCATCTCTTCGAGTTCAAGACTCAGAATGGAGATGTGCTTAGGTTGGTGAAGACCAATGACAAGACCTATCTCAGTTCTTTCAAGCATCAGCAGCCCGTGGTGCTCAATCAGGGACAGCTGGTTCGGAGAGACACCATCGTGACTTTTGGGGCAGAGAAGTATCATCTTTATACACAGGTCAATCCTACAACCTATAAGGTGCTCAAGAGTACCTATAATGAAGATGGAGTGGGGGTAGACAATGTGTATTATGACAACATAGTAAATGTGAATGTCTATCATGGAGCCTCGCGCCTTTTCGGGCGTGACTTCCGCAAGCAGGACTTCAGCCGTAAGGTGCCTGACTCTTTCCTGAAGCAGGCGGTGCTGAGCGATATCGTTTTCCGTGCTGCCGACAAGGCGGGCGTACATTTCCGTGCTGTCCTTGCCATGCCCGACAGCTCTGTCAGCTATCAGGTAGAAGTGACTGTTTCCTTTGATGGTCAGCTTAAGATCAGTACTGCAGGCGCTTGATGTGTCTCTGTACTGATTTTTTTTGCCTCATTTCTTTTGTCATTTACGAAAAAATAAGTAGCTTTGCAAACATGACAGTAACGCTTATCATTTTAATCATTACCGTTGCCATGTTTATATGGGGCAGGGTGAGGGCTGACATCGTGGCACTTACCGCCCTGGCAGCACTCCTTGTTTTCGGAATTCTTACTCCCACAGAAGCTCTTGCAGGCTTCTCCTCGCCTATTGTCATCATGATGATAGGACTCTTTGTGGTGGGTGGGGCCATCATGCAGACTGGTCTTGCCAAGTTGACGGGCAACAAACTTATGGCGCTTTCGCACGGCAACGAAACCATTACCTTTCTCTTGGTGATGCTCGTCACCTCGTTTATCGGAGCCTTTGTCAGCAATACGGGTACGGTGGCTCTGATGATGCCCATCATCGTAAGCCTTGCCGCAGCATCAGGCTTACAGTCCTCACGTTTCCTCATGCCCCTTGCCTTTGCAGGTAGCTTAGGCGGAATGCTTACGCTTATCGGTACTCCGCCCAACCTTGTCATCGACGAGGTGCTGACCGAGGCTGGCTATCAGTCGCTCAGCTTCTTCTCTTTCATGCCAGTGGGCCTTATCGTCATTGCCATTGGCATCATCGTGCTCATGCCTCTGAGCCGGGTGTTCTTGAGTCGTAAGCAGAGTGGAAAGAAAAAGCAGAGTGGCAAATCGCTCGACGACTTGGTGCAGGAATATCGTCTGCTCGACAATCTGCATCGGTTTATTGTGCCAAGCCATCGTTCTTCTGCAGCTATCGATGAAAAGGGTGAGAAGCTTGATATAGTGGGCAAGACGCTCAAGGAACTCAGTATACAGAAGCTTTATGGAGTGAGTGTCATCGAGATAAGAAACGAGAAAAAGTCGCGCTTGGGACTGATGAAGGACATCAACCAGAATATGGCGAAGAGCAGCAGCGTCATTGGAGAGCATGACACCTTATATATAATGGGTGACGAGGCTAAGATGCAGCGCTTTGCAGCCGACTATGGTCTGCGCAAGATGAAGGACGTGAAGATAGACTTTTATGACTTGGGACTTTCCGAGATTGTCGTCATGCCTACTTCTCATTTTGCTGGACTCAGAATCGGTGAGGCCAATCTGCGTAAACGCTTCGGCATGAATGTATTGGGAATCCGTAGAGGAGACGAGTACATCACCGACAATCTTATTGGCACCCGACTGCATGTGGGCGACATGCTCCTGGTGCAGGGCGAGTGGACCAACCTGGCTCACCTTGCTGCCGATACAGCCAACTGGGTGGTGCTCGACCAGCCTGAGAAGACTGCCGACAAGGTGCTTCTCGACTACAAGGCTCCTGTGGCCGCTGCCATCATGTTGCTGATGGTGGTGATGATGGTTTTCGACTTTATTCCTGTTGCTCCTGTAACAGCGGTTATCATTGCCGGTCTGCTGACTGTCTTTGCCGGATGTTTCCGAAATGTGGAGGCTGCCTATAAGACCATCAACTGGGAGAGCATCGTGCTCATTGCCGCCATGATGCCCATGTCTACAGCCCTTGAGAAGACAGGAGTCTCGGCTTTGGTGTCGCAGACCCTGGTAGACAGCTTAGGAGCCTTAGGTCCCACAGCCCTTTTGGCAGGCATCTATTTCACCACCTCGCTCATGACCATGTTTATCAGCAATACAGCCACGGCAGTCCTCATGGCACCTATAGCTCTGGTAGCAGCCCAGCAGGTAGGGGTCAGTCCTTATGCTTTCCTCTTTGCCGTCACCTTGGGAGCCAGTATGTGTTTCGCCTCTCCCTTCTCCACACCGCCCAATGCGCTGGTGATGAAAGCAGGAGGCTATACGTTTATGGATTATGTCAAGGTGGGTTTGCCTTTGCAGATTATTATCGGCATTGTCATGACCTTCGTGCTTCCCTTGCTGTTCCCGTATTAGCGCTTTGTCATTTTGGTCATTAGTCATTTTCGGCTGTTAGAAGTTATAGGAATGTTTTTTTCTTTTTTAACTCTCGATGCTTACTCTTGTTGAATAAAAATAACTATCTTTGTGCGATAATTGAACCTATTTTCGTCACACATTAAAAATACACAGCAAGATGGAAATGAACGAGGAGTCCCTGAAAGCCTGGGACATTATAGAGAAGACGAGTGCCAATTTGTTTCTTACAGGTAAGGCGGGTACAGGAAAGACAACCTTCCTGAAGGAACTCAAGCGCAGGTCGCCCAAGCGAATGGTGGTTCTGGCTCCTACAGGAATCGCTGCCATCAATGCCGGTGGTGTGACCATTCATTCATTCTTTCAGCTGCCCCTTTCGCCTTATCTTCCGGGTACTACATTCGCTGGTGGTGAGAAGAAGCGGTTTCAATTCAGCAAGGTGAAGCGAAACATCATTCGTACGATGGATCTCTTGGTCATCGACGAGATTAGTATGGTGCGCAGCGACTTGCTTGATGCCATCGACTCGGTGATGCGCCGTTATCGTAAGCACGATCTGCCCTTTGGCGGCGTTCAGTTGCTCATGATAGGCGACCTGCAGCAGTTGGCTCCCGTTGTGACAGAACATGAGGAAAGTATGTTGCGCCAGTATTACGACACTCCTTTCTTTTTTTCGAGCAAGGCGTTGCAACAGGCAAGCTATCTCACCATAGAACTGCAGACCGTCTATCGTCAGCAGGACGAGAGGTTTGTGGCGCTTCTCAACCAGATAAGGGAGAACAAGGCAAGCGACGAAACCCTTGCTGCACTTAATCAACGTTATATTCCCGATTTTCAGCCTCCTAAGGGTGGTGACTACATTCGGCTTACTACACATAATATCCCTGCTCAGCATATCAATGAGCAGGAATTAGGCAACTTACCCTCTCAAGTATATAGTTTCACGGCAGAGGTGGAGGGCAACTTCCCCGAGACGTCCTATCCTGCCGATTTCAAGCTGCTGCTGAAGAAGGGAGCTCAGATTATGTTTATCAAGAACGATGCTGACCACCGGTTCTATAATGGTATGATAGGCGAGGTGACGGCTATTGATAACCAGGAGATCAGGGTCATGGGAAAGGACAATGGCGAAGAGTTTATACTGGAAAAGGCAGAATGGAGCAACTCGAAATACACACTCAATGAGCAGACGCAGGAGATAGAGGAAACCGTGGAGGGCACTTTCCGACAGTATCCCGTTCGACTGGCATGGGCCATCACTATCCACAAGAGTCAGGGACTTACCTTCGAGCATGCCATCATTGACGCCTCGCGATCCTTCACCCATGGTCAGACCTATGTGGCGCTGAGCCGTTGCAAATCGTTGGAGGGAATGGTGCTCAGCAGCCCTTTGTCTCGTTCTGCCATCATCAGCGACAGTACCGTCGATTCGTACAACGATCGTATGGTTTCTCCTACGAAGGAGCAGATTGCTACGCTGCAGCAGCTCTATGTTCAGCAATGTATAGCCGAGCTTTTCGACTTCCGTTCCCTGCAGCAAAGCTATGACTTGCTGTTGCGTTGCTTGGTGGAGTATTTCATGAGCAATTATCCACGACTCGTAGGCGAGTATCAGAAACTTGGGGTGGTGCTGAAGAGTCTGGCTGCTGTTTCCGACAAGTTCAGGGTGCAGTATTCCTGCATGCTGAATGCCAATCCCGATGTGAGCGATGAGGCATTGCAGGAGCGCATACACAAGGCTGCTCAATACTTCTGGCAAAAGACGGGTATACTGACCGACCTGCTGAAGAAGACGAATGTTTCGACCGACAACAAGACTGCGAAGAAGCAGTTTGCCGACCGATTCGGGACCTTTGCCGATGAAACGCTGCTCAAGCAGTCGCTCCTGCGTTATGAGCAGGAAGCCGAGTTCTCGGTGAGCGACTATCTGAAGAAGAAAGCGCTGTTTATTCTTTCGCGTGCAGACGAGGAATCAATGGGGGCGGGTAGTGGTCGCAAGCGCAAGTCGGCAGCCAAGGAACCCAAAGAGCCTAAGGCTCCCAAGACGCCTACTCGTCAGATCACTCTCGACCTCTTCAAGGAGGGCATGAATGTGCAGCAAATAGCCACAGCCCGCGGACTTGCCCAGAGTACCATCATCACTCATTTGTCACATTATGTGCGTGAGCGAGAGATTGGTCTCAGGACTCTCATCTCTTCGAGTCGCGAAAAGAAGATTCGTGACTTTATGCAGGCTCATCCTGAAATGAAGCAGATTTCTGAAATCAAGCAAGCCATGGGTGGCGACTATGAGTATTGGGAAATCATACTTGTCAGGGATGTGGAGTAGGAAAAATGCACAAAAAAAATGAAAGTACTTGCGATGACAAACGCAAGTACTTTCAACTGCTTATGAAAGTACTTTCAACTGCTTATGAAAGTGCTTTCAACTGCTTATGAAAGTGCTTTCAACTGCTAACGCAAGTACTTTCATTTTTTAGGGGTATCTGGCTTAAATTCTCATGACTTGTTTTACACCCTTCACAGCACTCAACTTTTTGATGAGAGCTTCGGTGCGTGAGGCATCATCAATCATCACCGTGATGTTGCCCGAGAAGAGACCGTCTTTCGACGAGATGTTGATGCCTCTCATCACGAGTTTATCCTCTTTGGATATGATGTTGGTGATGTTGCTCACGATTCCAATATCATCATTGCCGATGATTCGCAGGGTAATGGCGTACTTGGAGGTTCCCTTGCCGCTCCACTTTGCCTTGACGATGCGATAGCCGAAACGTCGCTGCAGTTCCTTGGCATTGGGACAGTCGGAACGATGCACCTTGATGCCTTTGCTTACGGTGACGAAGCCGAAGATGGGGTCGCCATAGATAGGGTGGCAGCAATGGGCCAACTCGAAGTCTATTCCCTTCAGATTTTCATCGATGACGAGCACGTCGTCGTTCTGTCGCATCATTTCCTCGGTAGGATTCTCATACTCGAACTCGGCAGCACTGGCGGCAGGACGTGTGGTGTTGGTCACGTTCAGGTCGTGGTCGCGTTCGGCGATGTATTTCTCAATGATGCTGTTGGGGTCTATCTTCTCCTCGGCAATGTCCTTGTAGAAATCAGAGTTCTCCTTGTAGCCCATCTTCTTGATGGTGCGTGCCATGATGCTCTCTTCTATTTCCAACTTTCTGTTCTTGAATCGTCGCTCCAGGAGTTCCTTGGCAAAGAGACCTTCCTTCTTCTGTGTCTCCTTGATGGCGAGGCGGATCTTGGCCTTGGCTTTCGAGGTCTTCACGATGTTGATCCATTCCTGACGTGGCTTCTGGTTGCTCTGTGTCAGGATTTCTATTTGGTCGCCCGAGTGCAGCTCTTGTCTGAAGCTTACTGCGCGCCCGTTGATCTTTCCTCCCACACAGGTGTTGCCGATACGTGAGTGGATGTAGTAGGCGAAGTCGAGCACCGTGGCTCCCTTGGGGAAGTTGAGCAGGTCGCCCTTAGGTGTAAATACATACACCTCGTCTTCCTTCAGGTCCATCTTGAACTGGTCCATCAGCTGCAGGTCGTCGTTGTTCTCGAGTGCGCTTCTGATGTTGGCGAGCCATTCGTCGATGCCTCCCTTCTCGCTCTTGATACCTTTATAGCGCCAATGGGCAGCCAGTCCGTGCTCAGCAATCTCGTCCATACGCTCTGTGCGAAT
Organism: Segatella copri; assembly: GCF_009495355.1. Classification (GTDB taxonomy): domain Bacteria; phylum Bacteroidota; class Bacteroidia; order Bacteroidales; family Bacteroidaceae; genus Prevotella. The sequence goes on from NZ_VZAD01000063.1 coordinate 28,748, forward strand.
CTGTACCTCCACCCATTTGTTCTCGGGTCCGAGCACGGTGGTGTGCAGACTCTCGTAACCATTGCTCTTAGGCACAGAGAGCCAGTCGCGCATACGTTTAGGGTTGGGCTGATACATGGCCGTGATGAGAGCGAACACCTGCCAGCATTGCATGTATTCCTTGTCGCGTGGCGAGTCGAGGATGATGCGGATGGCAAAGAGGTCGTACACGCCCTCGAAGCCGCATTGTTGTTTCTTCATCTTCTGCCAGATGGAGTGGATGCTCTTGGTGCGTCCCTTCATGTGGTATTTCAGTCCGGCAGCATCCAACTTCTCCTGTATAGGCTTGATGAATCGTGCTATGTAGGCGTCGCGCGAAGCCTTTGTGGCGTTGAGCTTCTCCTTAATCATATAGTAGGCATCGTGCTCCAAATATTTCAGACTCAGGTCCTCGAGCTCGCTCTTCAGTTTGTACAGACCCAGTTTGTGGGCAAGGGGAGCATACAGATAGCTTGCCTCTTCGCTCACACGCTGCTTGGCTTCGAGCTGGTCGGTGTCTCTGATTTGCCTCATCATATTGACACGGTTGGCTATCATGATCAGGATCACACGCATGTCTTCCGAGAACGAGACGAGCAGGTTGCGGAAGTTCTCGCTCTCTATGACAGGATTGCGCTTGTAGAGTTCGTTGATTCTCAACAGACCGCGGATGATGTGCGCCACGCCTTCGCCATATTTCTTCTCTATGTCGTCGAGCGTCTGGTAACCGTCCACCACACTGGTCTGCATCAGGATGGCGATTACTCCGTCGCGTCTGAGTCCTATTTCGTTGACTGCTATCTCGGCTGTCTGCAGAGCATACAGTATGGGATTGAGCCCAAAGACATCTCGGCTTATCTGATGGTTGATGAATGCGTGATGAATATCTTCTCTGATCAGTTTCTCATCCTGGGCGCTGAAAGTGTTGCCGACAGCAGTACGCAATCGTTCCAGAATGGTGAGGGTTTGTTCCCTTTCTTCGGGTGTAAAAGTGAATTTTTCGTCCATAATTCTTCCCTTTTCTTAAAAACTTATTGCAAAGGTACAAAAAATCGTCATAAAATTTCTTTTTTTCAAAAAAACTTACTACATTTGTAGCACAACTAAAGAAAAAATAACATAAATATGGTATCATGAATCAGCAAGAACTAACCCAAATTGCAGCTCGCGGCATTTCGGAGCAGCAAATAGCAAAACAATTGGAGCAAATCAAAAATGGTTTCCCTTTCCTTCGTCTCGAAGGTGCTGCAGCCATTGGTAAGGGAATTATGTCTCCCGACGCAGAGGAGGTAAAGAAGTATGAACAGGTGTGGGACGAGTACAAGAAGCAGGGTCACCGCATTGTGAAGTTTGTGCCAGCATCGGGTGCGGCAAGCAGAATGTTCAAGGATCTCTTTGCGTTCCTTGATGCGCCTTATGATGTGCCTACTACCGACTTCGAGAAGCATTTCTTCGACAATATCAAGAAGTTTGCCTTCCGTAAGTCTCTCTGCAGCAAGTGCAAGGAGAACGAGGGCAGCTGCGTATGCGACCTGATCAAGGCAGGCAAGTACAAGGCTGTGGTGGCAAATCTGCTGAAGGAAAGCGGACTCAACTATGGTCAGTTGCCCAAGGGCTTGCTGCAGTTCCATGAGTATTCCGACGAAGAGGTTCGCACGCCTATGGAGGAGCACCTGGTTGAGGCTGCGCTTTATGCCAGCAGTAACGGTGAGGCAAATGTCCACTTTACCGTTTCGCACGACCATCTGGAGCTCTTCGAAAAGATGGTGGCAGATAAGGTAGAGGGCTACGCCAAGAAATTCGGTGTGAAGTACAACATCTCTTTCTCTGAGCAGAAGCCAAGTACCGACACCATCGCCGCCAATCCCGACAACACTCCCTTCCACAATGAGGATGGCTCGCTGCTCTTCCGTCCAGGCGGTCATGGAGCGCTGATAGAAAATCTGAACGAGATAGATGCCGACGTGGTGTTCATCAAGAATATAGATAATGTGGTGCCCGACCGTCTGAAGGCCGACACCGTGACCTACAAGCAGGTGATTGCCGGCATCTTGGTTTCGCTGCAGCAGAAGGCATTCGAGTATCTGCGCGTTCTCGACTCGGGTACTTACAATCATGAGAAGTTGGAGGAGATTATCCGATTCCTGCAGCGCGACCTGTGCTGCCGTCGTGCCGACATCAAGGAACTGGAGGATGCTGACCTGGTGATTTATCTGCGCAAGAAGCTGAACCGTCCGATGCGTGTATGTGGCGTGGTAAAGAATGTGGGCGAGCCTGGTGGCGGACCTTTCCTTACCTACAACAGCGACGGAACGGTGAGTCTGCAGATTCTGGAAAGCTCACAGATCGACAAGAACAACAAGCAATACATGGATATGTTTGCGCAGGGCACTCACTTCAATCCTGTAGACCTTGTTTGCGCTACTAAGGACTATAAGGGCAACGATTTCGACCTGCCTAAGTATGTGGATCCCAAGACAGGATTTATCAGCAACAAGAGCAAGAACGGCAAGGAACTGAAGGCGCTCGAACTGCCTGGTCTTTGGAATGGTGCGATGAGCGACTGGAACACGGTGTTCGTAGAGGTTCCTCTCAGCACTTTCAACCCAGTGAAGACGGTCAATGACCTGCTTCGCGACCAGCATCAGGCGAAAGCTGAGTAAAGCAACTCAACTTACGCAAATTGGTAAGTGAAGAATTTAAAGAAGTTGGAGAAACTAAACCAATAAGCCTTAAGGGAATGTTTCTTCAGAGCAAAGGAGTCAAGGGAGCTGAGGGAGTTTAGAAATAACTCCCTCAGCTCCCTTAATTCTGTAATACCTTTTTTTACCGTCACTTAGTGACTTCAGCCCCCAGCGATAGATGCAGGGTTCATATTTTAGTATGAATCCTGTCTTTGTTTGACAAAAAACTCACCAACCGCTTTGGGAGGCATGATGACCAAAGTAGGGTTGGTGAGTCGGAGTAGTGGTCAACTAAAATCGTCAAACCACAAGAAATCTTACTCTTATACTATATAAATGTTCTTTTTAGCCCTAAAAATCTATGTTCTAAACTATCGAACTTATGTTCTAAACTTTCGAACTTAAGTTCTAAACTATCGAACTTGTGTTCTAAACTTTAGAACATAGATTTATAAACTAATAGAAAACAATTTGTATCGTATTAAAGAAATTGCTCGTGGCTATAGGGGTGCTGAGTTGTTACAAAGTATGTTCCAGAAAAGAAAGTTGCAGTATCATTTTCCTTGATATATTCTTAGTCGATTCTTGGCTGATGATAGTCGTTTGACAATAGCCTTCAGGCGCAGACGATACATGACACATGCCAATATGCCGTAAACAAACACCTGGCACCACAAACCCACATACTCCTTATGTATATCGGCAATGGACGCACCAGTGCCCATGATGCGCAGGTAGCCGTTCATGCCAAATGTAGAAGGGAAGAGCCGTGACACATACTTCCAGAATACAGGAATCTCGGATCCAGGCCACGAAATGCCCGACATGAAAAGCAACGGCACCGAAAGGAAGACGAACAGCATGATGCAATCTTCTCTTCTGTAAACCAATACAGACAGCACCATCGCCATGAAGATGCAGGCTAAAATGTACGGAATGATGAATCTGAGGAACACGAAATAGTCACCCACGTCGGGCAATCCAAACCACAGGGTCACAGCGGTGTACATATATATGGCCATCAGCAGATAGAGGATAAAGTAGAAGATGGCTTTGCCTATTACTATATCCACAGGTCTTCTGTACCATTTGCGCTTGGGCAGCATGTTGGCAAGGCATTTCTCACGCTGGTTTCCCATCGACATGCCGATGCCTAAGAAGAGTGTCTGCTGGATAATGAGCATCAACACTGGAGGAATGAGAAATGCAGCAAAACCGCTTTGCGGATTGAAGAGACTGATGTAGTCGTATTCTATTGGCATTCGGGCAATCTTTTCATCTTCACGGGTCATCGGATGCAGGTAGTTGTCCACCTTGATGTCTCGGTTCATATCGAGTGAGACATTATTGGCGGCAAGAAGCAAAGCTTTGTAATACAGCAGCGAACTCATGTCACAGTAAAGTCCGACGGTAGTTTGCTCACCTCTCCAGATATCCAGATTGAAGGTCTTCGGGATGCGAACCACACCGTATATTTTTCTTTCCATCAGCAGTTGGCGTGCCTCGTTGACATCGTTGCAATGTGCTGCCAGGCTGGCCTCTGGTGTCGCATCCATCTTTCGGATGAACTCACGACTCATACTGCTGTTGCAATCATCAATCACAGCAAAAGGCACATCACGCACCACCTCGTTTGTGTAGACATAAGAGTAGAGCAACGGATAGCAAAGAGGCACAAAGATGATGAAAATCAAGATACCCTTGTCGTGCATGATTTCCCTGAGTTCCGTCATCCAAATCTGTATGATATTTATGATAGATCTTGTCATTATGGTATGTACTTAACGTTGATGAATAAACGGCGATAGTGGTGGAGCGTGAGCACTGGCAGTAAGGCGAATATTGCCAGCGCCAGCACACTATGCCAGACATATACGATGCTGTATCCGTTGAGTGCCTGGTTGACGTACAACAGATAATAGTGGCGCAAAGGAAAGACTACACACAGCTTCTGCAGGATGGTGTCCATGGCTGTTACCGGGAAGGTGAAACCAGCCAAAGAGAATGACAGGATTCCCCATAGCGAACAGAGACACATGGAGAGTCGCATCTGTCCACATACACCGAAGAGAAAGGCTGCAAATCCCTGTGCGCCCAACACGGTGAGCATTCCCACGAGTATCATCGCCATGATGCCGCTGTTGCATGGATACTGCAGATAGCGATAAAAATAAACGGCATAGAGAATATAGATGAGCCAGAACACTAAGGTTTGTGGCAACAGTTTTCCCACAAGGGCGGTGAGCGGAGACTTTCCCGATATGCGATAGAGTACAAGCTGTGTGTCTCGTTTCCATTCCAGTCCGATGGTGTAGGCTGCGGAGAGCATCACCAGGAGGATGAAGATTCCAGGTATGAGCATATTGTTGAGATATACTGCATAGTCAAGGTAAGGGTTGTTAAGCGGATGTGTCTCTATCTTGATGGGTTGTATCACGCCCATCGCCTGTCGTGGGTTCATGCCGTGGGCATAAAGCGTTTCGCGTGTCAGGGCGAGACCTGTCAGCTCGGAAGCGTAGCGCATATCGCGCATCTCCAGGTTGCCCGGAACATAATAGCACTCGTTGGTATAGAACGAGATACGGGGCTGGCGATTGGACAAAGCCTTCTCTGTTGTCTTCTTGGGAAGATAGAAGAAGGCGTAGATTTCTCCTCGCTGCATGGCTTCTCTTGCCTCGCCGAAGGTAGAATAGTGACGCACGATCTTCACTCCTTCCAAAGAGCCGAGTATTCGGGTGATGGTATGAGTAATGTGGGTGTCGTCTTCATCAACCATGGCTGCAGGCATCTTGGTAGGCAAGCCGGCGCTCATCAGCGAGGTGAGGAATATAAGACAGAACAGCGGCGCAATGATCATGCAGAAGAGGAAGAGTGGGCGATGCGAGTACATCTTCAGTTCTCTTTTGCCTATCATGGCGAGCCTTCTGATAGTCTTGCTTATGATGTTCATGATGATGATTTTTTATATGCTTTAATTCTTTGAGGATTTGTCGGTTGCAGAAGATGACTTTCTCAGTACTGCCGACATGCCCGACATGATGTTGCTTACCGGCTGTAATGGATGAGCCTGTACCTCGAAGGTCTTCAGGTCGAGATCATCGAGAGCCTTGGTGGCCTTCCATACGGCAAAAGAGCCCACATCCTTCATCAGGGTGATGCGTACAGGAATGGTCTTGTCTACGGCAGGAACATACACCTCTGCCTCGGTTCCCACGGAATAGCCCTTCAACTTGTCTTCGCGGATATTGAAGACAAACCATACATCTTTTACCACCGACACATTCATGATAGGTGCGCCAGTGCCCACCAGTTCGCCTACTTCGGGGAAAATCTCGGTTACCAAGCCGTCGGCTGTAGCCGTCAGTACCGTCTCCTTGATGTAGGAATGTACTTCGGCAATGGCACCCTTAGCACGGTTGGCCTGTGCCTGTGCCATAGATTTTTCCTCTTTTCGGGCACCGTTCACAGCCATGTCGTATTTTGCCTTGGCGGCTTTCTCGGTAGCCACGGCAGCATCATATTGCGCCTTTGCCTCATCGCGCTTCTGCTCAGCCATCACGCCTCCCTCGAAGAGGCGCTGCACACGGTTGTAGGTCTTGCGCATCACATCCACGGCTGCTATCGACTTCTGCCACATCTCGTAGGCTGCCTGTATTTCTTCTTGTCGGGCACCACTGTACACTTTGTCCTCCATAGCTTTGGCGGCATCGTAGGCGGCAGTGGCCTGAGAAAGCTTTGCCTCAACATCGGGAGCTTCGAGTACTACAAGTGTATCACCTTTGTGAACAAAGTCACCTTCTTTTACTCTCAACTCCAATACGCGTGAAGGTACTTTGGAAGAGAGACGGTAGTCGGTCGTTTCTGCCTGTCCCTCAAGGGTTTCTTCCTTGGTGGTTTTGAACAGACCTACCGTGATGACAACGATGATGACGGCAATGAGCACCAAGGCGATTGCCAGAATACTGGTGATGATTCTATTCTTTTTCATTTCTAAGTTATTTCAGATTTAACATTGTTGTATTTTAAATATGTGTATCGATAGAACCGATGGCTTTTCGCAGATAGAGATTGGCAAGGCGTACGTCCACCTGTGCGTTTACCCATTCCGATTTAGCCTTGAGCCATGCAGTCTGTGCCTCCATCACATTGCTCAGCGTAATTACGCCTTCCTTCATGCCGAGGTTGGCGTAACGGAGGTTTTCTTCTGCCTCGTCCACACTGCGCAGGGTGGTCTGGTAACGCTCCAGACTCTCCTGAAGTTTCTGACGGCATTGGTTCACCTGCAGCTCAATCTTTTCCTTCACCTCTTCGGTTTCAAATCTGTGCATCAGGGCTTCTGCCTTGGCAGTCTTCACCTTGTAAGAGCGGTCGCCCCAGGTGAGGATGGGGACGTTCAGCGTGACACCTACATTCCACATACCTTTCATCTTGCGTTCAAAGCTGTTGAATACCGATGGGTTGCTGGCCAGATAGCCTCCCATCAGGGCTACCTTGGGCAGGTATTCGGCACGTGCCAACTTGATTTTCTCATCGTAAATCTTGTTCTGAAGTCCTAAGGCCTGCAGCTCTTTGCGGTTGCCTTCTGCCTGTTCTACCAGGTTGTCTGTCTTCGAATTGACCATTTCCACCTGGCCCATTATCGCTGTGCTTTGGCTCTTCTCGTCGATGGCATCTTCTACCTCTACTGCTTCGTTCATGTCAAGTCCGCAGATCCTGCAGAGGTTCATTCTTGACAGTTCTATGCCATTGTTCACCTGAATGAGTGTCACACCGGCTTCGTTCACCTTCACCTTTACACTCAGGAGGTCGGCCTTGGTAGCCATGCCTTCCTTTACCAGTTTCTCTACATCTCTTTCCAATTTGTCAACCAAAGCCTTGTAGCCCTCGGCAAGTTTCTTCTTGCTGTACAGCGCCACTAAGTTCCAGTAAGCATCGTCCACCTCTACAATGATGTCTTGCAATTCCTTGTCGTACAGGGTTCCGGCAGCCTCTTCGGCATATTGGGTAATCTTATTGTATGCTCTGATTTTGCCTCCCATATAAATAGGTTGAGTCAGGGTAACCGCTACGACACCTGCATTACGGGTATCGGTATGAAGGGCATCCACGACTCCTTGTCCTACAGAGTTGATGGTAGAACTCATTGGAGCGAGATTGGGAACTGCTGCAGATAGTCCTGTTCCTATATTAGATAAGGTGTGCTTCTGCTCATCGCTCAGCAGCGACAACTCGCGGCTTGTGTACATATATGCACCTGTAGCTGATACTTTTGGCAGGTAGTTGGTGGTTGCAGATTTATGGGTGTAATGGGCTGCTACCTTTTTCTGCCCAGCCATAAGTAGGGATTTATTGTTGCTGATGGCTCTGGCTCTTAATGAGTCGAGTGACCAACTTTTGCCGACGGCATTTGTATTGACCAATACAAGCGACAACAATCCAAGCATTAATACTTTTTTCTTCATTATTTTCTATCTGTTTTTATAATTCATGCGGCAAAATTACTACTATTAGAACACTATTTGGTGCTCTAATAGGTCTGTATGGTGTTCTTTTAGGGAAGTTGTTATGTGAAAGAACAATAAATCTACCTTTTAGACCACTAAACGTGTATGTTTTTTTACTAAATTTGCCAGCAAAAAGAACTAAAGTATGGCAAAGTTTGAAAAAATAGACATTTCTGACATCAGACTCATAGCGAATGCAGAGTTTATAGACTATGCAGACAACGACGTGGTTATTATTGATGACCTGCGCAATTTCTCGAGGTTGCAAGCCATCAAGGTGGATTTCCTTTTGATCATAGTCATCAAGTCGGGGCGTGTGGCCATGCAGGCAGACAAAGAAGAAGCCACGGCCTCTTCCAACGACATTATTATTTGCCAGCCCAACACCATTATGAACGATTGCTTGTTTAGTTTTGACTTTAGTGCCAAGGCTGTTTGTCTATCGTCAAAGATAGCTCGAAGCATGTTGCACATTGGTGATGTGGTGGATATTTCTTTCTATTTGAAGAATAGACCTATCATTCATGTGGGTGAGTCGAATATGAGTACATTCGAAAAATATCATGCACTCTTGTCTGAGCAAATAGTAAAAGAAAATTCTAAATATAAGAAGCTGATTGTGGGAAGTTTGGTGAATTCTTTCCTGTTTTGCTTGCTGAGCATCATAGAACAAAGTTCTCCGGAAAGGGAAACGCTCCATGTCTCAAGGGGCAGTCTGTTGTTCAAGCAATTTATAGAACTGTTGTCTTCCTTGGAGGTAAAACCAAGAAACGTGGATTTCTATAGCAAGAAACTTTGTATTACCCGAAAATACCTGTCGAATGTCTGTAAGGACAACAGTGGGAAAACTGCTTACGAGTGGATCATTGAATATTCGATAGAAGATATCAGCCGTCTTTTGTCTCATTCGGATATGAGTGTAAAGGAAATCGCCAACTATTTGAACTTTCCAAATCTTTCTTTTTTCGGCAAGTTTGTTAAATCTCATCTGGGTTGCTCACCGACTCAGTTCAGAATGATGAAAGGTAAAAATGCAGCTGAGAAATAGTATGTTGGCAGAGAACTCATCGTTTTATTGCGAAGTGTTCTTTGACTGTGTAATGATAAGTAAATGATGATGTATTTTAAAAAAACAACCATAAAGGTAAGTCCCAGGCACCCTGAGATGAGAGACTTCATTGAGCGCATTCCTGAGGTGTTCGAGCAGGAGGGACAATGTGTTTATATAGGAAGAAATGTGATTAAGGCATTTTGGATAAAGGTGAATGGTGAGGACAAAGAAGTGATGGTGAAAAGATACAGGCAACCTTACTTTGTCCAAAGAATACACTATACTTTATTCCGCCCCACGAAGGCGTGTCGTGCATACGAGTATTCCTTTAAGTTGCAGGCTAATGGCTTTGCTACCCCCGAAGGCTATGGATATGTGGAGACAAGGATTATGGGACTTCTCAAGTATTGCTACTTTATATCTGACGTTGAACATAGTCCTCTCCTTTCTGAGCAACTGAATGAACTAAAGGATTTCAACAAGGTGATGGCGAGTGATTTTGCTCGTTTTGTGAATCGTTTACACCAGAAAGGCATCGTGGATCTTGACTTGAATAGCAGCAATATTTTCTATCAGATCCAGGATGATGGTCATTACAGATTCTCTCTTATCGACATCAATCGCATGAGGTCCTACAAAGGATATCCTCCGCTGAAAATATGTGTAGAGAACCTGATGAGTTTTACTGGCAGAATAGATTTGTTCGAGTTTGTGATACAGCAGTATATGAACGTAAGGGGAATTAATGAGAATGTGATCAGGAAAATCTTGGAAGCCAAGAAGGTACATGACAGACGATGGAAACATATTAAAGGCTTTACACATTTATTTAAATGGATAAGAAAATAGGCGATAACTTCCATAACTTCTGAACTTGCTAAATTTCAGTATAAAAAAATTTCACCCATCCTCCAACTCTAAACAGAGAAGAAGGATGGGTGAAGTTTTTTTATGTGTTTGTGACTGTAGAATCTTCTTATTCGTTCATCAGATAGTTCTTGAATGAAGCGAAGTCCTTTGTCATTTCGATGCTCTGCTTCTTGCCCTTCATGAACTCGGCAAGGCGTGCTGGAATCTCGATGTCGGTGCCGAGGATGCTGTCCACCTTCTCCTTGAACTTGGCAGGATGGGCAGTCTCGAGGAACACACCAACCTCGCCTGGCTTCAACTGTTCCTTCAAGGCACGATAACCGCAAGCTCCATGAGGATCAAGCACATACTTGGTGTCGTTGTAACATTGCTTCATGGTCTCGGCTATCTGCTCGTCCTTGTATGTGGCACCGCTGATGTAGGTTGTGATGGCCTCGTGGTTGCCCTTGTAGAGGTCGTAGATGCGGGCGAAGTTGGATGGGTCGCCCACGTCCATGGCATTGGCTATTGTGGCCTTGCTGGGCTGAGGATTGTACTCGCCAGTCTGCAGATAGTTGTAGAAAATATCGTTGGCGTTGTTGGCAGCTATGAAGCGATGGATGGGCAGTCCCATCTCATGACCGAAGAGTCCGGCTGTGATGTTACCGAAGTTTCCGCTGGGCACGCAGATCACCAACTTGTCTGCCAGTCCCTTCTCCTTCATGCGTGCATAGGCGTTGAAGTAGTAGAAAGCCTGAGGCAGGAATCGTGCCACATTGATAGAGTTGGCCGAGGTGAGCTTCATGTGCTTGTTGAGTTCCTCGTCCATGAAAGCCGACTTGACAAGCGCCTGGCAGTCGTCGAACACGCCATCCACCTCGAGGGCTGTGATGTTCTGTCCGAGGGTGGTGAACTGGCTTTCCTGAATCTTGCTTACCTTCCCCTTAGGATAGAGCACATAGACGTGAATGCCGTCAACACCGAGAAATCCGTTGGCTACAGCCGAACCTGTATCGCCCGAAGTAGCAACGAGCACGTTGACTTCCTCCTTGCCTTCCTGACGCACGAAGTACTGCAGCAGACGGGCCATGAAGCGCGCGCCTACATCCTTGAAGGCGAGGGTAGGGCCATGGAAAAGCTCCAAAGAGTAGATGTTTGGCTCTACTTCTACCACAGGGCAGTCGAAAGCCAGTGTGTCGTAGACGATCTTCTTCAAAGACTCAGCATCGACGTCCTCGCCGAAGAAGGCGTCAGCCACCTTGTAGGCAATCTCCTGGAAGGAGAGTTTCTCAATGTTGTCGAAGAAGTCCTGTGGCAACTTCTTGATGACTTCGGGCATGTAGAGACCACGGTCTTCTGCCAGTCCTTTTACTACCGCCTTGTGAAGATCGGCGATGGGTGCTTTCTTATTTGTTGAATAATATTTCATTTTGATTTTAATTGATTGCCATAAATGTGTTCATAAATTCCTGCAGTTGCAGCAGTCCGTAGCAGCCTCTCACGCAACTTACCTCGTCGTACTTTTCTACGCTGTCGGGCTCGATGCCGGGATAGTAGATGATGAACGGTACGGGCTCTTTCACGTGGGTGCGAATCTCTACCGGAGTAGGATGGTCGGGCAGGATAGCGATGCATACTGGCTCGTCCCAAGTGCTTACCTCGTCGAAGATTGGTTTGATGAGTCGCTGGTCGAGGTTTTCGATGGTTTTGAGCTTCAGTTCCAGGTCGCCGTCGTGGCCAGCCTCGTCGCTCGCCTCTACGTGCACATAAACGAAGTCGTCGCCGTCTTTCAGCGCCTGGATAGCTGCTGCTGCCTTTCCCTCGTAGTTGGTGTTGGCAAGACCGGTAGCGCCCTCAACGATGATGTTGCGCAGACCGGCGTAATGGCCGATGCCTCGTATCAGGTCTACTGCAGAAATCACAGAACCCTTCTTGATTTGCGGATACATCTGCGAGAGGGTGAGCATGTGCGGACGATAACCTCCGCCCCAAGGCCAGATGATGTTTGCCATGCGCTCGCCACGCTCCTTGCGCGCTACATTGAACGGATGGTTCTCCAGAATCTCCTGACTCTTCAGAATCAGCTTGTTCAGAAGGTCGGCTGTCTGCTGGGCACTCATGCGATATTCGTCGCTCAGGATACCGCCGTTCTCAGCCACATCCTCGGCAGGAGTCTTGTCGCTGTTGCCGGCAAGAAGAGCCTCGTCAACACCTTCCATCGGTTTCACCAGCAGCGGTTTCCACTCTTCGTTAGGATGATCGTGAGGAGGAGCGCAATCTACATATTTGTTTCCGCCCTTGATGATCAGAAGGTGTCGATACTGGATTCCGGTGATGAATTTCACGATGCCGGGATACTGGCTGGCAAGCTTCTCGTTGAGGTACTTGATGAGCACGTCGGCGTCTTCTGTCTCCAGGTTACCGCCGTTGTGTGTCACGATGATTCCATTGTTCACGTTGATGATGTTGCAGCGCAGAGCGAAGTCGTTAGGACTCATCTCGTAGCCGATGCTTGCAGCTTCGAGCGGTCCGCGTCCCTCGTAAACCTCGTTCTGGTCGTATCCCATGATAGAACTGTTGGCAACCTCAGATCCAGGATGAAATCCGTCGGGTACGGTTACCAGTCGTCCAGTCTTTCCTTTCTTTGCCAGCATGTCCATATAAGGTTTGTTGGCGTATTGCAGGAGAGTCTTGCCTCCCAGTCGTTCTACAGCGTGGTCGGCCATGCCGTCGCCAAGTATGATAATATGCTTCATAATTGTTATCCTTTCTATCTGATAAGACAATATTAAATATTAGCGATACTCATGATGTTGGCAAACACACCTGCCGCTGTTACGCTGGCACCAGCGCCATAGCCCTGAATCATCATCGGATATTCCTTGTAGCGCTCGGTGGTGAGCAGTACGATGTTGTTGCTTCCCTCCAGGTTGTAGAATGGGTGCTCTGGGCCTACAGCCTGCAGGCCAACGCTTGTCTTTCCACCATCGAGGGTGGCAACGAATCGCCATCGTTTGTGCTCCAGGTCGAGAGTTTTGCGCTTGGCCTCGAAGTCAGCATCCAGCTCTGGCAGTTTCTTCCAGAAGTTGTCTATGCTGCCCTTGAAGTAAGAGTCGGGCACGAAGAGGTGCTTCTCCACATCTTCCTGTTCCACTCTGTATCCAGCCTCTCGAGAGAGGATGACGAGTTTTCGTATTACGTCCATTCCGCTGAGGTCGATGCGTGGATCGGGCTCGCTGTAGCCTTTCTCTTTGGCCATGCGTACGGTCTCCGAGAATGGTACTACGCCTGAGATGGCGTTGAAGATGAAGTTGAGCGTACCAGAGAGAACAGCCTCAATCTTAAGGATTTTGTCGCCCGAGTTGCGCAGGTCGTTGATGGTTCCGATGATAGGCAGACCAGCACCCACGTTGGTTTCGAATCGGAACACCACGCCACGCTGTATGGCGGTTTTCTTCAGTCGCTCGTAGTTTTCGTATTCGCTTGAGGCTGCAATCTTGTTGGCTGCGATGATGCTCACGTTGTGTTCGAGCAGACTCTGGTAGAGGGCAGCCACGTCCTTGCTGGCAGTACAGTCAACGAAGACGCTGTTGAAGATGTTCATGGCGAGTATTGTGTCTCGCAGCACCTCGGGTGTGCTGGGGTCTGAGTTCTTCAGTTCCTCGCGGTAGTTCTCCAGGTCGAGTCCGTCGCGGTTGAAGATGGCGTTCTTGGATGAAGCGATGCCCACCACGTTGAGCTTCAGTTTGCTGCGCTCCATCAGGTCGGCATACTGGTTCTTGATCTGTTCTATCAGCTTTCCGCCCACGGTTCCCACTCCACAGATGAAGAGGTTGAGCACCTTGTATTCAGAGAGGAAGAAGTTGTCGTGCAGCACGTTGAGTGATTTGCGCAGGAAGTCGCTCTTGACGACAAACGAGATGTTGGTCTCCGATGCGCCCTGTGCACAGGCGATGACCGAGATTCCGCTTCGTCCGAGCGTTCCGAAGAGTTTACCGGCAATACCTGCAGCATGCTTCATGTTCTCGCCCACGATGGCGATGGTGGCAAGTCCGCATTCTGCGTGCATGGGGAACATGGCTCCGTCGGCAATCTCGTTCTTGAATTCCTCGTTGAGCACGCGTACAGCCTCGTTTACGTCCTGCTCGCGCACACCGATAGAGGTAGAGTTCTCTGACGAAGCCTGCGACACCATGAACACGGAGATACCCTCGTTGGCCAGGGCGGTGAAGATGCGTCGGTTGACACCGATGACACCCACCATCGACAGACCTGTAACGGTGATCAAAGCCGTTCCGTTGATAGACGAAATACCCTTGATGGGTTTCTGGTCGCCGTCAATTTTGTTCTTGATTATGGTGCCTGGGGCATCAGGATTGAAGGTGTTCTTCACCTTGATAGGTATATTTTTTACACAAACTGGGTAGATGGTAGGAGGGTAGATGACCTTTGCTCCAAAGTTGCAAAGCTCCATGGCCTCGATGTAACTCAGTTCGTTGATGGTATAAGCTGATTTGATGACACGTGGGTCGGCAGTCATGAATCCGTCGACGTCGGTCCATATCTCGAGCACCTCAGCATCGAGTGCTGCGGCGATGATGGCAGCTGTGTAGTCGCTTCCGCCTCGTCCCAGGTTGGTGGTGCGCTCTGTGTGCTTGTCGCGGCTGATGAAGCCAGGCACGAGCGAAATGCGGGGCAGCTCGTCGAAGGTTTCTTTCACCAGTTGGGTGGTCAGTTCGCTGTCGAGGGTGTGCTTTCCACCGATGCGCTCCGTTTTGATAAACTTGCGCGAGTCGAACCACTTGGCGCCACGTATGAGTGTGGCCACAATTTTCGAGCTGAGCCTTTCTCCGTAGCTCACGATGGCATCCTGTGTCTTCTCGCTGAGGTCGTGGATGAGGTAGACGCCGAAGTAGATGCTCTTCAACTGTTCGAAGAGCGAGTCAACCGAAATGAATAAGTTTTCTCTGTCTTTGGTGTCTGTGATGATTGTGTCGATCATCTTGTGGTGACGGTCTACCATGGCGTCGAACTCTTCTTTCCATTGTTCGTCGCCTTTGAGGGCAAGCTGTGAGGTTTGCAACAACTTGTCTGTGATTCCTCCGAGGGCGCTCACGACTACTACAACACTCTGTTTCTTGGCCTCATTCTCTACGATGCGTTTTAAGCTGAGGATGCTTTTTACGGAACCAACCGATGTTCCGCCGAATTTTAATACTTTCATTGCTTGTTTATTTTGGTAATGTAATGCCACCCCCGAAACGACCGGGGCCGAGACAAAACTTGGTTGCAAAAGTAAACAATTTCTATCAAACTGCCAAGGATTTGCTCAAAAAAGTTACAATTTGTTTCTGAATCCTTGTTTGCGTGCAGTTTTTTATGGGGTCGTATGTTGAGTTTTGATGGAAGCGAATCAGTTTGGGGTGTTTATGATTTTTCCGATGACGATTCCTGCTATTGCCATACCGAAGGAAGCGGTGATGTGGCAGAGCGAGCCGTTGATTTGCGCCTTCGTCGAACACCATTCGTGCTCCACCAACTGCTGGTCACCGGGAGCGTCGTAGACGGCAGTCTCTGTGCCTCTCTCGCCGCTGAGCAATTTGGCCTTGGGGCAGAGGCAGCCTCCGGTGCCGCAGGCTTTGTTCACGCCCAGGTTCTGCATCGGCTTCTCCTCGCTGTATACGCATTGGAACTTGCGGCGGGGGAAGGTCTTGTCCTTCTTGAATTTCTTGCGCAAGGCCCGTGCCAAGGGGTCGCCCTCTATCTTCCAGAACTCAGCCTTCCTGATCATGAAGGGGTCGCAGCGCAGGGCTGCACCCATGGAGGAGACGAAGGTGATGTGTCGGGGCAGGGCTGTGGCACGTAGAATGAGGTCGGCCTTGTCCTTGAGCGAGTCGATGGCGTCGATGATGTAGTCGTATTCCTCCATGTGGAACTCGTCGGCTGTCTTGGCCTCGTAGATTTTCTGATAGGCTGTGATGTTGGCGTTGGGGTTGATTTCGAGAAGGCGTTCGCGTAGTGCGTCGACCTTCACCTGTCCGATGGTGCGGCTTGTGGCCATGAGCTGTCGGTTGCAGTTGGTCACGCAGACGCGGTCGCTGTCCACGATGGTGATGTGGCGCACTCCGCTTCGCACGAGTCCCTCGGCGCACCATGATCCCACACCTCCTATTCCGAAGATGAGCACGCGTGCTGCCTGCAGTTTCTCAAGATTGTCTTTTCCCAAGAGCAGTTCTGTGCGTCGTTGCATTCCTTGCTCCATTCTTGTTATTTTGTCTCCCATCTTTTCTTGAAAATATGTAATGTGTTGTGTTTAATGCGTTATTTTTTAATTTGCAAAGGTACAAAATAATCACTCAATTTTTGCAAATGGGGAAGTTAAAGAAATTAAAGATGTTGTCTTTTGTGAAGAGTTAAAGGAGGTAGGGGGAGTTAAGACACTACTCCTATAAGCAGCACGCTCTGGGACCGTGGTGTGATGTACGACACGAGCAGCATCGGAGCGTGTGCTTCTCGACATCTACGAGCATGGCGAGAGTGCTTACAGCAACTGATTTTTGTGACATCTGAACCCATCGGCGTTTCGATCGTCAGTAGATATATAGAGAAGGGGCGCATGTTTTCCCCTGTAGAACTCCTGTAACGACATTGTAGCATTCTTTATGGCCTAATTAAAATCGCTGTAACCTTATTGACACATGATAGCCGTACTTTTGCACCCGGAATTTAACAAAGAATATTTTATAGTCATATTTAAAAAAAAGAAAATGGAAAAGAAAATTTCGGGAAAGCATGGCAACAGAATTGCTGTGATGAAAGAGAGAATGGCAGCTGTGGTTTTGACTTCAGCATTATTGTTGGGCGGCGGCTTGACAGCAAAGGCTCAAAACACGGAAGTAACCACCTGCTCGCAGAGTGCGGCGACCGCCATTCAGCAGAATCCTAACTGGAAGGAGAATGCTGCAGAATGGCAGAAGCTGAAGGGCGAAATCACACTCTACATGACCAACGACATGGGCCGCAACGGCTATTACGACCAGAAACCTATTGCCGAACTGATGGGCGAGATGGCCGACGTGGTAGGTCCTGAGTGCGTGATTGCAGCCGGCGACATTCATCATTTCAACGGAGTGGCTTCCACCCAGGACCCATTGTGGCTTACCAATTACGAATGGGTTTACTCTCATCCCGAACTGATGCTCGACTGGTTCGCCGTTTGCGGCAACCATGAGTATCGTGGCAACACACAGGCTTTCATGGACTACGGCAAGGTGAGCCGCCGCTGGATGATGAGAGAGAAATATTACACCAAGGTGTTCGACCACAAGGGAACCACCCTTCGCGTGGTGTTCCTCGACACCACTCCTCTCATCGACTCTTACCGCAAGGCCTCTGTCAAATATCCCGATGCCTGCAAGCAGGACGTGGAGGCTCAGCTCGCCTGGCTCGACGAGACCCTGAAGAATGCCAAGGAAGACTGGGTGATCGTAGTGGGCCATCATCCCATCTATGCCTACACCACGAAGAAGGAGAGCGAGCGTCTCGACATGCAGAACCGCCTGTTGCCCGTACTCCATAAATATAATAATGTGGCCATCTACGCCTGCGGACACATCCACAACTTCCAGCACATCCAGAAGAAGGGCGACAACATCGACTACGTGGTCAACTCCTCTTCATCTCTGGCCCGTCCTGTGAAGCCTACCGATGGTACTGTGTTCTGCAGTTCAGCCGACGGTTTCTCGGTCATTTCAGCCGACAAGAAGCAGCTCCGAATGTCGATGATCGACAAGGACGGAAAAATCATCCACACCATAGAAAAGGTGAAGAAGTAAATTCAAATCGAAAAAATCATTATACAGGAAAATTTTATGAATCTCAAGAAAGTATTATTCTCGGCCCTGATGCTGACAGCCACAGGCGCAGCAGTCGCCGTGACAGAACCCGAAAACAATGTCCTGATGGGCGGAGTCATCAGCGGACGTGTTGTCGACGCAGAGCGTCAGGCTTTGCCAGGAGCAACCATCATGGTGGAAGATTTGCATACAGGAGTAACAAGCGATGTGAACGGTTTCTACACCCTGCCCAACATGAAGCCCGGAACCTACAAGGTGAAGGTGTCCTACGTGGGCTATTCGCCCAAGACCTACGTCATCAAGCTGGTGGGCAGGAACGTGGAGCGAAACATCATCCTGAGCGAGGGCAACGAGCTCAAGGAAGTGGTGGTGAACGGAGCCTTCTACGGTCAGCGCAAGGCCCTGCAGATGCAGAAGGAGAACATGGGTGTGACCAATGTGGTGAGCGCCGACCAGGTGGGCAAGTTCCCCGACTCTAACATCGGCGACGCCCTGAAACGCATCAACGGCATCAACGTGCAGTACGACCAGGGTGAGGCCAGGTTCGGACAGGTGAGAGGCACTTCTGCCGACCTTACCTCGGTGACCGTCAACGGCAACAGAATGCCTTCGGCAGAGGGCGACACCCGCAACGTGCAGCTCGACCTGATTCCTGCCGACATGATTCAGACCATCGAGGTGAACAAGGTGGTGACCTCCGACATGGACGGCGACGCCATCGGTGGCGAAATCAACCTCGTGACCAAAAACACCCCCAGCCACCAGGTGCTCAACTTCAACGTCGGTTCAGGCTACACATGGATCAGCGGCAAACCACAATGGGACCTGGCAGCAACATGGGGCAACCGATTCTTCCAGAACCGACTGGGCATCATGGCCTCTGCCTCTTATCAGTATGCTCCCGGAGGTTCCGACAATACCGAGTTCGAATACGAGGAGAACGACGACAAGGAGATAGAGCTGAAGGAGGCTCAGGTGCGCCAGTACTACGTCACCCGTGAGCGTCAGAGCTACTCCCTGGCTTTAGACTATAAGTTCAACCCCCTGCACAAGATTTCGTTCAAGGGCATTTACAATCGTCGCAGCGACTGGGAGAACCGTTACCGCATCAGCTACAAGAAGCTGAACAGCAAGGCTTCCAAGCAGAGCGTCGTGTTACAGACCAAGGCGGGCTCGTCCGACCAGAAGAACGCCCGACTGGAGTTGCAGCAGACCATGGACTACACCCTCGACGGAGAGCACCAGCTGGGCAACCTGAAGATGGACTGGGCTGCCAGCTACTCGCGAGCCACCGAGGAGCGACCCAACGAGCGCTATGCTTCCTATAAATATAAATATGGTAAGAGTGAAACCGAGTTCATCGACTTCGGCGACGGCTTCCAGGACGTGGGCGACAAGCAGCCTTACTACGCCAAATCGCTCCCATCACTCGACGACAGCCACTGGGTGCTCGACGAGCTCAACAACTCCAACCAGGACATCGTGGAGAACGAGTGGAAGGGACGACTCAACTTCACCCTGCCGCTCTGCAAGGGGCTCTACGGCAACACCCTGAAGTTTGGTGCCAAGTACACCAGCAAGAACAAGAAGCGCACCACCTCATTCTTCGACTACGACCCCGAGGAGGTGCTGGGCGACGACTGGCGCAGCAACACCTCGCTGCAGATTCGCGACGGCTTCATGCCGGGCAGCCAGTATCCTGCCAACTCGCCATTCATCTCGATCAGCACGTTGGGTAAAATCGACTTCAGCCAGTATGAGGGAACAGAGAACTACGAGGAGGAAGCCGGCAACTATAAAATCCGCGAGCAGATAACAGCCGGTTACCTGCGCTTCGACCAGAAGATAGGCAAGAAACTCTCAGCCACCCTGGGTCTGCGCGTTGAGCGTACCGACCTGAAGACCAGCGGCTACAATGTGGACATTCCCGAGGACGGCGACCCAACCATGAAGCCTACAGGCGACATCAAGAGTCACTATATAGACCTCCTGCCAAGCCTCTTGCTGAAGTACAAATACTCGGACGACGGAAGCCTCAGAGCCTCCATCACCAAGACCATCTCGCGTCCTAAGTATTCGGCACTTATCGCCAACAAGACCTTCAATATTGCCGACGAGGAGGCTACCATCGGCGATCCTAACACCAAGCCAGCAAGAGCGCTCAACATCGACCTCTCTGCCGACCACTACTTCAAGAGTGTGGGACTGGTGAGCCTGGGACTCTTCTATAAGGACATCAAGAACGTGAACGTGGAGTGGGCTTCCAACAAATACTTGGGCAGCGACCTCGGACTCTCGGGCGACAATGCCGACAAGCAGTTTGCGGTGACTCAGAACATCAACGCCTACGACGCCCGTGTGTATGGTGTGGAAGTGGCTTATCAGCGCGACTTCGGTTTCATCACACCAGCCCTGAAATGCCTCGGCTTCTACGGCAACTACACCTACACTCACAGCACCACGCGCAACTTCAACGAGCGCCTCGGCATCGAGGACGGCGACGACGTGAAGGTGGCAGGCTCGCCTGAGCATACTGCCAATGCCTCGCTCTTCTTTGAGAAGTGTGGACTGAGCCTCCGTCTGTCTTACAACTTCGCTTCTTCGTTCATCGACCAGATGAGCACCAGCCGTGCTCTCGACCGCTACTACGACAACGTGAACTATCTCGACCTCAACGCCAGCTACACCTGGGGAAAGAAGCATAAGTTTACAGTCTACGCCAACGCCAACAACCTGCTCAACCAGCCTTTGCGCTACTATCAGGGTGAGAAGAACCGCACCATGCAAGTGGAGTACTACGGAGTGAAGATCAACGCAGGTATTAAGGTCAACCTGTAAGGGACACAATCAGCACGCCCTACCTTACAGTGCGTGCTGTTTTGCGAACCTTCCGATAAAAATGTCACACGATTGTAACACGTTCTACATCATGGTGTAATATGGCTCTTGTACTTTTGCATCAGAAAAAGGAAACATGAATTAAATGATTAGGCTTATGGAACTGACAATGAATCAAGCCAACATGAATCTTGGCAACGCAAACGCAGAGTGGGGCAGTACGGGATGGAGAATGCCCGAGTTTGGCTTTCAGAAATACGTAGCTGAGGCTGTGAAAAGCATTTTTCACACCATCCACAGCAGTTTCAATTATCACAGCAAGGCAACAACCCGCGAGCTGCTTGTCTTCCTGGTCTACGCCGTTGTGCTTCAGGGCGTTCTGATTCCTACCGAGTCCTACACCACGCTTCATGCCGATGTGAGCATGATGGCAGCAGCAGGACTTGCCGACCTCGTGGCCTGCATCCTTCCAGGCGTCGCCTTGGTGTGGAGATGGATAAAAAGCCATTCGAAACTTCAATAAATTTTTTGCCGGTTGCAGGAAAAAATGTAACTTTGCAGTCGTAACATTTTCAAAAGACTCAAAGCTGCATTTATGAAAAGTCCCCAAACCATCGTCGCCCTTACGGCAGCAACCCTGTTGCTGGTTGTGCTCTTCGTGCTCAACCTCGCCATGGGAAGCGTCAGCATTCCCCTGGCCGACGTATGGGCAGTTCTTACAGGAAACGTTACGGGAGAAGCGTCCGACACCTGGCGCTTCATCATCATAGAGTCGCGACTGCCTCAGGCCATTATGGCGCTGATGGGAGGAGCGGCTCTTGCTGTTAGCGGACTCCTGTTGCAAACCACCTTCCGCAATCCTTTGGCGGGTCCCGATGTGTTTGGCATCAACAGCGGAGCAGCCCTTGCGGTGGCAGTCGTCATGCTGGGCATGGGCGGCAGTCTGTCGGCAGGCTCCCTCTCCCTGGCGGGTTATGCGGCGGTTCTGTTTTCGGCTTTGGTGGGTGCCTTGGCGGTGACGGCGCTCATCTCGGCACTTTCGGCTGTAGTGCGCAGCAGCACCATGCTGCTCATCATCGGTTTGATGATCGGTTATCTGGCCAACAGCGCCATCACGCTGCTCAACTTCTTTGCCACGAGCGAGGGTGTGAAGTCTTACACCGTCTGGGGAATGGGCAGTTTTGGCAACGTCTCGCTCTCCAGCATCCCTGTGGCAGCCGTGGTGATCGGTCTTTTCCTCCTGGCGGCTTTGGCGCTTGTCAAGCCTCTCAATGCCTTTCTCTTGGGCGAGCTGTATGCAGAGAACCTGGGTTACGACACCCGCAAGCTCCGTCTACTGCTGCTCCTTGTCACAGGCGTTCTCACCGCCACGGTCACCGCCTTCTGTGGACCCATCGCCTTCATCGGTTTGGCCACGCCCCATATCGCGCGTCTCTTCGTCACGACCGAGAATCATCGTGTTCTCTTGCCCTCCACGATGCTCTTGGGTTCGGTCATCGCCCTGCTGTGCAACTGGCTTTGCGCCCTTCCCACCCAGAATGGCATGATTCCCCTCGGAGCAGTCACCCCACTTCTTGGTGCTCCCGTCATCATCTACGTGCTGCTGAAAAGGAGGTAGTTTAACATTATCTTCTTGTTTTGTAAAAGGAAAAAACTCATAGAGGCAGCACGCCCTGAAGGGGGCAGAAGCTCTTAGCCCGTACATAAACTACTTGCGGAACTTGAGTAAAGTTCAATTAATGTTTCATTGCGCATGGTATTTTCAACGCTGAGTGTTGACTCATACTCCTCTAAAATTCCCCTTTAGCGGTAGAGATTTCTCTGAGCCAAACAGGGGATCGTGGGAGCGAATGTGACGATTGCCGCATTCGCTCCCATGTATTTTGCATTCGCTCCCACGAATCTCTGTTTCGCTCCCATGAACGTCAGATTCGCTCTGGCAGAATCGTCTGTAATCCTTAAACAGAGTGGGCTCTCTGCTTCTTCTCTTCTGAGGTTTCTCAACTTCTCTCTTCTGAGAGTGAGGTAATCTCAGCTTCTTTCTCTGCCATTTCTCGTTGGACAGTGAAAGCACTTGTTCTATTTCTGCATCTTTGGCCATATGTTTGTTGTTTAGATTTCGATTGCAAAGTTCGGAATTTTTTTTGTAACCGTTGTTATCTCCTATATGAGATAACAACGTTAATTTTGTTACGAAAGTTTAGTATCTCTTAACTCTCTGAGCATTTTTTTCCATCATGCCAAAATGCCGGGCAAAAAACAACTTTGGGGATTAGAAGCACTTTTTCTAATCCATTTTTCTTGCGTCCCCCTTATTATCAATACTTTATACCATTTTTCTCGCGTTGTTTATATATAAATGTTGAAATGAATCGGCACGGCAGCAGTTTTGGTAGTAATAACTGTTCAAAAAGGGTAGTAAATTCTGTTTCCATCCACTTTTTTAGTTGTGGATTTGGTTGGGTTTAGCGAAGTGCATCCACAGGGGATGCGCCCTTTTGGGGAGTGCCCAAATCCCCTGTTTTTAGCCCCGCATCCCCTGTTTTGGGTCCCGCATCCCCTGTTTTGGGGTGGCAAATCCCCTCATTTCTCCACTTTTTTCGTTTTCTTTTACATCGATTTTGTGTTTTTCTTCATGAATTTTGCATATTTTCCCATTTTTTTGTCAAATTTTCTGCTTGCGCAAACGCAAATTGGCAGATTTAGGGAGTTTGCCCAGGGCCGCACCTTCCACCTCACCAAGGGCGACTTGACAGGAATGAGTCTGATTTTGTATTGTGGTCATTTCTGTCAAAGTCATTTTTGTCATTTTCAACATTTGATGTCTTCCGCATGATTTAGTCATTTCATATCATAAAAATAATGCCCCAATAAAATACTTTTTATTGTCTTTATGGCTTCATATCGTTTTTTTTGTGTATTTTTGCATTTAGAATATCTTTAAACGGGAAGTCATAATAAAAGAAAATGGAACTGCCTAAGGTAATAAATAATATTTCTGAACGATTGATAGACGATTTGAGAGACAAGTTGTCTAAAGGCTCTCGTGTGTCAATTGCAGCAGCCTCCTTCTCTATTTATGCTTTTGAGGTATTAAAGGAAGAACTGGAGAATGTGGAAGAATTGCGTTTTATTTTCACCTCACCTACATTTATCAAAGACAAGGTGAAAAAGGAGAAACGTGAGTTCTTTATCCCGAAACTCAACCGTGAACGCAACCTTTATGGCTCCGACTTCGAAATCAAACTCCGTAACAAACTGGAACAGAAAGCCATCGCCAAGGAATGCGCAGACTGGATCAGACGTAAGGTAAAATTCAAGTCTATCGCTTCTCAGGAACCGATGAGCGGTTTCCTCTATATCAATGGCGAACCCCCACATACATATACACCTTTCAATGAGTTCACTACCACAGAATTGGGATGCGAGCGGGGTAATAGCGTTTATTCCATGATCAATGTCATGCCATCACCCATTGCTGAGCAATATCTGAACGTATTCAATGAACAGTGGAAGAATGGCGATAAGTTTGAAGATGTTACTGCCAAGGTGCTGGAATACATAGAAACCGTTTATCAGGAAAATTCACCCGAGTTTATCTACTTCATTACGCTATATAATATTTTCAGCGAGTTTCTCGATGATATCAACGAGGATGTTCTTCCTAACGAGAAGACCGGCTTTCGGGAGAGTGTAATTTGGAAAAAACTTTATAATTTCCAAAAGGATGCAGCCCTGGCTATCATCAATAAACTCGAAAAATACAATGGTTGCATCCTTGCCGATTCGGTGGGTCTGGGTAAAACCTTCACGGCGCTGAGCGTCATCAAGTATTACGAAAACCGCAATAAGTCGGTTCTCGTATTATGCCCTAAGAAGCTCTATGACAACTGGAGTACCTTCAAGACTAATTACAAAAACAATCCTCTTGCCGCCGACCGCCTTCGCTATGATATCCTGTTCCACAGCGATTTAAGCCGAGATAGAGGTATGTCAAACGGAATTGATCTTGAAAGAATCAACTGGGGTAACTACGACCTGATAGTCATAGACGAAAGCCACAATTTCCGCAATGGCGGTAATGTGGATGACGAGGATGATGAGGCTGACAACCTGGATATATTGGATGATGGTAAGAAGAAGAAGGAAAACCGCTATCAGCGACTGATGAACAAGGTGATTAGAGCAGGAATCAAGACAAAAGTCCTGATGCTGAGTGCCACTCCAGTCAACAACCGTTTCAACGACCTGAAGAACCAGTTGCAGCTGGCATACGAAGGTCATGCTGAGCAAATCAACGAGGTTCTTGACATCGACCGCAGCATAGATGATGTGTTCCGCTCTGCACAGTTGGCATACAACCGATGGACCAAGTTGCAGCCCAAAGAGCGCACCACGCAACGCCTGCTTGAAGAACTGAACTTCGATTTCTTTGAATTGCTGGATGCGGTTACCATCGCCCGAAGCCGAAGCCACATCGTGAAATACTACGATACGAAGGATATCGGTAAGTTCCCTACCAGATTGGCTCCTATATCCCGCCGTCCAAAGTTGACGGATTTGAGCGATAGCATCTCTTTCAGCGAGATTGCTGAACAGCTGAACAGGCTGAATCTGAGCATCTATACGCCGTCACTCTATATCTTTGATAGCGTGAAGGAGGATTATGAAATCAATATGGAAGGCTCGGGTATTTCTATCGACGGACGAGAGAAGGGTCTCCGCAAGCTGATGGCCACCAACCTGCTCAAACGTCTGGAGAGCAGCGTCAACTCCTTCCGTCTTACCTTGCAGCGCATCCAGGAATATATAGACGAAACGCTGAATATCATTGATAGCAACGGGCGCAGCGGTTCTGTGGATGTTACCGAGTTTACGGATGATTTAGATAGCGCAGATAGCGATAACGACCCATTTGTGGGCAGAAATTCCAAAATCAACCTCCGGGATATTGATGTGATTCGCTGGTCACGTGATCTTCGCAGCGACCAGGAGAATCTTGCCCTGCTTCAGATGATGCTCCAGGATATTTCTCCCGAGCACGACTCCAAGCTGCAGATGCTCATCGAAGATTTGAAGCACAAGTTTGAGCATCCCATCAATCCGGGCAACAAGAAGGTGATTATCTTTACAGCCTTTGCTGATACCGCCAACTATCTTTACGACCAGCTGGCGGCACGCATCAAGGCGGATTGTGGGTTGAATGTGGCGCTTATCACGGGTTCTACGGATGGCAAATGCACCATACCGAAGTTCCCGATGAGTTTCAATAATGTGCTGACCTATTTCTCGCCCGTATCGAAAGACCGGGCTGCTCTCTTCCCGAATGCCACCGAGGAGATTGATGTGCTGATTGCCACCGACTGCATTTCCGAGGGTCAGAACCTGCAGGATTGTGATTTCCTCATCAACTATGATATCCATTGGAATCCTGTCCGCATCATCCAGCGCTTCGGCCGTGTGGACCGTATCGGCAGCAGAAACGATGTCATCCAGTTGGTTAACTACTGGCCAGATATGGAGCTGGACCAGTATATCGAACTGAAAGGTCGTGTAGAGAGCCGTATGAAGGCCACCGTCCTCACCAGTACGGGCGACGACAACCTATTGTCGCAGAACGAGAAGGGTGACCTGGAATACCGTAAGAACCAGCTCAAGAAGCTTCAGGAAGAAGTGATAGACATAGAGGATATGGATACAGGTATCAACATCATGGATTTGGGACTGAATGAATTCCGCCTCGACCTGCTGGCATACGTCAAGGAAAATCCGAATGTAGAACACTCGCCGTTCGGCATGAATGCGGTGGTGGCAAGTTCGAAGCATGCTAAGCCGGGCGTTATCTTCATCCTGAAGAATAGAAACAGGAATATCAATATAGACCGTAAGAACTTGCTGCATCCGTTCTATATGGTGTATCTGGGCGAAGACGGCTCCGTCATCTGCGACCATCTGCAGCCTAAGAAACTGCTCGATGTGATGCGCCACGTTTGCCGAGGCAAGAGCCAGCCGGATAAGGAGTTGTGCGCCATCATCAACCGGGAAACGGCTGACGGCCGACAGATGAGCCATTATAGTGATATGTTGGCGAAGGCGGTTGACAGCATTATTTCTGTCAAGGAAGAGTCGGATATCGACAGCCTGTTCTCCATGGGCGAGACGAGTGCCTTGCTGGGAGATGCCAAGGGGCTGGACGACTTCGAGTTAATAACATTCTTAATTATCAGATAGATATGATAGATTTACATTATCCTCCAACCACGTTTGTAAGCAAGCCTGTTCCCAAGAACGCTTTCTACAGGCATCTGGAAGTGAATGCGAAGATGAAGCAGCACTTCGTAGATGATGTGGTGGCTATCAAGTGGCTTTATAAGTTGGCTCCTTCCACCCTCAATGTGGCAGATGGCAAGGAGGTTCACGAGATTGTGGTCTTTTCTGCGCAACTGAAGTCGCAGGATTGTCCGGATGATGTCTTCCTCTTCATCGATAGGAACATGCCTCGCCACGTGGTGTTTATCCTGGAATATGAGGGGCAGTATAAGCTGTTGCTCAACTATAAGGAATGGCTGGATGCCACGGCAGGAACCTTCAGGATAGTGAAGTCTTTCGCTTCGGAATGGCTCCGTGAGGCAGATTTATCTTTGCCTATCCAGGGACTTACGATGGATGCCATCTATGAAAATATGGCAGGCGTGATTTCCGGCTATGGCACGAGCCGTAGCGAGGAAACTAAGCGCATGGTGGAGCTGGATTCCTTGATACAGAAGGGCTGGAAAGAGATTGCAGCCTTGCAGAAGCGGGTTAGAACCGAAAAGCAGTTTAACCGGCAGCTGGAACTGAACAACGAGGCTCGGGCGTTGAAGAAGAAGGTTGCTGAGTGGGAAAAAGAAATGGATGTTTTTAAAAAAGGAGAATATTATGGCTGATTTAAAGAATGATAGTGAAGTCCTAAACGATATTCGCAAAATAATAGAGCAGGGGAGACATCAAGCCTATGCTGCTGCGGGACAAGCAGCTATAGCCACTTATTGGGGTATTGGCAGGCGAATAGTAGAAGAGGAACAGCATGGTGATGAACGTGCTAAATATGGTACACATTTGATTACAGAACTTGCAGCAAAGTTGATACCTATATTTGGAAACAACTATAGTAAACGCAACCTTCAGCATTATCGCAAATTCTACATTTTATTTCCTGATTATTCAAAAGTGTACGAGTTCGTACACAATTTGAATTGGACACATATTAGGCGACTGTTGTCTGTGGTAAATCCGGAAGCACGAATGTGGTATCTAAAAAATGCCTCTGAAGAGATGTGGAGTACGACAACTCTCGATCGTAATATTTCGTCTCAATACTTCGAGCGTCGTCTGGCTGCACAACGCGCAAATCCAGATATGAAAATGACCGAAGCTGTTGCTCCTTATAATGATAGTGATCCTTTGGAATACATAAAAAATCCAATGATTGCTGAATTTATGGGATTCAGGAAAGATACGAAGTTCGATGAATCACAGTTAGAACAGGCTTTAATAGACAACCTACAACAGTTTATTTTAGAGCTTGGAAGAGGCTTCGCTTTTGTTGACCGTCAGAAGCATATAAAGACCGAAACTGGTGACTATTATATCGACCTTGTCTTCTATAACTTCCGTATTAAACGTTTTGTTTTGTTTGAACTCAAGACACACACGCTGACTCATCAGGATGTAGGACAATTGGATATGTATGTTCGTATGTACGATGACCTTGTTAAGGGGGAAGACGATAATCCTACAATAGGTATTTTGCTTTGTGCTGAAACCGATAAAACTATAGCAAAGTATTCTGTATTGCATGAAAGTGAGCAGCTATTTGCTGCTAAATATATGGCTTTTATGCCTACAGAAGAGGAGTTGCAATGCGAAATAGAAAAGCAAAAGCGTTTCTTTTTGTCACAACATGGAAATAATGAAGAATAATTTATAAAATATAGATAATATGGATAGACCAAATAGAATGAAATTGCAGTCGGCAGATGGAGTGCAGCTGAATCTGGATGCGCTTTATCAGATTGCGCCTTCGTGCTTTACGGAGGTAGCCGACCCTGATTCGGGGGGGGGGGTAAAACGTGTAGTTAATTTTGACGTACTTCGCCAGCTTCTTGGTGACAACGCAGTGGAAGATGCTCCTGAGGCATACGAGTTCAACTGGGTTGGCAAGCAGGCAGCTCGTGCCGAAGTTTTGAAGCCTATTAAGAAGACGCTGCGTCCTGTAAAGGAGGATAGTGTGGATTGGGACAACACACAAAACCTTTATATTGAGGGTGATAACCTCGAAGTGCTTAAACTTCTCCAGAAGTCTTATCTGGGTAAGGTAAAGATGATTTATATTGATCCGCCTTACAATACGGGTAATGATTTTGTTTATCATGATGATTTTGCGATGTCTGCTGATGAGTATGCTGAGGCTTCGGGAGCAGTAGATGAGTTGGGCAATAAATATATCAAGAACATGGATTCGAATGGACGTTTTCATTCGGATTGGTGCTCTATGATTTATTCGAGATTGATGGTGGCGAGAACGCTGTTGACAGAGGATGGTGTGATTTTTATCTCGATTGATGATAATGAGGTTGAGAATCTGAGAAAGATTTGCGATGAAGTTTTAGGAGAAAATAATTTTGTGACAAACATAGTATGGCAATCTACAGCTGGTTCAAATACTGGAACTGATATTGTAACTGTTACTGAAAATATATTAGTTTATACAAAAAATAGAAACGTTTTTAAATTCAACGGAAAATTGAGTGATGAGAACTCTTATACGCTTTCTGATGAATATGAGAATATACGTGGAAAATACTCCTTAGATAAGATGGATAGGCGAAGAGTTGGTAGTCACTATTCTGAGGCTTTGAATTATCCAATTACCATGCCTGATGGTAGCTTACGTTATCCTGGAGGTTATTCTGAAAAATCAGCAGAGGGTTGGAATTATCTTTGGAGCAAGACAAAAGTCGATTGGGGATTAAAGAATGGTTTTATTGTATTTAAGCAAAATAATGGAGTTTGGAATGTATATAATAAACGTTATAGCAAGGTAGACAATGAAGGAAATGTAATAGAAAGATCCACACCTTATCGTAACTTGATAACATCAGATATTTGTAATACTGCACAAGGTACGGCAGAGATAAGAAATCTTTTCGGAAATAGGTTCTTTGATTTTCCTAAGCCAACAAAAATAATAAACATATTGTTAAATACAGTTGTAAGAAAAGACAAAGATTCCATCATCCTCGACTTCTTCTCCGGCTCCGCCACCACCGCTCATGCTGTGATGCAGCTCAATGCCGAAGATGGAGGCAACCGTAAATTCATCATGGTTCAGCTTCCTGAAGAAACACCGGAAGATAGCGAGGCAAGAAAGGCTGGCTATAATACCATCCCAGACATCGCCAAAGAAAGAATAAGAAGAGCCGGCAAGAAAATCAAGGAGGAATCTCCTTTGACCACTGCCGACCTCGATACCGGTTTCCGTGTCTTTCGTCTCGACGAAGGCAATTACGAAGATGTAAATCGTACACCAAAGGAATTCAAGCAAGACCAGCTCGATCTGTTCCTGAATAATATCAAGGCCGACCGAAACGACCTCGACCTGCTCTTTGGATGCATGCTCGACTGGGGCGTTCAGCTCTCTCTGCCTATGACCCAGGAGGTGGTGGATGGCAAGACCATCTATACCGTGAACGACGGAGACCTGGTGGCCTGTTTCGCCGAGAACGTATCAGAAGACGTAGTAAAAGCCATGGCAGAAAAGATGCCTTTGCGTGTCATTTTCCGTGACAGTTGCTTTGCCCAGGATGCCGACAAGATTAATATCTACGAGACCTTCAAGCAGAAGCTGGATTGGAGCGACCAGGAAGTAGTGAAGAATATTAGAGTGATTTAAGCCTATGAAACTCAGATATAAACATCAACGCTTCCAAACCGAAGCGGCGCTGGCTGTGGCTAATGCCTTTACTGGTCAGCCCAAAAGCGACGGACAGAGCGACCATATCGTGGACCAAGGAGTTAATCAAGGCCTCTTTGTGGTAAAGGGCTTTGGCAACAAGAATGTTATCCTCGCTCCGGAAGCCGTCTGCGAAAATGTAAGAGCCATACAGACAGAACAGGGTCTGAAACCTGTAGAACAGCTGCAGCGACTGCAAGGCGTAGGTACCGCCCTCACCATCGAAATGGAAACGGGTACGGGTAAAACCTATACCTACATAAAGACCATGTATGAACTGAATGCCCGCTATGGCTGGACCAAGTTTGTGGTGGTGCCAAGCATCGCCATCCGAGAAGGCGTATTGAAGAGCTTTGAGAGCATGCAGGAACATTTTGCCCAGGAATACGGCAAGCGCACGCAATACTTCGTGTATAACTCCAAGCAGCTCAGTAAGATAGATGCCTTTGCCAGCGATGCCGGCATGCACGTGATGATTATCAATACCCAGGCATTCAACGCATCTATGGATGAGGAGAAGTCAACCGATAAGATGGAGAAAGGAAAATTGAAGAAAGCTGATAAGGCAGCCCGCATTATCTTCGAACGACGTGATGAGTTCGGCTCCCGCCGTCCTATCGACGTGCTGGCACAGACCCATCCTATCATGATTATCGATGAACCTCAGTCGGTATTGGGTGTGGACAAGAAAAACAAGACCCGTAAGGGTATTGCCATGTTCAAGCCGCTCTTTACCCTTCTGTATAGCGCCACCCACCGCAAGGGTGATATATATAATATGGTGTATAAGCTGGATGCCATCAATGCCTACAACCAGAAACTGGTGAAGAAGATTGAAGTGAAGGGCATCAGACAGGTAGGCAGTACCGCAACCAACGGCTACGTCTATCTGGAGGAAATCGTCATCGGCAAGGGCAATCCGCAGGCTCGCATCAGCTTCGACATCAAGACGCAGACCGGAACAAAACAGGTAAGCCGACTCGTGGATGAACGCTTCAACCTGAAGGAACTGAGTGGGGGACTTGCCGAGTATGACAACAACTTTATCGTAGAACGCATAGACGGCAGGCTGGGAATCGTCCGCTTCCTCAACGGCTTGACTCTGCATGAAGGCGATGCCGTGGGCAGTGTGAACGAAGACTATATCCGTCGTATTCAGATTCGTGAAACCATCCGCACCCATCTGGAGCGTGAGCGCCAGCTATATGGACAGAATATCAAGGTGCTCAGTCTCTTCTTCATCGATCATGTGGATAGCTACAAACTCTATGAAGGCGAGGATAGCAAGGGAAAGTTTGCCAAGATGTTTGAGGAAGAATATAACCGAGTGCTTTCAGAAATGCTGCCATCATTTACGGATGAAGCCTATCTGCGCTATCTTTCAGATCCTCGCAATGCGGCATCCAAGGTGCACAAGGGATACTTCTCCATGGATAAGAAAAGCAAGATGGTGGAATCGAAGGAAAGGCAGGGCGAGAACGAAGAGCGTGCCTTCGACCTGATTATGAAGGATAAGGAGCGTCTGCTTTCGCTCAGCGAGCCTGTCCGCTTCATCTTTTCGCATTCCGCTTTGAAGGAAGGTTGGGACAATCCTAATGTGTTCCAGATCTGCACCTTGAAGAACTCGGATAATGAGACCAAGAAACGCCAGGAAGTGGGACGAGGAATGCGCCTTTGTGTGAATCAGAAGGGTGAACGCCAGGATGCGGATGTGTTAGGCGATCATGTCTTTGACACCAACATTCTGACCGTGATTGCCAGTGAGAGCTATGAAGATTTTGCCAAGAAGCTACAGACGGAAATGGCAGAAGCCTGTGCCGACCGACCAACCGTTATCACTCCAAACCTCTTTGAGGATAAGACTTATACGATGGAAGATGGAACCAATGGCAAGTTGGACATTAATCAGGCAAGAGCTATCTATAATGAACTCATTCGCCAAGATTATGTAAATGACGAAGGAACGTTGACGGCTCGTTACTTTGATGATAAGCGCAATGGTTCTCTCGATTTCGGCAAGTCGAATGATATGAAGGACAGCATCATTGCTATCCTCGATACAGTCTTCACCCGATCTATAGTGAAGCCAGAGGATGGTAGAAAGCCGAAACTGGCAAAATTCCAAAAGGATAACTTTGCCAAGAAGGAGTTTCAGGAGCTATGGAAGCGTATCAACCGCCGTACCTACTATCAGGTAAACTTCGATACTTCTGACCTTGTCAAGAAGTCTGTCAAGGCCGTTGACGACCTTTTGAAAGTTACGGAAATACGTATTGTGGTAGAAGGCGGTTCGATGGAGAATATCCATGATAAGGAATCGCTTGAAGCAGGTGTTGCCATGACTCAGGGAAATATTCGTACCATCCATTTAACTGAGGCTGTGGGTAAGGGCGTGACATACGACCTGATCGGTCAGCTGGTAAGTGCAACAGGATTGACAAGAAAGACTATCGTGGAAATTTTGAAAGGTATCAAACCAGCTACATTCAGTATGTTCAAGATGAATCCTGAGGAATTTATCATCAAGACTGCACGAATCATCAACGACTGCAAGGCTCTTGCTGTTATCCAGTGCATCAAGTATGAGAAGTTGAACGATGAATTCTCTACCGATATATTTACCGAGAACGCCCTCCGTGGCAAGTTGGGTGTTAATGCCATAGAGTCTGTCAAGTCGCTCTACGACCTTGTGGTGCTTGACAGTATGGGTACAGAGAAAGACTTTGCTGAGTCGTTGGAGCATGAAGATGACGTGGTGGTTTATACCAAACTGCCTCGTGGCTTCTACATCAATACACCTATGGGTAAGTACAATCCCGACTGGGCTGTGGCTTTCCGTGAAGGCAGCGTAAAGCACGTCTATTTCATTGCTGAAACAAAGGGAACGGATGATTTGCCTTCCGATCTGCGTGGCACGGAGAACAGTAAGATAGAGTGTGCCCGTAAGCATTTTGAGGCTATCAGCGAAAAGGATGTTATTTTTGATGTGGTCAAGAATTACCAGAAATTGTATGATGTAGTAACAAAATAATTGCAATAATACAATCTATCTATACAAATCAGGCCGCTCCATAAGGAATGAGCCTGATTTTGTATTGTGGTCATTTCTTTATGTTATTCGGCTATGCGATGAATGACATAGGTGACGACGCCCCATATCATGAAGCGGTTGGTCTCGTCGACACGGATGGGAGAGTAGGCCTTGTTCCAGGGAATGAGCCAGCCGAAGGTTCCGCTTTCGTCGATCTTGAATTGCTTGATGGTAAACTCGCCATCTACGAAGGCTATGACGAAGTTGCCGTTGGATGGTTCTATCTGGCGGTCTACGATGGCAAGGTCGCCGTCAAGGATGCCGGCTCCTGTCATGCTGTCGCCTGATATGCGGACATAAAAGGTTGCCTCACGATGACGTATGAGTACTTCGTTGAGGTCTATTTCTCCTTCCATATAGTCTTGGGCAGGTGAAGGAAAGCCTGCTTTCACACTTTGTCCTGCAAGGGGAATCGGCAGTCTTTCTCCGATTCCGGCTGCATGAATGGTTAGTTTTATCTTGTCTTCCATATTTTTATTCAAGTTTCGCAAGCTTTTTCCCACACGCCCTGAAATTAACTTCTTCAGTTCTTTACTCTTAATATCTCGTCGATGTTTGTTGTAAACCGTTGCGACATATATTCCCGTTTCAGGTCGAAGCGGCAGGAGGTGCCTTGTATGGCCTGGCGGATGGTGCCGTGTCCGTTCTTGCGGTTGATGGCATCTATGGCTTCCATGAGTGCTTTCTGACGATGGCGGTCTATGGGGTCGAAGAGGTCTTGCTGACGGGGATTGTCTGGTGATATTTGCCAGAGTATGACGCCTGCTTTCTTGAACCGGAATGTCAGCTCGGGACGGTCGGGACGACTGTCGATGGGCTTGGGATAGCGGCTGCGCAGAATGGTAAGGGCTGCTCCTACTATCTCGTCTTGTGCCTGCGTGGCTATGGGAAGTACGAGGGAGTCGTGTAGGGTGTATTCGGGGGCGTTGCCGTTGAAACGAGATGTCCAGGCAAACACGGTAATGCCTTGACACACACTGCCTTGTCGGCGCAACTTCTCAGTGCATCGCACGGCAAAGTTGGCCACGGCTTCTTCTATCACGTCTTTGTCGGAAATGCCTTCGTCGGAGAAACTGCGACTCGTGCAGATGCTCTTCTTCTGGGGCAGTTCGTCGATGCTGATACAGCTCTCGCCATTCAGCTCTTTCCAGGTTCTTACCGTGGTGATGTTGAAGTGGCTTCTCACCCAGCTCTCTTTCTTGTCGGCAAACTGGGCTGCTGTATGTATTCCCATGTAGTCGAGTCGGCGGGCTGTCTGCCGGCCTATTCCCCATACGTCTTCTACGGGGAAGAGCGAGAGGGCCTTGTGGCGCCGTTCGTCGGTATCAATGATGCAGCATCCCTGGTAACCCTTGTATTTCTTGGCAAACTTGGAACCTATCTTGGCAAGTGTCTTGGTCTCGGCTATTCCTATCGAAATGGGGATGCCGACAGCCCGGAGTACGTCGCTGGAAATCCTTGCGCCATAGCGATGCAGGATGGGGTCGTCGACCGCTGCTGTCTGGTGGCGCTTGTTGTCGGAATCCTGTAAGAAGAATGTCTCTGCCATGGACTCGTCCACCTCGAAGAAGCTCTCGTCGATGGAGTATTGGTCGATGTGTGGCGAATAATGGGAGAGCATTGACATCACTCTGTTCGACAGGGAGCCATAGAGGGTGTAGTTGCTCGAGAAGATGGCTACGCCTTCTGCCTCGAGCTTGCTCTTCACCTGATAGAAGGGGTCGCCCATCTTGTAGCCCAAGGCCTTGGCTTCTTCGGAACGGGCAATGACGCATCCGTCGTTGTTGCTCAGCACAACAACGGGCTTGCCTGTCAGGTCGGGGCGAAACACCCGCTCACACGAACAGTAGAAATTATTGCAATCTGCCAGACCTATCATTTCTTTTCGAGCTCCTGTAGACTTTCCATTTTCTTGGTTTCGAGGAATTCGTAGATGCCGCAGAGATGTTCGCGTACTCGTCCGTGACCGAACTCGTAGACTTTGCTTACGAGTCCGTCGAGGAAGTCGCGGTCGTGGCTTACTACGATCAGCGTGCCGTCGAAATCCAGCAGGGCCTGCTTTAGCACATCTTTTGTCCTGAGGTCGAGGTGGTTGGTGGGCTCATCGAGGATGAGTAGGTTGACGGGCTCCAACAGGAGCTTGAGTATGGCAAGGCGTGTGCGCTCGCCTCCCGAAAGGACTTTAACCTTCTTGGTAGAGTCTTCGCCACCAAACATGAATGCGCCCAGAAGGTCGCGTATCTTGTTGCGTACTTCGCCCTTTGCCACATCGTCTATGGTCTGGAACACGGTAAGCTCGCCGTCGAGGAGCGAGGCCTGGTTCTGGGCGAAGTAACCTATCTGTACGTTGTGGCCCAGTTCGAGTTTGCCCTGGTTCTGCAACTGGCCCATGATGCATTTCACCAGCGTAGACTTACCCTCGCCATTACGGCCTACGAAGGCTATCTTGTCGCCCCGTTCTACCGTGAGGTTCACTCCGCTGAATATCTTCTTGCCGTCGAACGACATGGCCACATCGCTCATCTGCACCGGGTAGGCGCCGCTGCGAGGGCTGGGCGGGAACTTAAGGCGAAGGCGGCTTGTGTCTTCTTCGTCCACCTCGATGAGTTGCAGTTTCTCGAGCATCTTCACCCGGCTCTGTACCTGGAAGGTCTTGGAGTAGGTGCCTTTAAAGCGCTCGATGAAATCTTTGGTCTCGGCTATCATCTTCTGCTGTTCCTCGTATTTCTTCATCTGCTGTTCGCGGCGCTCCTTGCGAAGCTCAAGATACTGGCTGTATGTGGCTTTGTAGTCGTATATGCGCCCCATCGTCACCTCGATGGTGCGGGTGGTGATGTCGTCGACAAACTTGCGGTCGTGACTGATGACTACCACGGCCTTGGAACTGTTGATGATGAAGTCTTCGAGCCAGCCGATAGACTCGATGTCGAGGTGGTTGGTAGGCTCGTCGAGGAGCAATACGTCGGGCGACTTCAACAGCAGTTTGGCCAGCTCGATACGCATGCGCCATCCTCCTGAGAATTCGCTGGTGGGGCGGTTGAAGTCGGAACGCTCGAAGCCGAGGCCGAGGAGTGTCTTCTCTACATCCTCCTCGAAGTGGCTCATGTCTATGGCATAGAATTTCTCCGAGAGGGTGGACACTTTCTCGATGAGCTGCATATAGTCGTCGCTCTCATAGTCGGTACGTGTGGCGAGTTCGTCGTTGATGCGGTCGATCTCTGCCTGTATCTCATGTAGATGTGCGAAAGCCTGACAGGTTTCCTCGAATACGGTGCGGCCGTCTTCTGTCATCAGGTGCTGTGGCAGATAGGCTATCACGCAGTCCTTGGGGGCCGAGACGGTGCCTCGTGTGGCGGTGCGTACGCCTGCGATAATCTTGAGCAGGGTGCTCTTGCCTGCGCCATTCTTGCCCATCAGGGCTATACGGTCCTTCTCGTTGATCTGAAAGGAAATGTCTTTGAATAGGGTGGTGCCGCCAAACTCGACGGTCAGTCCATCAACTGTTATCATATTTGTTTTCTTGTGCTTGTTGTGAAAAAGTGCTGCAAAATTAACAAAAAATATTCATATTCCCTTCTGTAACGGCTGAAACTTCAGAAAACTTACTTTTCCTCTTCCATTTGAACGATGCGCTTGATGTTGTCGTTATGCTGATTGATGATCAGCGGCACTCGTTCCACCACCACCATGGATGTGTCGAGGCCCAAAGCCTTAGGCTCGTCAATGCCTATCTTGCCGATAAGGGCATAGAGACTCATCAGCAAGTTCTGTTGACGGTTGTCGGAACTCTCGGGGTAATATACGCGGTGGATGATGATGAAGCGGAAATCGCCAGAAATGCCATTCTTGCGAAGCGAAGGATAGGTGCTTCTCAAATCCACCTTCCTGCTGGCCACAAGGTCTTCTATCACTTGTCGCAGATAGAGGCTCACCCTGGGCTCAATGCGGAAACCTATGCGCATGGTTATACTGTAGAGGGTGTCGGGAACCAGGGTCTCGCAACTGTACTCCAGCGTGTCAGGAGTATCTGCAAATTCCAGATTGATAAGCCAGTAATGGTCAGCACGCTTGGGCTGCTTGTTGATGATGGAATAGAGCAGCTTGTCGTCCACCGCACCTTCCTTGTCGGCATGGTTCACATAAACCAGGTTGGATGCGTACTTGGGGATGCTCTCGTCGGCCTTGATATTGGAGATAATCTGATAATAATCATCCAGCGGTTTGGTGCTGATATAATGGCGGCGTATCTTGATGGCGTGGACCCATACATACATCATCAGGAACAGGATTCCGCCAATAAGCATCGTACACCATCCTCCTGCGAGGAATTTTGACAGGTTGGCGGCAAGGAAAATGCCCTCGATAACGCAATATGCGCCCATAAAGAGCAGGATGAAGATGCGCGCCACACCCTTGGTGCGCAGGTAGAAGCCGAGCAGCAGGGTGGTCATCAGCATGGTGATGGTGATGGCGAGACCATAAGCTGCCTCCATGTGTGAGGAGTCGCGGAAGAGCAGGATGATGAGAACCACACCGATGTACATGGCGAGGTTGATTACCGGGATATAGAGCTGTCCCTTTACATGGGTAGGATGCTTGATTCGCATGCGTGGCCAGAAGTGCAGGTTCATGGCTTCGCTCAATATGGAGAAGGTGCCGCTGATAAGTGCCTGACTGGCAACGATTGCCGCCCCCGTGGCCATGATGATGGCAAAAATCAGCATGCTCTGGGGCATGATGGAAAAGAACGGATTCACGGAGGAGGCAGTCTGAATATGGTTCAGCACCCATGCTCCCTGACCCAGATAGTTGAGGATGAGCATGGCCTTTACGAAAAGCCAGCTGATGGTGATGTTCTTTCTGCCACAATGTCCCAAGTCGGAGTAAAGAGCCTCAGCACCGGTGGTACAGAGGAACACGGCACCCAGAATCAGAAACCATTCTGGTGATTGCGACAGCAGAACAATAGCGTAATAGGGATTGAAGGCCTTCAGAATCAATGGGTAAGAGGTGATGCTGAAGGCTCCCATCACGCCCAATAGCAGGAACCATATCAGCATAAATACTCCGAACGACTTGCCAATACTCTCTGTGCCAAAGCGTTGCACAAAGAAGATGATGGTGATGATGCCCAGTGTGATGGGGATGACTGGCAGGTGGGGACTGATGCTTTCGAGTCCTTCGATGGCTGTGGTAACCGTGATGGCAGGGGTGATGATTCCATCTGCCAGCAAGGTGCTGGCGCCGATGATGGCCAATAAGTAAATCCACTTTCTTTTCATCTTGCGCAACAGGGCGTAGAGGGCGAGAATGCCTCCTTCGCCATTGTTGTCGGCACGCAGCGCCACACATACGTATTTGATGGTGGTCTGAAGGGTGAGTGTCCAAATGATGCAGGACAATGCGCCCAGGATAGTGCTCTCGTTGATGGTTTCGCCTGTATGGAGGATGGCCTTCATCACATAGAGTGGGGATGTTCCGATGTCGCCAAACACAATGCCTAATGTGACGAGCAATCCCAGGAAGCCTACTCGATGATGGCAGGCTACTGAACTTTCTGAATTTTCTCTCATATATTCTTCTATAAATAATTAAAATGTTACCCTTTAGATTATTCAATTTGCGTGCAAAGGTATGAACATGAGAGGTAAGATAGAATTTGTTTAACAAAAATTATCGGATTTAACATATGATGCAAGACATGTAGAGAATTCCATTCTCTTGACTCACAACCATCCTGACCATTATGATGAAACAGATAGAAAAATCCCCACTAACCATCCGTGTCCTTCTCGGAATCGGAAAGTTAGTGGGGCTCATTAGATGAAGGTCATCACATTTTTTCGGGTGAACCTTTTAAAAACAATCCGTCAATATCGAGTTGTCTTATCAATCGATGTCGATTACCTGGAAATGCTTGTTGAAGGTCAAATCCAACCCGTTTGCCAATTCCACCTCGTATTCATTCTTGTTCATTTCAATCTTCTTTACCGCTTGCGCTGGATAATTCTCCTTCAGGTAGTTTCTGATGGCTTGCGGAATCAGCTTGGCTGGCACGATTCCCTGCTTGCAGTCTATCTCTGTAAGATTTCCTTTTTTGTCGAATTCCAGCTTCGTGCCATTCTGCAGAACCACATCATAGCTCTTGTTGATAATTCCCGATTCAATCGTTGCAAGCATCACCTTCTGACCATTGAAATGATTATTGAGCAAGGTCTGAGCCTTTATCGGGAGTGCATTAATGGCGATAGGCTTGTCATTGCCTGCATTCGCTGCCATATTGCATGATAGCATGCAGCAAATGGCAATCAACAAAATTCTTATCATTCTTTTCATAAGCCACAATATTAAAAGTTTATAATTTCTATTTGCGATGAATGTTTAAACATCCTATACTATATGTCCTAAACTTTATCAATTAGACGCATACTATCCACAAAGGTTTAAGTAAAAACATTCTTCCTTGGAACCGTCCTCACAGCGGCGACGATTTTGCGTGGAGCTTTGCCGGTTTCATAATTAATATATTTTTGTTAACCCATTACCACATCAAGCACCATCATCAGCACGAAACCTATGGCGAAGCCGATGGTGCTGAGATTGCTGTGCTGGCCGCTTGAGGCTTCAGGGATTAGCTCTTCCACCACTACGTAGAACATGGCTCCTGCTGCAAAGGCGAGCATGTAGGGTAGGGCTGGCATAATGAGAGAGGCAAGCAACAGTACGGCAATGGCTCCTATAGGCTCTACCACTCCGCTCAGCGAGCCTAACATAAAGGATTTCCATCGGCTGTTGCCTGCCGCCCGCATGGGCATAGAGATAATAGCGCCTTCGGGGATGTTCTGAATGGCAATGCCCAACGACACGGAAATGGCAGCGGCTAACGAGATATGCGAAGCACCGTTTTCGGCTCCTGCAAACACCACGCCTACTGCCATTCCTTCGGGCAGGTTGTGGATGGTTACGGCAAGGGCAAGCATAGCTGTCTTTGACATGTGCGACTTGATGCCCTCGGGCTTGTCTGTGCCAATATGAAGGTGGGGCGTAAGCTCGTCGATCAACAGTAGGAAACCGATGCCTAACAGAAAGCCTATGGCTGCCGGTACTACCGACCATACGCCGCTCTCTGCCTTCATCTCCATAGCAGGAATTAGCAAAGACCATACGGACGCTGCTACCATCACTCCAGAGGCAAAGCCCAACAATGTCTTTTGCAATCGCGCAGACATCTCGTCTTTCATTATGAATACGAAAGCCGAACCAAGCATCGTTCCCAATAGCGGAATCAGAAGTCCAATGATTATTGTTGCTGTCATTTCTGTCATAGTCTTTTATCTGTTAGTTATGATGCAAAGATACAATTTAGTTGTGAGTCGGGCAATACCTATAAGTGATGATTCTTTACTTTTCGTACAGTTCTATCGGCAGTCCGTTGGGGTCGCTGAAGAACACAAACTGCTTGCCGGTCCAACACTTCTGTATAGAAATACTTAGATTGCTCATAGTCAGAGCAAATCACGGCTACATGATGTATTTTGTTTAGTTTCATAATATTTTATTTGATAAATTCTCTTACGAAATGCGGATTGTTCGCATCGCCTAATAGCGGAGCGTATTCAAAGCCTTCGTAATTGAAAGCAGAAAGTTCTTCGGGAGTGACGAGGCGGTTGTTAAGAATGAAGCGTACCATAGCTCCACGGCACGACTTTGCCCAAACAGCTTGCATCTTCAGTCTGCCGTCTTTCTGCCTCACATAGAAGAGAGGCTGTACGACCGTCACTTCTTTGCAAACCCTCTTCCAGTCGAACAGATGTTCATATTCCTCCGTGGATAGATGCAGGAGGATGCCGTCGTCTGCCTTCACGCTATCTATTAGCACATCCGTCAGCCGGTCTTTCCAGAACTGATGAATGGGCTTGTCGTTTGTGGCTTCTATCGTGACGCAATGCTCCATACGATAGGGCACAATGCCGTCCATAGGGCGAAGCAGACCATAGAGGAAACACGTTATCCAGAGATGCTTCTGGGCATACTCCAAAGCCTCGTCGCTCAAGGTGTCGGCACGCAGATGCTTGTATGCCTGACCGTTGTAGGCAAGCAGGGCAGGCATCTTCTCGGCTGCCATGAAGTTGTGGTATCGTTGCCAGTTCTCTGCCGCTATCTTCTTGCTGCAATCCAGCTGCCGAGCCAATTCCTCCACGTCCATCCTTGCCATTTCCGCAGCCAGAGTGTCTGCCACGGTCTGGAAGAGTGGGGTGGAGATGGGCTTTCTGTCCGCCTTGCCGAACATTATCTTGGCGTTTGCTAATAATATCTGCATGTTGTGTTTTGCTTGTAAATGTTTTTGTGCAAAGATACACCATTTATTTCGAAATAACCAACTTTTAGCGATATTTATCATGTAATTATCCGAACTTGCGAAAGTCATGCTTGCGTCCTTTCAGAGGTCAGGCAGGTAGTTTCAAGCCCAGCGTGAGTCATCTTCAATTGGTTATAAATGACTATTGTCAGAACTGCAGATAATACGTACCTTTGCAGCGCGAATTAAAACAATAAATAATATGACATTTAAATCATTTTTACCAATGGCTGCCTTATGCGTGTTAGCATCGTGCAGCAACTCTTCAAAGCAGGAGAAAGCAGACAGTTCTTCAGCTGATTCTGTTCAGACACCTGTCATGAGTTTTCAGGATTGTGACCTCACGCTTGGCGGTATTCACTTCACCAAGATGCTTAATGAAGCCGACAAGCAGGTGAGCGAGAAGGCTGGTGTCATCACTTTCGTTTCTCCTGAGAAAACCGATTTGTTCATCGACCCCAACGATGCAAAGCTGACCGCCAATACGGCAAAGGTGCTTTTTACGGAGGTTGACAACACCAAGCCCTTTACTTTCTCTGCCAAAATGAAGCCGGGCTTTACTCCTGATGGACTCTATAATGCAGCAGATCTTGTTGTGATGGCCAACGACACACTCTATCAGAAATTCTGCTTCGAACAGGATGAACGAGGCAAGCACCGTGTGGTGACCGTGCGCACCGTGGGGACGAGCGATGATAACAACCATGAGGTTGTGAATCAGGATTTTATCTATTATAAGATAAGTTCTGACACAAGAACCATCGCTTCCTATTATTCGCTGGATGGCAAGGAATGGCAGATGGTTCGTCTTTACCGCAACAACTATCCCAAGAACCTGAAGGTGGGCATCAGTTCTCAGGCTCCTCAAAAGGGAGTATGTGTGAGTGAATTCTCAGAGTTACGCCTATCTACCGAGACGGTGGGTGACTTCCGAATGGGAGAGTAGAAACTGTGTCAGAGTAATCCCATCACATGTGCCAGTTTGCATGCTTCGATGGCACGATCTACCTTCAGTTTCTGGAGAATGTTCTGGCGATGGCGGTTCACGGTGTTGATGCTGATGCAGAGATTGTCTGAAATCTCTTTCGACAGCAGTCCATGGTCGATAAGACGGAGCACTTCCATCTCCCGTTTAGAAAGTATATTTTCGTAATCCTTATTCGTCAATATCCGCACCTCTCCGGTTCGGGTATTGGTGAATTTTGCTTTCCTGTCCTCATCAGTTGCCAGCGTATAGATGCAGGCGCAGAGCAGCAGGCAACCGTTCTTATCGGTGGCAAGCGGAATCATTCGATGCTTCACCCAGCGGTATTCTCCGCAGGCATCTTTTACCCGCAGGTAGTTGCAGAGCACATAATCACGATAGTGCTGGGGGGTAGAGTTGCCGGCGATGTAGCGAAGGAAGGCAATCTCCTCTGCATGGCGCCTGCTGAGATCATCGGGATGGCAACGGTCGAAGATGAAATTCTCGTAAAGCGAAGGCAGCTGGCTGACCCGTTCCTCCGGCGAAATGCCCAGCACGTCGGCCACTCCGCCGAAGTAGCAGTAACTGCAGTTTCTGCGGTTGTCTCCCATCGAGACCACTGCATTCTCTGCCAGGGCGTATGTCCGGGCTATCATCTTACATTCTGTAAGCATCTGTTCTTCATCGCTTTCCGTATCAAACGCCTGCGAGAGATACAGTTGCTCTATTGGTTCGAAATTCTTGTCCATAATTTCTTCATGCGCTATTCATTAGATGCTTATGCGCCTATAATCCAGGAGGATAAGCCATGCTCAATCCCCATCCCCATGCCATTGCTTAACTTTATCTTCTTCATAATTGTAAAATCTTATAGTTGTTATTTTATCTTGTTATATTCCTCATCGCTCACAGGCTCCAGCCACTCGTTGGAGGTGTTCTCGCCAGGTATTTCAAAGGCGAGGTGGGCAAACCAGCTGTCTTTTGCAGCACCATGCCAATGCTTTACGTTGGCTGGAATATGGATGACGGTGCCTGGGAGAATCTCCTGTGCAGGCTTGCCTTCTTCCTGATACCAGCCTCGTCCTGCCACACCTACCAACATTTGCCCGCCGCCCTTAGTGGCGTGGTGTATGTGCCAGTTGTTACGGCAATCAGGTTCAAAGGTAACATTGGAGAAAGGTATCTGACTGTCAGATATTTGTGCCAGATAACTGTTGCCCTTGAAGTATTTGGCGTAAGCGGTGTTGGGTTCGCCAATAGGGAATATCATCTCGCGCTGGAATGCAGCTTTGGCGTCTTCTCCTTTCACATCTTCGTTCCATACCTCCTTTGCCAGATTGAAGGCAGCCCAGGCCTTTGGCCAACCGGCGTAG
The DNA here is from genome assembly GCF_009495355.1 of Segatella copri. GTDB lineage: Bacteria > Bacteroidota > Bacteroidia > Bacteroidales > Bacteroidaceae > Prevotella. The sequence continues at coordinate 73,329 of NZ_VZAD01000063.1, forward strand.
AAGGCGATGTGGGTGATGATTTCAGCTACTTCCGTGCGAGTAATGCCGTTGTTCTTTGCCGACAGCAGATGATATTTCAGCGAGCTATCGGTTATTCCTTGGCTGATAAGCGAAGTGATTGTTACCAAACTGCGGTCGCGCAATGAAAGCAGATTATTGCGGCTCCATACTTCTCCGAAGAGGACGTCGTCGTTGAGGTGGGCGAACTCAGGGGCAAACTCACCCAGTTGGGTGCGCCCTGCTGTCTGTGCTATTTTCTGTTGTGCCATAATATTGAGTGAAATAGTCGTTAATATGATGAATATAGCAAATCTTTTCATAAGAATCAATAGTTAAGAGTCTATCTACGCAGTTTTGCGGTACTCGCTTGGAGTCTTGCCCGTCTGTGCCTTGAAAAAACGGACGAAGTGTTGGGAATACTCAAAGCCGAGGCGCTGGCTGATTTGCGTAATGCTTAAGGTTTCATCCACAAGTAGTTGGCGGGCGACCGAAAGCAGTCGATCGTTGATCAGACTCTTGGCGGTTCTGCCAGTCTCAGTCTTGACCAATTCTCCGAAATATTTGGTAGAATAGCAGCATTTGTCGGCAAAGTAGGCTACGGTAGGCAATCCTTCACGCATCGCTTTCTTGGCAATGTATTCATCGAGCAGAGAGATGAATTTCTTGACCACCGAATGATTAATCTCCTCGCGTGTGATAAACTGACGGTCGTAGAAGCGCAGACAGTAGTTCAGCAACAACTCGATGTTGGAAACGATGAGTTCGCGCGAATGCTTATCTATAGGATGCTGCAGTTCCTGCTTAATCATTGAGAGCACATCACGGAAGATATTGACCTCGGCAGCGGATAAGTGTAATGCTTCGTTGCTTGTATAGTCGAAAAACTCGTATCGGGAGATGTTCTTGCCAAGCTGCGTGCGGTTGAGCAGGTCGGGATGGAAAGCCAATACCGTATATTTGGCAAGCGGAACTCCAGGAATGGGTTCAACCTTAATCGACTGTCCTGGAGCAAAAGAGGTGACGGTCATCTCGTCAAAATCATATTCAGTTCTGCCGTATGACAATTTGCAACCCTTGTTTTCCTTCAGAAAGAGGGCGTAAAGTCCGTAGTGATGCACAGCCTCCTGTATAGGAGAGGCGTTCTCCACACGCACAACGCTTACCAGGGGATGAAGCGTTTTCACCCCAATGTAGTCGTTGAACTCCTGTATGGTATTAAAGAATAATTCCTTCATAATCCTATGTTGTAACATTTTTTGTGCAAAGATACGCACATTCTCCAAAAGAGCTTATACCTTGTTTTCGGAAGATTTTACCATTATCGGAGATTTATTCCATTCTTCCATATTTCATTTCCACGCCTTCCTTATCATATTGCTTGCGCTTGCCGGTTGGTGGCTCAGTAAGTGTGATGCGAACTACAGCCGTGCGTGAAAGGGAACGTGCGATGCTCTGGTCGAAAGCATCCATGTGTTGAGGAAGGAAACGTTCACAGATTAGTCGGAGACCATGAATCTTTTCTGCATCATCGGTCACGATTTCTGCCTTTCCGAATGCAATGGCTGATTTGAATTGCAGGGTGAAACTGCCGTCTTTCGGACCAACCGTAGGCGCACAACGGGTTACGGCTGAAAGGCAAACCTCTGGATGAGCCTTGATTGCCTCCAACTTCTTGCCTTCCAAGGCACCATGAAAATACCAATTCACATTATCATCTGATGCGAGCGACAGTGGTAAACCATAAGGCTTGCCGTCTTCGTCAATGAAACTTACAGTTATATACGGAGCCTTGTGCATTGCTTCCAATGCCCACCTACTATCCATTGCTCTTGATTTCTTTCTCATTTTTATCCTAATTAATTTGATTATTTTTATCCTGCAGGATAAGCCATGCTCACCTCCATATTAACGCAATATATCTGCAAAAATACAAAAAATATTCAGAAAAGTGATTATATGGATGGATTTTGTTTGCAGGACGAACTTGATTTGACCTTATTTATAAGCTCGAGGGGGCATAGGTAACTACTCCCTATGGGCGTGAGGAGTACATTTAACATCTTGTTCTTTAAATTTATCCAAAATTCAGCTTATTTTTTACTTCAGTATCTTTTGAAGGTCTTAATATTGTGAGTACGACATTAATGTAAAATAAAATAATGGAATTATGAGAAGATTATTTATAAGTCTGATGCTGACTTTGACAGCATTTATCGTTAACGCCCAACCTTCTGCCATCGCTCCACGCGATTATCAGCAGATGCTGAAGAAGGGAATCGATGTTGATTGGTGGGGAAGAAGTGAGAAAAATAAATATGGTGCCTATTCGGAGACGGCAGTTAAGAGATTTGCACAGCAAGGTATCAAGCATGTAAGATTCCGTTTGCATCATTATCATTTTACTGATGAGGATTTCAAGAGACTGTTTTCGCAGATAAATACCTGCATGCAGTATGAGCTGATTCCGATTATAGCCTTCTCTGCAAAGCCTTACAAGGAGAATCCGAATACTGGGGAGCATGAGAAAGTTGTAAAGTGGTGGAAGATAATGGCTGAAAGATGTAAGAATCTCTCACCATTAGTTTCGTTTAATCTGATTGTAGAGCCTTCGGATCAAGTAAAAAAAGATGTGGCGGAACTTAACTCCCTTTATGAGGATTGTGTTACGGCTATTCGCAAGACTAATCCTAAGCGAATCGTCTTTATAGCACCTCCGAAACTGTCTCATCCAGAAGGCCTTAAAGATTTGAAGATTCCTTCGATGGGAAATGGCTATCTGATGGCTGAATGGCATTTCTATGCTGCTGGTCCCAGCAAGTCAAACGACAAAAAACGCTGGACTACTGGCACGGCAGAGGAAAAGCAAAAGATAAAGAAAAGCATCAAGGTGGCAGTTGATTGGCAAAAGGAAACTGGTATTTACACCTGGGTTGGGGCTTGGATGCCTGGCGCTTATAACAAAGACGATAATTACAGTGTAAAGGAACAGACTGAATTTGCATCATTCATGACCCAGCAGCTTGATAAATATGGAGTTCCTTTCGCCATTAATGCCGATCATCATTTTTATGATTATAAGGCTGAACAATGGATTCCCAAATATAAAGATTTGTTGAATACAATATTTATGTGATATTTAAATGATTTTTTTAGTAAAGAGCGACCTGAAGGCCGCTCTTTACTAATGCTTATACTTTGCCTTGCTGAAAGGATTGTCCTGTTATAGCAGGTTCTTATGGTCATAATCTCATGAGCCACCTATCCAAACATCATATGTCGGTGCGTCCTGAGTCATGGCAAAACAACTACTCTTCGTCTATGCGCTCAATTTTGAATATGACTGGCCTTGTTCCGTCAGAACAACAGCAAATCATTTCGTTTTCACGCTTCATCCACCCCTTCATGATTGAACCACCTTGCAGTCCGGTGTATATATATCGTGAAATAGCATCCCATGCCTCAGAGCAATGTGGCATTTTCGGACCTCCAGCTACCGTGTTCGGGTCAGCGGATGTTTTGACGAGCGTATTCAATCCTCCATGCCAGAAATGGTCGTTCTCTTCGTCACGCTCAAAGATAAACTCATCGCCAACATTGTAGCATGGACACATTCCTGCTTTAGGGTCGGCGCAATACTTCTCCTGTAGTTCCGGATAGATTTTCTTGTCTATAACGGTCACTTTTACTTGATGCTTCATATTCTTTTTAATTTATTTTAATCATTTGTACTTAAACACTTTCACCATATCCTTGTCGCCACCTACGAGCTGGCTACATTTATTCAACATACCTGTATCGACGAAACTGCATTTCTCCATGACTCTTCCCGATGCAGGATTGCCTGTAAAATGGTCTGCCCAGATGTTTTCGAAATGCTTCACTTGGATGCAGTAGTCGAGCATCAGCTTCAAGGCTTCGGTGCAGATTCCTTTATTCCAATAAGGCTTACCTACCCAGTAACCCACCTCGCAGTCGTTTTCTCCGATAGGGATGTTGCTGGTTTCATGGGTGTAGTAGCCGATGCAGCCGATAGCCTCGCCTGTCTCTTTCAACACAATCGCCCATGTCGTTTCGTTATGGAAGAATGTCCGGATTATCTCTCGACTTTCTTCTACAGACTTATGTGTCGGCCATCCAGCACGTGGTCCTACGTCAGGGTCGGAGGCGTACTTGAAGAGCGCCTCTGCATCCGATTCCTGCCAATATCGAAGTAAAATTCTTTCTGTTTCCATCAGATTATTTCAATGAAATTCTTCGTTCTTTATTTTATTATTATCCATTCATTCAGTTTATCCTCTCTGATAATCTTAGGCTGAGCCTTGCCAGCGAGAATGAGAATCTTCTTGCCATTACGATAAATATGAAGCTGTCGTGAGCGAACCACGGCTGTCAACTCCTCATCGTTCTGCATGGCTTGCCAGATAGGATAATATACTCCCTCAGGTTCAAACAACTTCTTTTGAAGATGTGAACAGAGGTTTGTTGTATCAATTGTCATAGCCGCTTGTGCGCCACCGTTCACGATGACTACTTTATCTTTGTATTCCATATTTTTCATTTGTTTTTCTGGTGAAATTCCTTCCTTGTCTTAGCCATTGCTTCCGTAGCCATGTCATGGGTTTCTATCAGCAATGGGCTTTTGTGATATTGCACAATCTTAACTCCAACAGAGTTGTGCCTTTTCTTTTCCTCGATGCATTGAATGATCAAGTCGGAGTTGGCTCTCGCCTTCCTCCCTCGCGACTCGGCAGAGATTGCAAGCGAGTTTGCATCTTTGCTCTCGCTGCTCGTTCGGTTGGCTGATTTAGCCATTGGAGTCTTGTCAAAGTTCTGAATGTAGGCGGCATTGGTCAGGAAGAGAATGTCGGAACCTTCAGGGATTTCCTGCATTACCTTCACCATGAGGGTTAGCATCATGCGGAACTCTGTGGTGTGCGTGTCGCTGATTACATCACGACTGATGATATTGCCGTTATGCTGACCTTTGGTCTTCTTCTGTCGCGACTCGGCAGAGTTCAAACAAGTTTGACTCTGCTCTCGCTGCTCCATCAGTTCAATCACAACGGCAGCACCACCAGCTCGCTCTTTATGGCCATAATCACATGAGCCACCTATCCAAACGTAATATGTAGTTGTATCTTGTGTCATAATTATTTTATCTTCAATGTCCGCAGATATTCCTTCTGCTCGGGCGTGATTCTGTAGCTCTCGATGGCCTTCTGGATGGACTTATTATGCGTCCAGGGAGCAAGGCGGCGTTGCTCGATGTAGGGAATCGCCTGGTCCCATTGCTTGGCAAGAGCCGTGGCGAAGAACCAAGCAACCATCATCTTTACGTAATACTCTTCGCTCCTTACTGATGCAGGAATTTCAAGATATTCTGCCTTGAAGTCTTTATCCAGGTAATGAGACATAAGTGTCTCTATTCCAAATCGACAAGTATAAACGTGTGACGATTTACTCCAAGTCTTGATCTTCGCCAATAGCTCCTTCTTGTGTTTGGCAAATACCTTCGGAGACATGATGTCGCAAACTGCCCAGTTGTCCACGAATGGCAGGAATTTCTCAGTAAGACGAATGCATTCCTCGTAGTCCTTCACCTCGGAAATGAGGAGACCGTGAAGCATGTTCTCATCGTAGTATTCGTGAGGAAGCTGATGAAGGAATTCCTTGCATTCTGCCTCCTTTGTAAACTCTTTTGCGAACTTGCGAAGCACGGGCACACGAATGCCTATGAAACTTTCCTCAGGCACTCCCGGTGTCAGTTTGGCCAGGAAAGCAGCATACTGCTTATCCTGCATGGCGAACAGTCTTTCTTGAAGTGAAGTCATTTTTATCCAATTAATTTGATAATCTGTTTATCCGAAGCATCAGGCAGGATTTCTTTCAGATGTTCGAAAATCCTCTGATAAGATTCCAGGGGAGTTCGGTTGCATTGGCAAGCCTCCCTGCCATAGAGATCTTCGGGAGTATTGAGCAGCGACCATCCCCAGCCATATTCGTGATTGTGCTTGTCGCGAGGGTAGATAAAATCCTCGGTCACGATGTAAGTCGCCATTTCCAGTCGGGTGAGATAACCGTCAAACTTGCTTCTCATTCCCTTTCCTGCAAAACCGCAGGCTGCTCGAAGTTCTCTTGTGATGAGACTACCGGTAGATTGAAGCGTACTGAGAATGGCTCCTTCTATCGATTCTTCATCCGGACGGGGGTATTTGCTTCTTCTGTAGTTACAGAAGTCCGGCCACCATTCCTCGCTGATGAATCCCGCTTTCTTGTTAAAGAACTTTCCGTACATACATGGCATTTCCTGCACGATCTCGCCCTTCCATTTCCAAAGCGGCCAGTCCCAACCGCCTTCAGTAAGTCTTACGTAACCGCAGTCTTCTGCTACGATGTCTTCGGCAGAGAAGCCTTCAATGCCGCTATCAAGAAGAGGGAGGAAGCCGATTTTCTGAATCAGCTCCATCATGCCTGTTGCTGAATATATTTCTGGAAAAGTCATGTTCATTTATTTTTATCCTTTATACTTAAACACTTTAACCATATCCTTGTCGCCACCCACAAGCTGGCTGCATCTGTTCAGCATTCCGGTGTCAGAGAAACCGCATTTCTCCATGACTCTTCCCGATGCAGGATTGCCTGTAAAATGGTCTGCCCAGATGTTTTCGAAATGTTTCTTTCATTCAAATCTGATCATTTTTGCAAGTTCCATAAAATAGTCATTCGACCAAATATCCAACTCTTTGGGATTCCTGACAAAAGGCAACACGTCTGCCTTTATTTGATTCATGTCTGCCGTGGCAAGTCTTTCATTTAGTTTTTGAAGGAACGTCTCCTTGTCAAGCTCTTCGTGATTGAACTGTAAGGCTCTTTCGCATAAGTGAGTAAAGTCAAGAGGAACATTGTGGCGAACATACCATTCGAAGTCATACCAATCACGTCCCTTGACTCTGTTCTTCCAGGCACGATACACCAGTGCATGCATCTTTCCTGCAAAGAGGGCTGGCAAAGTGAAACATCGTGTCATGAAAGATTGGGGGAGCAGAAGCAACTTCTGTTCTGTTTGGTATTTCAAAGGAGGTTGAGTATCAACTTCAATCTTGATCTTAACAGATTTCTCAGTTTGGAATGTAATATCATATACATCTGTGTTGTCTTTCAGAAAGGCAGACTCCACTTTGCCAAAGTTCTTTTTGTCCTTCTTTCTGATCTCAACCTCTCTACCCATCATAGCGAATTGGTCAATGATGGGCTGAAAATAATGTGTAAAATCAAAGTTTTCATTCGGAGCAAGCAGGGAAAAATCCATATCCTCAGAGAAACGATGCAATCCATGGAATATACGCAGACATGTTCCACCATAGAAAGCTGCCTCGTTGAAAAAGCCACCATTGTAAAGACCAGAAAGAATAATCTGCTGGTTGACCTCAAAGATAGCATTGCGCTTTTGCAGCTCGGTCGTTATGTCATAGCTCGAAAGCATTTGATTGAATATCTCGTTTGTATTCATTTCCTTAAATATTTAATTAGAGTTTCTATGGATTTAGACTTTTTTCCAACCTGAGCATATCGCTCAAATATACTTATGTCCATATTCCTGAAATCATCTATTTCCATTCGGATGTCCTCCTCCAAATAGTTCTCTACCTCCTTCAGGTAACGTAAATTAACCTTCGGAGAATTTGCGATTAAGTCACAGAGAGCTTTTTCTGGTGTTGCCATCAGAAAGGCGTAACTCTGCATATTGATGCTTGTAATCCCTATTGAAAAGGCTTCTCTTGACATGTTCTTATACTCAAAACGCCCGACAGGAGTATCAAAACTACGGGAGTGCTTTAGTGTCATAGACAGAGTAGTATAAACAGCTTCTGGTATTAATCCATAATAACGTAAGGCTGTCTGCATAGACACATACGAAGGAGCATAAAGATGATTGGCTATCAGTTCTGTGGATAGAGCAACACGAGACACATTTGGGGCTACCACATAAAGCCCCTTCTTGAGTCGGATAATTTTATGAGCCGCCTCAAGACTGCGTACTTTCTGATTCCCTGCTTCAATGTTTGTAAACAATGAAGCTATAGCTGAAGTACTGACTGGTATGTTACCTATATGTTCTAAATCCATTATCATGGTGCAAAAATAGTAAAATTTGGAATAGAAAATGAACTTTTATCTGCTTTTCTGTTCTATTTTTGGCTATTTTAACAAGTTGCTTAGTTAGACCGCTAAACATTGATGCAGAAATCAAGCTACATACTCCGAGTCTGAATAGTGCTCCTGTTCCATAGCATTCTCATTGTCCACATCAGCATAGCCGTATCGCCCAAGTCGTGTCGTTATGGAAGAATGTGCGGATAATCTCCCGACTTTCCTCTTCTGACTTATGTGCCGGCCATCCAGCACGAGGTCCTACGTCAGGGTCGGAGGCGTACTTGAAGAGCGCCTCAGCAACCGATTCCTGCCAATGGCGAAGTAAAATTCTTTCTGTTTCCATCAGATTATATCAATGTTTTGCATTTTATTTACTATGTGCACTTACCCCAGCCAGTCGGTAAAGATAAGTATACATTCGTGCACCTTCTCAAAGAATTTCCCTATCCGGCGCTTGATGCCCTTCCAATATATCCCATTCTTTTTAATGCTCATATACTTAGTTATTTATTTTGTTATTAATTCATGTGCAAATACGCCATCAGCGCAATCTGTATCAGCAGAATGGCAGGAATACCGTATTTGAATTTCTTGTGCATCGTCTTATGGTGCCAGACTTTCATTCCCATCCATGCCCCGACGCTTCCTCCAACGACAGCCAGCAATAAAAGCGTTACTTCCGGAATGCGCCATTTGGCTTTCTTTGCCTTGTACTTATCAATGCCGTACACGATGAATGCAACTGCATTGATAGCAAGGAGATAGTAGGCGAGGCAACTATGTAATGTATTCATATCCTTCAACTTTTTTTTCTTATTTCTTTAAAATCCCAACTCCACATCTTTACCGAATGGTGCGAGTGAAAGTCCGGCCATCTTGAAATGCTGTTTTCCCCAAGGAATGCCGAAGATGGTGATACATAAGATAAAACCGAAGAACAGATGCATGAGGCAAGCCCACAATCCTCCGAAAAACATCCAGAGTAAATTCAGTGGAATGCGAATGCAACCAGTTGGACTATTCGTTTCTCTTACCGTAGAACCAAAAGGCCATAGGCATAGCAGACCAATCTTGAATGTCTGTATCGCAAAGGGAATGCCGATGATAGTACATGCAAGAGCTATACTTCCGGTGAAATAACCGATGGCAGCTTCGAGACCTCCGAAGAGCCACCATAGTAAGTTTCCTATTATGCGCATAAGATTATTCTTTAATATTTTTGATTATATCAAGAATGGATCAAGCGTAGCCAGCAGTTCGGCTTTATCTACCACACCGCTTGTGCGCCACAATACTTCTCCGTTTCTGAAAAGCATCAGCGTAGGCACGGATTGGATGCGGTATTGGCTTGCAGTTACGCCGTACTTATCTACATCCACCTTGATGATTCGGATGCGGTCGCCCAACACACTCTTCACCTGCTCCAGAATGGGGTGCATCGCCTTGCAAGGTTGGCACCAAGTAGCAAAGAAATCGACCAGAACAAGCTGGCCACTGTTTATTACATTATTAAATGTCTCCATAATTATTTGTCTATTTCTGTGAAACGATTAAAAGTTTGCTGAAAACTCCATCAGCATTTTCTGGGCAAGGGGAGCGTACCAGGTCTTCACCTCCTGCTCAGTAGGCGTGTGACCGCCAGGGAAATGGAAGGCTTGATTGTAATGCTGTAGGAAGAGAGGGGAGAAGTGAGCCAGGGTGTCCTGCTCACCAAAAAGTCCCCACACACGATCCTTATAATATGGGTTGCAATGGTCAAACTGCACGGCTTCCAGCTCCGCAAACTCCTCAATCAGCGCCTCGTCAATCACCAGCCGCTGATTTCCGTCCCTTCTCGGAGCCTTGTATTCATGCTCGCCGATTCGCTCCTTCAGAAACTCCGTCATCATGAAATACGGATTGCCGAGCAGGGCAGGAATGCCCACCACTGGAGCCAGCATCTGGGCGAGGAAAGAGCCGCAGCTGTTGCCCAGAAGCAAGTCGGGCTGTTCCCGGTCGATGATGGAGCGAATCTCCTTCAGTGCCTCCTTGGGGTGCAATGGCAGGTCGGGAGTCAGCACCACCGCCGTCCCCTCAAACGCCTCTTTCAAGGCTTTCGCCATCGGACAGCTGCCCGTAGCGAAGAATCCGTGTAGGAATAATATCTTTTTCATGCTCAAATCATTTGATAATGATGCGCCTGTAATATAGGAGGATAAGCCATGCTCAACGCCCATACTGGCGCAATATATCTGCAAAAATACAGAAAAAAATCAAAAAAATGATTTTATGGATAGATTTTGTTTGCAGGGCTAACTTGATTTAACTTTATTTGTAAGCAAGGGGATAACGAGGACGTCTTTAGTGTTATCTTGGGTTCCAAGTACATAGTTTCTCTTCACCTCATTCTTAACCTCACTTTCAACCTCACTTTCTGTAATCTTCTATTTTTTTGATTATTAGCAATGCTATCATCAGTTTTCTATGTACTGCGTTTCTGGGTATTTGTCTGAGTGCTTGTTTTGGCAATATTGTTGACTTTCTGAATATAATCACCGACTTTGCACATAATATTCATAAGATTATTACGTGCAAAAAACAATGAATATATCCAGTCAGCTGCACTATCATGATTGAATGATAGGGCAAATCTGCAGATTTTAGCGTATTTTTCGAAAAAGATTGAGAACATAATAAAGCCCTCGATACCAAGGTACCGAGGGCAAGCCTATCTGTCACGTCCAGCCTCATTGAAGAGACAAAAACTAACTTAATAGCACATAACAACGATAGGTTTCCGCTGAGGACGTCCAGCCTCAGTGAAGAGACTAACACTAACTTAATAGCACATAACAACAGCGGTTATTCTTTACGTTCCTTTCAAAGAGAAACTTACTTTGCGAAAGGTCCTTTTCCTCCATGCTCTTTAAGATATTTTCGTGAACGTTCCATCATTCTGTCAATATCCTCAAACGAGAAAAGCAATTTTCTCCTTTGTGGATTTTTCTCATTCTCTTCCGCCTCACGTATAAAACGTTCAGCGTCTTCACCTGTCAATACAGGTGTGCTTTTTATTTCTAATGCCATAATTTTACGCAAGAATTATTCTGACTCTTCGTATTACTTCTATTGCACCGATGATAGCAACTATACCTGCTAAAAAGAAACATCAGTAACTCCATAATTGTTTGATCTTAATAATGTAATTGCCGACAAAGGTACAAAGAATACGTGAGATAGCCAAACTTTTTAAGAAAATCATACTTCTCAGTGCCTGTTTCCCTGATGAAGGTTTCCCTTCGGTTGCGGATGCGGTTGTCCTCGTCTTCTGTAATAACGTAAGGTGCGTTGGATTATTGCATCGTCTTGATAGGCGATAAAATCAATATATTCTGACATGTTTCTTTCTTTTTGCATAAATAACATTAAAAATCATACTTCTTATAAATGATTAGGGTGATTTTCATCTTTTTTTTGTATTTTTGCTATTCAATGTTGTAGAACGTCGATACAAAAGAAACGGAAAAGATATGGATGAGAATAATGTGCCTGACATGCGTCCGACATTCGAAGAAATTCGGAAAGTGGATGACAACGGGAAAGAATACTGGAGCTCACGTAATCTTTGTAATGCGATGGGCTATTCGGGATATTGGAAATTCCAGAATGTAATAGACAAAGCAATCAAAGTTGCCAGTGAAAAAGGTATGGATATAGATGACCATTTCAACCGTGTGGTTGAAATGGTTAAGTTGGGTAGTGGATCGTTTCGCAAGGTCGAAGCTTTCCATCTATCCCGTATGGTCTGTATGATTATTTCTGAGAATGCTGATTCAAGGAAGTTATTGGTGAAGCAGGCAAGAGCCTATTTTTCTCAATCCGTATCTACAACCGAATATATGCGTAACTCGCTGGAATCAAACATCTTACTGTATAAGACTGAACAAGGTGAAACTCGCATTGAAGTGATTTTCAACAACGAAACTTTTTGGATGTCACAGAAAAAGATGGCTGTATTGTTTGGTGTTGACGTAAGAACAATCAGCTATCATATTGGGCAGATTTACGAGACTGGAGAATTGGATAAAACGGCAACTATCCGAAAAATTGGGATAGTTCAAACCGAAGGAGAGCGTGATGTTGAGCGTTCTCCATTGTTCTACAATCTTGATGTTATCATTGCTGTTGGTTATAGTAGTACCGTCTTATCTTATATAAGAAAAATAACGCAATGAAATAATCAAAATATTTAAAGACAATGAAAAGGATTATCGATAGTACATTAGTAATACTTTCTTTGATGTTGATCTTCGGTTGCAAGGAAAGTAAGGTGGTCAAATTATACCTTTCTCTTATCCAAAGGACGATACTTTTGACCCAAATGGTGGTCTGAAGGCAACAACTTCGTGCTTTCTCTAAAGGTATGGATTCAAAAAACAGACGCAACAAGTGATAAAAAGATAGGGAACGCGCTGCGTTCCCTATTTTCGTTGTGTGTCGGGCATGACACTAACCTAACTGGTTTAACTCCAGTCGCAGGTATTT
>NZ_VZAD01000040.1 GCF_009495355.1 Segatella copri
GAAAATTACCTGTCAAAACTTTTGGAGGCGAACGCATTTTGATGCGTCCGCCCTGAGTTTAGAACATAGAATTATATAGGCTAAAAGAACATTTATATAGTATAAGAGTAAGATTTCTTGTGGTTTGACGATTTTAGCTTACCCTCTTAGCGTTGTTTTTAACATGGTTGACTCGGTTGTTACTTATTTTATTTATCATTTACGTTGACTTACTTCATTTTAGTTATATTCATAGTTGACGACTTATGCTGAATAGTTACTAAAAGAGATTAAAGTATAAAAATATCTTAAACAAAAAGCTTTCAGCGAAACATTGTGCCGTTTCACGGAAAATAATTTGGTCAAAATGTACCTTTTCTGTACATTTGCATGTAGAGATTAGAATATCAGAACAAGGTAGTAATGATATAGATTATAAATTTTGAGTTAATTACTGTTTTTTGAAGGTGGTGGGTCCTCGTGAGAAGACGTACCACCTGTTTTGTTTATATTAACTTCTTCCCCATTCACGAACTTATTACAAATGGTTCAAGATAAACTCACGGCATTCTTCCATCAGCCATTTGGGAGTACTGGTAGCGCCACAAATTCCCACTGTGTTTACATCCTTGAGCCAGTCGAGGTTGATTTCATTGGCACTTTCTATCTGATAACTGTTGGGGTTCACGCGATGACATTCCTTAAAGAGCACCTTGCCGTTGGAACTCTTGCGTCCGCTCACAAAAAGCACGAGATCGTGCTTGGAAGCAAAGCTGGCTATATTAGGCATACGATTGGCCACCTGTCGGCAAATGGTGTCAAAACTCTTGAAAGTGGCGCCCTCTACAATATGCTCCTGACAATACTCTATGATACGATGAAACTCGTCAAGACTCTTAGTCGTCTGGGAATAGAGATAGATATCGCGAGAGAAATCCAGTTTCTCCACATCCTGGAATTTCTCAATCACGATGGCCTTGCTGGCAGTCTGCCCCACCAGTCCCAACACCTCTGCGTGTCCATTCTTGCCAAAGATGACTATCTGCGCATCCGGATTGCTGGTATACTGCCGCTTGATACGTTTCTGCAACTGTAACACCACAGGACAGGTGGCATCAATGATGTCTATATGGTTTTGCTCGGCCAGGGCATAAGTCTCAGGCGGCTCACCATGAGCACGCAACAACACCTTGACATGATGCAGCTTCTCCATATCCTCGTGGTTGATGGTGATTAGCCCGGCATGATGCAGTCGTTCCACCTCCATTCCGTTGTGTACGATATCACCTAAGCAATACAGTTGTCCACCTTTTTCGAGTTCTTCCTCAGCCTTCTTGATGGCAGTGGTCACACCAAAGCAGAATCCACTGCCATTATCTATTTCTATTTGCACGGTTCTTTCTTTTTTTTTACAGAACTTGTTACTTTGCGTTCTTACTTATCTGTTCCTATTTATCTGTTCTTAACAGACTCGTTTCTCTCACTTCACCTTTACCTTTACCACCACCTTGGCATTATCAGGATCGTTGGTTATCATGAGCACACGAGGATTCTTAGAACGCGACTTCTTCAGTTCGGATGCGACGGCTGTCACCTTGAGTTTAACCGTCTCTCCAGGCTGAATCTTCGACTTTTTGAGCGACACCTGAAGTCCCATGGTAAACATCTGCATACTTCTTATCTCGAGCACCGATTTGCCTTCATTGGTGATGAGGATTTCGCCCTTCACCTTTTTCTTGGTGCCGAAGTTACCAAGGTCGAGTGTGGTGGTAGATAGTTTCACCTTAGGCGCCTGTGCCAAGTCTTCGGCTGTCAACTTCTCGAAGTTTGGTAAAAGAACTGCCGACACACTGATTTCCTTCTCGGGTGCTACCTTGTCACCAAGATGCGAGCCAAGATAGATGGAAGTCTGATTCAGTCCCAAGTCGCGCAACTTGCGTGAGTCCAACATAACTGTGATCACACCACTGTGGCGTGGCGCCAACTTGGAAGGCGACACCTGTGCGGTGAGATAGGGAGGCAAGTGCAGCACTACAGGCTGCAGCACCTCGTCGGTAGGATTCATGATGTGGATGCGCTGCACGGGGCGGTCGCCTCGGTTGATGTCATCAAACTCCAGGTCCTGTATGTCGGTTTTCAACTTGCCCAACTGATAGGCGTAATTGCCAGCAAAGTCGACCACTCTGTCCACCACCTTTCCACGCATAGTAAGCACGAAAGGCTGTTCGTCGGCATTGCTGAAGAGTCCAATCTGCTTGATGAACGTGCCCATTTGCTTGGCATCGAATGTTGCCCTGACCATAAACGAATCGCCCGGTGCTATGTCTCGCTCAGGAAACTCCACCTCTGTGCATCCGCAACTCTTGCGCACCTGACTGATGCGCAAAGCCTTGTTGCCGACGTTCTTCAAAGGGAATTCTGCCGTTACGGGATTTCTGAACAACACCTGTCCACAGTCGATTGTCTCCTGCTGCGTGGTTATTTTCTGCGCCGATGCCGAAACCGCCAACAGCGATACCAGCATCCATATACTCATTCTTTTCATCTGTTCACTTTGTATTTATCAGTTCGTATATTCTGTTTCTTATTCTACTTTCGGAATTCTAAGAGTCAGGGAGTTAAGACATCACTCCTTCACATTCAGCCTATAAGCCTCTGCCCTTCCGCCAAACTCAGGACTGTAGGCACACTGCGCCGCACAGGTTCCTGCCTGATATTCGCCTTTGCGATCGATGTAATACTCCATCTCCACCACGTGCCTTCCTTTTGATAAACGGCCAAAGTAGAGATTTGTTGTATAATCCTTGGGTGCCACATAGCAACCCATGCTCCACTGATAGCCGCTCAATTGAGTGACGGGCTCCAAGCAGGCAGCGCGCTTATCCACCACTTGCACGAAGTCGTAGTCGCGGTCAGCTGTAATAGCAAGCACTACTTTTACCTTGTCGCCCACCTTCACGTTCTTGGCGTTCTCCACCTTTCTCACCACCTTGATGCCTGCCTCTGAGGCGGCTATCTCGGCAGAGGACTGCACAAACTGGGCGTATACTGCGCCCCAACTGGTGCCTTCGTTCTTCTTGTCAATCGTCAGCGTGTGTGGTGCGCCCTGCTTCGAGGTCTTCACATAGCCCAGTCCTGCCGTAGCCTGAGGCAACTGCAGTGGTTTGCCGTCTATACGGATAGTGGCATCGTCTGCCGACTTCTGCAGCAGTATTTCCTTACCATTGAGGTAGGCATAAACCGCATCCACCGTGTTGACTGGAGTATCCCAAGCCTGGGTGCGCTTCGACTGCAACAACCACAGCTTCATCTCGTCGATAGCTTGCTGAACGGTCAGATTCTCTGCGGCAAATGCCTTTCCAGCCTTTGTACCCAGCATCTCCGTTGCCTCGATAGCGGCCACCTGTGTAGGAATCTTATAGTCGCGCCAGCTATAGTAAGCATTGCGTGTGTCGAAGTATCTTCCCATTCCCGGTCTGCTTACCGAATACTCGGCTATGCTCTGCAGATAGTCGGCAGCCTTAGCCTGCTGTCCATTGCTTGCCAGCACCACGGCAGTTCTTGCCTTGCCATAGATGGTGAACTCACCGGTACGCTCTGCCATATTCTGCAGCAGATAAGTCGCTGCCGGATCAAGCTTGCGTCCGTCGAGCGAGAGAATATATAAATAATGTATAGCCAGTTCGCTCGGGCGCACATTTCTCTTCTTCTCCGCCTCTTTCTTCATGTCCTTCACTTCTGCAGCAGCCTTTCGCTGCAGATAGCGCAGAGCAGCAGTCAGCATGTCTTTGGTCTCCTGCTGTACACCCACCATACGGTTCAGCCTAACCATCATCTCAGCCACCTCGGTAGTCATGTATCTGCTGCCTTCCATGCCTTTCCAC
Organism: Segatella copri; assembly: GCF_009495355.1. Taxonomy (GTDB): domain Bacteria; phylum Bacteroidota; class Bacteroidia; order Bacteroidales; family Bacteroidaceae; genus Prevotella. The sequence continues at coordinate 3,864 of NZ_VZAD01000040.1, forward strand.
CAGGCGAAGGAGCCGTCGGCAAGCTGAAGCTTACGCAATTTTGCCACCTCGTCGGTCAGTCGGTTCTGACACAGCGACTCATCCAGATATTCAATCAATAGTTTTTTCTGCTCGCTCTCCCTGTCGGCATCCATCACCCAAGGTGTTTCGTTGAGCACAAGTTCGCGCAGTTCCTGATTCTTCTCCAGAACACTCTGCAGTGAGGAGCCAGCCTCGTCAGCCTTGCCACCCTTGGCTGCTCTTGCGCTTTCAGCCGAGGCTGCCTCCTGCTTCCACAACTTCACTACCTGTGCGATGACAGGACTCTGCTTCATGATGTGGCGGGCGATGCTGTTGCTGTAGATAGCCGACATCAGCGAGACGGCATTGTCGTCTTTTGCCTTGCTGAGCGATGGCAGAGCCTGAATCATCAGCCAGCTTGGATTGTTGCTGTACTCGATAGTCACCTTGGCGCGTTCTGCCTGTGCAGCCTGTTTGCCTTCCTTGTCGGCAAAGAGCGAAGTGAGGTCGAAGTGCTTCTCTCCTTTCTCGGTCAGTGTGATGGGCAGGGTGCGTGTTACGAGCTCGCTGTTTCCTAATACGGGCAGATAGTGCTGCTCGCCGTCGCTATAGCCACGACCGGCTGCCACCACCTTATTTATATATATACCTTCTTTCAGCCCCTGCACGTCAAACATCAGCGATGTCGATCCGTTGGCTTCCAGGTTGTATTTCTGAGTCTGTTGCCACACCACCTTGTTGGTTTCGGGGTCAAGGATCTGCATACGAGCACTGCCGTTCACCTTCCTGTCTGAGTTGTTGAACACTCTGACAGCCACCACAGCCTTGTCGCCTTCGCGCAGGAAGCGTGGCATATTGGGCTGCACCATCACCGTCTTTTGTGCCACAGCCTCGGCGTCTATGACGCCATGACACATCTCTCTATTATGAGCCAGTCCCACAAATCTCCAAGTTGTGATGCTCTCAGGCAGGGTGAAACGTATGGCCACATTACCCTCATCGTCGGTCTGCAGGGCTGGATAGAAGAAAGCCGTCTCGTTCAAGGTCTCGCGTGTCTGCACCTGGTCGAGCATTTCTTCAGTCTTTGCCGCCTCAGGCGCAGAGCAGCCCACAGCGATTCCTCCGTCAGCCACATCCTCTGCCGCGCTCTCGGTAAGTCCAAACAGCTGTTCGGCGTTAGCATATCTGGCTCCTCTGATGTGCATCACTCTACTTTCCTCCTTCACCAATTCATCGCGTTTGATGACGGGGGCTGTTGCCTTTGCACTCTCCACCGTTCTGTCTTCCATGGCACCTTTGGCTAAGAAGAACACCTTCTTGCCATAAAACTCGCTCTGGAAGTAGAACGGATTAAAACTGTCGGCCTGCAGTTCGTTCTCCTGATAATACTTGGTGGGAAAGTTGCTGCCGAAGCCCGCATAGCGGCTTCTCACGGCGAGATTGTTCTTCCAGTAGCAACTGGGCAGCGACTGATAGAAGCCTAAGTTCATCTGCCATGTAAGCCTCTGCAACGGGTCGAGCGACTTGTCGTAGAGCACACTCATCAACTGCGCCTTGGCTGGTTTTCCGTCGGGCGTAGTGATGCGCAGTGTCCATTCCTCCTTCTGTCCTGGTGTAAGCCGGTTGCGGAAAGTTTTCCACTCGATGTTCAGCTTCTTCTCGGGCATGGGGCGTGCGATGTTCATGGTGCGTGAGTAGCATTTCCCCTCCTTTATAAAGGCGTAGTTGAGCACGATGCCCGAGGCATATTCTGGTCGGTAGGTGAAGGGCAAGGTGACGATGCTGTCGCCCAGTTCCCATGCACCTTTCTCGATCAGCTTGTTACCGGCGATGATCGAGTAGACGATGTGCACACCGTTGGCCGATGACCCAACCTGCAGATAGACAGGCTTGCCGTCGGTGCGGAAGCTCGTGGCAGTCTGATAGCTCCAGTGCATGGTCTCCTCCATCGGCCTGGTGTCCTTCATACTAAAGAGGACGAACTTATGCTGCAGACTGTCCTGTCCGCACACAGCCTCCACCATGTGCATGCCCGATGCCAAATGTTGCAGTTGCACAGGCTCATTGGCCTCAGCATCAAGCCACTCGCCCCCATCTATGCGATACTTCAGCGAGTGGGCAATCTTTATTCCAGCACTGTTGAGGTAGGCAAAGGTCACCTGTTTCAGACTGTCGGTCTCCATGCGTTTAGGTAGGTCGACAGCAAAGGCGGTGGGCTTCGTGCCGAGAGGCAGACTCATCTCGCCTTCATGACTCTCGCCGCTGATGTCGGTGACGATGGCAGACACGTCGAAGTGGAAGAATCTCGCCACTCGCATAAAATCGTCAGCGCCATTGCTGTCGGCGCCAGTCAACTTTGCCTCTAATGGTATTTCCACATCAAAGCTTCCATCCTCACGGGTCACAGCCTCTCCTGTCATCACCTGTCGGTCGGCTGAACGTGAGCCCCACCACCACAGTTGATTGCGCCTTGTCACAGTGTATTCCACCTTGGCTCCCTGAACAGGCAGGCCTGCATAGGTCTTAGCTGTAGCTTTCACCACCACGGTGTCGCCCCATGTATATCGTTCGTTCACCTCGGGAAAGTTGATTTCAAAGGTGGGTTGCTTGTATTCTTCAACACGGAAGTAGCATCCATCGCCCATGGCTCTTACACTATACTGCCCAGTCAGTCCGCCTTGTGGCAACACGAAGTCGGCGGCAGCCATTCCGTAATCGTCCGTCGTGACAGTCTTCTCTGCCACCACCTTCCAGTTGGCATCATACAATTCCATCTTCACCTCCTTGCCCTTCTCAAATGCCTTGGCATCAGTCCCTCGCTCATTGATGGCGAGGATGGCAGCGGCATGCACCGTCTGTCCGGGACGATAGATGGCTCGGTCGGTATATAGATTGACGATGGTCTTGTTGTTTTTCTGCTCATAGTAGCGTGTACGCGAGAGATAGATGTCTCGTGCTGGACAGTATTTGTCGGTCGTGGTAGAAAGCAGCACGCTTCCGTCCACGTTCTTGAAGTACGCCTCACCCTCGGCGTCGCTGGTAAGCCTGGCATGCACGATACGCTTATGCTTCTTGGTTTTGAAGTCGTAGTAGTCGTCTCTGTAGAGTTCTATCCTTGCACCGGCAATGGGCTGTCCGCTCGTGGCACTAACCACTACATAGCGGTGCCTTTCGTCGGGCAACTGCTGTATCATCACAGCCAGGTCACTCACATAGAAGAGTCGTCGGGCTGGCGCCACACCAGGATTATCGGCCGTCACCTCCATGAGATAAGCGCCTATGGGCAGCGCTGGCAACAGGATGGAGTCTTTCACCTCCTCGTAGTTGGGATGACCGTAAAACAGTCTGCTGTATTCTTTCTCGTGCAGCGCTGAAGTCTTGGTCTTCAGCCACTTGTAAGTTTTCTCGTCCTGCACGTCGTATTCGTTGTCGGCAGTGATATCGAGGCGCGACAGCTTCACCTTTATGTTCTGCAGGTTGCGCACGCTGAGATGAACCCACTGCTTCTGTCCTGGGCGCAACACCTGCTGCAGGTCCTCGATGTCAAACATAGGTTCGGTGAGTCGTTTCTGTGCATTTCTCAACACGTTCATCCTCGACCATCCTCCCCATCGGCTCAGGGCATAGTTGATATAATTGAGCTTGTCAGCCGGTTTGATGTCGGTGGCTTCCTCCATGAAGCGATAGTGCTCCACCGCCAGTTCTCCCGCCTCGGGAATATCTTGATATACATGGATGAGCGAGTCGATGGCATTGAGATACTTCGATTTTTTCACCTCTCTCACGTCGTCCTGACGATATTTCTGAATCACCTCAAAGGCACACAGACAGGCTGCACCTCTGTTGCCCACCTTATTATAATAGGTGTACATCTCCAGGTAAGCCTCCTTCGTGTCGGCCTCAAACCCGATGAGATGCAGCATGTCGTTGCCAAACGAAGCACCGTCGAGTCCTCTCATGGTGAGTGGCGCATACTCGGTAGATGCGTGGCGTGTCAGTAGCTCGGGCTGCGCCAGCGCCTTCATGAAGTACGCTTGTGCCTTAGCCCTGTTCACACGATAACGCTTATTAGCGACTTCCTCGTCGCTTGCGTCAATGTAGTAAACATTCTCCTTGTAGAGTTTTCCCAACACAGCATTCCATACGGCCTTGAGCATTGGGTCGGCAGTGTGCTGTTCCTGCAGCCTCAGGCGTTGGATAGCAGGAGTCAGCGAGTCGGTGGAGATTGATTTCCACAGCATCGCCTGTCTCATCTCGGCAGCCAGCAGTTGTCCGTAGTCTTTCGACGCGGAAGCCTTGGCGCTTATTTTTCTCATCACACCGATCTCGCTCTTCGGAAGGTCTTTCTGCCTGTAGGCATCAGCCTGCTTCCAAAGGTTGTCGTAAGTCTGAGCCATCGTTTGTATCACGGCAAACAAGGCAATGATAAGTGCTAAAATGTTTTTTTTCATAAGCCAAGTGTATGAAATGTTAACAATCCGTTTGATTTCAAACCTAATCTATTGCAAAAATACAAAAAATATCAGTTATCTAACTTTACAACTATAACTTTTTACTAACTTTGCATCAAAATCATGCAAATAATCTAAAAAATAGCATTCTGTTTCTCGTAAGAATTCAGTTCTACGTAATAAATAAGTAAAAAACCAATAAAAATACTACAAAGACAATGGCAGAGAAAAAGTATGGTCATTTCGATGACGACAATCGCGAGTACGTAATTACCGATCCACAGACCCCATGGCCTTGGATCAACTATTTGGGAAACGAGGATTTCTTCTCGCTCATCTCCAATACAGCAGGCGGCTATTCCTTCTACAAGGACGCAAAATTCCGGCGTATCACCCGCTACCGATACAATGGTGTGCCTATGGACAATGGCGGCCGCTATTTCTATATCAAGGACGGCGACACCGTGTGGAATCCCGGATGGAAGCCCTGCAAGACTCCACTCGACAGCTACGAGTGCCGTCACGGTATGAACTATACCCGCATTACGGGAAGCAAGAACGGTGTGGAGGCAAGTGTGCTCTTCTTTGTTCCGCTTCACACCTGGGCTGAGGTACAGAAGATGACGCTCAAGAATCAGTCGCAGGAGACGAAGACCCTCAAGGTGTTTTCCTTTGCCGAATGGTGCCTGTGGAATGCAGCCACCGATATGGAGAACTTCCAGCGCAACTTCTCCACCGGCGAGGTAGAGGTGGAAGGCTCCACCATCTATCACAAGACCGAGTATCGTGAGCGTCGCAACCACTACGCCTTCTATACCGTCAATACAGAAATCCAGGGATATGACACCGACCGCGAGAGCTTCATCGGACTCTACAACGAGTTCTCTGAGCCACAGGCTGTGACGGAGGGCAAACCACGCAACAGCTTTGCCCACGGCTGGAGCCCTATCGCGTCGCATTATATCGAGGTGACACTGCAGCCAGGCGAGAGCCGCGATCTCATCTTCCTCTTAGGATATGTGGAGAACGAACAGGACAAGAAGTTCGTCGCCAAGAAGGTCATCAATAAGGAGAAGGCTCATCTGCTTATCCAGCAGTTTAACACTACTGAGAAGGTGGACGCTGCCTTCGCAGAACTCAACCAGTACTGGGACAACCTGCTGAACATCTTCACCATAAAGAGCGGCAACGATAAGTTAGACCGCATGGTGAACATCTGGAACCAGTATCAGTGCATGATCACTTTCTGCATGTCGCGCTCGGCAAGTTTCTTCGAGAGCGGCATCGGTCGTGGCATGGGCTTCCGCGACTCCAACCAGGACCTCGTGGGCTTTGTGCATCAGATTCCCACCCGTGCACGGCAGCGCATCATCGACATTGCCAGCACCCAGTTCCCAGACGGCGGCTGCTATCATCAGTATCAGCCACTCACCAAGCGCGGCAACAACGACATCGGTGGCGGATTCAACGATGATCCATGCTGGCTCATCTTCGGAACCGTGGCTTACATCAAGGAGACGGGCGACTTCTCCATCCTCTCCGAGCAGGTGCCTTTCGACAACCAGCCGGGCAGCGAGGTAAGTCTCTTCGAGCACTTGAAGATTTCGATGAACCATGTCATCAACAACCTCGGTCCTCACAAGTTGCCACTCATCGGACGTGCCGACTGGAACGACTGCCTCAACCTCAACTGCTTCTCGTGGAATCCTAACGAGAGTTTCCAGACAACAGAGAACAAGGGAGAAGGCTCCAAGGCAGAGAGCCTGATGATAGCCGGACTCTTCGTCGTTACAGGCAAGGACTATGTGGCGCTCTGCAAGCAGCTCGCCAAGGAAGCCGCAAACAGCAGTGAAGGCACTATCGCTGGTCTCGCCGAGAATGACTACCTCGCAGAAGCCAACCGTATGCAGCAGGCAGTAGACCAGATGAGCGAAGCCGTGAAGCAGCACGGATGGGACGGAGAATGGTTCCTCCGTGCCTACGACTTCTTCGGCAACAAGATAGGAAGTGATGAGAACGAGGAGGGCAAGATCTTCATCGAGAGTCAGGGCTGGTGTACCATGGCGGGCATCGGACTGGAAAACGGTCTCTGCGACAAGGCACTGGATAGCGCCAAGGAGCGTCTGGAGTGCGAGCACGGAATGGTGTTAAACAATCCTGCCTATACCACCTATCATGTAGAGATGGGCGAGATTTCCTCTTACCCAGAGGGCTACAAGGAAAATGCCGGCATCTTCTGCCACAACAATCCTTGGGTTATCATCGGTGAGACTGTAGCGGGACGTGGCAACGATGCCTGGAACCACTACACCAAAATTCTGCCCAGCTACGTGGAAGAAAAATATCAGACACTACACAAGGTGGAACCATACGTGAACTGCCAGATGGTGGCAGGCAAGGATGCTGCCCGTCCGGGCGAGGGAAAGAACTCATGGCTCACAGGCACCGCAGCATGGATGTGGTACACCGTCAGCGAATTCATTCTCGGCATCAAGCCCGACTACGAGGGTCTTCTCATCGATCCCTGCCTTCCAAGCACCGCTAAGGAGTATGAGGTAGTGCGCAAGTTCCGTGGTGGCGAGTACCACATCGTGATAAAAAATCCCGATGGCAAGGAGAAGGGCGTAAGCCGCATCACCGTAGACGGCAAGCTCATCAGCGGAACCATTGTTCCCTGCTCCCCAGGCAAGCACGAAGTCCACGTAGAGATGTAACTACCCCAAAAACAAAAAGGAGGGTGTGTCATAAGTCTGTGACGCACCCTCATCTTTATTTTATTAACACTATTCTTACTTACAAGAACTTACTTCACCTCCTCGAAATGCAAACCGTTATTAAACAAGCCATCTGCGTGAACGTGCTGCAAATGTGCTGCAATTATGGAAATAAGCAACGATAAGCAAACACGCACTCAACTGCTGCAAAGGTAGTGCAAATGAGCGGAATATCAAAACAAATACGAAGTTTTGTTTTGTATTCCCGAGTGCAGCCTACCTTATTAAAAGGTAGTGTTTTTACTTGTAAACACTAAATGTAGTACCTCAAAAACTACAAACGAAATACAGCAAAAAATACAAATGAATTGCCACAAAAGTTAGTTCTAAACTACCACAAAAGTTAGCAATAAAACAGCACAATTCATAGTGTTAAATATCCACAAATATCTGTTTTTGCTTGCATACATGACTGAATATCACTAACTTTGCATACATAATCAAATCACGGTTACAATATGAGTTATTCACATAGAATTGCAGACCTTCAACTGGCAGAGCGTCTTGAGGCTTTCGGGGCTGTACTAATAGAGGGGCCTAAGTGGTGCGGAAAGACAACAACTGCGGAACAAATGAGCAAAAGTGTCATTAAGATGCAGGACACGGAGATGCAGGAAGAATACGCTGCAACTGCTGCCTCAAAACCATCATTGTTGTTGATGGGTGAAACTCCTCGTCTTATAGATGAATGGCAGGATGCTCCTGTGCTTTGGGATGCCGTGCGTACTATGGTGGACAGGCGTCAGGTTCCAGGCCAATTCATTCTTACAGGGTCTACTGTTGTAGACAGAAGTAAAATACATCATTCTGGTACGGGTAGGATTTCACGAATGAAGATGTTGCCAATGAGTCTATGGGAGTCAGGAGAGTCTAACGGAAAAATTTCACTTAAAGAATTGTTTGATAATAAAGACTTAGACATAGACGGCATCACTTCAGATATGAAGATTGAAGACTTGATTTATGCTGCTTGTCGTGGTGGATGGCCTGCATTTCTAAATATGAAGAGTGATAAGGCAAAGCTACTTATTGCACGCAACTATGTTGATGCCATTTGTCGTGACGATATCTCAAGAGTGGATGGCGTACAAAGGGATGAACGGACAACTCGTGCAATATTGCGTTCGTATGCCCGTAACATCTCAACATTGGCAAAGAATACCGCTCTGTTAGCTGATGTAACAACCTCTGGGGAAGTTTCACTTTCTATGAGTGCGTTTGAGGATTATGTAACCTCCCTCAACAAATTGTTCGTTATTGACAACATCGAAGCATGGTGTCCTGCAGTCCGAAGCAAGACTGCAATTCGAAGTGGTATAAAACGAGCTTTCGTAGACCCATCCATTGCAATTGCATCATTAGGACTTTCCCCAGAAGCATTGATGACGCAGCTCAAAACCTTTGGTTTCATCTTTGAGCAGATGTGTGCGAGAGACCTTCGGGCTTATACTCCAGGTTTTGGCAATCATCTGTCATATTATCGCGACCGCTACGGACTGGAAGCAGACCTTGTGCTTCATCTTGACGATGGACGCTATGCTCTGATAGAGTGCAAGCTTGGCAGCCGTGAAATAGAAGAAGGAGCCAAACATCTTTTGGAAATTAAACGACTCATTCAAGTGCATAATGAGACAGAAAAGCAGGTGCCGCTGCGCGAACCCGATTTGATGATTGTCATGACAGGTGGCAGCATGGCTTACACACGCCCAGACGGAGTCAGAGTCATACCGCTTGCTTGTTTGAAAGATTAAAAAAGACATGGCATGAATGATATAAGTAAGGACAAGGATTATCAAGAATTCTTTGCAGGAATAAAAGAATTGGCAAAGGGACTTATGCAGATTCGTGAGAGAGCAGCCATAGAGTATGCTCCCATTGTGGAGGACTTCTGTGCGAGGAAACACGCAACAGCAAATGAAGTAGGCCGGATGCTTGACTATCTGTTTGAGTTTGCCGACGACGAACGCATATTGCTTATGTACAAGAAAGTCTGCCGAAGATTCGTCTATGATTATCCCGAAACCATAAGTTATTACATCATGGAGTACAGAAAAGAATATGACCGTGAAAGTCTTATCGGTACCAAATATGAATATCTGCTTCATGAGGATGATGAATTGTTTGACAAAGAAGATAATAAAGCAAAACAATAAAACAGAATAGAATATGGGAACAGCATTACTTGCACTCTGCTTCTGCGCGTTGTCGCTCGTTCTTGCCTTGTTTGTGGGCATATTGCCAATAAGCGACAAGGCAAAAATTAGGTTTATGTATGTCGGTGCTGCGCTATCGTTAATGGCAGTGCCAATGATGAGCCATTACATTGCAGGGCAGAACAATATTGTGGACGAGCTACGCTATCAAGCCGTGCTTGTCTTCATCGTCGTTGTGTGTTGCTATTGCTTCGTCATGGCGAATATGGTGAAGTACAATGTCATGCAGAAAAAGGTGGCAGTACTTGAGGACACGGTAGAGAAACTTGAACAGGAACGTGCAGCAGCAATGTCGCAAGCCGTGGATGAAGAGCAGCACAAAGTACAAGAAGCCCTCGACTGGTTTGCAGCGAAAATAAGCGTGTTCAGCAAAGAAGAGCAAGAGGCCATCAACGCTTGTGCCATTGCCTTTGCCGAGCGTGACCAGATAGTAATACCTAAAGTCAGCATAGCCGTCAATGCCAAATGCAGCCAAGCCGACCTCATGGCGTATGCCAGCTCCGCTTTCTTCAAGATTGGAAAGAAGCGTAAGAATATTGCACGGTTCCTCAGCATTGTATTCAAAGCTTACTTCCCTGGTGGTGAAGGATTCGTGTATAAGAAGATGCCATGAGCGAAACAATAATAAACCTAATTAGAACGACAATATGAACGAAACTATAAATAATTCCAATTTCTTTACGAATAGGAATGGAAACACTCTTATGAAAGAGTTTGAGGGCGTGTTACAACATAACAATCATATAAAAAATCTTGATGCTGTAGTTGGTTTTCTGCGTGCGTCTGGATATTTTTCCTTGCGTCCATTCTTAGACCATATCAATAAGGTGCGGGTGCTTATCGGTATAGATGTAGACAAGTATATAGCACAAGCCGCTAACCAAGGAAAAATTTTCTTTGGTGCAGAAGAGGAAGTAAAAGAAGATTGTTTGCGTAAAATCCGTAAGGATATAGAGCGTTCTAACTACTCAAAGGAGGTAGAGAGTGGTATGCTTCAGATGGTTCAAGACCTTATAGTTGGTAAACTTGAACTACGTGCTCATCCGTCAAAGAGAATACATGCAAAGTTGTATGTACTCTATCCAGATGATTTCAATCAGTATTCCCAAGGCATCGCCATAACAGGTTCAAGCAATTTGTCCGGCAATGGGCTTGGCATTTCGCAAGATAAGCAATATGAGTTCAATGTCAAGCTTGACCGATTTGATGATGTGAAATTTGCCAAAGACGAATTTGAATTGTTGTGGAAAGAAGCTGAAGGTTGTGAGATTACCGCAGAAGATGTGAAAATATCCATAGACAAAACCTACCTAAAAGGTGATGTCGCTCCATACGATTTGTACATCAAAATGCTTATGGAATACTTCTCTGATCGTGTGTTGGCCACAGATGATAACAATCCGTTTGATATGCCTGAGGGATATACCAAGTATGATTACCAAATGGATGCAGTTGTGGAGGGATATCAGAAGCTCATTAGGTATGATGGATTTTTCCTTGCAGATGTCGTTGGTCTTGGTAAGACTGTTATTGCAACCATGATTGCAAAGAAGTTCTTGATAGAGAATGGACACGATAAGACAAAAATTCTTGTTGTATATCCTCCTGCAGTAGAACAGAACTGGAAAGCAACATTCAAAGACTTTGGCATAGATAAATATGCCAAATTTATTTCCAATGGAAGTTTGGCAAAGGTCCTTGATGAAGAGAACTATAACTATTGGAATGCTGATGAGTACGATTTGATATTGGTGGACGAGGCACACAAGTTTCGTTCACACACCACAGCTGCATTTGAACAACTGCAGGAAATCTGCAAGATGCCTCGCATCGAAAATGGAAATATTCCTGGATATAAGAAAAAAGTGATGCTCATCTCGGCAACACCGATGAACAATACACCAGCAGACATTTACAATGAGATACAGTTGTTCCAAGACCCTCGACGTTGTACAATAGACGGAGTGGCAAACTTGACAGCATTCTTCTCTCCTCTTATCAAGGAGTTCCAACAATTAAGGAATGACCCCAACTTCGATGTGACACAGTTTAAGAAGTTGGCCGAGCATGTGCGTGACCGTGTTATAAAGCCTTTGACCGTCCGCCGCACAAGAACAGACATTGAAAATGTGGCTCGTTATAACAAAGATGTAAATGGATTCCCAAAGGTTGAACGTCCTATTGAAAACAGGTATGAGCTGAATGAACGTTTAGCCAATCTGTTTGAAAGTGCAATGGAAACTCTTGATAAGAAGTTAAGCTATGCCCGTTATCAGGCTATTGCCTATTTGAAACCTGAAGCTGCAAATGGTTTGTATGACAATGCCGAATTGATAAGCCGCAGCCTGGCAGGAATCCGCAAGAATGGATTGGTAAAACGACTTGAAAGCAGTTTTTATGCTTTCCAAATATCGTTGAACAATTTCCGTCAGGCGAACCAAAATATGATTGACATGTTCAATCGTGATAAGGTATTCATCGCTCCAGACCTTGACATAAACAACTTGTTGGAAGCAGGGCTTTCAGATGAGGAAATAGAAGAAAAATTGAATGCTAAGGCGGAGGAGAATCCAAAGAATTCTGTATTTAAGGCTGAAGATTTCGACCCTGAGTATATCGAATTGTTGCAGCAAGACCAAGAGATACTCGAAAAACTGTACAAGGATTGGGAGGGCATAACAGATGAAGATGATTCCAAGTTTGCAAAATTTAACGAGCTTTTAAAGCATGAGTTGTTTAAGGTCGAACGTAATCCGGAACAAAAGTTAGTAGTATTTTCAGAATCTGTTGATACGGTTAAGTATCTCGAACGGCGCATTAACCGCAAGGACGTGTTGGTCATCTCTGCTGACAACAGAAGTAAACTGTTCAAGACAATTCGTGAGAATTTTGATGCAAATTATAAAACAAAGCTCAATAAATACAATATAATCCTCACAACTGACGTTTTAGCAGAAGGAGTAAACTTGCATCGAGCCAACGTGATAGTCAACTACGATACACCTTGGAACAGTACACGTCTTATGCAGCGCATAGGCCGTGTAAACCGTATAGGTTCTTCATCAAAGCACATATACAACTATGTGTTCTATCCTTCGCGTGAAGGTAATAGGGAAATCAATCTGAATCAAATAGCTTTGAGTAAGATACAAACATTCCATTCTACATTTGGCGAGGACAACCAGATTTACTCACAGGAGGAAATTCTTGATCGTGACCTTACTAAATTGTTTGACGAAGGCATGAAACGACAGAAGGAAGAAAACAATCAAGAATTGCCATTCTATGAGGAACTGCGAACTCTTTACAAGACAAATCGTAGGGAGTACAATCGCATAGAGAAGCTGTCATTGCGTAGTAGAACTGGACGTGACGCAAGAGAGGTTGATGGTGTGACATTATCTGGAGACACGCTCGTATTCCTAAAGACGAACTTCCGCAAGGTGTTCTTTCTCGTGTCGGAAACAGCTAAGGAATTGTCTGTGCTTGATGCACTCAAATATTTCAAAGCTAAAAAAGAGGAACAACCTGTGGAGCGAATAGAGCAACATCACAAGCACATCAATATGGCATTGCAGAAGTTCCGTGCCATGCAGGATGAAGAACTGCGCAATCAAGAAAATGCACAAGATGCGCAGAAATCTTTAGGCGCACAAGTGACAACAGCTGTCAGTTTGCTTAATCTTTTTATTCGCGAAATAGACGATCCTGACATTCGTATAAAAGTGAGTCAATTAAAGGCTCTGGCAGAACGAGGTGTCATCACATACATTCCTAAACGTTTGCAACGTATACAGAAGGATCTTACTCGCAGTGGTAAAAATAAACTATCTCCAACTGATGCCTTAGATGAAATAATTGATATGGCAAAGAAATACTCCCCTTATTTCGTTGCACAAGAGTCTCAGATGAATGAACAAGAAACGAATGCAGAAATAATTCTCTCAGAATCATTTAATTAAAACATATACAATGAATTACAAAGAAATAATAGAATCAAGATACAATAGAGATGCATGGCAGCAATTGCTTCATGATATATTCCTTAGCAAAGTGGTCTTCAGGGCTCCTTATGAAGTGAAAGTAAATAGCCATTTTGCCAAAAAAGCTCTCAAACTGGGCACAATTACATTGTCTGATGAGCAGCAACTAGCTATATATGAAGTTGAATTGTCTGATAAGGTAGATATAGAACGTAACAAACGTGGTATTAGAGATATGCTTACTGCAGATTGGCGTCGTATGGGCTATGCTGGTGCCTTCATGTTTTGCTATCGCAAGAACGAGAGCGTGTTGCGTTTCTCTTATGTCAGCGAAACATGGGGATTCAACAAAAAAGGCGATTATGAAAAGTTGTCTACCAATACTAAGCGATACACCTATCTCCTTGGAGAAGGTCGCGGATGCCGTACTGCCATTGAGCAGTTTAGTGCACTTAAAGACAGCAAGCAGTCTCTCAGTGATGTTACAGCTGCTTTCTCGGTTGAAGCTCTTACCAAGCAATTCTATAAGGATTTGTTTGACTGGTATCAATGGGCGGTAGATCCAGCATCAGGTGTATATTTCCCCAACAACACATCAACAGAAGATGATGATCGTGAGGATATTGAGACTAAAATTATCCGCATGATAACCCGAATTATGTTCGTATGGTTCATCAAGCAAAAAGAACTTGTGCCAAACAAAATCTTTGATATAGATTTTCTTGACACAATTCTGAAAGACTTTGATCCCGAAAGTAAGAATGTAGGCAATTATTATAATGCCATTCTTCAGAACTTGTTCTTTGCCACGCTCAACCGTGCCATAGAGGACGAGCAGGGTAACAAGCGTCGTTTTGCAACCAATGTGAAGAAAGACATCAAGACTCTTTACCGCTATCCTGAAATGTTCAAAATCAATGAGGATGAGGTGATAAAGATGTTCTCAGAGGTACCTTTCCTTAATGGTGGTCTGTTTGAGTGTCTTGACAAGACAAAGACTATAGACGGAGTAGAACAAGCTTACAACTATGACGGTTTCAGTCGTAATGACAAGAAATTTGCTGACGAACGCTACCGTAATCGTGCTGTGGTGCCGAACATCCTTTTCTTCGATGAGGAGAGAGGATTGATATCCATACTCAGCCGCTATAATTTTACCATTGAAGAGAACTCGCCTGAAGAGCAGCAAGTTGCACTTGACCCAGAGTTGCTTGGTAAGGTATTTGAGAACCTATTGGGAGCCTATAACCCAGAAACAAGAGAAACAGCACGCAATCAAAGTGGCTCGTTTTACACTCCACGAGAGATTGTAAACTATATGGTGGATGAGAGTCTTATCTCTTATTTGGGTAACACTTCGTTTGTACGTTCACTTTTCTCGCCTGAGTTTAGCTACGACAAGACAAAGGCAGATGATTACAAAACCATTTCTGATAAGCTGAAGGCTATCAAGATACTCGACCCAGCTTGTGGTTCGGGAGCATTCCCTATGGGATTGCTCAATCGCATGATAGACATTCTTGGTCATATTTCTCCTGAAGAGAATACTTATGACTTGAAATTATCTATCATTGAAAACTGCATATATGGTAGTGACATTCAGAGTATTGCAGCCCAAATAACGAAGTTACGATTCTTCATCTCTCTTATCTGCAATTGCGAAAAGGACGCAAACAAGCCAAACTATGGCATTCCTACATTACCAAACCTTGAAACGAAGTTTGTAGCTGCGAACTCTTTGATAGCCAAGAAAAGGCAGGCATGTCATAGTCTGTTTGAAAACCCAGAGATAGAGCTGACAAAACAGGCTTTAACGGAAATTCGCCATGAGCATTTTGCTGCCAAGACTGCAAATCGCAAAAGCACATTACGTCAGAAAGACAAAGAACTTCGTGAGAAGCTTGCTCATTTGCTGGCTGATGACAACAACTTTGCTCCTGCCGACGCTAAGCAGCTTGCAGAATGGAATCCATACGACCAAAATGCTGTTGCCGATTTCTTTGATCCAGAATGGATGTTCGGGGTCAGCGATGGCTTCGATATTGTCATAGGCAATCCACCGTACATTCAGCTTCAGAATGATGGTGGCAAATTGGCAAAATTGTATGCCGATTGCAATTATAAGACATTTGCACGTACAGGCGATATCTATTGTCTGTTCTACGAACGTGGCCATCAACTTCTGAAGCCTAATGGCCATCTATGCTACATTACTTCCAACAAGTGGATGCGTGCTGGGTATGGCGAAAAGACACGTGACTTCTTTGCCAAGAATACAAATCCGATGCTCTTGATTGATTTTGCTGGTGTAAAAATCTTTGAGAGCGCAACGGTTGACACTAATATTCTTCTCTTTGCCAAAGCCACCAATGAACATAAGACATGGTGTGCCGTCACAAACAAGCAGAACAAAGATAGCGTAAAGAATTTGAGCGTTTTCGTGCAGCAGAGCGGGACAGAGTGTGAATTTAGTAACTCTGATTCATGGGTGATTCTTTCGCCTATTGAGCAGAGCATCAAGCGAAAAATTGAAGCTGTGGGAACACCGTTGAAGGACTGGGATATCCAAATCAACTACGGCATCAAGACGGGCTATAATGATGCTTTCATTATAGACACCGCTAAACGTGATGAAATCCTTGCCAATTGCCAGTCTAAGGACGAGCGCAAACGAACGGCTGAACTTATACGACCGATTCTGCGAGGCAGGGATATCAAGAGGTATGGATATAACTGGGCAAACTTGTGGTTGATTTATATTCCATGGCATTTTCCTTATCAATTTGACGAGTCTATAAAGGGCGCATCTGATAAGGCGGAAGAGGCTTTTAAGGAACAATATCCTGCTGTGTATAATCATATGCTTCAGTATAAAGAACCATTGTCTAAGCGCAATAAGGCAGAAACAGGAATACGCTATGAATGGTATGCCATGCAACGATGGGGCGCAAAATATTGGGAGGATTTCTCAAAGCCAAAAATAGTCTGGGGAAATTTAAATCTAAAGCCAAGTTATGCAATTGTTGAAGACAATAGCTTCATAAATGCGCCATCACCAATGATTGTACCTGCAAGCAGATATTTATTGGCCATCTTAAATTCAAAACTGGCTGATTACTTTATTCGACAACTTGGTGTAACTCGCAATGGTGGGTATTTTGAATACAAGCCAATGTTCATAGAACAGCTTCCTGTCCCTCAATGCCTAGATAATTCTATTCTTAAAGAAATCGATACTAATGTGGCTATTAAAAACGAGAAAATAATAGATACTATTGTGTATTCTTTGTATGGATTAAATGATAAAGAAATACAATATATAGAAAAGGGAACACAAGAAAACTATTAATAATAACCAAGTTCAACGTCTATGAATTATGGACAAAATATGGTATACTTAACTGCTTTTTTGAATTCTTCTATGTTCAAATATTGTTTTCGCGATTCTTTTCCAGAGTTACAATGGGGCACAAGAGAGTTAAGCAAAATCTTTTTCGATAAGATTCCAATAAAGCAGGTGTCTTTAGAACCAAATGAAGGGTTCAGAAAGATTATTAATTCTATTCAATCAGATTATACAATAGAACAAACGAAATCTATAGATGACATGTTGTTCGATTTGTATAATCTGACATCAGAAGAACGTAAAATCATTAGTTATATAGAGATTAAGTAAAATTTTCTTCTATATAGCTTTGTTCATCAAGAGATAAGTCGTATAGCTTAAATATTTTACGACTTATCTCTTTTTCATTAGTGAGTGATTCTCCTTTAATAAGCTCTTCTAAGAGTCTTTTGAAAATCAAGTTCATTTCCGACCCAACTTGAGGTATTTGTATTGGCTCAATTGCTTGTACACTAACTAGCAAATCACCTGTACCTGTCTTCGGGGCATCTTTAAGCAAATAATGTCCAATTGGTGAATTTAATACACAACAGACATATTCAATGTTTATGCCCGTAGCAAAACATGTACTGTCAAGTCCTAAAAAGTCATTATCGCTATAACAGAATCGAAGTATCGAGCCTACTCTTTTCCAAAGAATTTTTGGCTTAGAAAAATCCTCCAAATAAGCGCAATTCCTAAGGTTATATGGCGTTTCTCCTTTGTCGGCTCTCTTTGAAATCTTATCCCAATATTGATCAAGATGAGCTTTAACAGCAGGATAGTCCTCAATATGAATACGTTCCAACTTGCCGCGAATACCATTGTGTGTATTAATTAGCCACAAGTTTGCCCAGTTATATCCATACCGTTTGATATCCCTGCCTCGCAGAATCGGTCGTATAAGTTCAGCCGTCCGTTCACGTTCATCCTCGGATTGGCAGTTGGCAAGAATCTCTTCACGCTTTTCCGTTGAGATAATAAATGCCTCATTATAACCAGTAAGCACACCACGGTAGATATTTATATCCCAATCTTTGAGCGGAGTGCCTACGGCTTCTATCTTACGCTTTATGCTCTGTTCTATTGGTGACAATATTACCCAACTGTCGCTATTCGCAAATTCACATACAGAACCGCTCTGCTGCACGAAAACGCTCAGTTCTATTCAGATAAAAAATGCTTGATATAACGATCAAGAGTATTTCTGTCAACCTTACACAGCGTTGCAATTTTGCGCTTCGAAACATTCGCTTTAAGCAGTTCTCGAATAAGTGTTTCTTTTCCGTGTAACTTGTATTTCTCGGGAGCACTCTTTCGCCCTTTTGGTCTGCCAAGTATAACGCCCTCTGCTTTTTTACGCGCCAAAGCTTCCTTGGTTCGCTGACTGATAAGGTTGCGCTCTATCTCGGCAGACAAACCAAAAGCAAAGGCGAGCACTTTGCTTTGGATGTCGTCACCAAGGCGATAGTTGTCCTTGATAGTCCACACACGACATTCCTTTGTCATGCAAATATTCAGAATCTCCATTATCATGAACAAGTTGCGACCAAGGCGGGAAAGCTCAGCACAAATGATGAGATCGTCTTTTTGTACTCGCTTCAGAAGTTTTCCCAGCTCTCGTTTGTTGTATGCTTTCGTTCCACTGATGGTTTCCTCAATCCAACCATCAATCACAAGTTTGTTGCGTTCGCAGAATTTGTTGATTTCAAAACGTTGGTTCTCTACTGTCTGTCTGTCGCTGCTGACTCTAATGTAACCGTAAATCATAATTATTCATTTGTAAAGTTTAAAATAATAAATAAGCGATTAACAAGCGCATAACAAAGGCATAAGAAACAAGGACCCCATAAACGCAAAAAGCGTGCAACTCATTGAGCTGCACGCTTTTGCTTATTATTTATTATGTATTTACCTTTCGGCATTACTTCACCTCCTCAAAGTCGGCGTCCTGAACATCCTGAGCGCCATCATTAGCACCCTGTGACTGCTGACCGCCCTGAGCACCCTGTGCACCCTGAGGACCTGCCTGCTGACCACCCTGGTACATCTGCTGAGAAGCAGCCTGCATTACGGTGTTCAAGTTGTTGATGGCAGTATCGATAGCTGCAACATCACCAGCCTTGTGAGCATCCTTCAACTGCTGCAATGCCTGCTCGATGCCTGGCTTCTTGTCTGCTGGAATCTTATCACCGTTATCCTTCAAGAAGTTTTCGGTGGTGAAGATCATAGAGTCTGCCTGGTTCATCTTGTCAATCTTCTCGCGCTCAGCCTTATCAGCAGCAGCGTTCTGCTCTGCCTCAGCCTTCATGCGGTTGATCTCGTCCTCGCTCAAACCAGATGAAGCCTCGATACGGATGCTCTGCTCCTTACCAGTAGCCTTATCCTTGGCTGATACGTTCAAGATACCGTTGGCATCGATATCGAAGGTAACCTCAATCTGAGGAACACCACGACGAGCTGGAGCAATACCTGTCAAGTTGAACTGACCGATACTCTTGTTCTGAGCTGCCATTGGACGCTCACCCTGCAGTACGTGGATAGTTACCTCTGTCTGGTTGTCGGCTGCTGTAGAGAATACCTCGCTCTTCTTACAAGGAATAGTTGTATTAGCATCGATAAGCTTAGTCATCACACCACCCATAGTCTCGATACCGAGAGTCAATGGAGTAACGTCGAGCAATACGATGTCGCCAACACCCTCTTCCTTGTTCAGGATGGCACCCTGGATAGCTGCACCTACTGCTACTACCTCATCTGGGTTAACACCCTTAGAAGGCTCCTTGCCGAAGTAGTTCTTTACGAGTGTCTGAACGGCTGGGATACGGCTTGAACCACCAACCAAGATAACCTCGTCGATATCTGATGTAGAGAGCTTAGCGTCACGAACTGCATTCTGGCAAGGTACAAGACAAGCCTGAATCAGGTTGTGAGCCAACTGCTCAAACTGTGCACGAGTCAAAGTCTTAACCAAGTGCTTTGGCATACCGTCAACGGCTGTGATGTAAGGCAAGTTGATTTCTGTAGATGTAGAGCTTGACAACTCAATCTTAGCCTTCTCAGCTGCTTCCTTCAAACGCTGCATAGCCATAGGATCCTTGCGGAGATCTACGCCTTCCTCAGCCTTGAAACCATCAGCCAACCAGTTGATGATTACCTGATCGAAGTCATCACCACCCAGGTGAGTATCACCATTTGTAGAAAGTACCTCGAATACGCCGCCACCGAACTCCAAGATAGAGATATCGAATGTACCACCACCCAAGTCGAATACGGCGATCTTCATATCCTTGTTAGCCTTGTCAACGCCATAAGCCAAAGCTGCGGCTGTAGGCTCATTGACAATACGCTGAACGTTGAGACCTGCAATCTGACCAGCCTCCTTAGTTGCCTGACGCTGTGAGTCAGAGAAGTAAGCAGGAACGGTGATAACAGCATCTGTAACCTCCTGTCCGAGATAATCCTCTGCTGTCTTCTTCATCTTCTGGAGAACCATCGCAGAAATCTCCTGTGGAGTATATTTGCGACCCTCGATTTCAACACGTGGATAACCACCCTCGTTTACTACTGTGTAAGGCATTGCCTCAGCTTCCTTCTGGCTCTGAGCGTATGTCTCACCCATGAAACGCTTGATAGAATATACAGTGTTCTTAGGGTTTGTGATGGCCTGACGCTTAGCAGGATCACCTACCTTGCGGTCACCATCCTTAACGAAACCTACTACTGATGGAGTAGTACGCTTACCTTCACTGTTAGCGATTACAACTGGTTCGCTACCTTCGAAAACGGCAACACAACTGTTTGTGGTACCCAAGTCAATTCCAATTACTTTTCCCATAATTATTTTGTTTTTATTTTTTTCGTTATTAATATGTTATAAAATCTCATTAACACCCAGACTGGAAGTTTGCCGAAGATATGCATCTATCGGGAGCCTCATCTCTAAGTGTTTACGCTACCTATAATAACAAAGCGTGTGCCAATGGTAATATTGACACACGCTGGCTGACAAATTGTCATAAGTTGCTATTTTCTTCTTTCTACAACATGCCGTCGAGTTGATTGATGGCATGGCGCATATCTTGCTCGAAAGTAGTATGGTCGAGCAGATAATGCGGAGTGCCATTAGCCAACAACTGGTAGAGCGCGGGGTTCATCCCATCTACATATTGGCTGATGGCATATTCTATATCATCACGCTGAGTGGGACTGGTGGAATATTCATACACACGCAACTTCTGATGGAAGAAGCAATAGGCCGACTCGATGCTGTCCTTGGTGAAATCTATATTCATTTTGTTTTGACTTTTCGATAACATGATACAAAAGTAACAAGAAAAACCTAAAAAGCCATACTTCCACATCACTTTTTAGGTTTTATTCCATTTTATGAGTTCTGGGAATTTATGGGTCCTGGGGATTTACCTCATAGGTTATTTATAATATGTGATATTACTGTCAAGTTTCGCACCTTCAGTAGAAAAGAAAATCCCAATTAGGGAAAACTTGTCAATCAACTGACAAAATATTTTTTCCTAACTGGGAATTTCTTTTTTCTCAACTATAGATAATAGGTTTCCGCATACATATATATATGCAAGAAGCCGAACTATCTTTTTTCTGATCCTTACTCCGAGAGCATGGTAACCTCTACACGATGATTCTGCTTCAACAACTCCTTAGCCATTTTCTGCACATCAGAAGCTGTCAGGTTGTCCACCATCTTGCAGTAATCCTTGTCGAAGTCGGCATCGTCGTCGAGCTGGTGCCAGATGACGTAGTTCCAGTAGTCGTTGGTGATTGCCATCTGTCCGTATTGCTTCTTCAGATACTTCTTCACCTTATCCATACTGCTTGCCACAGGACCATGGTCGGCGATGTTCAGGAGTTGCTTGTAGATGACAGGATTCAGTTCCTCATAACGCTTAGGGTCGCTCTTGTAGGAAATACGAAGCAAGGCATTCGGATTGTCCTCCTTCTCGAGGTTGAAGCTTACTCCCACTCCGTATGTTCCTCCCTTCTCCTCACGTACCGAGTCGGTGTAAGCTATCTGGAGGACACGGGTCAACACGTCGAGCGCCAAGTCGTTCTTCGGCGAGAATGGGACGTTGGCAGTATAGAACACGCTCACGTTGGCAAGCGGAGTCTCCTGCTTATGCACGAACTTCACCACCTCGTTCTTCTTCACAATCTGAGGCACGTTGACCTTGTTGCTCTTCTCTGCCTTGTGGGTAGAAGGCAGGGTGGCGAGATACTGGCAGAGCAACGGACGAAGCTGCGCCATATCGACCTTGCCGATGAAGACGGTATTGAAGTTGCTCGCATCGCTGAAACGCTCACGATAGATTTCGAAGATGCGGTTGTAATCCGCTTTTTTTGCAATCTCCACGGTTACAGGAGCCATACGCACATTGTGGTCGTACAGAGTAGCCGAGAGGGAGTCATTGTAGACAACCTTCGAACTGGCGTTGCGGTTCTTCAGGAGCGAAAGGTTGCGGTTCATCATTCCCTCGAACGCCATGCTGTCCTTGCGAGGAGCAGTGAAATAGAGATGAGCCAACTGAAGCATCGTTTCCAAGTCTTTTACTGACGAGGTACCTGTGATGCGCTGTCCCTCGCTGGTGATGGAAGGAGCCAACTTCAAGGACTTTCCGGCCAATGCCTTGCGAAGACGAGTGGCCGTGAAGTCGCCCACGCCCGCCTCCGTGATGGAACCACTCAGGAAGGCGAAGTTAGGGATGTCCTCATCGCCATAGACGGAAGTACCTCCCTCGCCTCTCATGCTCATAGTGATTTGGTCGGCTTGATAGTCGGTGGACTTCACATACACCTTCATGCCATTGCTCAAGACAATCTCCGTCATGCCAAACTTGCCGTATGGCTTCTCCGATACAATCTTGCCAGGTGCAGGCAAGGCCGCCATCAAGGTAGCTGGTACTTGCTCCTCCTGGTAAGCGTCGTAACGCTTCTGCTGTGCGGCAAGCACGGTGTTCTCAATTTCCGATTCCGAAGGAACCACGAAACCATCCTTGTCGGGTCCATACATGATGAACACCTGGTTTTTGTCGGTGATTATCTCGCCCACTTGACTATTTACCTCGTCAAGACTCACCTCGCCATCAAACAGTTTCACCAACTGGAGGTTGTAAGTAGGGGTCAAGATAGGCTCTCCCTCCAAGAAGTTGTTCACGCACTGGCTCACATAGTGAGAGTTCTTATAGTCTTTCTCCATCTTCAGTTGTCGCTCGGCAGCATTGAGATAGAGCTTCTTGGCACGTTCCAGCTCACTCTGTGTAAAGCCATGCTGACGGGCACGTTCCACCTCACCTACGGCTACCGAAACACCACCCAGTACATTGTCCTGCTTGCAACTGATGCTCAGGCTGAAGGCATCCTTGGTGCGGGAAACGAAGAACGCACCGTTCTTCACCGTCGCACTCATGAAAGGCGGATTGGCCACTTGCTTTTTCTCCGAAAGGCGACCATTGAGCATATAGGTGATTAAGCCGTTGATGTAATCCTCACGCTGATATTTCACGCTGTTTTTCTCGCTGTCTGGAGTGGCCTCGCTCTTCATGTAGAGATGACCGAGGATGATAGGCTGCTCCTTGTCCTTCTCGATGGCGACAATCATCTTGTCGTTGTCAGCGACAGGATAATAGATGCGCTCGGCAGGGTTCTTGTGTGCCTTAATCTTACCAAAGAGCTTTTGGATTTTTCTCTCCATCATATCCACGTCGAAGTCGCCCACGACCACGATGGCCTGCAAGTCGGGGCGATACCACTTCTGATAGTAGTCACGCAGGTCCTGGTAAGGGAAGTTATCCACAATGTCCATATTGCCGATAGGCAGACAGTCCTCATACTTGCTGCCCTTGTAAATCTTAGGCATCACATTCTCCATCATGCGCTGCATGGCCATGCCCGTGCGGCGGTTGCGCCATTCCTCGTGGATGACGCCACGCTCCTTGTCTATCTCCTTGGGTTCAAGGTTGATAAACTGGCTCCAGTCGTTGAGCACCAAGAGGCAGGAGTCGATGATACCTTCGCGCTTGATGGGAGCCGAACCGATGTGATAAACCGTCTGGTCAACCGAAGTATAGGCATTGAGGTTGGTACCAAACTTCACACCGATGGTCTCGCACCAAGGCACGATGCCCAGTTGCTTGCCCTTTCCGGGGAAGTGCTTGGTACCATTGAACGCCATATGCTCCAGGAAGTGAGCCAAGCCACGCTGGCGAGGTTCCTCCAAGATGGAGCCCACACGCTGGGCTATATAAAAGTCGGCAAGTCCTGCCTCCTTGGCATTATGACGAATGTAGTAAGTGAGTCCGTTCTTCAACTTGCCCTGACGGATGGATGCATCCTGCTCCACAGTTTGAGCAAACAAAGATGCAGGAGCTAAGAGAAGAAGGAACAGGCTTAGAATTTGTTTCTTCATTTAAAAAGAGTATTATACAATAATTACTTTACGATTACCTTCTTGTGGTTGACAATATAGATGCCCTTGGCAAGACCTTCTGTTGCATTGCCTGCTGCAACACCACTCTTTACCTTCACACCACCGATCGTATAAACATCTACAAATGCATCAGAATCAATGCCAGAAGCAGTAGGTCTGTTGATACCTGTAGAAATGACATCGCTCATCTTGTAGCTGTAATATACAGAACCCCAACAATTCAAGTTCTCAAACTTCTTGTCTGTACCATAGAAAGAAACTGTATTATCTGTAGCCCTTGCAATACCACCACGATTTGCCATAATGAAGTTCTCACCATCTACAATAGGAGCTGTTGCATTACCGACTGTACCATAGTCACAAACTTGAATTGGAGTCTCAACTGCATAAGTATTCTTATTGATTGGAGCAACAATAGCACCACCACTGAAATCATAGCCAAAAGCATACAACTTCTCTGCGCCTTCATAAACACCAAAGAAGCCACCAATGCCACCATCTGTACGAACAGTAGCTTTTTCAACTTTTCCTGTTTCTGGATTCATCTTCAAGACATAGCCCTTCAACTGCTTAGAAACATGATTTGTTACTATATTCTCACTTTCACTTTCTTGCTTCCAACTACCATTCAAAAGACCAGTAAAGTAAACATACCCATTCAAGTATTGAGCACTCTTGTTCTGTATAACAAATCTTCCTGATTTATTCGCAACAGAAGTCAACGATTTGATATAGTTTACAGATAAATCCTCCGTGTTTACAGAAAGCAAGAGTTGAGTCTGGAAATCCTTACTTGCATTCACTTTAACACCTCCGAAAGTAATGTCATTACCTACACTTCTCACACGACCGTCAAGGTAAAGCTTTCCATCATTATATGCAACCTTATCCAAAAAGGCACAATCCACAATACCGTCGTTAACAATACTATTAAGGTAATACCCCTTACTATCCAACTTAACAAGGAACATATCACCCACAACATTTTGAGAATCGCCACCCCAAGAATCTATACTACTTTTGGCCACCAAAGTCGCTGATGTCCCATCAGCCTTATTCAAATACATCTCTGTTCTAAAATTACCTGCAAGATAAATATTATCCTTCTCATCTACAGCCAGACCATTGATGTAGATATTGTTTTTTGTAGCATGAGTTTCATCATAAGTTTTAACTAATCCAGAAATTATACGATACCATCCTATCTTACCAGCTTTAGTTATCTTCATGATTAAATAGCGATACTCGCTTTTTACTTGGTCACTTGTAATGCGTTGCTCTGCACCTTTTGGGTCTACATAACATAACAAATTAATCAAGCCAGCATCCTCTACCCAAGCACGACATTTCAAAGCAATAATCACGCCGCCATCAGAAGTTGGAGCTATCTGAGTTGCAGAGTGATCGACATCACCCTTATTAGTAAACGTAGTCCAAACAACTGAGCCATCCTTTGCTATTTTTTGTAGCAACATATTGCCATTCTGACTTGTACCAGTATATGGGCTACCTTCATAAAATCCATATTTATCCTTCAGTTGCTCACCATCAAACCAAACGTTCATTGCATTTTGAGTAGTTGACGTACCAAAGTTTGTTGCAACGTAATAGTAGCCATCACTTGACTTGCACATGCCCATCACATTGTCACCACCAGTAGTTGCACCATCAACAGAGTGTGCCCACTGAAAAGTCAGAGGACTTTGAGCATTCAGACTCATTGTAAGCGATAGGATCGCAAACAATAATAAAGTAAACTTTTTCTTCATAAATTAATACTTTTAGTTAATAAACTTATTGTAATGTTACATATTTCTTTTAGAACCGAATGCCAACAGAGGCGACCAAGGTATTCTGATGTGCAGTCTGAAAATAGTGGTCATACTGCCATGATAGTTTGACGAATGGCAAGAACTTACGAGCCGCCAAAAGAGGAACTTCTACATCCGCCCCCATATTCCAACGATTATTGGCAAGATATTCGTTGGTATGGATGAGTGGTTGCATCATCGCAGAGTTGTCCTCCGACAAGAAACTATCATCATTGTTTTTCTTGATAGCCCACTCATAACCGCCATGCACATTTGCCATCAACAGGCACTTGCCCACTTTCACCTTCCCGTCCAACAGCAAAGAGGTTGCCACTGCTGCATATCTTAATCGACGATAAGGTTCTTGATATTTCTCAGAATAGCCCATATAAGCCAACTTCCACTTACCTCCACAAGAAGACTTGCCGGAAAGAACGTTTTGGTAGAAAGTCTCCATCCCAATCCTGGACTGTGCAGAAGTATAAAATTCTGCAGAAGCTATTTGAGGATAAATGTTGTCTTGAGCTGTTCCAAAAATATTCTCAGTACCAAACTTGCGGTAAATCTCGCCATCCAAGTTGGCTCCATAATACTGATGTCCATCATTCATCAAGTAACCTACCGTACCATGAAAACGGTCGCTCTCCAAAGTTGCCATCGGAAGCTCGTTGAGCGTGGATATGATCTTGTCGATGTTGGTATATTCATACTCCGCTTGCGCAAACCATCCCCTCTGATCTTTTTGCGAATACGTCAACATACCCCCTACTCCATAGCCCTTATAGTAAGTGGATGTATTGACACCACGAAAACGATAGTAATCATTGCCCAAGCCTGTGAGATGATAAATGGTTGGCACAGACACTTCATTGTAGAGTTTCAGTTCATTGGTTTGCTTGTACTTACGAGCTGTCACAGCTGCGCCTATCGAGTGTAAGCCACCCAAGAGATACGAGATACCCACTTTCGCACGCAAGTCACCTGTAAGGTTCTTGGGACGAGGGTCACGAGTACGGTATTCCATTCTGGCTGTATATTCACCTTCCGCACCTATCGTCCACTTCTTGTCCAAAGGATAGGAGAAACCACCCATGAAGTGGTAAAACTCCTGCTGGGTCTTTCCGCCCACAGTATCAGCCATCAAATAAGGATAGAGTAAATCAAAATCCGTGGTTTCATTGTAACGAACGTTGCGAGTACTACCGTTCACATAATAGGCATTTCCCCAAAGTGTAGCCTTTCCCTTATGCAAATAAGCATCCACATCAGCAAAAACTCTACTATGCCCATCTCCCTCTTCCCATCTCTCAGGAGTAGTAGCATGACGATAGTCGTACCCCACATTCAGCGTATTCAACGAATGCTGATAATGAAACGACTGCATGGCAGGATTCAAGAAGACAGAAGCATTCATACCATCTCGAAGTAGGGTATGCTCGAAGACCTTGCCCACCAAGTTCGCCTCTTGTGCTCCGACATGACTTGTCGCCAATATTATCATTGCCATGAAATAATATTTTTTCTTCATACTTATTCTTCTTGCTTATTTCTTAGATTGAATACCATCGTATGTCTCAGTCGTTGCCTTCGTGCCCTGTGCATCAATGGCAGAATGCTGCATCTCGATGATCGAGGGAATACACTCTGTGTTGAAATCTTCCGTAGAATTATTGGTATCCTTCAAATGCATCGTGCCATCTGCATTGAGATAGAGCATCTTGCGACGAATGCTACGGAAGTAACGAGTTTTGTCTTTGTCAATCTTGCCCACGTGTGTCCAACCTGCATCGATGGATGGCGGTAAGATATTCCACAAGCGCTTAGCCTCCACACTACAGTTGACTCCATCAATAATCCAAGCATTCGGCATCTTGTAAGCATCTTGTTGCATAGGGAAAGTACCTGCTGGAAGATACATCGTATATTTATAGGTATATCTATATTTCTTCAAGTATTCCTCTTTGTCGATTGGAATGCGAGCCAAGGCAAACGACGTAAAGCCACGGTTGTGAAGCACATAAAACGACTCTGTATAGCAATACCATTTATCCAAATTAGGCACCGTAGGACTATCTATGTCCATGTGATCAGGATGGATGGAGACGTCATACCATTCAAAATCAGCATGACTCAAGTCGAATGAGTTTGGATTTGCCGTACGGTGATCGATGCCTGTATCACACAGAATCATGGAATGACCCGGCAAGACAGGATGGTCATGTCCACTACCAGGAACCACATACAAAGACCAGATGGTCATTGTGTCCTTACGAATATCTGGAGTATATTCAAAGTATTGCGTAGATTTGAACTTAGACTCGCAGAAAGCCAAGCCATCGGCATAGAGCACATGGTCGGTATTATTGTATATCTTAATATAGCTATCACCATAATACTGCAAGCCTGAAGATCGCAAGGTGCCAGAGAAGAAGATTTCCTCAAAAATGAAGTCATCGTTCTCTGCAGAGAGATAGGTCTCAATCGAAATATTCTTGGTCTCCCCTGTTACCTCCACATTCTCTGCCTTACCTGTCAAGATACCTTTACTTTCTGTTTCCTCGCCCTCAGAGTTCTTGGCTGTATATATGACATTGGCAGAATAGACGCAGTCGTAAAGTCCCTCCAGTAGGCTGACATTCTTCAAATCGTCCAAAACAGTTACCTTACCCGTAGATAAATTGGTCATCTTCAAGGTTTGGTCCACAACCTTCAGGTTTTCAACTCCTTCCGGCATGGATATACTAAACTCCGAGTTGGTGTGTGGAATATCAGACGTTTGGTCTTCACAAGCCAACAAGAACAAACTCACCACCCCAAAGACCAATAACCATATTGTTTTTGTTACGTTTCTAAAATCTTTCATCTTCTTACATCTTATTATATTATATAGTAAAACCTGCTTCAACACCAAAATAGGGCGAAGCATTTCTACGAATCACTCTTCCGTTGGCTGTATAATCTGGCAAATAATCCAAAATTTTATTAGCAAAGAAAGAAAGACGCATATACCTACCTATTTCCTTAGTCACCTTCAGATTGACAACCATAGACATCGGTACCGTAAAAGCCTTAAATTGATCGTCGTTATAGGTTCTTGCCAACTGTAACAGATAAGGGTCATTCAGACTTTCTTCCGTATAGTCATGAAGTTGTCCATCCTCCGAAGAAATATAGGCTATTGGCATACCATTCTTCTTCATCTGCTTGGTACGAATCATCCACATACACTGCACAGAAGTGGTGAAGATAAGTTTCCACTCTGGTATCTGGGTGTCAAAAGTGACATTGGTATTCAAGCGGTCATTTTCTCGGCCATCGTTCCAGTCATAAAGCCCCACATACTTATCCCTAACCGTCTGTCCATTGACTACCGTACTGACGGCATCAAACATCGGTTGGCTATTGGTATATTGGGTATGGAACCAAGCCCCTGTCACATTCACACGAGTTTTGAGACAATGAATACGCTGGGAAGTGAAAGCCAACTCGATGCCCTGCTTCACCAGTTTACTGCCATTAGAAACCTGCTGATACCCATCCAACACTCTACGATTCTCGTATGGAAGTGTGGTATAATCCACACCAGCTTTCATTTGGCTCACGTCATAAGAACGGTAGTCATACACACCATAGATAGAAGAATAGCGGAAACCCGAAGTCATCGACTCACGGAAATAATCAACAGAAAGACGATTGTCATTCCAGTTCATATCTAAACGAACCTCCCACTTATAATTTCGTGCAGGCTTTATCTGATAATTGGTAGGATCTTGCACATATGTATGCACAACAAACTTACTATCTTGCGTAGGATTCTCCGTATCATAATAAGCCATGCAGATAAAGTTACTATAATACTTATCTGGATAGAGATAATTGAGCGTAGGCATCTTGGTAGTGATACCATATCCTCCATTCAACGAAATAGACATAGGTTTACCTCCCACATCAAACTTCGGGAAATGCCAAGCGAGATTGGTACGAGGGTCGACATAATACTTACCACTCATATCATACTTACTATCCAAGCCCAAAAGTGTATTCAAGCGAACACCAGCCATCAGTTCTATCTTACTCATGCCTATATTCGCTTTCATTAATTCTTCTGCAAAGAAAGAAAAGTTTTGCAAAGCAGGAATATCGGAATATTTACGAGGACGAGAACTCCAACCGCTTACACTCAAAGGTCTGTGCATATCATATACCTGCCCACGTCCAAAGTTCTTTGCAATATCCCAATTAGCACCTATTTTTATCGTATGGTTGGTATGAGTGGTTTTAAATCCCATTACACCTTTGGCTTTGACGTAGGCATTAAAAGGCTTTCCGTCACAAAGATAGTTGGCTGTATATTCCGCAAACACAGCTTGTGCCTCGTTCTCACCATCCGTCCAGGAGAGAGGCACGATGCCGTAACGCTGAGGTGCCACCAAACGAGTTTGGTGCAAGCGGTCGAGCTGAAGGCTTACCAATGTATTGACATCCACTTCCTTGAACCAAGACTTCGGCATCTTCAAGTTGAAACTATTAGTCAATGCCAATCTACTAAAAGAAGACTTATATTCCTCCACATTGCCATAGTTGATATCAGGGTCACTCTTACTGTCATCAAAAGAACCTGAGTAATCAAAAGCGGAGTTATATTGCCAAAGATACTTCTTATCATTTTCACCTCGCAAGGTATAACGCAATGAACCTGTTACACGTTTATAGTTCTCGAAGTTATCGGTAGGATCTATCTTAGAGTCCATGTAACCTAAATCAACATTCAAGATAGAGTTGCCAGCACTATTGAGAGCCAAACCTTTGCCCAAAGAGAAGAGCTTACTGTAGCCATCAGCCTTGAAACGGGCTGTCAATGGGATAGCACGACGAATCTTCTTGATTTTCACCAATCCACTGGTTAAATTACCATACTCCACGGAAGGAATGCCACGTACCACCTCCACGCTCTCGATGTCATCGGTTGAGATAGAACGCATATCCACACCTCTATTGGTTATGTTGCGATTATTTTCTAACGTAGAAGAACTGGTTGAAGACTGCGTATCCGACAATGGAGAATACTGCAAGTTGGCATCGGTAGAGATAGGTACGCCATCTACCATAAACTGCGTACCAAGAGAAGAAATGGAATAATTGTTGTTTTTAGTAGTGGAACCATACGCTCCCATCGTACCCGTCTCACGAAGTGTGATGGTATTAGCCTCGCCCATATTGGGGTCTTTGGAATAACCTCCAGGAAGAAGTTCCATCAAGTCGGCAATGCTGTTAGGTTGCAGATGCGTCATGGCATCCCTGCCGATAATGGATGACGTGACAGGTCCGTCACTGGCACGAGCTGTCACCACCACCTCGCCAAGAGCAGCAACATCCTGGCACAAGCGATAAGTGGCACCATTATGAAATGGCACATCCAAAGACTTGTATCCCACATAACTGATACGTATGATACTTCCTTCTGTCGTATTTCTCAAACGAAACTGACCATTGATATCCGTGACTGTCGCTATTTTTTTAGATCCTTTCAACGTCACTGTCGCCCCTATGATTGCCTCTTGAGTCTTACTATCAATGACCTTTCCTGTCAAATTTTGAGCCTCAGCCATCACCACAAAAAGCAATAGCAAGAGGGTACTAACCGTCCTTCTCATCTTACCTTGATGCTTTTACCTTTTTTATATGATATAGAATTCGGCTGCAAAGATATGAAGAAAAGGAAAAACATACAATACCTAAAAGTAGGTAATTTAGAATACGTCTAAAAAACAACGGGCTCTCCGAAGAGAGTCCGTTACATTATAATTGCTTCATCGACAGGGCGATACGTTTGCGCTTCAGGTCGACTTCTGTCACCCTGACCATCACGTGCTCGTGGAGTTTTACCACTTCTGAAGGGTCGCTCACATAGCGGTTGGCCATTTGTGAGACATGAACCAAACCGTCATTGTGGACACCTATATCAACAAAGGCACCAAACTTAGTGATGTTGGTCACGATGCCCGGTACTACCATGCCTACTTGCAAGTCCTCAATGGTCTTGATGGAGGCATCAAACTCAAACTTCTCTACCTCGCCTCGTGGATCAAGTCCGGGTTTATCGAGCTCGGCCATGATATCAGTAAGCGTAGGCATGCCTACTTCACCACTCACATACTTCCGTATGTCTATCTTTTTCTGCAAGGCTTTGTCCTCTACCAGTTGCTTTACCGTCACACCCTGATCTTTGGCCATGGTCTCTACAAGAGAGTAACGCTCAGGGTGAACGGCGCTGTTGTCCAAAGGATTTCTTGCTCCTGGGATGCGGAGGAAACCGGCACACTGCTCATAAGCCGAAGGACCTAAGCGCGGCACTTTCTTCAGTTGGGCACGAGAGGAGAACGCACCATTCTCACGACGATACTCCACAATATTCTTCGCCAATGTGGGACCGAGACCACTCACATAGGTGAGCAGATGCTGAGAGGCTGTATTGAGATTGACACCCACCGAGTTCACGCAGCTCATCACTACCGAGTCGAGGCTCTTCTTCAACTGACTCTGGTCCACATCATGCTGATACTGCCCCACTCCGATGCTCTTGGGGTCGATCTTCACCAACTCAGCCAAAGGGTCCATCAGTCTTCTGCCGATAGAAACCGCTCCACGCACCGTCACATCCTCATCAGGAAACTCCTCGCGGGCAATCTTGGAGGCAGAATAGATAGAGGCTCCATCCTCGCTTACCACATAGACATCTACCGGATGCTCAAAATCTATCTCGTTCAGCCACTCACTGGTTTCCCTGCTTGCCGTTCCGTTGCCTACCGCCATGGCCTCAACCTGATACTGGCGCACCATGCGCTTCATGGCAGCAGTGGCCTCCATGCGCTTGCTGCGGGGAGGATGCGGATAGACGATCTCATGATGCACAAGATTGCCCTGGGCGTCAAGACATGCTGTCTTGCATCCATTGGCAAAGCCTGGGTCGACAGCCATGACACGCTTCTGTCCAAGAGGTGCTGCCAAGAGCAACTGGCGCAGGTTCTCTGCAAAGACAACGATTGCCTCCTCATCGGCCTTCTGCTTGCTCTGAGCTGCAAACTCAGTCTCGATACTGGGTTTCAACAAGCGCTTGAATGCATCATCGACAGCCTCGCCTACCAGAGTTTGGCACTCGCCAAAGCCATGAACATAATGACGTTTCAGTTTGGAGATGCAAGTTTCTTCATCTGCAGATATGCTGACACGCAGGAAACCTGCCGCCTCTCCACGACGCATGGCCAACAAACGATGGGAAGAACAACGTTTCAATGGTTCCGAGAAGTCGAAATAATCGGAGAAGCGCTGGGCATCTTCCTCGTCTTTCTTCTTTGCCACCACCTTTGAGGTGATGATGGCGCCACGACGGAACTCACCTCGTATCTGGTTGCGGCTCTGCTCATTCTCGCTTACCGTCTCGGCTATAATGTCCTTAGCTCCCTGGAGCGCAGCCTCTACATCGCTCACCTTGTCACCCACGAACTTGCGGGCAGCCTGCTCGGGATTACGTTCGCGCTGAAGCAGGAGAAGCTGTGCCAACGGTTCAAGACCCTGTTCGCGAGCCACCTGTGCACGAGTACGACGCTTGGGCTTAAAAGGCAGATAGATGTCTTCCAGCTCTGTGGCATCCCAACAGTTGTCGATGCGCTGCTGCAACTCTGCCGAAAGCTTGCCTTGATCGTCTATGGTCTTCAGGATGGTTTCCTTGCGCTTCGCCATCTCCTTATATTTCTCGTTGGCCTGAGCCACCGCCTCTATCTTCACCTCGTCCATGTTGCCGGTTTTCTCCTTACGGTAGCGGGAGATGAAGGGAATAGTACAACCTTCCTCAAGCAACTCTAATGTATTTTCGACTGCTTTCTCGCTCAAAGCAAGAGCAGCCGCAATCATCTTTGAAAATGGATTCATTTCTTGCATTTATTTATTGTAATGCAAAGATACAAGAAAAAAGTCGCAAAGACAAATCTCCTTGCGACTTTTTCTGTTTTTAGCATTACTTATCATTACTTCTTGATGGTAAACTCGAACTTCAATCCTCCTTCGGGCAGATTGGCTGCCCGAATGGTTCCTCCATGCAGCAATACCGAGTTTTTCACGATGGCAAGTCCCAGCCCTGTACCTCCCATCTTACGGCTGCGCCCCTTGTCCACACGATAGAAACGCTCAAAGATGCGAGCCAAATGCTCCTGAGGCACTCCCTGTCCGTTGTCTCGGAAAATGAAATGCCACTTATTGCCAACCTCTTTGCCTTCCAGGGTGATGGTTGTTTCTTCACCGGCATAGGCTATGGCATTATCGGTAAGGTTGCGGAAGATGCTGTAAAGCATACTTCGGTTTCCCTTCACCACGATGTGCTCGGGCAACAGGTTATGAAAACTCATCTTGCGCTCCTCGCGCTCAAGGGCGGTTTCTCTCATAATGTCGCTGGCCAACTGAGTGATGTCTACCGCCTCGAAATCTATCATGTCGGAGCCATCGTCCAGACGGTTGAGTGTGGAAATATCACGTAAGAGCGAAGTGAGTCTTTCACTCTGGGCATAACAGCGCTGCAAGAACTGCTGCTTCATATCTTCGCTGATACGGGGATTGTCGATAATGGTCTCCAAATAGCCCTGTATACTTGCCACTGGTGTCTTCAGTTCATGGGCTATGTTTTGGGTAAGCTGCCGTTTCAGGATATCCTGTTCCTTGCGCGTGGTCTGTATTCGCTTGTACATCTTGATGATGCGCTCGGCAATCTCGCCCAGCTCATCGTTGGGGAAAGTCGCCAGGTCTTCTATCTCAAGACTCTCATTATGGTCGGCTTTATAGGCAAAGATACGCAACTTGGCCACATTCTTTCCCAAGCGATGCATAAACCGATAAAGCACAATGGTAAGGAGTATGATAGCAAAGATGGCAAACCAAATGTAATGCTGGTCGGCCTTCAACGACTTAGAGAGATCGTTGTTATAAGGCAAAGCGCTTCGGATGATAATGGAATCGGCAGGAAAATAAGTAGCCACATAGAAGTAATCATGCTTCAGGGTTTTCGACTGTCGCTCCACACTCGAGCCCTGTCCTGTCCTCAATGCCTCCTGTATCTCCTTTCGGTTGAGGTGATTGGAGAAATGATCGAAGTCGTTTCGCATATTGTCGTACACCACCTTGCCGTCGGGACGAATCAGGGTAATACGCAAGTCCTTACTCTCGTGTTCTCTTATAAAAACATTCAGCTTGTCGCGTGCCACATCTACTGCCTTTCCGCTACTGTCGCTCAGAATGATTCCCTTGTCGTGAGCCAACGACAAATCTTCCTCTAAAAGGGCATTGTAGTTGCTCAACTTCAACGTGAGCGTGCTTATCTTGAACTGTTTCTCGCGAGCCTGCTGAAAGATGATAAAGCTGACTGCGAACACCAAGAACACAGCCAACACCACGAAATAGAGCCGACGCCCAAGCTTCGACTTTTTTTCTTTAAATTCATACATATCTCCACCTTATTATTATATTATGCGTCGAAATAATAACCGAATCCCAAACGGGTAACGATACACTTGGCAAACTTGCCTATCTTCTTGCGCATACGTGTGATGTTGACATCCACCGTACGGTCGAGAACCAACACATCCTTGGGCCATACGCGGTCGATGAGTTCCTGACGCGAAAAGACTCTTCCGCGCTCCTCCAACAACAGACGAAGCAACTCAAACTCTGTCTTGGTGAATGGCACGTCCTCTCCGTCCACACTCACCGACTTTTTGTCGAGATTGAGCAACAGGCCCTGATAACTGATGACTGCCGGTTCCTCTGCTCCTTCCAACCTGCTGGCTGTACGGCGCAACACGGCACGCACCCTAACCATTACCTCACGGATAGAGAATGGTTTGGAGATATAATCATCGGCACCCAGGTTGAAGCCTGTCACCGTGTCGTTTTCCGTATCACGAGCTGTAAGGAAGATAATAGGAATATGGGCCGTCACCTCACTGTTCTTCAGTTGCTTGGCAAGCTGAAAACCGCTCATTCCTCCCATCATCACATCGAGGAGCAGGAGATTGTAAGACGCAATGTCTTTCTCCAAAGCCTCTTCTGACGAATTGGCGGTCTCTACCTGATAACCTTCAGTCTCAAGATTGAACTTCAGGATTTCACAGAGATCCTGCTCGTCGTCGACTACTAATATTCTGCTGTCTTTTTCGTCCATAATCGAAACATTTAATATTACGGGGGCAAAGTTACAACTTTTATTTTGTAACATGCGTTACATTTGATTACAATTCTATGTCATTTTACCAAAAAGCAAAAGGGGAAACCTACCATCCCTGGCCAGTTCCCCCATATATATAGTTCTCAAAACACTTTCTAATTGCTAAACACTTAATTTTATTCAAAAAACGAGAAGAGAATAACATAGCAAAGAACACACATCGCCAACGAAATGCATCCCATGTAAGAGTAGATAAAAAAATACGTGGTACTGGTTTTACGGATTCACTCTGACTCTTTACTAATCTAACCCAAAAGAAAGGCCGAGCGAAAAAAACTCCAAACCACCTTTTACTAATACAACTTACATCGGCATGAATTCTCAAAATTCTTATCAATGGTTTCGCAACCATTCCATTGTCTGACTGCAAAATTACAAAAAAAAGCAATACAAAACTCTTTTTTAGGTGGAAAAATTGTGTTTTACGGGTATTTTTTAACTTATTTAATGTTTTTAGCCCCTTATACAACTACTAAGTACCTCCAAAAACATCTATAAGCCTTTACTGGCGCTTAGGAGCTGTAAGTACCTCAACCTTCGCAAATAGAGAAGTGGAGTATATAAATAGTGTGCAAGGATGCACCTGCAGATGCTTTTAATTCTTTGGCCATTTGTTTTTAGTACTACAGAAAATTGTGTTTTAAGCAAGCTAAATCTATGTTCTAAAGTTTAGAACACAAGTTCGATAGTTTAGAACTTAAGTTCGAAAGTTTAGAACATAAGTTCGATAGTTTAGAACATAGATTTTTATAGGCCAAAAAACATTTACTCTAACTGCTTGTCCTACTGAGCACACCAAGACCAACAACAAGAAAGGAAAACAGACCCTTTAAAAATAAAAAAGAGAAGAAAAAGAAGAAAAGGAGACTAAATGTATAAGAATGTGGTAAAAAAAGGAGCAAACCGCCAGATTTTATATTTTTTTAGCACAATGTTGCTAAATTAGCTACTAAAAAATTTCTTTGATTAATTCCTTATTCTTAATTTTGCAATCGATAATACAATTTACACTTAATTATTTCAGAAAATGGCAAAATATGGTATTAACGCCTTGGTCATTGGCGAACGAATAAAACAGGAACTCAAAAAACAAGGCAAGACTTCAGTTTGGCTCGCAGAGCAACTTGGTTGCCATCGTACCAATATATATAAGGTGTACGAAAGAGCCACTATAGATACAGGGCTGCTGTTCCATATCAGCAAGCTCCTGAGTTTTGATTTTTTCAAACTATACTCAGAATTACTTACACATCCTCAAGAGAGGGGATAAAATAGACAGTTATAATTTTCCTAGAATAACTTGCAGAGTCCGCAAGGACAAAGCGAAAGTGAGATTTGCCGTGAGGCAAGTCTCACTTTTTTATTGTCCTATAAAAAGAGGTAGTACTTACTTTGCCAATGTAAGCACTACCTCTTTAGGAACTACTATTTATATTCTTATTCTATCATGACTATGCCAAGCGCTTCTCAAGGCGCTCACGAATGGCAGCAATAAAGCCAGCAGAATTGACTGCCTTGGCCTCTACACCTTCCATCAGGTTGACAAGGTCCTTGGTGGCTATTCCGTCATTCAGAGTATCGAAGCAGGCAGCCTCAAGCTGATCGCCAAACTGCTGAAGAGCTTTGTTGCCATCCAGCTCACCACGCTTTCTCAGCGCTCCACTCCAGGCGAAGATGGTTGCCATTGGGTTGGTGGAAGTGTCCTCACCCTTCAGATAACGATAGTAGTGGCGTGTCACGGTACCATGAGCAGCCTCGTACTCGTACTTGCCATCGGGCGAAACCAAAACGGAAGTCATCATAGCCAACGAACCGAAAGCTGTGCTGAGCATATCGCTCATCACGTCGCCATCATAGTTCTTACAAGCCCAGATAAAGCCTCCCTTACTGCGGATAACACGAGCCACAGCATCGTCTATCAGAGTATAGAAATACTCTATGCCCAACTCGGCAAACTTCTCTTTATAGTCACTCTCGTACACCTCCTCGAAAATCTTACGGAACTGTGCGTCATAGGTCTTGGAGATGGTGTCCTTGGTGGCAAACCAAAGATCCTGCTTGGTGTCGATAGCAAACTTGAAACAGCTATGCGCGAAGCTGCGGATACTCTTGTCCGTGTTGTGCATGCCCTGAATAACGCCAGCACCATCAAAGTTGTGGATTTCCACCTCTTGCTTCTTTCCACTCTTGCCCTCGAACACGAGTTTAGCCACTCCTGGCTCATCGGCACGAATCTCCACACTCTTGTATACATCACCATAAGCATGACGGGCAATGGTGATAGGCTTCTCCCAGTTCTTCACACATGGGTGGATGCTTGGAATGGTGATAGGTGCACGAAATACAGTTCCGTCCATGATGCTTCGGATGGTTCCGTTAGGACTTTTCCACATTTTGTGCAGCTTGTATTCATCCATACGCTGGGCATTAGGAGTAATCGTGGCACACTTTACTGCCACACCATATTTCTTGGCAGCCTCAGCAGAGTCGATGGTCACCTGATCGTTGGTCTGATCACGATAGGGCAAGCCCAAGTCATAATACTCAGTCTTGAGGTCGACGAAAGGCAATATCAGTTCATCCTTAATCATCTTCCACAGGATGCGAGTCATCTCGTCACCGTCCATCTCCACCAAGGGAGTTGTCATTTGAATCTTTTCCATAAGCTTTCTCTTGTTTTTTGATAATTTGCTTGCAAAATTACGAATAATATTTTAAAGAGAAACATATTTTCATGTTTTTCTTTCACAATGCCACATTTTTGTTGCGTATCCGGTTATTTTGAAGAATACTTCTTTGAACTTTCTATCACAGAATAAGTCTGTACAAGAGGCGAAGGTTGGCAATACAAAGTCGCAGGTTGACGGCATCGTCTGAAAACCATTAGAGGAGCAAGCGCAAAGTGTCGAGATATTCATCTACTCCGGCATCATTCATTCTGCTCCACACATCACCCAAGAAGGCGGCACCGCCAAAGCCCCAGGCTTTGATTTGCGGAATATGCGAAGAAGTAATGCCTCCCAACGCCACAACCTTATGGTCGATTGTACCGGCAACATGAGCCTGCTGCAAGTCGTTGTCGGTAAAGGAAGCCGAATATCCCTGCTTGGAGATACTGTCGAAGATGGGACTCAGAAAGACATAATCGCAATGTGGCTTTGCTGCCACAACCTCGTCGAGGCAATGACAGGAACAAGACACATGCCCACGAAAACCCTCTGGGACATCGGGGCAACGACGGTTGAGATGAATGCCAAGAAGAGAGTACTCTGCGGCCAAAGAGAAATGTTCATGCACCACAATCCTGTTGTGCCAACGGCAAGGAATCTCGCTCAGCAAATGCCGGCAGTCCTCATACGAAGCCCCCGGCTTACGCAGATGAAGCACATCCAGACCATGACAGAAAAGTCTGTCAATAAAAAGAGCCTCTCCCGACAGGAAGTCAGGAGAGGTTATCACGATCCATTTCATCCAGAACAGAAATTACTTCTTCAACTTAGCGATGATAGCATCAGCCACCTTCTTACCAGAAAGCAACATACCACCAAAGATAGGTCCCATGCGTGGAGTGCCGGCAACAGCTGAAGAGGCCATACCGCATACATAAAGACCTGGATAAACCTCACGGGTTCCCTCTACTACCATGCGCTCGCCTTCTATCACATCCAGTGAACGCTCACCGATAACACCACCCGTAGCAGTATCCAACTTGATTCCGTTCTTGCGGGCAACAACCTTGCACATCTCGCTGTCGTGACCCGTTCCGTCGATAACATACTTCGACATGATGTTGAGAGGATCTACGTGCAAGCCTTCACGAAGCACTGGAGTCCAGTTGACAACCACACCACTTACCACATCATTCTTGAAGATGACATCCTCTACCGAGTAGCAGTTGAAAATAGTTGCACCAGCATGTACTGCATGATAAAGCAGCGAAGAGGTACTCTCCACAGAGTCGATAGTGTAAAGACCATCCTCGAAAGTCTCGTAGTTGATATCGAAGTCCTTTACGATGTGCATAGCCTCTTCCTGAATGACAATCTGGTTGAACATCATGGCACCGCCCCACATGCCGCCACCAGGAGAGAGTTTACGGTCAAACTGAGCTACCTTCAATCCTGCCTTAGCCAGATAATAAGCAGCAACAATACCAGAAGGACCTCCGCCAACAATGGCTACATCGAGATCGAGATTACGCTGAAGTTTGTCAAAATAGGTACTGATAATACCTTTGGATACTTGTGTTTCAATCATTTTTTTTAAAGTTTTTTATTTTTTGAAATAAGTTGATTCTAAATTCTCATTGCTCTCTGTTGCATTACAGAGTGTGCGTTTATTCTCCTTTACGTTCCTCGCAGCTCTTCAATGAATGACTGATGCGGGCAGCACAGAAGTTGGGACCGCACATGGTGCAGTAATTGGCATCTACGCTGTTGCTCGTCTTGTAGAACTCCAGCGCACGCTCTGGGTCGAGCGAGAGGTTGAACTGGTCTTTCCATCTGAAGTCATAACGGGCCTTGCTCAGCGCGTTGTCACGTACAGAGGCTCCTGGATGTCCCTTAGCCAAATCGGCAGCATGGGCAGCTATCTTGTAGGTTACCACACCTGTGCGAACGTCTTCCTTCTCTGGCAAGGCAAGGTGCTCCTTCGGAGTAACATAGCAGAGCATGGCTGTACCATACCAGCCTATCATCGAAGCACCTATGGCAGAGGTGATGTGGTCATAGGCGGGAGCTATATCGGTTACAAGAGGGCCCAATGTATAGAAAGGTGCTCCGTGGCATTTCTCTATCTGTCGCTCCATGTTCTCCTTGATCTTGTGCATAGGCACATGACCCGGCCCCTCGATAAACGCCTGTACATTCTTTGCCCAGGCACGCTCCACCAGCTCGCCCATCGTGTCGAGTTCGGCAAACTGGGCTGCATCATTGGCATCGTAGGTTGAACCAGGACGCAAGCCATCGCCCAACGAGATGGCAACATCGTACTTGGCGCAGATATCACAGATATCATCAAAGTGCTCGTAGAGGAAACTTTCCTTCTGATGCACCTTACACCATTTCGAGATGATGCTTCCGCCCCGGCTCACGATACCTGTAAGACGAGTATCCGCCAAGTGGATATTCTTCAGACGGATGCCGCAGTGGATGGTGAAATAGTCCACTCCCTGCTCACACTGTTCGATAAGGGTGTCGCGGAACACTTCCCATGTCAGGTCTTCTGCCTTGCCGTCCACTTTCTCGAAAGCCTGATACATAGGCACCGTACCTACTGGCACAGGACAGTTGCGCAATATCCACTCTCGGGTCTCATGAATATCATTGCCCGTAGAAAGATCCATCAGCGTGTCGCCACCCCACTTGCAACTCCACACGGCTTTCTCCACCTCTTCCTCGATTCCGGAAGTTGTGGCAGAGTTGCCTATATTGGTATTGATCTTAACCAGGAAGTTGGTTCCTATAATCATAGGTTCCGACTCAGGGTGCTTCTTGTTGGCAGGAATGACGGCTCTTCCCTCGGCAATCTCCTTGCACACGAACTCTGGAGTGATGTGAGTCTTGATGCCCAGCTCCTCGCAGTTCATATTCTCGCGGATAGCCACATATTCCATCTCCTCTGTGATGATACCTTTCTTGGCGAAATACATCTGAGTCTCACCCTCCTTGCGGTTCTCTATCCATGACTGACGCAAACGGGGCAAGCCTTTGTTCAGGTCTATTTCCACATTGGGGTCGCTATAGCAACCACTCGTATCATAGATATAGACAGGGGCATTGGGTTCCTCGTGGCGCACATCGCCCTCGAAAGTAACCGTTGGAGTAAGGCGCACCTTACGCATGCCCACTCTGAGGTCGGGGAAGAGTTTTCCCTTGAGATAAACCTTCTCTGAGGAAGGATAGTCAAACTTGATTTTTGTCTTCATTTATAAGTTGTATTAGTTTGTAATCACATGTCATTGTCCGTAGCCGAGATAAAGAGTCTCATCTCTTCTACAGGATTCTCCGCATTTAGGATAGCTCCGCTTACCGCTATTCCTGTCACGCCAGTCTGCATGATGGCAGGAATATCCTGGTGCAGAATTCCTCCAATGGCGACGATGGGGAGCTGAATGTCATGAGCCTTCATCTGTGCCGTGATGTCCCGATAACCCTCCAGACCCAGCACTGGCGACAGGTTCTTCTTGGTAGTGGTAAACCGGAAAGGACCACAACCTATGTAGTCGGCTTCCTGACGAGAAAGCCGCTCCACATCTTCGAAGGTATTGGCAGTGCCTCCGATGATTTTGTTTCGTCCCAACATCTTTCGTGCCTCATCTACAGGCATGTCGTTCTTGCCAAGATGCACTCCGTCGGCACCAGTAAGCCCCACCCACTCCACATGGTCGTCGAGAATGAATGTGGCATGATATTCATCGCATAATCTTCTTATCTTCTTTGCCGCCCGAAGGAAATCTATTTCCATAGCGTCCTTCATGCGCAACTGAATCCAACGGCATCCGCCCTGCAAAGCCAGCTTGGCGCCTTCTACATGGTCGTAACGCTCATTGGAATGGGTTATAAACTGTATCATATTCTTTTTTTGTTTGTTTTCGTATTTTATGAGGGTTTAGGCTTAGTTGCGAAGAAAATATAAATAGGCTTTTTCTTTAGCAAATCTTCAATTTCTCGGGGTTGAAAAAATGGTCGACAGGACCATGTCCTTTTCCTATCTCCACATCCTTGCCTGCCTCTATGGCTTGCGACAGATAATCCTTGGCTTGAGCTATGGCCTGACACATTTCCAAGCCACGGGCCAAGAACGAGGCAATAGCGGAAGAGAGAGTGCAACCTGTGCCATGAGTATTGCGGGTTTCTATCGTGGCATGCTCGTAGACTTCGGTTCTGCCATCGGCAAGATAGAGTTTGTCTATCTTCCTGTCGCCTTCCAAGTGCCCGCCTTTTATCAGAACAGCCTCACAGCCTAACGACAGGATGCGCAGGGCCGCCTGATCCATGTCGTCTGCCGTCTGTATTGAGGTATGAGAAAGTACGGAAGCCTCGGGAATATTGGGTGTCAGCAAGTTGGCCATCGGCAAGAGTTGCCGACAGAAGATATCGAGAGCATCTTGCTGCATGAGCATAGAACCGCTGGTCGACACCATAACGGGGTCGACAACAAGTGTAGTTCCAGGATAAAGTTTCAGCGTATCGGCTATGGTCTGGATAGTGGCCTTATCGTTCACCATTCCTATTTTGACAGTATTGGGCTGTATGTCGTCCATCACAGCCTTGATCTGACCTGCCACAATTTCGGGTTCTATGGCTTGAATGGCCTGAACGCCCTGCGTATTCTGTACAGTAACAGCAGTAATGGCCGATGCCGCATAAACGCCCAATGCCGACATGGTCTTGATATCAGCCTGTACGCCTGCTCCTCCACAACTGTCGGAACCGGCAATGGTCAATGCACAAATATACCTCATTTCAATCTACATTTTTCTTTAGAAGAAGAGGCGTACACACACGTACCTTACAAATAAAAGATAATACGGAATAGAAATATCCCTGCGGCAGCATTATCTGCGTCAGGTTCTATGGGTATAATCTCAGCAGCACAACCGTGCAGCACCCCTTATTTCTTGTTGTTGATTTATTATTTTCGCTTACAAAGATAAGCAATAATCGGCAACGAGCCAACTATTCACGGATAATTTAAGATTTATTCAAGAAAAGAAAAAGGCGCGTCGCAAGTAAAAACCTACGGCACGCCTTAGAAAGATATATCTTAATTCTTCTGTTTACTTATCCTCTGGAGCCTTGTCGATGAGATCCATGAACTGGTCGAGCTTAGGAGTGATGATGATCTGAGTGCGACGGTTGCGCATCTTGCCCACCTCTGTATCGTTGGTTGTCACAGGGTTGTACTCACCACGGCCACCTGCTGTGAGGCGCTTAGGAGATACACCGAAGTGCTCCTGCAGATACTGTACTACAGATGAAGCACGCAGAGCTGAGAGGTCCCAGTTGTTGCGGATGTTCTTCATCTTAGGACTTGTGGTGCTTACAGGTACATTATCGGTATTACCCTCTACCAATACATCGTAGTCCTTATAGTCCATGATGATCTTGGCAATCTTGCTCAGAGTCTCCTGTGCGCGGCTGTTTACCTCATAGCTTCCACTCTGATAGAGCATATTGTCGGCCAAAGAGATGTAAACCACACCCTTGAGTACCTGTACGTCTACTTCCTTCAACTCTTCCTTGCTCAATGAGCGGGTCAGGTTGTTGGTAAGCACCATGTTGAGTGAGTCGCTCTTGCTCTTCACCTCTACCAAGTGACGGATGTACTGGTTAGACTCGTTAATCTGGTCAACGAGCTTCTCGATGCTGATATTGTTCTGGTTGGCGTTGTTCAAACTCTTGTCGAGAGCTGTCTGCAT
The DNA here is from genome assembly GCF_009495355.1 of Segatella copri. Taxonomy (GTDB): domain Bacteria; phylum Bacteroidota; class Bacteroidia; order Bacteroidales; family Bacteroidaceae; genus Prevotella. Next base: position 48,635 of record NZ_VZAD01000040.1, read on the forward strand.
AGAAGAATAGTCCTTCTTCATCTGTGCGAGCTGATCCTCGAGAGTAGTAACGCGAGCCTGTGATGCAGCGAGTTGCTCCTTGGCTGCCTGATAATTACCGGTCAGTTCCTTATTCTCGGTCTGACAATTCTGTAACTCTTTTTTGCTGGCGCAGCTTGTTGCAAGCAGAGCGCCTGCCATTGCGATAATCGCTAAAGTCTTTGTCTGTTTCATATTCTTCTCGTTTATTTTTTGCTTAGTTGATAAAATTAAGTTTTTGTAAAGGGTCTTCCTAAACATTAATTACATGCTTCTTTCATTATGCAAAGTTATGAATAAGACTGGAATAAAAGCCTTTTGTCAAATCCATTTATGGAATTTTAACCACCTTTGAGCCTTTTCTTCTCATTTTTAACGATTTAACACGAATTATGGTCCCTTCTTCATTCACTTTTTCTATCGACAGAAGGCTTCATAGAAGACTCATCCCGGTCATAATAGACGGCAAGGCCTGGTCGTAATAGATGACCGATGCCGGTCATAATAGATGACCGATATCGGCCATCATAGAGACTCCGGCCTGGCCGTCTATGAAGACTGACTACATCCTGCAGAAAAAGAGCGCTGTACATCAAAAACAGGGCAGAAGAAATGCGAAAGTTTGATAAAAAACAAAAAAAACGAGCTTTCTCTTTGTTATCTCTCCTTTTTACACTAACTTTGCAGTCGAAAAGAAATACATTAACAATAAAAAGAGAAAAACTAAGTATGATTCTTTTTTTCAGAACTCCATCCAAGAGTGTGATAGCGACCGAGATTGACCACAAACCATCTCAGGACGAGATCAATGAACTTTGTTGGCTTTATGGTGACGCAACATTAGAGGACGCCCAGCAGTTGCAGGGCTTCTATGTGGGTCCACGCCGTGAAATGATTACTCCCTGGAGTACGAATGCCGTTGAGATAACTCAGAACATGAGTCTTAACGGCATTTCGCGTATTGAGGAGTACTTCCCCGTAGAAAGCGAGGACGCTGAGCACGACCCTATGCTGCAGCGCATGTACAACGGAATAGACCAGAATGTGTTCACCGTCAACCATGAGCCTGAACCCATCAAGTACGTAGACGACCTCGAGAAGTACAACGAAGAGGAAGGCTTGGCTCTCAGCGAGGACGAGATGGCTTATCTCCACAAGTTGGAGAAAGAGAACGGACGTCCTCTTACCGACAGCGAAATCTTTGGCTTTGCACAGATCAACTCTGAGCACTGCCGCCACAAGATCTTCGGCGGACAGTTTATCATCGACGGCAAGGAGATGGAGTCTTCTCTTTTCAATATGATCAAGAAGACCACCAACGAGAACCCCAATAAGATTCTCTCTGCCTACAAGGACAACGTGGCCTTCTCGCAGGGTCCTGTCATCGAGCAGTTTGCTCCTGCCGACCAGACCACCAGCGACTTCTTCCAGGTGAAGGATATCGAGAGTGTCATCTCGCTGAAGGCCGAGACTCACAACTTCCCTACTACTGTAGAGCCTTTCAACGGTGCTGCTACCGGTACTGGCGGTGAAATCCGCGACCGTATGGGTGGTGGTGTAGGCTCATGGCCTATCGCAGGTACTGCCTGCTACATGACTGCTTATCCTCGTCTGAAGGACGACAACGGCAAGAGCGATGTAGAGCGCGACTGGGAAGACATCATGCCAGTGCGCAAATGGCTCTATCAGACTCCAGAGCAGATCCTTATCAAGGCATCTAACGGTGCTTCCGACTTCGGTAACAAGTTCGGTCAGCCTCTTATCACCGGTTCTGTGCTCACCTTCGAGCACGAGGAGAATGGTGAGAAGTATGCTTATGACAAGGTTATCATGCTTGCTGGTGGTGTAGGCTACGGCAAGAAGCGTGATTACAAGAAGGGAGAGCCACAGAAGGGCAACAAGGTGGTCGTTGTAGGTGGCGACAACTATCGCATCGGTCTCGGTGGCGGTTCTGTTTCTTCTGTAGATACAGGCCGCTACAGCAACGGTATCGAGTTGAATGCGGTTCAGCGTGCCAACCCTGAGATGCAGAAGCGTGCTTACAACTTGGTTCGTGCACTCGTTGAGAACGACGAGAACCCTGTAGTCAGCATCCACGACCACGGTTCTGCAGGTCACTTGAACTGTCTCTCTGAGTTGGTAGAAGAATGCGGTGGCGAAATCGATATGTCTAAGTTGCCTATCGGTGACAAGACTTTGAGCGCCAAGGAAATCATCGCCAACGAGAGCCAGGAGCGCATGGGCTTACTCATCGACGAAAAATATATCAGCGAGGTTCAGAAGATTGCCGACCGCGAGCGTGCTCCTATGTACGTGGTAGGCGAGACTACTGGCGATGCTCACTTCAGCTTTAAGCAGGCTGACGGCGTGAAGCCATTCGACCTCGATGTAGCTCAGATGTTCGGTCATACTCCTAAGACTGTAATGGTCGACGAGACCGTAGAGCGCAAATATGAGGATGTAACTTATTCTGCCGACAACCTCGACGAATACTTGCAGCGTGTTCTCCAGATGGAGGCTGTGGCTTGTAAGGACTGGTTGACCAACAAGGTGGACCGCTCCGTAACGGGTAAGATTGCACGTCAGCAGTGCCAGGGTCAGATTCAGTTGCCACTCTCCGATTGTGGTGTCGTAGCACTCGACTACCGTGGCGAGAAGGGTATCGTAACTGCTATGGGTCATGCACCTCAGGCAGGTCTTGCAGATCCTAAGGCAGGTTCTGTACTCTCTGTAGCAGAGTCATTGACCAATATCGTTTGGGCTCCATTGGCAGATGGTATGGACAGCATCAGCCTCTCTGCCAACTGGATGTGGCCTTGCCGCAGCCAGAAGGGTGAGGATGCTCGTTTGTACGAGGGCGTGAAGGCATTGTCAGACTTCTGCTGCGCCATCCACGTGAACGTACCAACAGGTAAGGACTCGCTCTCATTGACCCAGCAGTATCCTAACGGCGAGAAGATCATCGCTCCTGGTACCGTTATCGTAAGTGCTGGTGGTGAGGTTTCAGATGTCAAGAAGGTGGTTAGTCCGGTTCTCGTCAACGACAAGAACTCAAGCCTCTATCACATCGACTTCAGCTTCGACGAGCAGCGCCTCGGTGGTTCTGCCTTCGCTCAGAGCTTGGGCAAGGTGGGCAGCGATGTTCCTACCGTGAAGAACCCTGAGTACTTCGTTGACTGCTTCAATGCCGTACAGGAACTCATCAACCGCGGTTGGGTAATGGCAGGTCACGATATCAGCGCCGGTGGTTTGATTACCACTCTCCTCGAGATGACATTCGCCAACGTAGAGGGCGGTATGAAGATCAACCTCCATGACATAGCCGACAAAGACATCATCAAGACTCTCTTCGCAGAGAACCCAGGTGTTGTCATCCAGGTAAGCGATGCTCATAAAGATGAACTCAAGGCATTCCTCGAGGACAATGGCATCGGCTATGCCAAGATTGGTTATCCAGCTCCAGAGCTCCGCAAGATCATCATCAAGAAGGATGGCTTCGAGCACGAATTCGATATTGACGCCCTGCGCGACAACTGGTACAAGACTTCTTACCTCCTCGACCGCAAGCAGAGCATGAACGGCATGGCTAAGAAGCGCTACACCAACTATAAGAAGCAGCCTATTGAGATGAACTTCGGTTATGGTTTCAAGGGCACACTCTCCAGCTATGGTCTCGATGCCAACCGCCGCAAGCCATCTGGTATCAAGGCGGCAATCATTCGTGAGAAGGGAACCAATGGTGAGCGCGAAATGGCTTACTCTATGTACCTCGCTGGCTTCGACGTGAAGGACGTGATGATGACCGACCTTATCAGTGGTCGTGAAACTTTGGAGGATGTGAACTTCATCGTATTCTGCGGTGGTTTCTCTAACTCCGACGTTCTCGGTTCTGCCAAGGGTTGGGCTGGTGCATTCCTCTACAATCCTAAGGCTAAGGAGGCACTCGACAAGTTCTATGCCCGTGAGGACACTCTTTCACTCGGCATCTGTAACGGTTGCCAGCTGATGGTAGAACTCAACCTCATCAATCCTGAGCACAAGCATCGCTCACACCTCTGCCACAATACCAGCAAGAAGTTTGAGAGCACATTCCTGGGTTTGACAATTCCTCAGAACGACAGTGTGATGTTCGGTAGCCTGAGCGGTGACAAGCTCGGTATCTGGGTAGCTCACGGCGAGGGTCGTTTCTACCTTCCTGAGCCAGAGGATCACTACAATGTGATTGCGAAGTACAACTATGCTGAGTATCCTGGCAATCCTAACGGCAGTGACTACAACGTGGCAGGTATCTGCTCAGCAGATGGTCGCCACCTGGCAATGATGCCACACTTGGAGCGTGCCATCTTCCCATGGCAGAACGCCTGGTATCCGGCCGACCGTCGCAACGACGAGGTAACTCCTTGGATTGAGGCATTCGTCAATGCACGCCAGTGGATTGAAGAAAGAACTTTGAAAAAGTAAAAAGGTAAAAAAGTAAAAAGGTAAAAAATGAATAATAGCGTAAGTTATCTTACATTATTCAAAACATTTACGAAGATTGGCATAGTCACCTTTGGGGGTGGCTATGCCATGATTCCTATTATAGAATCCGAAGTCGTTGACAAGCATCATTGGATGACGAAGGAAGAGTTTCTCGATGCCATCGCTGTGACACAGACTTGTCCGGGAGCCCTGGCCATCAACATGAGTTCCATGCTTGGATATAAGTTGGCAAAATCTCCAGGAGCCATCATCTGCACTCTCGGAGCCTCACTTCCCTCTTTCCTCATCATATTGGCCATCGCCATGTTCTTCCATCAGTTCGAGGACAATAAGGTTGTGGCAGCTATGTTTGCCGGCATTCGTCCTGCAGTCGTTGCCCTGATAGCCGTCCCTACATTCTCACTTGCCAAGAGTGCACACATCACTTTTGCCAACTGCTGGATTCCCATTCTGTCTGCCATGCTTATCTGGCTTCTGCACGTCAACCCCATCTGGGTCATCATTTCCGCAGCCGCAGCTGGCTACATTTACGGCAAGTTCATACTGCCTACAGAATGAAGCCTCTGCTTATATATAATAAGGTGTAAGTCTTCAGAAAAGATGAATCTTCCAAGGTATAGATTTGTCTATTATCGATTCTTAATTATCTATTGATATGATTTTTCTTCAGCTTTTCCTCGTTTTTATCCAGATTGGCATCTTCGGTTTCGGAGGTGGCTACTCTATGATTTCCCTCATACAGGGACAAGTAGTAACACAATACCACTGGATGACGATGCAAGAGTTTACTGATGTCGTTGCCATTTCGCAGATGACACCAGGTCCCATTGGCATCAATGCTGCTACTTATTGTGGCTATACTGCTGTACACAATGCAGGCTTGAGCGAATCAATGGCCATATTGGGAAGTGCAGTAGCTACATTTGCCTTGGTTCTTCCCTCTTTGATTTTGATGATTCTTATCAGCAAGATGCTGTACAAATATATGAACACCACAGCCATACAGAGCATTTTCATTGGTCTTCGCCCCGCCATAGTTGGGCTCGTAGGAGCTGCAGCCCTGCTCTTGATGAACCAAGAAAACTTCTCATCTCCTGCCGACCCCTGGCGATTCTATATCTCTATCGCGCTCTTCCTTGCCACCTTCTTTGGTGTCAAGTTTGTCGGCATCAACCCCATCCGCATGATATGCTACTCTGCTTTTGCCGGATTGCTGTTGCTGTATTAACAGAGATTAAATTCTCCGAAACTGAACGAACATTCAATATATCTACGAAGGAATGAAAAAACTATTATATTTTGCTGCAGTTGTAATTGCTGCCACCGCATCTGTCTCAACAGCCACCAGCTGCAAGTTTGCCCCATCGCAGAATGATGGAGACACAGTGGCTGCCAGCGAATTCTATCCAGAAGACACTTCGGCACTTCATGCCAAAAAGATGGCACGAATAAAGGCTCAGAAGGCCATGACCGACAGTGTGGGAATATACTATATCGGAAGCGGATCTTCTAAGGAAAAACTACAATTGGTTTCCTATCCTTCAAGACGAGACACCTTTGAATACGGAAAGACTCGCCGCATCAAGGTTAAGGGTTGCGCTGATATCAACCACGTGGTACGTGTCGATTTCTATCTCCTCAATGGCAAAGACTCGCTCGTGAAAGCCGTCGAAGAAATCACACAGCAATAACCATACCTCATTTTCAAAAACAAGCCCGTTTATTCCCAAATAAGTCTTCAAATATATTGTCAAGAACTGAAGTTTAGCATGTATGGAAGTTATAGAAGTTAAAGAAGTTATCACTTCACTCGGTCGTTAGAAGTTATAGCCAATAGCCTTTTGGATGTATACTTAGCTACAAAGCATATGGCTCTAACTTCTCTAACTTCTTTAAATTCTTTAACTTCCCCATCTACGAAAGTCGAGTCAAGAATAAGAGAAAGACAAGATTCTCTCATTCTTGACAAAAAAGCGGTGCATTTTTACCTTTTACTCTTTTACCTTTTTTACCTTTTTACCTTTTTACCTTTAAAAGGCTATTCGTCGGAGAGTTCTTTAATCTGCTTCTTAGGTGTAACACCCAGTTTCTTCAGACTCTCTACCCTTCTCATGACATTACCAGCGCCATCATAAAGTTGCTTTTTAGCCTTGTCAAAGGTTCCAGACAGACGGGTTATCAAGTCGCCCACACCCATAAAGGTGTCCTCAAAACCTGCCACCTTATCATACAAGTCTGCTGCAGTCTTCACTATTTTCTCTACATTCTTGTTTTGACGGTCATACTGCCACAGGTTGTATGCCAACTGAAGAGCCATCAGAAGATTGCTGGGCGAAATGATGATAATTTTCTTTTGATAAGCATAACGGCTAAGCTCAGGTTGCTGCTTCATGGCTGCAATATAGCTGGTTTCGTTGGGAATAAACATCAGAACAAAGCCAATGGCATCATCCACCAGCTTGGAATAGTCTTTTTCTGCCAGTTCGTCGATATGTCTGCGCACACTTGCCGCATGCAGTTTCATCAGCCGTTCGCGCTCGCCATCATCTTCTGCCGCTATGGCATCAGAATAGGCAGTAAGCGAAACCTTCGAGTCGATGACTACACTTCTGCCTTCTGGGAATCTTACGATGACATCAGGGCGGAAGTTCTTGCCCTCTTCATCCTTAGTGTTCTCCTGGATAAAGAACTCCTCGTCCTTTCGCAATCCACTGTTCTCGAGAATGGTTTCAAGCACCATCTCACCCCAGTCGCCCTGCATCTTACTATCTCCCTTCAGGGCACGAGTTAGATTAGCAGCATCCGAACCTATCTTCGAAGTCTGCTCCTTCAACAAAGAAACTGCTTGCTGCTGCTCCTGCTGAAAGAGTTTCATTGTAGCCTCAAAGGTGTTCTGCAGTTCTTTCTTGTTCACTTCGTTCTGAGTCTTGCTTTCCTCAACCGACTTTTTGAAGTCTGCAAACTGTTCCTTGATAGGCTTCAATAGTTCATCCATCTGCAGACGGTTGTTCTCCTGCAAAGCCGATTGCTTGGCAGCCAGTTGCTCTGCAGCCACTTTCTGATGTTCTGCATTCATGCGCTGCATGTCTTGCTTAAGCGTTTCCATCTTCTGCGCCCATTGCTGGTCGCTCTCGGCACGCAGTTTGGCAGCATACTGGCGTTCGCTCTCCATCTGTCCCTTCAGCGACTGCATCTCCGAAGCATGTGCTTCCCTCAATGCCTGCATCTCTTCGGCATGATGGGCTCTCTCATTCTTTAGGATAACATCATAATGTTCCTTCAGATTTTCTTTCTCCTTCTCTGCCTGCTTACATAATACTTCTTTTTCCTTCTCTGCCTGCTGGCGCACCTGGTCGGTCAGGCTCTTAACCTGTTCCATCTCTGCCGCCAACACTTGAGCCTTTGCCACAAGCTGTGTTTTCTCCTCGCTTGCAGTTTTCGCAGCCATCAGCTTGCCAAGAAAGAAGCCTACGATGATGCCGATAATAATGGCTATGATAATGATGATTTCCATTGTTTTGTTTATTTCTTGCGTTTACTCGATTCAACATATAAGGACTCTCATCCCTACAATTACCAGACGCAAAGGTACACTTTTTCTGACGAATATCCAAGCCCCCATCTTTTTTTTAACCAAGAAATGCCATAGCAACCGTTTTAAAGTCAAATGCACGACTGTTTCACTACAGCCGTGCATTCTATAAGTTTTCACATACAAATGTTAACTAAAAATTAAACAAATTATTTTTCAACAAATCTCAGAGGTGTACGGCAAGCGTATCGGTGACCGATTGAAAGAGACAACCGAGATTGTCCCTCTCTTGAATGGCTCATACAGAGGCTAAAAAACAATAATTGTTCATAAATGTCAAGCCAATGCTCAATGCGCACCTCACATAAGATGCACAAAGAGCACTGGCTTTTACTTTTCCAGCGAGCTATCTCGATGCCGCTAAAACAACGATTTTAAAAATCGGTAAGCCTAATTACCGGTTTTTGAAAACCGCATCAGGCTGCCACTCCAAAAGGAGTTCTTGTACAAGTCAAGCATCCTCGGAGTTCCTCGGCTGAGCACCTTCGGGGAGCAAGCTCTGGCAGATTTTTCACATTGATTTGACACACTCATCATACACCGCTAACCCTTTCACGGTCAGAAGATATTTCTGGCGAGGATGATGTGGCGAGTTAGGAAATTTCATTTTTACCAAGCCTTCAGTAATGGCTGGCGTAAGAGAATATTCAAGGAAATTGGGACGATTCTTCAAACCGACCGCCTCCATCATTTCCTTTACGCTCTTTTCATCTGTGCCAATCGCAACAACTAACCGTTTTATATTTTCAGATAACGTAGATACGGTTTCATCAAAACTTGTATGGGTGCTTGTATGGGTACTTGTATGGGTATCACCAACATCTGCATATCCTATCAGCATATAACGGTTCTTCAGTTCATGATGTTCGCCCAACATCAAATTACGGAAGAACCTGATGAGGAATGATTTGTTGGGCTCTATACCTTTTGAAGGATTGCGATAGTTGGCACGAACAAGAGCATTGCGGAAATACCAAGAGTTGTCGGCAAACAAATCGTTGTCCACCTTGAATCCGATAGAGCGCAGATATTTGATGACAAACACGGCCGTTGTTCGTGTGTTGCCCTCACGAAACGGATGGTTCTGCCATAGCAAGGTGACGAAATCTACAATGTGACTGATGATTTCATCCGTTGACAGTCCTTTATAATTAAAGTCCTTTTCTTGCTGAATGTCATATCGCAACGCCATCATAATGTCGGCAGCACGTCCATACACAACAGTATCTCCTTGCAATATCCATTCCTTCTTGCTGATGTCATAGGGGCGCACTTCACCAGCATGTTTGAATACACCCTCAAACAAGTGCCTATGGACATTCAGAAATTCCAATGCAGTAAACGAAAAAGACTTCTCGCTCAGTAGCTTGGCTATATTGGCAGCCACACGGTCGGCCTCTTCCTTTTCGGCATCGTCCTCATCATGAGTAGTTTTGTTGACATAATACGATTTCAACTGTTCGCGCACATCATCAATGGTAATATCGCCCTCAATGTGTCTGACAGCCGTCTCTTTCAGATAGTCAGACACCTTCAGTCCGTCAACATCTTGCAGACCGATAGCCGTGCGCCATGCCGAAGCCCTTTCGCGCTTATGTGGCTCTGCCACACGCTCGTAGGCTTCGAAGTCTATATATTGTTGCTTGCTCTTGTCGCTCATCTTATTTGATTCTTATCTTCGCTAAACAACCTTTCTATTTGTTTGTCAAAATCTGACATTATTTTATGGCCTTGAATAATGCGATACTTGTCGTATTTTTTGCGATTGACTATACATCATCACCTCGTCAAACCATTTATCCGAAGGTATTCGAATTTTTCGGATAGTATCGGACAAATGGTCTTGTTAGTCGTATCTTCTTCCATAATATTCTACATCGGTTTAATCATGGTTTCTACATATTTATTTGTTTCAACAATCGAACTCACCCTCTGCATTAAATACCGCATCAAAATCAGCATCTGTCAAGCAATTGAGTACTTTGTTTATTACAGTTATTTTGCAGAAATCCAACCGAAGCATTCTGTCTCCAAAAGAAGTATGGCGTAGTCTCAGCATTTGGATTCTACTAAAGCTTGGGCATTCTTGAGCATACTTGGCAAGGGCTTTTGCTTTTGGCAGATTGTCGGCCTTGTCATCCCTATGTGGTTCAAGGATGGAAAAATCATAACCACCATTTCCATCACTTCTGACGACAATAAAGTCGGGATAAAATCTCTTTATTTCATTGCCGCACTCATACGGAATACATAAAGCCCAAGGTTTGCGGTCTTGGTTGCGAAGCCAGCACACATACTGCGGATGCTTTCGTTCTTCATCAAGAGTCAGTGGCTCCCATCCTTTCAACTTGAATGTGGCTGTACCTTCTGCATTCACAAACAGATGATCGGTACAAGTGTCGCCATCGTTATCAAGGTCTACATTGATAGTTTCTGGCAAACGAAATAAATGCTTGGAAACCGAACTGCCTTGTGCAATGAGGCTATTATATTGTAATCTATATTTTTCAGAAAGACGTTTAGTTTTGGGACGATACAAGTCGGCCAACCGTTCAAACTCACCTTTGGCATAACCCATTAGTAAATCACGCTGATGCTGGTCGGCTGCATACAGAATAACATCATACATATATGAATAATCGTCATCTTCTCCATACACATTTGCATATCTATCGCCTATGCCTTCACCACACAACAAAATATTTGCTTGCTGATATTGGTGGTATAGTCCGGCATCAGTTTTTGAAAAGAGGTCTGGACCTTGCTGAAAATCGTATGTATTTCCACTCTTGTAAAATTCTACACTAAGGGTGTTCAACTGAAAAGTCAAAGCTTTTTCGACCAATGCATCATATTCGTTTGCAGCTTTCAGCTGCTCTATATATGTATGTATCCTTTCTGCAATAGCGTCTTTCACATCATCCACTGCTTTAGCAGTTGCGTCCATTCCAGTCATGACAGCAAGACGCGCCATATCGAACAAAGCTCTCAGATAGTTCTTTGTTACAGTAGCCTTTTTTACCTCATAAGTCAGAATCTCTGCCTGATTAATAGCATCTTTCACTTTTTCATAAGGATCGATGAAAGTATTGGAATTCACAGATATCTCTGATTTTTCCATATTGCCATTTTCAAATGTATTTTGATGTTGTAACAATTGGCTAACCTCTACCTTAGGTTTCTGTATATTTTGTGTCGTGCCATATTTTTCTGTTGTATCAGATGTATTTGTCGAGGAAGAGGCGGATGTATTTATTGTAGACATTTCTTTTGTGTCAACAGTACCTGCGGAACTTGTTTGAGCTGCGGATGTATGCGGTTGCTGTTGATTTACCGAAGTAGCAGCAACTGGTCTTTTTGCGGTCATCACCACAGTGGTCTTCTTGCCTTCCTGCACAGCCTGTATGTCAGTGGGCAAATCGCCTCCTTCTTCCTCTGACAGTTTTCTTACTACATCTGCCACTGTATCTGCGTCAAAATGAGGCAGATATAAATGCACATAGTTAAGCGATTCGTCCACCTCAACACGCATTCTTAATGGTGTGCGAATCATCCTGCCAAGCAATTGTGCTATGTATGTGGCATCTTTAGCCACACGATATGACATCATAGCCTCAGCACGTGGACAATCCCATCCCGTAGACAATGCCTCCTTGAAAAATACTATCTTTATGTTTCGATCGTCATTGATGGCCGACGGCTCACAATAAGGCACCTCCAATCCGTTGACAGACAGTGTGCCTTGCTCACCAAAAGCATGAACCACCTCGCCTTTCTCAAACGTTTCGCCCGTGCGTTTTTCCACTTCACGCAAACATTCGTCCAAATCGGTTGCAGATACTTTACCTGTCGTGCCTGCTTCCACCTGTATCAGGAAAATAGGACACACATTCTGACTATGTTGTTTCTCAGTATAGTCGTGCCAATGGAGGCACTTGTCCTTCCATTCGTCGGCAGCAGCTTGAAGCACTGCCAAGTTTTTGTTTATAGCACTTTCTTCTGGATAGTGAATCTCAACAATGTCCTTCAACAGTCCCGACTCACGCACCTCTTTCGGAGTTACAACCACCTTGTTCAAAGTTGAAAGACTTGCATTTGCCAGCGTATTGAAACGTTCGGGAGTAGCACTCATGCCGATAATGAAAGGCAAAGCGGAAAGGCCGTCTTTAGGGCTTCCGTTTACGAACTTCTGCATGATGGTTGTCTGGTTTACTTTTGCTCCACGGTGTGCCTCATCAATGATGAGCACAAGATTGCGTCCGTATTCCTCTATGGTGTTTTCTATGGTTTCCCAAATCGTATAGTCACGGCCATCGCCAATGGCAACCATCTTGCTGCCTTTGCCTAACTTCTGCGTATTGAGAAAATAGACCATACCAGGCTCAAGTTTCTCGCCGCGAAACGACTCATCCAATGTCTTGAACTGGCTTATAACGAGTTTGTTGCAATATCTCACCAATTTCTGCTTACTTTGCTCGTTGAGTTCTGGTGAGTCGCTGAGCCAGATAAAGATGCTGGCAGGTATGGCAGCCACCATTCCCTCGTCATCGCCACACAGCATCGATTCTATGAAGTTAGCCATCATGATGGTCTTTCCTGCGCCAGTAGGAGCTGTGAACGATATGATTTGCTTCTGTCCGAAATGTTGCCAATTCATCTGCGCCATGGCAGCAGTTCGGCGGAGTTCGCTGACTCTGACTTTCTGAAAGGGTTTAAGAGATATGTTCATATTGGGTATCGTCGTTATTTTGTTGCATAATTGATACGGAAATTATCCAAATAGTCGCGGTAGAGCTGGAAGGTTTTCATCCCTTTCAGTTCGTTTGTCATAGCGAGGTACGCATTCTGGCTGTCTGTAATCAGATACACCACTTTTATTTCGGGGTGTTGGCTTATGTCTTCCTTGAAACGTACAAAGAAAGCCTCATCCGTCAATATGGCCATGCGGTTGTCTGGAAAAATGGCATAATCGTCTGTGATACTCTCTGGACATTTGCCTATTGCCCCTGCTTTCATCCACAGCAACGGCAACAATTCTTGCAACTGGCGTCCTCTCGCCACAGAACGCTTGTCCAAAAAACCAAGCTTGAAGAAGGCAGCATTAGCCTTGAATCCATCGCTCATTGGCATTTTCACCGGAATGGTTTCCTCTATCTGTCCCATCACCTCGCTTACCTCAGCCTTTATTCGCTTGAAGTCGGCATCCTTTTCTGCCACGATGTAGAAGTGGGTGATGTGGCTGTTGCCGTCTAATGCTTCCATCCATGCCTCCGCCTCATTTGTGTCAAACAAAATGCTGGCATTATAGCTGTCATCTTCTGACACGAGGAACGGCACGTCGTCGCTCATCGTTGGCAACTTCACATCTTTTTGCTTGTTGACAAGCGTCACCAAAGCCTTCTTCTGCTTCTTTGTGGCTTCAGCTGGCAGGAAGTTGATTTGCGTGAACTTTCTGTCGGTCAGTTTCGTTTCTGTCTGCGATGTTATGTAGTCGCCCACGATGGGCTTTCCGTTCACATCTTCGCCAAGTATGCTACACTTCGTTCGTGGCCAGTTCACATAGCGGGCAATCCCCCACTTTTCCCATTCTTCATCGCCGGGTCGAATACCTTGCGGTCTTAGTTCCTTTTCTTTCGGTTCGCCTATCTCATTGTTGGTCACCATAATGCAACGGCGGTGTCCGCCATCTTCCTTGTTCAAGAGGTTTACGGCATGGAGGGTCGTACCACTTCCGGCAAAGAAGTCGAGGATAAGGGCGTTGGGCTTGTTGGCGACAAAGAAGCGGATAGTGTCATGAACTGCGTAAAGGGATTTGGGGAAATCAAAACGACCACCGATTATTTTATTTAATAATTGTTTACCATGGTAAGTCGCGTTATGTAAAGGCAAGTCCCACTGTGTTCCAGGAATCCAACTTCTATCATATACAGAATTACCCTCTATAACTGAACCATCTTCACGATATCCTTTAATTGGATATGTGCCATTCTCAACTTTCTCTTGCTCTCCGCTTTTTAGATAGGTTATAGCCATTCCCTTATTTGTAAATCTACCAAGACGTACATATCCTTTCGCATAACTTTCCTTCAATGTGTCTTGACCAATTTGCCAGTTTCCTTCATCACCATTAGACCTGATAGGCCAAATAACAACAGATTTTTCATCTGACACAATCGTTTTTCTATCAATTTCAAGAGGTAATGACTCTCCAATTTTAACTATTTTCTTTCCATCCTTTGAAATATATAACGGGTAAAATAATCTTTGCCTATCTATACGTCTTGCGTTTGTACCCGCCCTCATCAATTGGTTCCAAACCAATCTGTCTGCTTTCTCTGTTTTTGTATTACCGCGCCATTCATTTGTTAGTGGTAGAGCTATTGGGGTAGAACTACCTATTTGAACAAAATAAATAAATTCATTCGATCGAGAGAATTCCCCTCCTCTACTAACTCCAGCGGTATTTATAACAGTACTCACCATCTGAATCCTCGCCTCAGGGAACATCTGCTCCAACAGGCATCCAAGATGATGATATTCCAGTTCATCAATCGTTACAATCAGCACCGAGTCGTTAGGGTTAAGCAGTTTCTTGGCTATCTTCAACCGTGCCTCCATCATCGACAACCACTTGGAGTGACGATACGCATCCGTACCATCAACATAGTCGCAGTTGTATTTCCAATCGTGCGAGTCGGGCTTGTTGTAAGGAGGGTCTATATAGATGCAGTCCACCATACCCGGATAAAGATAAGCAAGAGTCTGTAAGGCATGATAATTATCCGCCTCTATCAGCGTATGCCACAAGTCGCTGTCGGGTGCATTCTCCACACTGTCCATGGGCTTCAGATAAGGATATATCACATCGCCACGCTGCGCCACAGCCACTAAATCGTCAAGCAAGAAAGTCTTATCCTCAAGAGAAGCAAGATTTCGGCACACGGCATTGTCTTTCTCAATGTCTTGCACCTCATACACGTCATTAGGAGTATTGCCACGCAAAGCCACCTTCGTGCCACGACGAATCGTCACCTCTGGCATAAGTACATTATCAGGTAAATGGTTCTCGTAAACCAGTCCAAACCTTTTCTTCTTAGTCAGTCGAGCCACCTCTTCTCTGATTTGCTCTTGCAATTCAGTATTAGGTATTCGCTCTATATATTGGTCTATTGCAGCCATTCTATAATCTATATTTATTGTTTATGTATTTACTTTTCATACCCCTCATAGTAATAACTCTGCTCTATCCCCTTGAATATCACTTCACGGTTCTCCGTGTCGGAAGTGAGGTTCTGACTAAGCAGATAGCGCAGCTCGAGGTCGTTGATAGGTGAACGTTCCATGGCCGAGAGATATTGGTCTTTGTCAACATACTGCCAATTGACCACTTTGCCAAGAGAGCGTTTGAGCATCATGTCGAGCCAGATGCGTGTGGAGCGACCGTTGCCCTCCATGAAAGGATGACACACATTCATCTCGGCATATTTTTCAATGATATGCTCAAAGGAATCTTCAGGCATTTTCTCTACGGCAGCGAGGGCTGCTTCAAGATAAAGACTATTGGCAAAGCGGAAACCGCCTTTGGCTATATTCTTATCGCGGATGACACCAGCAAACGGGTATAGCCCATCAAACAGATAATGATGTATCTGCTGAAGACCTACTGTAGTTCCAACTGGAATTTTATCTATATCGCCCGACTCATAGAGGCGGTGTGCGTTATCTAACGATTTTTCGTCTATTTCCTTTGTTGTCATAATCTTCTAATTGTATTCATCTTACTGGTTTGATGAGATATTAAGAAGTTTCTCTGCTTCTATCTCAATCTGGCTTTTCTTCGTCTGCACAATGAGAGAGCGGACATCCACATCAAGAGCCTCTGCCACTTGTACAAGAGTTTCGAGGCTTGGTTGCGAACTGTTGGTACACCACTTGCTCACGGTGGCTGGGTCTTTACCCAATTCGTCTGCCAGCCACTTGGCTGTCCTTTTGTTTTCAACCAATACTATCTTGATGCGATTGATACCTTTCTTTGCCATATCCTTTCATGTGTTTCTTGGTCTACAAAGGTAAAAATTATCTTGGATAATCAAGAAAGATTACGGAAATAATTATCCATGTTATTGCGTTTTACATCTATTTTTAAACAAAATAGCACCAATTCAAGGCTCTACAATCAAAATCCAACTACTTTCTGCTCGATTTTCATTGATTATAACTACCTTTGCCATATCAGAGCTGCCGACAAAGAGTTCTTATCAAGGATAGACTCACGGAGTTTTTTACGATAGAACAATATCTTACTCAAGTTGTCCGAATAGAAATCTGTTCCCACCGAAAACTCTGTACTGAACAACACCAGTTCGCTGTAGGTCTGATAATAATCCTGCAAGTCCTGTCCACTCAATTCACGAACATCGATGCTGTCTATCAAGCACATAGGCAAGGTCGAAAAGTCCTGCCACAGAGAGAATATGTACCAAATTGAAGGTACTCTCGGTATATAGTTTCTTATTGTTCAACCGCTTGGCTATGATAAAATTCCGATTCACATACTTGTATGCAGAATCGTACTTGAAAGCCAGGTATTCATCATAGAGTCTATTGTTGATGGCATATTCCTGCCCCAAGGTGATAGAAGGTACAGATAATCCCTCCTTGATGATTTTTATCTTGCGCTCTTTCTCTTGGGTCAGTTCTTGCTGCTGTGCAAGCAGTTGATCAAGTTCCTCAAAAAGAACTTTCTCATCGAGTTCCTTGCATAAAGAAACCTGACAAGCACAAAACAGACAAACCAACAAACAATAGACTCTATTCATGACAACAGATTATTATTTTTACTTTTTACTAAAAGTCCCATTTCACACCTAAGCAGGGACGGCATTTGAAGCCACCTGTTGAGCCAAAGTTGTTGCTCAACTCTACCTCGCCTCCTACACTGAGGTTCTCGCAACCGAAGTGCTGACCTACATTGTACCAGAGCTGTGGCTCGGTGATGAAGACTGTGTGCTTGGTTGTAGCAGAACCATCCTCCTGATAGTCGACAGCATGAGTCTCCCACCAGAAATCGGCAAAGCCGTCGAACTTCAAGCCCTTTACACCAAAGATGTCGTTACAGGTCCAGACAGCAGTAAACTGCAAGGGTACATTCTGATCTGTCTGACGGATGGTCTTGTATAGAGCATCCAGAGTCAAAGTGTTCTTGTAATTCTTGTCGTGCACGAGGTATTCTACACCGAAGAGCCATGCATTGTTGATGGGATAATTCTTGGTGATACCACCATTGTACTCCACATGAAGGCTCCAGTTCTTGAACTGAGTTTTCTGCCAGAAGTTGAGTGCACGTGAAATCTCTGTATAGGTTCCTCCCTGGGCAATATTCTTCTCGCCCACTACCATTTTGTCGTAGTTGAAGTCGTGGTCAACAAAGAAATAAGTACTACCCCACTTGTCCTGCTTGAACATTTCGAGGGTAAGGGTGACAAACTTACGGTCGGAACCGAAATCATACAAAATCTGAGCGTTGGTCTGTGCCTTTGCCACTGAGCTGCAAGCCCAAAGAATCAGCAAAGCCATAACTAATCGCAAATGTCGGAGTTGGTTTAAAATCATTGTTTCTTATTATAGTTTTAAATATGTACAAGAAAGCCTCCTGCTCTCTAATCGTTTGCAAAGTTAATAAAAACTATAATAAGAAACAAACAATCTTAAATAAATATTGAACTCAACTTTCGAAAATGGGGAAGTCAAAGAATGTAAAGAAGTTAAAGAAGTTAAAGCCATATGCTTTACAGCTAAATCTTCAACTAAAAAGACTGTTGGCTATAACTTCTAACGACCGAAGGGAGTGATAACTTCTTTAACTTCTATAACTTCTGAACTTGGAATGTTCAATTTATCAGAATTCAAGTATCATTGCCTGACGAGGACGAAGCTTTACGTTCTTGTTGATAAGAACAGTGCGGCCATTCGTCACATCAGTAGCCTTTTCATGCGAACCGATAATCTCTGCATAGCGGGTCACATCCAGCTCATTGGCTTCCTTCTTGCCATTGATGATGGTCATGACTGTTTTACCCTGATACTGGCGTGCGATGACATACACACCCTTATAAGGACAGAACTGAGTCTGCTTGCCTTTGGTAACCACCTTGTTACCCTGGCGCCAATGCAGCAAGTTGCTGAGCCACTGGAACATCTGGTTCTCTGCCTGTGTTCTTCCTTCTTCGGTGAAGGCATTATGCTTGTCGCCAGCCCATCCACCAGGGAAGTCTTTACGCACGTTGCCGTCGGTTACACTCTTGGTGCCATTCATCAACACTTCTGTACCATAATAGAGCTGCGGTGTACGGTTGATGGTAAGCAAGAGCGCCAAAGCCTGCTTCAATGCCACGGTATCCTTGCCCTCGCCGAGGAATCTGTCGGTATCGTGATTTTCAATGAATGCCATCACGCTCTTTGGGTTAGGATAGAGATAATCGTAGCAGAACACATTATAGAGACGGTTCATTCCGTTCCACCAGTCATCGGTTTCCTCGTTCTTGGCACTGTTGATACGGTCGAAGAAGGCAAAGTCCATCACTGTTTTCAGATAGCTGTTCTTCTCTGAGAGCTTGCTGTCTTTCTGCCATGCAGCAGTATAGGCTGGCTCAGTAACCCATGTCTCGCCTACAGTATTGAAGTTAGGATATTCGTTGTTGAGCGTCTTCATCCACAAAGCCATCGCATCACGGTCGGCATAAGGATAAGTGTCCATACGGATGCCATCAATTCCCACGGTCTCTATCCACCATTCGCTGTTCTGGATAAGGTACTTGATGACATGAGGGTTGCGCTGATTGAGGTCGGGCATAGAAGGTACAAACCAACCGTCTACCGTCTCTTCCATATCCACCTTGCTGGCGTATGGGTCGAGGACAGGAGTCAACTTATAACTGGTCTGTCGATACATATCGTTCACAGTTCTTGCTCCGTCCACAGTACCAATCTTCTTCACATGCTCAGGAGTCTGATACTCAGGAAGAAGCCATTCTGGACAGTTGAACCAGTCTTTTGAAGGCATATCGGCAATCCATGGATGCTCGAAACCACAGTGATTGAAAATCATATCCATCACCACCTTCAAGCCTTTCTGATGGGCCTCGGTAATCAACTGCTTATACTCAGCATTAGTACCGAAACGTGGATCCACCTTATAGTAATCGGTCGTAGCATAACCATGATAGGTACTTTGCTTGCCATTGCTTGGACTGTCATTCTCTAAGACAGGAGTAAACCACAGAGCTGTAACGCCCAACTGATTGAAGTAATCCAAGTGCTGGCGGATTCCCTCTAAGTCACCTCCATGACGCAGACTGGGAGCATTTCGGTCGCAAGTCTTATCGCGCATAGTCTTGATGGCATCATTCTTAGGGTTACCATTAGCAAAACGGTCTGGCATCAACATATAGAGCACATCCTCATTAGAGAAACCGATGCGCTTATCGCCTGCCATCTCGCGGTCTTTCAACTGATACTTCACCTTCTTAGTTTGCTTACCTTGCTTGAAATTAAGAATCATCTCACCAGCCTTGGCATCCTTCAGATTGAGATAAACCAAAAGATAGTTGGGTGATTCCAATCGAGCTATGCTGTCAACGCTCACACCAGGATAATTCACTGTAACATCAGCACTCTTGATGTTCTTACCATACACCATCAACTGCAATGAAGCATCTTTCATGCCCACAAACCAGTCGGCTGGCTCAATACGGCTCACATTGACTGCCGCCGTCATACTCATTACGCTACTCATAAGCAACATGAATGAAACAAATTTCTTCTTCATTATAGATCTATGTTTAAGTTATTGTATTGACTTTCGAAACTTATTTCTGATACAGTATCAATGCCGACTGGCCATCTATGATGGTTTCGTTACCCACCAATGGCATCCCGATTCCGTCTTCATTGATAACCCCATTGCAGCAAGCCACATGATACTCGCCCTGAGGTATCGCTACGGTGCGGGCTTCCTTGTTGGCATTGAAGATGACAATAATGTTCTTCCAGCTGTCTATGCCTTCCAGGTTCTTGAGTCTGAAGGCAAGCAGGCAACCATTCTTCCCCACCTGAGCGCCATCTTTCTTCTGCTCTGCAACAGGGGCTGTTGGCAAGAACTCCAAATGTTCTCTCACAGCCTCAGCCTTGGCAAGACGGAAAGCCGGATGATTCTTTCGAAGCTGAATCAGGTTGCGATAATATTCAAACACCTGTGGATATTTCTTCAGATTCTCCCAGTTAAACTCATTGATACTGTCGGGCGAGCAATAACTGTTGTGCACACCCTTCTTGTCACGCAACATCTCCTCTCCTGCCAAGAAGAAAGGCACACCCTGCGATGTGAACACAGCAGTCTGAGCCAACAAGTCGAGGCGAATCAACTCTGCTATACGTTCGCTCTCCGTTCTGGAAGCATCTTTGATGCCAGGCACGGTTGCCTTCAGTCGGTCAACAAGACACATATCGTCGTGACAGCTCACATAGCTGATCTGCTGGGTAGGCTCTGCTGTCCAAGGCTTCTTGTCATAGTTGACCAAATTCATATCTACCTGCGGATGGGCAATGCCTCCCACTATACCAAACTTCAGACTCTCTTCCTCGCCGGGAATGCCAGCCAGGAAAGCGCCTTTGGTATTGTCAGAGAAAGGACCACGAAGGGCATCTCGCATATCATCGCTGAAGGCACCGATACCATTGAGTTTGAAGGTGTTGGCCTTTATCGCCAACTGGTCGTTTGGATAAGCACAACTTCCTGCGCTCCAACCCTCACCATATATATAAATAGAAGGATCTATCTTGTCAACAGCAGCTCTGATGAGCTTCATCGTCTCAATATCGTGCACTCCCATCAGGTCGAAACGGAATCCGTCGATATGATATTCATTCACCCAGTAAAGCACACTCTCTATCATATAGTCGCGCATCAAAGGTTTCTCTGAGGCCGTCTCGTTGCCACAGCCCGAACCGTCGGAATACTTACCATCGGCTGTCTTGCGATAATAATAATCAGGATAAGTACGCTGGAAATTGCTTCCGTCAATATTGAAAGTATGATTATAGACAGCATCGAAGATGACACGGATGCCTGCTTGATGCAGCGCCTGCACCATCTGTTTGAACTCTCTCACTCTGACTGCAGGCGAAAAAGGATCGGTACTATAGCTGCCATCAGGCACATTATAGTTCTTAGGATCATACCCCCAGTTGAACTGTGGCGTATCAAGGCGTGTCTCATCTACCGAAGCAAAATCGAACAAAGGCTGGAAGTGTATCGCATTGACACCGAGGCGCTTGAGATATTCTATCGCCTTAGGTTCTGTCAGTGCCAGATACTTGCCTTTATACTTCAGTCCAGAGGTAGGTGACACCGAGAAATCACGCACGTGGAGCTCATAAATCACCAAGTCGGCAGGCGACTTCAGTTCTGGTCGCTTGTCATCCTTCCATCCCTCAGGATTGGTAGAAGCCATGTCGATGATGGCACCCCGATTGCCATTCACACCGACAGCCTTGGCAAAAGTACCGGGACATTCACCCTTTCCCATATCAAAAGTATAGAACTTTCCCTTCAAGTCACCCTTTACGGTAGCTTCCCATCGGTCCTTACCTACACTTTTCATCTTGATGGTCTTGACAGGTTTTCCTATCAGTCCGTCTTTATAAATACGGATTTTTACACTCGGTTTTGCACTACTGGAAGAAACCTGTGGAGTTGCACCAGTTACACCATCTACTTCAACAGAAGCTGTAGGTGAATTCAAAGAGAAAGTAGTTTTATCCTTAGAATAGGACATTTCATTGAAAGCACCTTGTGCCATCAATGAATGGGGAACTAAAACAGCAGTCAAGGCTACTAAAAATTGATTTTTAATGCTCATACGGTTAAGCTTTTGCTAGATTGAGAGAAAATCCAAACAAGAATCATTCTCCATTTTACGTATAAATATAGACTTTTAACTAAGCTATAGCTATTATACTATCTTTTTCTTGCATAAAATACCTACAAAAGCGTATTTTATGCAGAAATAGGAAGAACCAAACACGCTCATTTTTAGCGTATTTGATTCCACCTTGCCATTCGGTCGGAAATACAGAAAATACAGTGAATATAAAAACCCTGTTTTTTCATGAATTTCACAACCAAAGTACACCAGTTAAAATTTTAAAGTTTATTTGGCAAGCAATGAGATGGCAAAGCCACCACCACGTGCCTCTTTGATCTTCAAGACATCACCCTTCTTCACAGTCTTGTGAATAATCTGGTAGGATTTAGGGTTCTTCTCATAGTCGGCATTCTTGCCGTCCTGATAGATGGCGCAGGCATACTTCTTACCCTTGTCGAGGAAGTCGAGCTTCACTACCGATGTACGGGCTGCGTCAGTCTTGCCACCAACAAACCAGTTGTCGGTTCCTTTTGCCTTGCGGGCTACGGTGATATACTTGGCAGGTTCTGCCTCTATATACTTGGAGTCATCCCAGTCGCAAGCCACATCGCGGATAAACTGGAAAGCATCGTCGTACTTCTCATAGTGCTCAGGCAGGTCGGCTGCCATCTGCAAAGGACTGTACATCACAAGATAGAGTGAGAGCTGACCACAGAGAGTGGTGTGCACATAACTTGAGTTGTTGCTCCACTCCGACAGTTTGGTCTCGAAGATACCTGGAGTATAGTCCATAGGTCCTCCCTGCAGACGGGTGAATGGCAGCATCACGGTGTGATAGCTTACACTTCCACCAAAAGCCTCATACTCAGTACCTCTTGCGCTCTCGTTGCCCACCAGGTTTGGCCATGTACGGCAGATACCTGTAGGACGTGTAGCCTCGTGAGCATTCACCATGATGTGATGTTTGGCAGCCGTCTCAACGACACGCTGGTAGTGATTGTTCATCAACTGGCTGTAGTGATATTCGCCTCTTGGGATGATATCGCCCACATAACCGGTCTTCACGGCATCATAACCATACTTGTTCATCAGCTGGAAGGCATTCTCCAAGTGACGCTCATAGTTAAGAGCTGCGGCAGAAGTCTCATGATGCATCATCAGTTTCACGCCCTTGGAATGAGCATATTCGTTGAGCATCTTGATATCGAAATCAGGATAAGGAGTCACAAAGTCGAAGACATCAAGTTTCTGATGGCCAAACCAGTCTTCCCAACCTTCGTTCCATCCTTCAACCAACACTTCCTGCAAACCATTCTTTGCAGCAAAGTCGATATAGCGCTTCACTTCTTCATTGGTAGCCCCATGTGTTCCATTAGGCTTGCACTTGCTATAGTCGGTCACACCAAGGCGAACAGAAGGCAGGTCGTTAGTGTAGCTCCATGTTTTAGTGCCTACAATCATGTTCCACCACACACCGCAGTACTTAGTAGGATGAATCCATGAAGTATCCTCTATCTTGCAAGGCTCGTTGAGGTTGAGTGTCAGTTTGCAGGAAAGCATATCGCGCGCATCATCACTCACCAGCACGGTACGCCATGGTGTGTTGAAAGGAGTCTGGATGAATCCCTTTCTGCCTACCGCATCAGGTGTCAACCATGACTCAAAGGTCAGTGTCTTTTCATCCAGATTGAGGTGCATCGTAGGATAATCCAGACAGGCAGCCTCATGGATATTGATATAAAGTCCGTCCTTGGTCTTCATCTGGAGAGAGGTCTGCACACCTGTGTCAGAGAAGACGGTAGTGGAAGAGTTGCTTTTGTATGATTCGCGGTTCTTGGCGATAACAGGACGGATGCCTGTCAGAGGAGTAATCTGATATTCATACTCCTGAGTGTCGTAGTCACCTGGAATCCAATAGGCAGTATGGTCGCCTGCCATGGCAAACTGGGTGTGCTCTTCCTGAATGACGAAATAGTTGAGCGATTCCTGCTGTGGGAACTCATAGCGCAGACCCATACCATAATCATATACGCGGAAGCGAATGGTGATGTTACGGTTGGAAGAAGCCTGATTCAGGTTGACCTCCATTTCGTTATAATTGTTGCGAATGGTAGCAGTCTCACCCCATACAGGCTTCCATGTCTCATCAAAAGAAGAGGTCTTGCTTCCTGTTTCGGTGAATCCGTCCATCAGATTGGTTTCCGTCAGACCCTTGCTGGCATGCTTGTCCTTGGCAAGCTCCAGTCCGAGGTGTGAGGGTTTACATACTGTCTTGCCCTTATAACTCATCTCGTAGGTAGGCTGTCCATTACCAGTCAGAGAGAATGTTACCGATACATTGCCATTGGGCGATTTAACGGTCTGCGCTGCCGCCAAGAGAGGCAGCAGCAGACCAACTACTAAAACATTCAATTTCTTCATATAGTCCAGTGTTATTTTGTCTTTTTCAGTTGTTGCTTGCCTTGTTCTGCAGTTTGCCTTGTTCTGCTATTGTTTGTCAGTAAAAGTAAGTCTTTTGGTTAGACATTGCAAATATACAAAAAAGAGAAATACCCTCCTAAAATTTGGAGGGTATTTCTTTTTTGCATAACGTGCAAACGTTTGCATTAGTTTCTTCCTGACTGCGCAACAAGCTCTGTCACACTGTCCATAAATTCCTTGTTAGCCGCCAGATCCTCTATGCTGAGGTGCATACGATAGCGCCAGTAATGCTTAGGATTGGCAGGGATATTGATACGCTCGGCATTGGCATCGGGCAAACGAAGATGCTCGTTGATGGCAAGCCAGTCCTGAATGCTCAGAATGCAGAGCATAGAGGGCGATGTGAGATGGCGCGAGATGATATCCTGCGCGAGCCATCCTGGCAGCGGATGAGGTGCTGGTCCTTGGCGATAGAGCATCGTATTATAATACTCTTGCGTGCGCTGAATGTTCTCGTCCCACCACTGGCGAAGCGTAGGCATATCGTGACTTGAGATGGTACAAACCGAACGATAAGGATTGCGGCTCAGATGCCCAAACTTCACACTTGGATCCTTAGGCATACTTTGCAACTCAAGTCCCAACATCTTCAATTCGTTCATCACCCATGGCACACAATCTGGCACCATACCAAGGTCTTCGGCACAAACCAACATACGGGTAGCCTGAACCAACTTAGGCAACTTCTTCATCGCCTCCTCGTACCAGAACTGGTTGTTGCGACGATAGAAGTAATCGTTATAAAGACGATTGAACGCAGCCTTGTCATTGTCATAAAGTGATTCGAAGATAAAGTCGAACTGAGCAGAGATACGTGGGTGATACAATCCCGGATTACGATGGTCGCGAACAAAGAGTACATCGCTGATCAGAGCATAGAGTCCGTCGCGAAGCCATATTTCCTTCTCATCGGTCACTCCCTCAAAGAGAGCCTCCACCTTTATCTGGGTATCCACCTCTGCCTTCAACTGATAACGCTCATCATCCAAACGGTCCAGATACTTTTGCTTCACCTCGTCAGCACGCTCATGGAACATACGGTCGAGCACCCAGTCGGTGATAAATGGACGGGTGAATCTGTCCTGCTGGAAGTTAAGACCATACGAGCGAATCTCGTCAGCTGTCATGCCGAGTGCAGGAGCAAACTGTCCGAGCAGACCATGAACAGAGTCGATAGGAATCTCCCATATACGGAAGAAGCCCAGCACGTGGTCGATACGATAAGCATCAAAGAACTTCGACATATTCTGGAATCGACGTGTCCACCACTGACAGTCGTCTTTCAGCATCTCATACCAGTTGTAGGTAGGGAATCCCCAGTTCTGACCATTCACAGAGAAATCGTCAGGTGGAGCTCCTGCTTGTCCGTCGAGGTTGAAGTACTTAGGCTCTGTCCATACATCACATCCAAAACGGTTCACACCGATAGGAATATCACCCTTCAGGATGACTCCCTTGGCCATGGCATGCTCGTGAACAGCCTTCATCTGTGTGTTCAGCACAAACTGTACGAAGTAGAAGAACTCCACCTCCTTGTAGGCCTTTGTTCTTGGGTTGGCCAGTGCCTTGCGGTCTTTCTCGTCCCAAGCATTGTGGTCGGGCCACTTCGAGAAATCAGCAGTGCCATACTTGTCGCGCAGACAAGAATATTGTGCATAAGGCACCAGCCACTGTTCTGTTTCCTGAAAGAATGCCTGATATTCGGCACTCTTCATCATCTTTTCACCTTCCTGATTGAAGATTTGGTGGAGGTACGTTATCTTGAAATCATTTACCTTTTCATAATCTATCTGGGGCAGGGCATTGAGCTCTGCTCTTGTCTTCTCAGCCTCAGCACGAGCCTTGGCATCCTCAAGCTCGGGCAGAGCCTGCAGGTCGGCATACTGTGGATGAATGGCAAACACGCTGATACAGCTGTAGGGATAAGAGTCTGTCCAGGTGTGAGTGATGGTCGTATCGTTGATAGGCAACAACTGAAGCACCTTCTGTCCAGTCTTTGCCACCAGGTCGATCATACTCTTCAGGTCTCCAAAGTCGCCTATACCCGCACTCTTCTTGCTGCGAAGTGAGAAAACAGGAACCAATGTTCCGGCAAACTTACGGTTCCAGCGCTCCAAGAACGACTGGCTCAACTCGTAAGATACAACCGAACCGGCCTTCATCTCAGGGATTTCCACACTACGGTTGTAACCTGTTTCCCATGCTTCGGTGCTCTTCTTGTCGTTCAGTGCTACAAACTTAAACTCCAAGTAATTGACAGCCAAAGCCTCGGCATTGATATCCACCGTCCATTCATTGTACGCCTGTTCCACCATAGGCACAGCACGCTTTACGTCCCAAGCTCCTACAAGAGGATCAGAACCTATCAGTACCAGGCGCTCACCATCTCTCAACTGCGGAGCACGAACTATCAGTCTGATGGTCTTGGCAAAGGTATTATCCTTCACCTCTGCAAGCTGCTGATGGTTGACACAGTCGGTGAAGGCGCTGCTGTAGAGGTAAGAATCCTCAGGAATGTCATGCCAGTGATCATAGATGGTATAATCATTGGCACGCTCGGCTGTCACATTCAGCTGATGCTTCACCACCTGCCATTCCTTCTTGATACAAACGCCATCACGTTCTACACTATAATAATAGGTAATGTTTTTAGTCTTGGGAGTCACATCCAGATCGCACGACCAGTGAAGCCCGTCTGTAGTTCCCAAGCTGTTATGAACCTCTTCGTTGTCCATGTTCAGGTTCAAGACGAGATTCTCGCCATAAACCGTTTTGTATTCTATATTAAAACGAAACACCATAAGGAATTATAAGATTGTTATTTATGGTACAAAATTAGTCATTTCTTACTATATACAATTAATTTCTTGCACAAAAGATGCCAAAATGTTGCGCAATCGGTTGCGCTTATTATGCTTTTTGCGTCACATGCTTTTCCTTGATGATGGAAACAGCCAAAGCTCCACATATCAGCAGCACACCTGCCACTATCATCATGTCACTCTGGTGAGAGCCTACCACCCACAATACGTGTCCGCCACAAAGAGCTGCCACAATCTGAGGAATACAGATAGTGCCGTTGAAGAGTCCGAGGTAAGCACCCATGTGTCCATAACCCTGCAAAGCATTGGTGACAAAGGTGAAAGGCATCGCCAACATAGCTGCCCAGCCAGCACCAATCATCAGGAACGGAACGAACTGCAGGTACTTGTCGTGCAGGAATGGGATAAGAGCAAAGCCCACACCACCGATAATCAGGCTGACCGCATAAGCCATCTTGGAACTCTTGAACTGGGGAAGCACTACCACCCACAGCACACTGCCCACAGCCTGAACGGCAAAGAGAATGCCCACCCAGTCGCCGGCATCCTGGAATGCCTTGGTGCTGGCATCGGTAGTATTCCATACGGTCTCGGCAATGGCACCCGTTGAATAGTTCCACAGATAGAGGAAGCCTGCCCAGCAGAAGAACTGCACCAGTCCCACCTTCCAGAAGGTAGAGGGAGCGTTCTTCAGAAGGCTTATCCAGTCGGCCTTGCCTTCTTCCTTCATCTCAGCATCTTCGGTAACTCCATTATACTTGGCGTATTCCTGCGGATTCCACTCCTTCACCTTCATCGTGGTATAGATGACACAGAGGATAAGGATGGCTGCACCCACATAGAACGACCAGATCACAGAGTCGGGCACAACACCTTTCTCGGCATAGTTTTTGATGCCCAAGAAGGCAAAAAGGAAGGGGAATATATAACCGGCTATCGAACCCGCATTGCAGAGGAAACTCTGAATGGAGTAAGCCTTCGTCTTCTGTTCTTCATTCACCATGTCGCCCACCAACATCTTGAAAGGCTGCATCGCCATATTGATGCTCGTATCAAGAAACATCAGGGCTATCAATCCAAAAATCATCGCACCGCCAACCGTCAGGCCAAACGAACCGGCATTAGGCAAAAGACACATCACCAAGACAGCCAGCGTAGCTCCCACAAAGAGATAAGGAATTCGTCGGCCGAAACGGCACCATGTCTTGTCGCTCAAGGTTCCGACAATGGGTTGCACCAGGATTCCCATCAGTGGAGGGAGAATCCAGAAATAACTCAGATTGTGTGGGTCAGCACCCAACGTTGCAAAGATTCGGGAGATGTTGGCGCTCTGAAGAGCGTAGGCTATCTGTACCCCGAAGAATCCGAAACTCAAGTTCCAGAGTTTCCAGAAACTCAGATTAGGTTTTGTCATCATATTTTTTATTGTTTTATTGATTTTCTTTATCTTGTCGTACCACGAACCACGAGTTTGGTTCTTATCACTCTCTTCTCCACCTCATTCATCGGGATAGAGCCTTCCACCTGTCCGATAAGGATATTGACAGCCTCCTCTCCTACTGCCACTCCTCGCTGGTCGACGGTAGTAAGCATAGGATCGCAAGCCACGGCTCGCTGACCGTTGGTGAATCCGCAGACACTGATATCCTCGGGCACACGGAATCCCATACGTTTCGCAGTATAAAGAATACCGATGGCTGTATCATCATTCACCGCAAAGAAAGCATCCGGTCTGTTTTCCATCTCCAAGAGTGCAGGCGTAATCGCCTCTGCCTGTCCCCTGTTGTCACAGATTTGTACGTGGGAGGGTATTTCTTCCAAGCCATGCTTCACCAAGGCATCATGATAACCATTATATCTGTTCTTGGATATTTCAAGGTTCATGGGCGAGCCATAGAAAGCTATCCTCTTGCAGCCAGAGTCGATGAGATGGGTTACAGCCGTAAAGGCACCCATGTAGTCGTCCACCACCACGCGCGAACAGTTCACGCCTGTACAGATTCTGTCATAGAACACCAATGGCACACCATTGTCCATCAATCTTTGGAAATGCGCATAGCGCATGGTATCCTTCGCCTGTGAAACGATGATGCCGCACACTTTATTCTTATAGAAGTCCTCGCAGATTGCCACTTCCTTGTCATATCGCTCATTGCTCTGCGCCACCATCACACGATAGCCACGCGCACTTGCCTCCTCCTCGATACCAGAAAGCACAGAAGAAAAGAAATAATGGGCAAACTCAGGAATGATAACACCGATGACCTTCATGGGCTGTGTCCTACTGTATCTGAGAGCCTCACCAATTACATTGGGACAGAAGTTATGCGCCCTGGCAAACGCCTGTATACGTTCCTTCTGGGCTGTACTGATACGAGGGCTGTCCTTCAAAGCTCTGCTCACCGTTGCGATAGAAACGCCCAGCTCGCGAGCAATATCTTTCATTGTTATGATTGTTTTCTCATTCATAGGTTGTTAGTGTTGTGTGCAAAATTATGCAAATCTTGCCAAAGTAGCGCCTTTTGCTTGACTTAAATCAAGAAAATTACATGCAAACGTTTGCACAATAAAAGCAAAAGTACAACAAAATCTCTAAAAAACCAAATGATTATAAGGAAATCAACTTCCCTTAACTTCCACATTTGCGAAAGTTCAGTATAGAGCCCACTTAAAAAAGTCATTTTTGATAATTTCTTCATATGAAACCATCTGATAATCAAATGGCATGTTGTAGGGAAAAGAACCAAAAACTACTTTTTAAAGTGGACTCGTAGTTGAAGTTTCGCAAATTTTGCCCCACACGCCCTGAAGGGGCAGAAGCTCTTAGCCCAGGGCATCGCCCTGGGTTGTTTGGGGCGGTAACCTGTCGCCCTGTAAGGGCAAAAGCTTTAAAACTCCAGGCAATATATAAAGCTGTTGCCCTTACAGGGCGCATTGCTGATTGCCATTATACCCAGGGCGATGCCCTGGGCTAAGAGCTTTTGGGCCTTCAGCCCGTACTTGAACCACATGCGAAAGTTCAGTATATCATAGTCAAAACAAATCGCTATGAGTTCCATTGTTGAGAAACAGCAAAGTTAGTTTTTCATCGTTTTGTTCCCATAGCATCAACCAATCTGGAGTTATGTGGCATTCCCAAATGCCCTCCAGGTTTCCATGAAGTTTATGCGATTTATATGATGGAGGTAGTTTACCATCATTAGCTAATTTCTCTACAGCTTTTTCTATTAAAGTAGGATCTAACCCACGTTTCACTCCTTTTCGCAGAGACTTTTTAAATCTGTTTGTAAAGTCAATAGAGTATTTCATTCCAAGCACTGTTTGATTAAATCGTGAGCATCTTTTGCATGAAATACTCTGCCTGCTTTAACATCTTCCATGGCTTCTTTAATGCCACTTTTCTTTTCGGCTTGAATAACCCATCCAAACTTCTTTGCCAGTTCCTTTAATAACTTGAAATCAACTTGCGGAACAGTTATAGTTGTTGTTATATTATTTATAGTTACATCCATATTGTTTTATTTTTAATGTTATTTCTAATTTCCCGCAAAGATACGACTTTTCCTTGTAACTTCCAAGGTTTTTGGGAAAAATACTTGAAAAGGATGAGGAGAAAGAAAAAAATAGGCGACTCTCGGAATTGAGAGCCGCCTATAATTTTAAGTTTATTTGATGAAGTAAATGCTTACTTCTTAGTCATCACACATTTAGCAAAGCCTTCAGCCCAAGCATAAAGCTTGATGTCGTAAGTACCTGCTTCTACAGTGATGTTTCCACCATTCTTTGTTGTGAGGTTATCTAATTCTCCACCCCAACTGAGAGCCCAATCGTCGTTGGCGCGGAACTTAATTTCACCAGCACTCAATGTGATGTTCTTAACTTCCCAGTAGCCATTAACTTCCTTGGTATCCTTATTATAAGGAACGTAAGTCATATCTACGTCTGAATCCCAACCATTAGGTGATGCGCTACCAATGATTCCAATAGATGTAATAGGAGTCAGAGTGTAAGTTCTCTCAGATAAGTCAACATCTACCTGATAGTAACCTTCAGGTTCTGTCATTACTATGTTACCAGCATCAGGTGCTGTGGAGAAGTTCTCACCATAGCCAGTACCACTCCAGTCTGGCGCTGTTGTGAACTTAAATCCGTTCTGATTGAGGTACATGAAACCTGTGAAGTGTACACCATCATCACCTGCGAGATAGTCATATCCATCCCAGCCGTTAGCATCGCCCTTCATATAGAGGATAGGCTTGCCTACAGAGTAAGACAGGTTGTTCATGTCGAGAGTTACAATCCATGTACCAGCACCTGCAATAACCATGGACTGTGGAGTACCCCAGCTGTCGCCAGTATAATAGATTGTACCAGAAGCATCTGCGCTACCGTCTTTCTCGCAACCCATGACACCTTTGTTGATGACATCCCAGTTGTTGCTTTCGAACTTGCTGCCTTCGTAGAACTTGAAGTAGTTCTTGTCTTTCTCTGTGGTGACCTTGAGCTGATAAACACCATCAGAAACTTTGGTCATCCATACAGGGCTTTTTGCATCCCAGCCATTTCCGTTTACTTCACCGAGCATGTAGTAGCCATTCTCGTCGATAGCAGGAGTTGGGGTTGGCTTAAGTTTACCTGTAGTCTTACCTACGGTATTGATGGTAACAGCATCGCCTGATGCCAAATTGACAGAAACCTTTGACTCAACGTTGATGTCACGAGCAACGCTTGCGCGTGATTTATTCTGTTTGCAGAGAATCTTCTCCAATTCGGTTGCATTTACCTGAATGTTGTTGCCAATGATTTCGCCGCTTTCAATAGCCTCACCATTTACTTTCAAGTCTATCAGTGTGTAACCTGAAACATTGGCATCTGTCGAGTTGACTGTGACGAGGTTGATGACTCCGTCTTCGTCAGGCATATTACATTCTGCTTCAGGACCCGCTGTAAAGGTGATACCATATTTGGCAGCTGAGGCTTCCTGTGGATTGGTCTGAGGATTAGCCCAATCGTCGTAGTCGCCGTTGCAGCTGGCAAGTGATACACTTGCCAAGACTGCTAAGCTATATAAAAATGTCTTTTTCATTTTGCTTTCATCTTAAATTATCTAACTTCTGCTTTATTTGTATCAAAGTTGACATACAACTTCTTGCCAGGGGCGGTAGTTACAGAGTAATCAGGACCCATGGTCTCAGCCCAGTTGTTTGGCATATCATATTTACGCCAGAACACTTCGCCATTGTGAACAGTGAACTCTGTACTATACCAGTCGAGGCTACCGACCTTGACAGATACGCGAAGCTCTGTGCTGGCAGTGAATGCAGGAGATACCCATTCGCCATTTGGATCGTCTGGAGGTGTCAGAGCTGTATCATCGGCAAAGCCCCAATCGCTTTGACCAATACAAGCACCAATCAGGTATACCTGAGTCTTGTAAACAGTCAGTGTCCAGTTGATATTCTTCTTGTCTTCAGTGATTTTACCCTTGAAGTGGAGAGTGTACCAACCTGCGTTGGCTACCTTGATATTTTGTTCCTTACCTTCAGTGATACCAGCATCGGCTTTATCATCGATGGTGATGCGGTCGTAGCCACGGTAGTCATTGTTTTCAGTACCCCACTTGAACTCACCACCTGCAGGCAAGTAAACGATACCATAGTAGTTGCCAGCTACACCTTGTACCTGTGGAATAGGCTTCCAACTCTGCCATGGAGTCTGGATAGAGCTACCTATCAAGTAGAGATTATCGGTGAACTTCGCATCAGGAGCCTGATAGACAGCCTTGACAGAAGGCAGGGTAATAACATTTGAGAAAGTTTCTCCTAAATAGGACGATGCTGCAACGCGAATCACACCACGAAGACGAATGTAAATTGGCATATCTTCGGGAACACTTGCATCTGGATTGGCAGCCTTGAAGAGTGATACCACAGCATCGTTTACTTCGGAAGCTATGTATTCCAATCTGCTTGCATCTGAGGATGGTGTTGCCAACTCAACATGAGAGGCTGTAGCATCGCTGACAAATGCAGGGTCGATAGATACCTGTGCATAGTACGTCACAGAGTAAGGCACTCCACCATAATTTGGCTGAGAGCATGTCAATACCAAGCTTTTTGCACTGGAGAGGTCGTAGGTATTGTTTTCTGCAAGAGCAGGAGTGTTCAATACAAATCCATCCGCAAGATGACTCAGGTCCAATGTAGGGTTGCTGTCTCTGTCTTCATCGCAGGATGTAAAGAGCAAAGGGAGTACCAATGCCGGCAGCAACATGAATTTGAATATTTTTTTCATAATTGATTTCTTTTAAATTAAATCTTGTTTCCTAACAATTAGTATTTTGGGTTCTGTGTCATGTTAGGGTTGTTCTTAATCTCGTCGCCAGGGATAGGATAGATATTGCATTTTGCTGGAATACCTTGACCATTTTCAGAACCACCCTTGAAACTCCAGAGATACTTAGAACCTGTGAACAAGCCAAAGCGAACCAAGTCGGAACGACGGCGGCCTTCCATATAGAACTCACGGCACCATTCATCGATAAGGGTCTGCTCATCTACTGATG
Source organism: Segatella copri (assembly GCF_009495355.1). Lineage (GTDB taxonomy): Bacteria > Bacteroidota > Bacteroidia > Bacteroidales > Bacteroidaceae > Prevotella. The sequence goes on from NZ_VZAD01000040.1 coordinate 82,520, forward strand.
AAGCTTTTATCTGACGATTGGCACGGTCCTGAACCTTCAGGATGTCTTCCAAACCATCCTGACTGCCGTTGAGACGATACTTGGCTTCTGCACGGGTCAGATAGATTTCTGCCAAGCGGAACACAGGGAAGTCGGTATCTGAAAATTTCTGATGGTGCTGTGCTGTACCGTCTGCATGGAGGTTGGTCCACTTAACGAAAGACGCACCATTCAGAGGGCCTGTAATAGCATCACCTGGTGTTAGAGTACGTACCTTGTCACTGCATCCACCGATACCCATATAGAACAGGGCGCGGTCGTCTTTAGCCTGTGCCACTACGTCGGCAGTACTGATACCTTTTTCGTTATCCTTTGCAATCACCTGATCTTTTGATGGATTGGACAAAAGATCCTCATCGGTAGCCTTAGGAATATCCCCGTTAGGGAAGAACTTCTTTACCAAGTCTACACGTGCAAACAGACACTTCCATGGGTCACTTGTGCTTGCATAAGGCATGCCAGATATGGTAGAAGCATTTACGAGGTATGAAGTTCCTGCATAAGCGCGAGTCTTTACACCATCCTGACGGATAGGGAAGATAATTTCCTTCATGGCCTCTGGGTTGCAGTCATTGTCGCCCATGAACAACTGCTGGTAACCGCTGTAACCGTTCTTTTCTGCACGGCAAAGATTGTATTTACCTTCGCCTTCACCTACGTTGTTGAGAATCTTGTCGCAATAATCGATAGCCTTCTGGTAGTCCTTTACCTGACCATCGGTATAAACGGCAGAGTTAAGAGCCAAGCGGGCATGGAGAGCATAAGCTGCACCACGGTCAGCACGCCCGAAATTCTCACTATTATTATAAGCACCCACCTCAGCCATCAGAGGCTCGATGGTAGTCAGCTCATTATCCAACCACTCGTAGAGTTCCTTGCCACTTTTCTCGGTAGGGAGATTGTTGTCGAAGGTATCCTTGAAAGGAGCCTTGCGATACAGGTCAAGGAAATAATAGTAGTTCAATGCACGGAGGAAGCGAACTTCTGCGATCTTATCCTCACTCAGGCTACCAGACTGCTCAGAAATAAAGAAGTTGTACTGGTTGATGTTATAACTGAGTCGTTGATATGCCCAGTTAACACGCACATTATTCTTGTCCCAATCCATGGTGGTGATTTGAGCAATACCATCATTTTCCTGATAAGCCCACAAAGTTTCGTCTGTCATCAACTCTTCCAGGTTGAACACTGTACGGATAAATCCGGTTTCACCCTCGTTGCCACTTATATCTGCTAAACCATCAGGACCTTTCTGACCTGTAAGACCAAGGGTAGCATACTGCTTAGCCAAGAGCCCCTCTACCGTATATGTTTGGTGATTAAGTGGGTCAACCGACTTGATGTTCAGTTCGTCTGCGCAAGAGACAAAGCCCATGCACAACATACTTGCCATTGCAGTCTTTATAAATATCTTTTTCATAATTGTCTCCTTTTTGTATTTTAGAAGTTAAGATTCAAACCAAGTTGGAAGCTTATTGGACGTGGGTAAGG
>NZ_VZAD01000097.1 GCF_009495355.1 Segatella copri
AGACCGAAGGCGGCGGCACTGGTGACGGAGAATAATTTTTAGTCAAGAGTATTTTGAGTCAAGAATTTGAGAAACAGAGAATTAACGTTCACCGCGCGTAGCGGATAGGAATCAGAGAAAAATTCTTAAATTCTCAAATTCTTGACAAAACAAAAAATATTCTTGACAAAGACAAAAATCAATCTCTTCTATGAAAACATTCTATGTCTCGCTCATTCTTTCCATCCTTCTTCTCGTAGGTGGATTCCTGAGTCCTCCATTGGGAATCATCGACAGCAGTGTCCTTTCCGCCGTTGGACTCCTTTTCGCATTCGCCACTCTTGCCCAGCTTCCCCAATTGCTTGCAGCCATTGCCCAGGGCCGCACCTTCCGCCTCACCAAGGGCGACTTGACAGCAGAGGTGACAAGCAACTCTGGTGAAACGTGACAGGGAAATCTAATACAATCAGGCTCGCTCCATAAGGGGTGAGCCTGATTTTTTGTATTTAGTCATTAGTCATTTTTGTCAAAGTCATTTTTGTCATTTTCGATTTTTGATGATCTTCGCAAGATTTAGTCATTAGTCATTTTTGTCAAAGTCATTTTCGACTTTTAAAGTGGGCTCATAACTCAACTTTCGCAAGTTTTGCCCCACACGCTCTTGTTGATTGTCATAATGACCAGGGCGATGCCCTGGGCTAAGAGCTTTTGGGCCTTCAGCCCGTACTTGAACCACTTTGCGAAACTTTAGTTACAACTTATTTCCTTTGATTTTCTTTCCTTAGAACTTCTTTCCGAAAGCGATATTGCAGAAAGTTTTCAGCAATATCTTGGCGTCAAACCACCACGACCGATGCTCCAGATAGTAAAGGTCGAGTTCCAGACGTCGCAGCATCTTCTCCATCGTATCCGTATAGCCATTATACAGTGTGGCATAGGAAGTGACGCCTGGACGAATCTGATACAGGAACTGGTATCGTGAATCGTGCTCCATGATCTGGTCGATATAGAACTTCCTCTCCGGTCTCGGACCGATGAACGACATATCCCCTTTGAACACATTCCACAGCTGAGGCAATTCATCAAGGTGATGAGCCCTTAGGAAACGTCCCACTTTCGTAAGTCTCGGGTCGCCCTTTATTTCCAATAAGTCGGGCCCGTCCTTCTCTGCATCAATCTTCATGGAACGGAACTTATAGATGTAGAAAGGCTTGCCATGCAGACCTATCCTTTCCTGCTTGTAGATGACAGGAAGACCATCTTCCCATCTGATGCAAAGCGCACAAATAAGCATGAGCGGAGAAAACACGACGAGGCAAATACCCGCTATGATAAAGTCTGTCGTTCTTTTCATTTCTTTGCTTTTTGTATGCGATGAGTTGTGAATATATGGAGTAGGGTGTATGTAATGATGTCAATACATAGAATCCAAGTGAAGTTGCATCCGATGTGGAACAGTAAAAGGTTGAAGATGATATATCCCAGTTGGAGTATCAGAATGGCAATGAGAGCCTGATGCTGGTTCATTCCTAATGACATGAACTTATGGTGTATATGACTTTTATCAGCATCGAAGATAGGCTTCTTATAGTGTATTCGATGAATGATAACCCTTATCACATCAAATGTGGGAACAATCAACAGACTGTATGCCAGTACGATTCTTTCTGAAGACAATGGCATGATATGGGGATTATGCATCATAGATTTAACGAAAAGGAATCCCATGATAAATCCTAAAGTCAGGCTTCCTGCATCACCCATAAATATCTTACGGTTCTTCTCGGGATTTCCAAACAAATTGAAACGCAGATAAGCGATAAGCACACCTACGAGGCCTGCAATCAATATGCAGTAGGCAGTCAGGTCGGTTGAGAAAAATATGTATAAGAATCCTGTCAGTCCGATGATAGATAGTCCCGCAGAGAGTCCGTCTATTCCGTCGATGAGGTTCATGGCATTATCCACAAACACCAACAGCAAAACTGTGAGTACAGCGCCTATATAAAAAGGTATCTCATAGATACCGAATAATCCATATAAGTTGTTGATATATAGACCACATGCTGGCAGAATACTTGCAGCAATAATCTGAACAGCAAATTTGATTTTAGCATTCAGACCAATGAGATCATCTACTATACCTACCGAGTAGATAAGCAGAAGGCTGATGAGTAAGCCTAAAGTCCATGTGCTCACCTGCAGTTTTTGTCCTTGTGCTTCCGAACTCATGATCAGAGTGACAATGAGGAAAGACAGTAACATGCTGGGAGTAAAGGCAATACCACCCAAACGTGGAATCAAACATTTATGTACCTTTCTTTGGTTGGGTATATCGTATAGTTTCTTTTCTTTGCAGAAATTGAGCAGTACTGGGATAAAAATAAATCCACAGATTGTGCTCATCGCAAAGGCGCCTATGACAGGGAGGATATAGTGTATCATTGTTGTTCTATTTCTTTGTTATTCCGTTTTGGATTGTGTGTATTTATTTTTCTTTATATATATAACCCCTAACTTTAACAATTATTGCATAGTAATCAAAAAAATGATTTTTTTGTTGTAAGTATGTATAAAATGTTTCCTCTTTGTTGGTCCAATGAGCATGGTTCATCATACTTTGGTTCTGCCATGGTGCGAAAAGATGCGCATAAGCGAACGATTAATTTCTGATGTTTTCATTAAAAATATTTGGATGGTATTGAAAAAATGTGTATTTTTGTGCTAAAATATTAGCAATATGAACAATCCAAAGCGCATCCCATACGGCATGATGAATTTTGTGGCGTTGAGAGAAGAAAACTGTTATTATGTGGACAAGACGAGGTTTGTTGAAGAAATAGAGCATGCCAACATGTATTTCTTCTACATACGTCCTCGTCGTTTTGGGAAGAGTCTTACCCTTTCAATGTTGCGTCATTATTATGATGTGAATGAGGCTGATAAATTTGAAACATGGTTCAAAGGATTGTATATAGGTGAGCATCCTACACCTTTGCATAACAGCTATTTAGTACTGTATTTTAATTTCTCTGTTGTCAATGGAGAAATTAGTTCCTATAGAGAGTCTATGGATTCGTATTGCAATACGGTCTTTACTTCTTTTTGTGAGAAGTATTCACGGCTTTTGCCGGAAGATGCCTTGATAAAACTGAAGGAGAAAAAAGGAGCAGTAGAACAACTTTATTGTGTGTGCGACCTTTGTGACAAAGCAGGTCAAAGTCTCTATCTCTTCATCGATGAGTATGATCATTTCACTAATACAATACTTTCAGAGGTTGCGCGTCAAGATGACTATGCTTCGGAGACACATGGTACAGGATATCTTCGCTCCTTCTACAACGCAGTTAAGTCAGGTACAGATTCAAGCATCAAGCGAGTATTCCTGACAGGAGTGAGTCCTGTGACGATGGATGATCTTACAAGCGGTTTTAATATAGGAACCAATTATTCACTCGATTCTCGTTTTAATGAGATGACAGGATTTACAGAGGTAGAAGTACGTGCCATGCTGCAAGAGTACTCAGAATATTATGATTACAATCATTCTATTGATGAATTGATTCAGATAATGAAGCCTTGGTACGACAACTATTGCTTCGCCAAAGAGTCTTACGGAAAAACTACAATGTATAATTCCAATATGGTTTTGTACTTTATGGATAAATATCTCAATAATGGTTGTGTGATTCCTGAGGACATGTTAGAGGAGAACATCCGTATTGATTACAATAAGCTTCGTATGCTTATTCGTAAAGACAAAAATTTTACCCATGATGCATCTGTTATTCAAGACTTGGTAACTTGTGGCTTTGTCGTAGGTGAGTTGAAGGCAGGTTTTCCTGCAGAGAGAATCTGTGAGCCCGACAATTTTATTAGTCTTTTGTACTATTTCGGTCTTGTTACAATAGCAGGAACTTATCGTGGAAAGACCAGGTTTGTGATACCTAATGAAGTAGTGCGTGAGCAGGTTTTCAAGTACCTGTTGGATACTTATGATGAGAACGGATTGTCCGTAGATGTCCGTAAGCACGACGGATTAGAAGAAGGATTGGCTTATGATGGTAATTGGGAACCCTATTTTCAGAACATATCAGACACCATTTATCTTTTTTCCTCACAACGTGACAAACAGAAAGGCGAGTCGTTTGTACATGGTTTTACCTTGGCAATGACTTGCCAAAATCAGTTCTACAGACCAGTATCAGAATACCCTAATCAGGAAGGGTATGCTGATATATTCCTCTTGCCATTGCTTGACATTTATAAAGATATCCAGCATTCCTACGTGGTAGAATTGAAATACGTGAAGTCAAATGCTTCAGAAGCAGAGATAGAAGTAAAAACTCATGATGCGGAGAAACAAGTATGTAAGTATGCAGAAACCGAAATGGTAAGGTTGGGTGCGAGGAGCACTCATCTCCATCGTATTGTGATAGTATATCGTGGAGTCGAAATGGTTGTATGTAAAGAATTATAGATTAGCTTGGTTGTCGATAGATTCAGTACTATTCCTGCTGTTTTTCATTAAAAATATTTGGATGGTATTGAAAAAATGTGTATTTTTGTGGACTATATATAAATAATGATCACGCGGGGATAAAAAAAAGAATCAAAACGATGAAGCAAAATAGGAAATTGCCTTTGGGCATACAGGACTTTGAAGAGATGCGTAGGGGTGATTATCTCTATGTAGATAAGACAGATATTGTATGGCAGCTGGCTAATGGTGACAAGTACAATTTTTTAAGCCGTCCCCGTCGTTTTGGTAAATCCCTGTTATGTTCTACCCTAAAGTGCTATTTTGAAGGAAGAAAAGAGCTCTTTGAAGGGTTAAAAATTATGCAGGTTGAGGATGATTGGGTTAAACGTCCCGTCATTTATTTAAGTATGAGTTTGGGTGGTTCTTCTGCACAGGAACTTAGGGAATACTTGCATAATGTATTGTCTTCCTACGAGAAGATTTATGGAAAGAATCCTGATGAGCGTTCGTTGGGAAATCGCCTTAATGGCATTATTCAGAGAGCTTACGAGCAGTTTGGGGTAAAGATAGCCGTTATTGTTGATGAGTATGATGTGCCTTTGCAGCATACTTATGAAACTAATCAGCATGATGAATGTAGGGAAATCTATCGCAATTTCTTTACTGGGCTAAAAGATTATGGTTATTGCATCAAATGCGTTTTTATCACAGGCATCACAAAGTTTACTCAGATTAGCCTGTTTAGTATGCTCAATACTCTGACAAATGTAAGCTTTGATGAACAATATTCTGCGATTTGTGGATTGACACATGATGAATTGGTTCAGTATTATTCTGAGGAAATTTCTAAGTTGGCCTCACGCTATGACATGGAGGTATCGCAAGTACTTTCAGAACTTAAAGCCACTTATGATGGCTATCACTTTTCACGAAAATTACAAAATGTCTATAACCCCTTTAGCGTGTTGAATGCGCTTAGTCGCTCACAGCTAAATTCTTACTGGATAGCAACTGGCTCCAATGAAATTCTTAATAATCTTTCCAAGAAATATGTGGATGAAATACCCTCACTCGATGGTTGTCTCATAGATGCTGACTATCTGGAGATGAGTGATGTCAATATGGAAGAGCCGAAACTCTTTCTCTATCAATCTGGCTATCTTACCATCAAGGCTGTAAGAGGAGATTATTATATCTTAGGTTATCCTAATAAGGAAGTAAAGAAAGCCATGTTTGAAATGGTTTTACCCATGATGACAAATAAATCTTCTTCAGAAGTAAATACTCTCATTCAAAAGTTAAAATTGAACTTGTGTATTGGAAATGTAGATGAAGCCATGCTTTGTCTTAAAGGTTTGGTTGCAGGTACTCCTTATAGTATTCAAAAGAGAGAACAATTTGTTTTTGAGGAGCATTTCCGATTTATCTTAAAGAATATATTTTACTTGTGCGGCTTTGATGCTAAGGAGGAAATTGAAATGGCATCAGGCAGAATAGATTTGATAGCCGAGAATGATTTCTATGTCTATGTCATGGAATTAAAAATGGATGATAATGGCGGTATTAATGCAGCTGTTAATCAGATGAAGTCGCGCCATTATGCTGATATTTATGCAGCGAGTGAAAAGAAAATCATTAGTATCGCTCTTGAATTTTCTAAGGAGAGTAGGGGACTGAAAGAATGGCTGGTAGTGGAATAGCACAGCATTGTATTGTCAATAGCAAAAGCCGTACACAAGAACACTCTTCACCCTTCATCTTTTCGCTCGGAATGCCGATAAACACAGGGGCTTCCGAGAAAAAGATGAAGGGTATTTTGCATATTCAATTTCAGAAAATTGGAAACGTCGCAGACAATAGTTAGCCTACAGCTTAGAGCAAGTTACACGTAGAGCAGTTTGCTTATGCTTTTGCTGATTATATCATGTTGTCTTATTGCATTTTTTGAATCGAGTCATTTTTTTATTTTGTGACTGCATTGCGAAGTTTGCTGTTATATACGGCTTTAATTATTTTAGTAGGCATCAGTCTAAATGCCAGTCGCATAAGTGGGTATATGTATTTGAGTGTAAATACCCCATCAAGCAGAAAAATTCCATGGCTATAAGCTTTAAATTCACTCCATGCTTTTTGTCGTCCACGACGTTTCATCACGGAGTCATTGCGTCTGAAATTAAGGACAATATCAGGAATATTGTTGATGACAACACCAGACGATACAGCCTCAAACCAGAGTGTAACATCCTCACATATAAAGTATTTGTTACTATATCTGAATCCTTTATCAAAGAAATTGCGTCTAAACATAACTGTAGGATGTGCAAGAGGCGAAGCTTTATGGATACTTTTCCTAATTTCCTTTATAGTCTGTGGATATTGACGTGTCTTGTTGAGTGTGCCTTGGTCATTAAACTCTCTTAATGAACCACCCAGAATTTCAACATCAGGATGAGCATTCATATATTCTTCTTGAAGTTTGAGTCGGTCAGGCAATGCAATGTCATCAGTATCCATCCTGGCTATAAGGTCTCCCTTACAAGCCTCTATGCCATCATTAAGTGAAAGTGCAAGTCCCTTGTTTTGTTTGTTTTCTATGATGGTTAATTTGTCACCTATAACATTTTGCCATTTGCTAAGTATACCATACAAAGCTGTTGGTAAAGGTCCATCCTCCACCAACACAATTTGGTCAGGCTTTCTTGTCTGCTCTGTCCAAATACTACGCATGGCCTCGTCTAAGTAATTTGGCTGTTCCTTGATGTAGGTAGACATTAAAACTGATATGGTCATAATCTCACATATTTAGGTGTTCATTATTACATTTAAAGATGATGGAATTATATCTTAATCCAATCGTCCGGCATTTCAAATAAAGAATTGGGAATATTATTCCATTTCTTAGGGCAAATAACCATCTTGTCAATGTTTTGATTCAACCATGCTCCCCACCACGAAAAAGATGAATTAGCAATAATATTATTATTACATTGGCTCATCAAGTATATATCTTGGTAGCTATTCTTGCCATGGTTCCAATCAACGTAGATAACATTGCATTCATTAAGAAATGATGACAGATTTTCCTTACACCACATTATATCATTGCTAAATACGCAGAATGTGTCTATTTCTTTTATTTCTTTTATCCGTTCTATTGCCTTTAAATAATAATCTTTGGTGCATATATTGCCATAAAGGGTATTATTAATATAATCACCTCTACGCACATGTATACTGACGCTTTTTTTATTTTTCAGAAGTTTACCATATTCCATATTTTTCTCACTGACAGTTATAGGGCAGAATGTAGCCAACACTTTATTTCTTATATCTTTAAAATATCGCTCGTTTTGCCAATATCCATCATAATAGCAGTTGCCATTTTGTGTAAATACAGAAGTAGTAAATTCTTCGTTTTTAGGTTCTGTCAACATTGATTTTCTTTTTGGCAGAATTCTTTTAGCAATTTGCCAAAAACGATAATTCAAATATGGATATGCAATCTTTGCTTTTTCTATAAAAGAGGCTTCTTTAGCATCTATATGAAACAGCTTGTTCAATTCATATCCATTATGCAGAGGATAAGCGCAAAAGCAAGATGTATCAATCTTGATTTCTTCGTCAGGAAAATGTTCTTTTAGCGCTAAATAAAGTGCATACTGGAACATCTGATTTCCTAAACCACCTAATATTTTTACAATTTTCATTTTCTCACTTTTAGCCTTTAATTACTTTCCATCCACTTTTGCAATTATCCATAAACTTAGTTCCGAACATTGCCCAGATAGAGCTTAATATAAAACCGAGTAATGTATATAGCATCACTTTTATTGCTCTACCCGAATTAGCCTTGTTTGGAAAATATGCAGGTTCCAATACAACAAAAACAGGCTTGGCATCTTGAACCTCCATCAGCGCACTGATTCTTTGCTTTTCTATTGTGTTGTAGGCATCTTGAGCCAAAATAGCATCTTGCTCTATACGGTCAATGTTGCTTTTGATACTTTGTAATTCTACAAAAAAGTTTTCGTCAGCAGCAGCTGCATATTTTTTCTGTAAGTTTATTAATCTAACTCTTGCTTCATCAGATATTTTTGTGTAATATTTAAGTTTTTCTTTAGCCTTGAGTGTTTTATAATCTATAACCATGTCCTGCAATCTACAACTGATAGTGTCTGCTATTTGCTGAGCAACAGCTGGGTCATCAGCAGTAAACGAGATAGTGGTAATACCTGTTTTTTTATTGATTACTACATCAACTTTCTTCTCTAAAGACTTCAATATGTCTTCTTGTTTTTTTGTATAATGAGTTATATCAATTTTATTGATGTTGCCGTTAGGTTCATTTTTAGTGAGATGTAACATTTTCTTAATTCCGCCCATCAGTTTATCCTTCCATGTCAGTCTGCATGGATCTGTATAATAGTCGTACAAGGACATTTTGCTTTTCTTTGTTGCTTTTCTCACCTTGCTTTTTTCGCTTGGCATAACATCTACTTTCAGCAATGATGCAAGAAATGGTTTACTTGTAGCCATTTCTGGAAAAATGGTTACATTGTAGGCTCCTTCTTCTGAACCAGCAGCTGTACTTAAGTCCATAAAACTTGACAAACTGTTCATCAACGAGCTTTTCATATCTTGTTCTTGTTCTGGAACAACTACTTCACTTGCCGTATAATCTCTGTCAGCAGTGTAAGCTGATATGATACCTATTATACCAAATATAAATGTCGTGATGATGACAGTTAGTTTCTTTTTATAAAGATTTGCTAACAATGGCAGAATGTCAATGTTGATCTTCTGAGAATTCAGTTCTTCTTTTTTGTATAATTCTTCGTCTTTCATTATTTTATTTTTTTTATAAATTCAATAATATAGAATGCCTCTTTTTTGAATAATATGGCGAGCAGGGAAATTGATAACATATACCAAACTATGGCAGAATAAACTCCGTAGTAATAATAGCATATTACAAATCCTATTGTGTTGCCTATTTCCATCCAAGTTAATCGGCCGAGTTTTAAAGAGTATTCTTTATAAAGTGCCCTTTGCATAATTAATACTTTGACTATTTCTGCTATCAAAATACTTAAAGCCATGAGGTCTATGTTGTGTAGAGCTATGGCATAAGCATAACAGATAATTGCACAAAGTACAGTAATTATATTTATATACAAGAGCTTTTTTATTTTACCTAAATTCTTAAAATAAGTGTTGTAGAGAAGAACGACTCTGGTTTCATAGCATATACATGGTGCTGTAAAAGCCAAGAACTTCAGAGATTCTTCATATTTAGGTAGCCAGTTGAGAACAAAGAAATACATCACAAAGAAAATAATATAAAACACCATTGGCAAAAGTGTCATAACAAAGTCCATCTTTTCAAATAGTATGGCTTGTGCCTCTTTTCTTATTCTTTTTAGAATTGGGAAAAGGACATATCCTATCTGTGATATAAAAAATAAAAGGAAAGATGCTATAGTTATTGAAAATGAGAGTTTTGAAAAAACTTCGATATTCCAATAATGTTCTACAGCTAACCTGCATAGACCCATAATTAATATTGAGACGAAATTTGCCAACATGAGTATGAATCCAATCTTGCAAACCGTGGCTATACTTGTGAACAATTTTTTGTCAGGCATCTGAATAGAAGCGAACAATCTACATCTATGTATAGCCATGATGCAAACTACGAGGTGAGCCAATGTGTATGAACACATGATGTTGCTTGCATTCTCATTGTGGATAAAAATGAGGTAAAGCACTAAAACCGACATAATTAATTTATCAATAATGACCGTTTTTGATACAAATGGTATTTGATCTGTAGCCATCATGGCCATAGTGATGATTTTATATGTATTTTCGATAACTAAATAGGCAGCAGTCCACAAAAAGATGATTAAATATTTCTCACTTTTGCATAACAGGAATGAGAAAAGGACAACCATTAAAGAGATGATTAGTTGTACAAAAAACATGGATTGAATTTGAGGAATCCATTCTTTTCTGTCAATACTCTCCCAGTACTGTCCGCCAAGTTTTAAGTATACCCCATCTCCATACCCTAAATGCATTACTCCAACATAGCTTGCCCAAAGCAAAAAATATTGCCAGTAACCGAATTGCTCTACGGAAATGTATTTAGGTAAAATAAAAGAAACTATGATACTGGTCAATAGGGAGACACCTTGTGCTCCTATTGTCCAAAATGAATCTTTTATGAAGTTTGAAAATATACTCATTTAGCTTCTTCTTTATTTATCAGTCGCTCTAACCATTCATCAAAAGAATATTTCTTTTTTATATTTAACGGATATTCCTGAGTTGGCTTTTTTAAAAACGTTTGAAGTCCAGTTATATTGTTTTGATTTAATATAAATATGTTCGAACAGTTTCTGAAATCTTTATTTTCACTTAGAAATTGATTGGTTGTTACTATTTTCTTATTGAATAATAATCCTTCCATAATTCTGAGTGTAAGACCAGATTGTGCCTTTTGAACTACATCCAATATTGCATGGGTATTGTTTGTCAGCTGACACAATTTTACGTAATCAACCTCACGTGAGTACACTCTTGAAAACAAGGACTTGAAATTATCAACGATTCTAAAGTCACAGCGTATGCCATAAGCCTTCAATTGATCCTTTAGATGGAGGATAAAGTTTTTTCTTCCTTTGTCTGTGCCGATAAACAATAGGTCAGATGTCTGCTTTGAAGTTGGTAAAGTTTTAGTGTGGTCAAGGAGTAGTGGATTATAAAATGTAGCACCATACTTCAAGCCATATTTCCTGGCATCTTCTTCCATAAAGGTCCATATTTCCCATCTGCTTGATAAAAGTTTGTAATCATCTGAGAAAAAAACGGGATTGAGCAGATACAAGATTAGCCGGCTCTCTGTTGAAACAGCCTTTTCTATTTCCTCGCAGTATTCAGCATAATGGCTATATGTATCGAACAGAATAATATTATTAGCATTTTTACAATAGTCTGTCCAATTATCAATTTCTTTAGTATTTGATATGAACTTGGAGAAAAAAGGTAATTTTCGAAGAAATCGCATAGGTTTGGATAGAGGCTTTCTAATGAAAACCTCTCTTATATTTGTACCGTGAATATATCCTTTTACAGGAAAGTCTATAAATACATTTTTTTCGCAATACATCATATTAATTCTAATTTTCTATATCCATTGAATTTATATAGATAGCTTTTCTTCTCGCTATTACATTATTATCTGGTGTTTCAAAAATACTATAATAGGGAACATATCTTTCATAGAAATAATATCTATCCGATGTCTCTTTGGATGAAACCTGATATGTTACATCTACGAAATATGTTCTAAAGAAAGCTATAAACATAAATCCACCATAAAGTAAACTTACATTTTTTTTGCTCACAACATATAGAAATTCCACCCATGCAATATAGTAAAACAAATTAAAAGAATTACATATTCTATTTAAAAAAATAGGCATGAAAATTCCAATGATATGTAGTATAAAGCAGATCTTTGTACCAAGATAAACTTTATAACTGACATGACCTTTAATATAGATGATGATCAAATATATTAATATTATGTCTAATAATCCTCGTACTATACCAACTATAGAACCTATTTCCATTTTAGAATATACATCGGCAACAGAGTCTTCTCTGCCATTTGGTAAAAGGAACGATAGCTTACTTATTGTTAATGGATTTGCTATCGCTAAAATTATCAATGACATTAAAAGTACATATTTGGGTGTAAATTCTTTTGTTATAATAGGAAGCATGAAAGGTATTATAAAATAAAAAAGAGCTGCGTCATGGAAAAGAAACGCAAATGTACATAACCCATAATATGGCAACCATTTTCGTTTAATAAGAAAACTAAATGCAAAATAAAAGATACATATTGATACCGAATCACGCATTATCTCACAGTTGAGGTATAGGAATTGAAAGAGCAGGTATACAATAGCAACTTCAAATTTTTTGTCTGTTTCTTTTTGAATAATATAGAAAGTCACAGGGTTGACAATGCACGCCAAAATAATCTGGAGCACAAAGAACTCTGGATATATTGATTTTGCCAAAACATTGAGTAAAATCCACAGAGGCTGATAGCGGAATAATGCAAAGTGGAAAACAGTAAATTCATCTATAGTTGGGTAGCGGTCAAAGTCGCTCATATAGGTTTGTGTATCGCCTCCGACAACAAGACGCAATCCTGCTACTAAAATCAAAAGAACACACTGCCCCCAATACCAAGTATTGCTGCCCCAAAAAGGAATCTTGTTCTTCAATAAGATGGGTAAGCAAAATATGATAATAAGAAATAAATATATCATTTGCTATGATTGATTATTATTTGTTATAGTACCATTGTAAAGGAGCATATTTGAATGGACGCAAAAGGTAATCTTTCGCAAGTCTTTTAAATATGGCTATTATGTGTCGTTTTGTTGTTTCTTTTGTTTCTCCATTTCTCAAACGGGTTGCTCTTATAGCTTGCTTAAAGATTAAATCACAGTCTTCAATATGTTCCCATTTAGTCAATATTTTCTGATTAAAATTTCCATTGCTTGTATATTTGTATACCAGTGCGGAGTATAATGCTTGATCATGTCTGTTCTCGATAAAAGAGCAACTCTCGTATAGTCGCTCTTCTTGATTGACATCTTTAACCATTTCAGGATGCTCCATCATTAGATTTCTCCATTCTGTAAAGAATTGTCTTGTAAAGGGTGTAGCTTTTAATATGATGACTGTAGCAAGATATTGATAGCATTTTACCCAGTTTTGTGGATTTGATTTCTTAAAATATTCCAGGATATTCTTTCTTGACCATTTGTCATTACGTTGATATATCCTCTGTGCTAAAATATCGTGTTGCTCTAACATCTTAAAATATTTTTGCCATTCTCTACTCTTGTAAAGAGAACAACCTGCATCGCAATAGACAAGATAATCACCATCGTTCATCTTTGCTAAAGTACTCTTTATAACATCAGGTTTCCAACTCCATAATCCTGCGCCCCTTTTCTCTTTAAAAACATCTGAGTTTTTTAGTTCTTCAGAGATATCTTTCTCTGAATATAGAATGATTTTATCGAAAATGTTCAAGTTGATGGCTTCTTGTTCTATTCTTTTTTTAGCCAGTTCAAACATTGAGTTTCCATATGTTATGAAGTATTTTGCCATTTCTGTCAAACAGTATTATACACTAAATATAAATGTAATGTTTTTAATTATTAACTGATCCTATTTCCCAACCATAGACGTAAGCTATTATATTATATAATTTACAGTCTCATTTACAGTTTCTTTCCTTTTTTACGGTACATTGCTGATAAGTCGTTGAGATCCAAGCTATGCAATGTCTGAAACTGTTCTATCAAGAAGTCGTAATATATCTTGCGGATTGTGTTGTTGGGATTTGCTGTGATAAGAATCTTGGCTTCCCTTTTTTGAAGATCTCTACATTTATGCGATAGCCATATCCGGAAGGCTCGTCGCGTTCGGTGTTGGCTAATGATTTTTGGAGATATTCAATTGCTTGTTCTATTACGTCTCTTCTTGTAGCACCGTGAAGACCGCAAGAAGCAACTGGTTGGTCGTTGCCCATCAGCTCCATCTGTGCTTGTATTAATGTATGTAAATCCATAATCTTGTCTTTATTTTGTTTTGATTCAGATATTTTATATTTCTCCTATCTCTGTCGCATTACCTTGCTGGAATATGAGGTGTTATTTCTATCATTATTTATTGATAATTTCCCAAATTCCATTTTTATCTGAACCTTTTCTGTGTATAAATCCATTGTCTTGTAATTTCTTGATAATCCTGGCAATCGTAGCCCTTGACAATTTAGTGATTTGAATAAGTGCTTGATATGTAACACTATTGTCTTTTTGTATCAAATCTAATACTATTGCCTCAGACTCGCTGATTTTTACAGTCTCATTTACAGTCTCATTTACAGTCTCATTTACAGTCTCATTTGTCTTTTGGCATCCTCTTGGCAAGACAACAAGCACACCGCCCATAGTAGCCTCTAATTTAGGTGCAGGTAGCCCTGCATTCTTGAAGCCTGCTTGAATGATACCAATGCCTCGTCCCCACGATTCGATGAAACCAGCTTTGTAAAAAGCATTGGCTATGTTGAGATTACGGGGCTTCGAGGTATGCTTGTGGAGTAATGTCTCAACTGTATAGTTCTCCGGTAGGTTGCCATCGTTCCAAAGCCAAATGTGATCGTTGAAGACTTTCATCTGTATCTGTACGCCTGTATAGTCTTTATGGATGATGGCATTATATAGAGCTTCGCGCAGGGCTTTCTCTGGAATTTCCAAAGGCTCTATACGCTGCATGCCTTCATAATGGATGGGGGAGATGAGGTACTTTGATTTTAGAGTTTCCATTACTCGGTCTGCCATCTGTATGATATTTCCTTCCACGATGTCTTGAAATATTAAATCGGTATCATCTTGGATAAAGCGACCTAAGCGAAAATCGGCACATGTGAAGAATCTTGCTGGTTCTTTGCCGAAAAGCAAAATGGCGGCATTTTTCAATTTGCCATCTTCTATTAAGTGGAGATTGTCCAAAACTTCCTCTGGAGTATCGTTTAGTGATTCCACAGGCATACGTTCGGCATCTACAGCCTTTCGTAAGAAGTATTTTATTGCTTTTGCATCTATATCGTCAAGGGTGGCACGCTCGTTGATGAGGTCATCCCATGAACGTCCCATTTTCTTGAGAATGAAGTGCTGGAGTGCGGCACCTTTGAGTTCTTGCTTGGTTGAACCTGATCGGTAGTGGTATATGCCTTTGTAGTAGATTGGTATATTGCTTGATTCTACACAGATCTCAATATAGTCAAGGCAGCCTTGGTGGTGAAGGTTGACATCGGACACAATCCCCAATGTCGTGACAATCTTGTTGGGAATGTCTTCCATAAGTTGTTTGCTGTTCTTGATGCCGACAACTTCCTTTTCGTCATTGATTCCAATGAAGATTCTTCCGCCATGTGCATTGGCAAAGCCGCATATCCATTTGAGGTATTCGTCTTTCCAGCTTTCTTTGTATTCTATGTCTTGACTTTCTTCTTGAAACATGTTGAATCGTTTGTCTTTACTGCAAATTTATTGCTTGCTTTTTGATATAGCAATCGAAGACGTAAGCAATTATATTATATGTGTATTTATATATATAATGCAAAAATATCAGATTTATTTTGTTTTGATTCAGATATTTTATATTTCTCCAATCTTTGTCGCATTACCTTGCTGGAATATGAGGTATATTCCGTGAAGTTGTGTTCCTGCGGACAGACTTTGAATATTTGTATCTGTTATGTATTTGTTTAATTGTTCTACAGCCTGTTCCTTTGCTGTCTTTGCTTCTCTATCCGTTGCCTTTGAGGGAAGATACTTCAACTCTATGATATAGCTGTGGCGGAGGGTGGAGAATTTCTTTGTGTCTGCCAACAGGAAGAAGTCGCAATAGCCATGATTTGCCTCTATCTCTGGATGCGCAATGAAGAGCTTTGAGAGATGAAGGTAGGCATTGAAATAACCTTGTATGTTGCGTTCTCCCTGAATGCCGTCTCTGATGCTGCTGTCTTTCCAGTATGAATTGGAAAGATATTCAAATAGAGGTTGCCATTCTCCTTCTTGTGCTGCCTTACGGTACATTGCTGATAAGTCATTGAGATCCAAGCTATGCAATGTCTGAAACTGTTCTACCAGAAAGTCGTAATACATCTTGCGGATGGTGTTGTTGGGAATGACAAGATGAAGTGCATCAAGGTCGGTTCCTCCAATAGTCAACATTCCATAGTAGTACAATAGGCTGACGAAACGGTCAGGATTCATTACTTCCTCTGCTGCAAAAGAATCTGCAATAGAGGCATCAATAAAGCCTTTCTCGGCAATCTTCATCAAGACTCCTTTGCGGTCGCCATCCAGATGGTCGAGCCTTACGAGGTTCTTCAACTTGGCATAATCTGTACGACAACTTGGATCTGCCATCTCCTTGGGAGCTTTTCCTGTTGTGATGAGGTTGTTGAGATAGTAGAGTACCATGTTGCTGTTGTACATGCTCGGATCGATATTGTATCTGTCTTCTGAAAAGCAGTAGTTGTCGTACCATGGTTTCATCTCTGCTATAATCGCATTGATTTTTTCATCCTCACTGATGGTGACTTCAATAGTATCATTCGTTTTGATAAGTCCTACAGATATGTAGTAGGATATCATTTGGCGTACTTCTTCTTCGCTGAAGCCTAACATCATGTTGAACCATGGATGAAGGCTGATGTTGGTAGCGATGTTGAAGCCACTGGTCAAATCGTTGAGGGTGATAGGACTGACACCCATAAAGAGAATGCGCTCGAAGTTCGGTTTGAATATCTTGAAGGCATTGCGGTAAAAACCACTGCTGTGGGTCATGTTATGATAGGTATCCTCGCCCAACTCATTGAGAACGGTGTTGGTGAAGTTGTCGTATTCGTCAATGATGAGATAAAGATGATAGCCTCGCTCCTTGGCTTCTTTGGACAGAATGTTAATTTTGTCCTTGGAAGTAGTGGCTGCCAAAGCCCATTCTACCGTGTCTTTTGTATAATAGTTCTGGTATTTTTGAACAAATTGATTCAGACAACTGCAACAGTATGTGTTGAAGTCGGTCTCAAGATTCTCTACTCTGTCCAAAACCTGGGAAAAGTCGAATTGCAAAATCTGAAATTTGCCTTTTGATTCTAAAGGATGTGTTTCTATCCATGTGCCTTGATATTCTTTTTCGATATCTTTGTTGGCGCAATCGAAGTAATCGGCTACCATTGACAAAAACAAACTCTTGCCAAAACGACGTGGACGTATCAAGAAGAGAAAATTTGAAATCTTCTCTAATAATGGCAAGTACATTGTTTTGTCAACAAAATACTTTTGACTTCTCTGTAGGGTCTTGAAGTCGGATATTCCTATTGGTAATCTCTTGATTGCTTCCATAATTTCTTTAGTTATTCATCACAACTTATCCCATTAACCAACGCATAGGATATTTCATAAGAATGACTCCTTCGTTTGAGGTGTCATGCTCTTACTTCGTCATATTGGCGATGGTAGCTATCATGGCGGCGATGCTCGACATGCTGGAACCAAGGCTCATGGTTTCGGCAACACTCATCTTACGCTTCAACTTGGATGGTACAACGATTTCGCAACCTGGCTGGATGCGGGCTCCTTGACTTACCTTTGCCACCTTGCCATTCATATAGATGACGTATGCCTTGCTCTTCACTGCATCAGATGCGAAACCACCGGCCTCGTCTATGTAATAGCTTGCTCGCTTGCCCTTGACGTATGCCACAGTGTTGGCGAACATAACAGCTCCATTGATCTTAACGGTTCCGTCGTACTGTGGTACGATGAGGCGGTCGCCCTCACGCAATACCAAGTCTTCGTCAGAGCCAGGATTCTTGAGTGCTTCTGCCAAGTCGATTCCTACTGGGTATTCGTCTGGAATATTGAACTTCTCAAGTTCTGCATTCTTGGCACTTTCGGCTGACTGCTGTATGGCGGAGCCGTTATTGCTGCTGGCAGCCAACTGAAGGAGGTTCTTCTGCTGGTTTTCGCGTTCCTTTTTATAGATAGCGTACATCAGGTCGCGTTCAGCCTGATTGGTGCGGCGAAGAAGACGGGCTCCCTTGATGTAGGCATGGTCGGTAGCACCGCCTGCCATGTGATACAGGTCGCTCAGACGTGAAGGGCGCTTGGTCATGGTGTAGGCACCTTGGAACACAACCTCTCCTTCGATACTTACATTTTGCTGTTCTGTATAACTTGGATTTTTGCGGATATAAACCTCATCGAATGGCATCAGGGTAAAGCCTGGTGTGCCGTCGATAACGAAACCGTCCTTTAGGGTGAGTTCGAAACTCTTGGCAATGATGCTGTCAGGACGCAATGCCTTCGGATTGTTGACTCGACGGCTTACGTTGACTTTCACTACAGAAGCCTTGTCGGTGAGTCCGCCTGCCTGAAGAACGAAGTCCTCGATGGTCTCATTGTCGGCATACTTGTATGTGCCAGGATAGTTTACTTCGCCTCGGATGGTGATGGTGCGTTCTATCATCTTGTCCTGACGGGTAGGGATGAAGAGCACATCATTCTCCTTCAATGGGATGTCGGCCACCTTACCACTCATGATGCCTGCAATATCGACGCTGATTACCTCCAAAGAGCGGTCGGTCTTCATGCGATGCATTACGGCACGGGCTGTAAATGCTTCCTCGGTGAGTCCCTCTGCATGTTCTACGAGAGTGCGAACGCTGTTGATCTGTTCGCCCAAGTTGTACATGCCGGGACGGAACACGGCTCCCTTGATTTCTACGGTATTGGCATAACGTGGCAGGATAGAGTCAACGCTAACAGAGTCGCCATCAGCTATACGGAAGTTGGCGTAATCGAATTCTTCTACGTTGAATACTGAATACTCTCTGCCTGTCTTACGATTCACGCGAACGGCCTTGGTATAGGCATCTCCTGTAAAACCACCGGCATATTTGAGTACGGAGTTAAGGCTCTCGTTCTTCTTCATCTCGTAGAACATAGGGCGCTTTACCTTTCCGCTGATGTTGACCAAGCAGTCGTATGGGCCTACCACGATGACATCATTATCGGCCAAGCGAACGTTGCCTGTCAGTTTGCCGTTGAGAATATAGTCGTAGATATCTACTACGGTTACAAGTCGGTTGTGACGATAAACCTTGATGTTGCGCAGGGTTCCGAGGTTGTTGGTGCCTCCTGCCATATACAGGGCATGGAACACGGTGGCAAAGGCTGATAGGGTATATGTTCCCGGTGCCTTTACTTCGCCCATCACATTGACCATAATGGTCTTAGTCTGGCCTACTGTCAGTTTCACACGGCTGCTGCGATAACGGCTTCCGAGTGTGTTGCGTAAGCGGGCATTGGCTTGTGCTACAGTCAGTCCACTGACATTGACAGGGCCATAACCCTCGATGGTTACTTCGCCATCGGGAGAAACTGTGCTCTGAATGGTGCGCTGAGATGCTCCGTAAATATCAATGATAACAGCATCGCCTGGCCCCAGACGATAGTTCTGTGGGGTAGCGATGTTCATGTTAGGCTCGAAGCTTAACTCCTTGTTATTGAAGATGTCACGGCCGAAAACGCGATGTTTATCTTTAGCCTGCTGAGCCAACAACTGTTTGAGCATCTGTGTGGAATCGGGCACAATGCCATTCAACTCGTTTTGCATGTCGCCATATTCCTCGTCATTGCTGTCGTAAGTGTGTCTGTAAGAATAGTCGCGCTGGGCTTGCACACGATAGTTGGAGTAGTTGGCAGCCTCTTTGTCGGACTGTTTTCCATAGTCGGAACGTGTCTTGCCATTATTGCTGCGCAGACGACTTGCATTTCCTGTGCGGTCGGTAGCACTGGCCAAAGAACCTTGCTTCTGCATCTTCTCATACTTCTCACGAACTCGACGAATCTGAGAAATGTCGACACCACGCTGCATCAGCTTGGTGACAATCTGCGAATTAGAGGTGCCTGCACTATGCTCCTTGGCTACAAAACTCATCACTTGATCATCCGTCATGCCTGACTGTGCCATAACTGAACCTGCAGACAAGAGCATGAGCGCAAAAATGATATATTTCTTCATTGTTTATTGTATGCTAATTTTTTAGATAATTATGCTATTAATATTCTATTCTTATTATTTAATAACTCTAAATCGTGTAATTTGTTGCAAAGGAGCATGGCTTTTTTTCTCAATACTGGCGGAGTGCAGCCAAAAGGTCGATATTTTCGCTCTTTTTGCCGACTGTGATACGCAGGCAGTTGCCACAGAGTTGCACATTGTTGCGATTGCGCACAATGATGCCTTGGTTGACCAAATAGTTATAGATGGCTGTGGCATCTGTCATCTTTGCGAGGAAGAAGTTGGCCTCTGTGGGGTACACCTTCTCGCAGATAGGAAGGTCGGTGAAGGCTGCCATCACCTTGCCACGTTCCTGCAGAATGGTCTTCACCCAGTCGTCTACCTGATAGGGATCTTTCAGCACCTCGAGTGCCTGCTGCTGAGTGAGGAGGTTGATGTTGTAAGGGTATTTCACCTTATTGAATATATCTATTATCTGCTTGCTGGCAAATGCCATGCCGAGACGGATGGCTGCACATCCCCATGCCTTACTCATGGTGTTGAGTACGATGAGGTTGGGATATTTTGCCAACTGCAGACGATAGGGGCGGGTCTTGGCAAAGTCGCTATAGGCTTCGTCTACTACCACGATACCGTCGAAACGTGACAATACGCCATCAATGGTTTCGGGCGATATGAGATTGCCGGTAGGATTGTTGGGACTGCATATCCAGATGACCTTGGTGTTCTCATCACAGGCTGCCAAGAGATGGTCGGCTGTGGTCTGGAACTGCTCGTTGAGCAATACTGGGCGGTATTCCACGTCATTGATGTCGGCACATACTTCATACATACCATAAGTTGGAGCTATGGCCACTACATTGTCCTTGCCTGGACGGCAGAAAACTCTGTAAACCAAATCAATGGCTTCGTCAGAACCATTGCCCAAGAAGATCTTGTCTTCTGCCACGCCCTTCACCTTGCTGAGCTGTTTTTTCAATTCGAGCTGCAATGGGTCTGGATAGCGGTTGTAAGGGTCGTTGTATGGATTCTCATTAGCGTCGAGGAAGACGCGAGCTGTACGTCCGCTGAACTCATTGCGGGCGCAGCTATAGGGTGCCAAGTTCCAAATATTCTCTCGGCAAAGTTGTTTCAGTTCTTTCATTATGATTTTGTCAGAAATTTGAAGGTAAAAAAGCATATAAAACGCTTCTTTACCTTTTACTTTTTTACTTCTTTACCTTTTTACTTTTTTTACCTTTTTACCTTTCACCAAGGCTTTCCATTCTCAGTTGCATGGCGTTGGCGTGGGCTTCGAGCTGTTCATTCTCTGCCATTGTGACTACAGCCTTGCCGATGCTTCGGATGCCTTCCTTGCTGAGATGCTGGAATGTGATTTTGCGATTGTAGCTGTCGAGATTTACACCATTATATGCCAAGGCATAGCCATGAGTCGGCAAGGTGTGATTGGTACCGCTGGCATAATCGCCGGCACTCTCACAAGCATAGTTGCCTAAGAATACACTTCCAGCATTGATAACCTTTTCTGCCATCGCCTCATAGTCGCTTGTGGCGATAATCAGGTGCTCGGGGGCATAGGCATTGCTCAGGTCGATAGCCTCTTGCTTGTCGTTTACGAGGATGAACTTGGAATTGTCTAATGACTTGAGTGCCATCTCTTTGCGTGGTAATCGCTCCAGTTGAAGTTCTACCTCTTTTACCACCTTAGAAATCATCTCTTCGGAGGTGGTAATGAAGAACACCTGAGAGTCGAAACCATGTTCCGCCTGCGACAACAGGTCGGCTGCGACAAAGACAGGGTTGCTGCTTTCATCGGCAATGACACAAACCTCAGATGGACCTGCTGGCATGTCTATCGCCACATCGTGCAGAGAGACATGCTGTTTGGCAGCCATCACAAACTGGTTGCCCGGTCCGAAGATTTTATATACCTTGGGCACACTTTCTGTACCATAAGCCATGGCTCCGATGGCTTGAACGCCACCTGCCTTGAAAATCTTGCTGACACCAGCTATCTTGGCAGCCATGAGGATGGCTGGATTTACCTTACCTTCTGCGTTAGGAGGGGTACAGAGTACTATCTCCTCGCAACCAGCTATCTTGGCTGGTGTGGCAAGCATCAGTACGGTAGAGAACAGAGGGGCTGTACCTCCAGGTATATAGAGACCCACCTTCTGTATGGCGACACTTTTCTGCCAGCACTCCACACCAGGGCAGGTTTCCACCTTGCTTCCTTCAAACTTCTGACTTTCATGGAATCGGGCAATGTTATGATGGGCAAGCTCCAGTGCATGTTTAAGCTCAGCCGACACCATGTGTTCTGCTTCGTCCATCTCAGCCTCGGATACAGACAAACTGTCGAGATGGGCATGGTCGAATTTCTCTTCATAGCGCTTAACGGCTTCATCGCCATGATTTCTTACGTCTTCCAAAACTCCCTCAACAGTCGCATTGAGCTGCGATACATCGAGGTGCGGACGCTTAACGAGTTCCTTCCATTCTTCCTTTGCAGGATACTTTATTACCTTCATTCCAATTTAAGTTTTATATATTCAAGTTTCGCAAGTAAGCCCCACACGCCCTGAAAGGGCAGAAGCTCTTAGCCCAGGGCATCGCCCTGGGTTGTTTGGGGCGGTAACCTGTCGCCCTGTAAGGGCAAAAGCTTTAAAACTCCAGGCAATATATAAAGCTGTTGCCCTTACAGGGCGCATTGCTGATTGCCATTATACCCAGGGCGATGCCCTGGGCTAGGAGCTTTTGGGCCTTCAGCCCGTACTTGAACCACATGCGAAACTTCAGTTTACTATTTATGCAAAGATATTTGCAAGTGGTTGTTACAAAATCATTTTCTCGATAGGAGTTACCAGGATGCCCTGTGCTCCCAATTCCTTCAGCTTACCGATAATTTCCCAGAAACGCTTCTCGTCGAGAACGGTATGGATAGAGCACCAATTCTCGTCGGCAAGAGGGATGATGGTAGGACTCTTGATACCTGGCAACACCTCAGTGATGGCATCAATTTTATCCTTAGGGGCATTCATCATCACGTATTTCTTGTCCTGGGCTGAACGTACTGCCTCAAAGCGGAACAGCATCTCGTTGAGAATCTGATGTTTCTGCTCGTCCATGTTCCAGTTGCCGATGAGGAGAGCCTCGCTCTTCATCACAACCTCTACCTCAGCCAGATTGTTGCTGATAAGTGTAGAGCCTGAGCTGACAATATCGAAGATACCATCTGCCAAACCGATACCGGGGCTGATTTCTACAGAGCCTGTGATGACATGAATGTCGGCGTTGATGCCGTTCTTCTTCATGAAGTTGCGAAGGATGTTGGGGTAGGAGGTGGCTATCTTCTTGCCGTCGAACCATTTCAGACCGGTATAGTCGATCTTCTTAGGAATGGCAAGGCTCAGGCGACACTTGCTGAAACCCAGACGGTCGATAATCTGAGCGTTCTCGCCACGCTCTACAAATTCATTCTCGCCAACGATACCGATATCGGCTACTCCTGAGGCCACGCTCTGAGGAATATCATCATCGCGAAGGTAGAGCACCTCGATAGGGAAATTGGTTGACTGTACCAGGAGCGTACGCTTCGAGGCACTTACTTTAATGTCTGCTTCCGAGAGAAGATTCATGGTGTCATCGAAGAGACGACCCTTTGACTGCACTGCTATTCGTAACATATTTCTTCATTTTTATTAAAAATCAATGCAAAAGTACAGATTTTTGCCCGAATATGCAAGAATATTTGTACTTTTGTAGCATTAAACATGAAGAAAGAATATTTATTTGTATTTGTTGCAGGTTTTATGCTCTTGGGATGCTCCTCGAAAAAGGAACAACCAGAGCTTACTCCATGGGGAACGCCCGTGGGGGAAGTAGAGGTTTCCGATGAGTCTGCTCCTCAGTCTCAGGGCAAAGGATTGTCGCTCGATGATATCGTGTCGGGTGGTGAACTCATCATGCTGACCGTGAATGGACCTACCACCTATTATGATTATCATGGGCATGGAATGGGATTGCAATATTTATTGTGCGAGAAGTTCGCGCAACAGATTGGTGTGTCGTTACGTGTGGAGGAATGTAAGGACACGGCTGAAATGGTGAGTAAGTTGCAGAAAGGCGAAGGCGACCTGATAGCCGTACCTTTGGCTCGTGTGAAGGCGAAGGGCGGATTGCTCTTCTGTGGTGTGAAATCGGATGATGAACAATGGTCGGTAGCTGCTGGCAACAAGAGTCTTGCCGATACCCTCAACAGTTGGTTCAAGCCTAAGATGATAGCAGAGGTGAAACAGGAGGAGAGTTTCTTGCTTTCTTCACGCAGCATCAGCCGTCATGTTTACTCTCCTTTCCTCAATCGTTCTAAAGGTGTGATATCTAAATACGACAGATTATTCCAGATGTATGCCGGAGCTGCCCGTATGGACTGGCGACTGATGGCTGCCCAGTGTTATCAGGAGAGTTGCTTCGACCCGAATGCAAAGTCGTGGGCTGGCGCCTGCGGACTGATGCAGATTATGCCTTCTACAGCCGCTCACTTAGGTTTGCCTATGAGTCAGGTGCATGAACCTGAGGCTAATGTGGCTGCTGCTGCAAGATACATGGCTGAACTGCAGGGGCATTTCGCTGATATCGGAGACCCATCGCAGCGTGTACTTTTCGCCTTAGCTGCCTATAATGGTGGATTCCATCATGTGCGTGATGCCATGTCTTTGGCACGTAAACATGGCAGGAATGCATACAACTGGGGTGATGTACGCGAGTTTGTATTGCGATTGTCTCAGCCTGCTTATTACAGCGACCCGGTAGTGAAATATGGATATATGCGTGGTTCGGAAACTGCCGACTATGTAGACCGTATCCGTGCCCGGTGGGCTGACTATTGTGGTGTGGCTGGCGGCAGCCGAGGCTTTAGTGGCGGAAGTATCGGTGGTGGTTTTCATGGTGCACCAGTAAAAGCCAAGCGCAAGTATTCCAACAAATATCATTTGTAATTATTGGAATACTTGCGCACGGGTGTTTTATGAAACTCCTTTATTTCTTTCCTCTTTTGTTTCGGTTGTTGCTGTCGAAGTTGGGATTGAAGCTTTTCTTCTTTTTGTTTTTGAAGAAGCCGGCACCCTTGGCTTTGGCTTCGTGCAATTCGGCCCTGGCAGCAGCCACAACATCACGGATGTTGGCAGACTTTCCGTTCAGCGGTTTGCCATCATTAAGATATTTCTCTTCGTCGTAACAACCCACGTTGCCATAACCCTTTGGAGCATATTCGTTTTTTCCTCTCTGTACATTCTGACGATAGCCGCCTCGTTGTGAGTCTTGTCTGTAGGCTCCACGCTGATTCTCCTGTCGGTTGTTGCCACGCTTGCCTTTGGCTCCACGTCCTACTCCTGGGTTGTCGTAAGTAGAGCCAATGGCCTTGTCGTCGTAACGAGCTTGAGGCATTCTGCCTTTTCCACCTCTCAATGGTTTGTCGTAGAGCTTGGCTATCAGGTCGGAACGGCCAATGCGCTTCAATTCAGACTCAATAGCTCGACGCTCCTCCGGCTTGTACCAGAAGAAGAACATGCGCTGGGCAAGTTTTTCCTTTGGAGTCTTAGCGCTGAACACCGGTTCGAGCGTGTAGGGATCATAGCCGGTATACCAAGTCTCGGTAGAGATGGTCATGGGTGTAGGAGTGAAGTCCTGCACCTGCTCCAGATGGAAATCGAGTCCTTTGGTGATGACCGCCAACTCAGCCATATCCTCCTCATGACAGCCGGGATGCGAACTGATGAAGTAAGGGATGATCTGCTGGTTGAGTCCTTCCTCCTTATTGATGCGATCGAAGATGCGCTTGAACTCATAGAACAGGTCGAATGACGGCTTGCGCATGAACTTCAGTACTTCAGGGCTGGTATGCTCTGGTGCCACTTTGAGTCGGCCACTCACATGCTTGGTAATGAGTTCGCGGGTGTACTGACGGGCTGCGGCATTGATCTTCTCGTCCTTGCTCTTGTGCAACAACAGGTCGTAGCGCACACCACTGCCGATAAAACTCTTCTTGATGCCGGGCAGAGCATCCACGGCATGATAGATGTCGAGCAGTTTGCTGTGATCGGTGTTGAGGTTAGGACAAATCTGTGGATTCACACAGGAAGGTCGTTTGCACTTCTCACATGCCTTGAGGTTATTGCCATGCATTCCATACATGTTGGCAGATGGTCCGCCGAGGTCGCTCAGATAACCCTTGAAGTCGGGCATCTGGATAATCTTTTTCACCTCCTTGAGGATGCTTTCCTTGCTGCGACAGACCACAAACTTACCCTGATGGGCAGAGATGGTGCAGAAGGAACAGCCACCGAAACAGCCACGGTGAAGGTTGACCGAGAACTTGATCATCTCGTAGGCGGGTATGGTCTTACCTTTGTATTTAGGGTGGGGCAATCGGGTATAGGGAAGGTCGAAGGAGGCGTCGAGTTCCTCCGTTGTCATGGTAGGGAATGGAGGATTGACCACCACTACCTTGCCATCCACGGGCTGGATCATGCGCTGGGCATGAACCTTATTCGATTCTTCTTCCAGATGACGTACATTCTCTGCTTGTCCTTTCTTGTTCTGCAGGCATTCCTCATGGCTGTGCAGCATGATGTCATCTTCCTTGATACCGCCGGGGATCTCGTCCTCGCGACAGAGAAAGACTGTCTGCGGAATGTCTCTTATCTCCTTGATTGTGCGACCGCTGTCGAGTGCTTCGGCCAAGGCGATGATAGACTTTTCACCCATACCATAGAGGATGATGTCGGCACCCGAATCACAAAGAATACATTTCTTCAGCTTATCCTGCCAGTAGTCATAATGACTGATGCGGCGCATGCTGGCTTCAATGCCGCCCAATGATACAGGAACATCGGGATAGAGTTTCTTGAGGATCTGTGTGTAGACGATAGAAGGATAGTCGGGGCGCATGTCGTGACGTGAGTCTGGACTGAAAGCATCCTCGCTGCGCATACGCCGATTGGCTGTGTAGCGGTTTACCATCGAGTCCATTGCGCCTGGCGAAACTCCAAAGAAGAGACGGGGACGTCCCAGTTTCTTGAAATCTCTAAAGTCACCATGCCAGTCGGGTTGAGGTACGATGGCTACTTTGTATCCATGAGCTTCGAGCGTGCGTGCTATGACGGCAGGACCGAAGGATGGATGATCCACGTAGGCATCACCCGAGAAGAGGATGACATCGAGCTGATCCCATCCTCGCAGTTCGCATTCCTTCTTAGTGGTAGGCAGAAAATCTGTCAGTCTGTATTCCATTCTTACGTTTTAGTCTGTTATTGCGTTTGTGTCTTCTGCCTCGTTGGCGGCACGTTTGTCGAGCCAGTCCACATAGAGCAGGACGAGGTTGTGAAGGCCGAGTGCCTTCATGTTACTGTTGTAGATGACGTCGAGACACAAGTCGAGTAATGCCTTGTCCTGACAGTTGTCCGCTTCGAGCAGGGCACGTACGTTGAGCTTGAGTTTCTCCAATACTCCCTCGTCGATGATGCCGTTGCTGTCTACGAGGTTGCGGAGCAACTGGTATTTGTCGATGGTCTCAAGGTGCAGGTCGCTCACTTCTATAGAGCGTGTGCCTGACTGGTTTGCTTGAATTTTATACATAGTCTTTCTGTTTTTATGTTGTTGTTGTTATCTTTATTGAACTTTTAATTTTAGCTTACACAAGCGCAAACTTAGCGCCTCTGTTTCTACTCTGTCAGAAAACGGAGTATTCCCAAGAGAATGCTTGTGCGAGTCTTTTCTTCGTTGATACATTCGAGGGGGAACCCCATGGTGAATGAGCGATAGTCATTTCCCCTGTATGCTACTGCGGCACTACTGCCTGATGTGTAAACCATGGCGCTGAAGGGAGCGGTAACCCCTGTCGTTGTCGGCAAGAGTACTTCGGGATGTGTGGCAGCATAATGCCTGTCATTAAGCGTGTTGTAATAAGCGAAACGTAGGCCTAAGCCCGATACGCTGTCGGTAGTCTGTGTGATGCTGTCATTGGTTGGATAACTTACTTTCAGCACATCGTTCAGGAAGTCCTTCTCATCGGGTGTGGTCATGTCGCTTCCTATATAGGAACCGCTTACCAGCAAGGCACCGCCTCCATGAGTATAAGCCTTGAGCCGTTGCTGAAGGGTGGGGGTAAACGATTTATAATAGGTGGGTGTGTAACCGTCGTAGCGTTCCAAACCATTGATGAGGTCGACTACAGGGTAGGCATTCATCTTCACCTTTCCTGCTGCGACACATTCACTCGAACAGCTTGCCACATTGTATTTTTGGCTGGCAGCTATACTGCGGGCATGTTCTTCCACATAACTGAAATCGTTGCCGGCAATGAAGTTTCCTGCCAGTTCGTTGCCAGAATAGCCCAAGCCGGAACTGCTCTCGTTGCCCATCCTCTGTCGGTCGAAGACAAGTTGCTTACCACTCCATCCTGCCGTCAATCCATAGCTTACGCCAGGGTCTTGTTCCATGTCGAATCCTTGCAGGGAGTCGTTGTCGATCACCTGAGGCGCTGCCAGTCGATGGAAGTTGTTGACGATCAAGACCGTCTTGGTGGCTGCTGGCTCGTATCGCGCACAAAGTTTCTCGGTTGGGAAACTCTCCCCACCGCTGTTGAGAGCCGCCACCTTGAAAGTATAGAGTTCGCCCGGCTTCAAGTTCATGCTGCAAGAGGCTCCCTTAATGATCTGTCCGTTGTCAAAGCCTCCTTTACCCATAGCTGTATACAGAATATACGATGTTGGCTGGGCTGTAGGCTCGCTGTGGTCGGTCTGTGGACTCCATGACAGGTGGGCTGTTCCTTGGGCATCAATCTCTACCGAGAAATTGTTGGGTGCAAGGGGTTGAACTACATAGGGCAGACCGTGGTTGGTGCATACATATCTCAAGATGGTCTTATAGAGCGAGCGTGCTATGGTGAATTTGCCCATCGGGTCCTGACCAATCTTCATGTCGGGGAAACTCTGGTGCGACAGGGTCTCGATGATGGCGGCAGGAACTTCGGGCAAACGGGTTTCGGAGTAGTTGCGGTCCCAGAGATAACGCTCTGAGAATTCGCCATACTGCTGTCTAAGGTCGCTGACCAGATTCTTGAGCAAAGCCTTGGCCAAGTCCTTGGATGTCATGCGCGAGATGCCGCTGTTCAGCATGCCGTCGTTGAAGTTGGTGGTGCAGATGGCCAGGGAGCCCCAGGTTGTCTTTCCGTCCTTGTTGTAACCCGCGTCGCTGTGTACGGCAAGTGAGAGTTCTATAGGAACCTTCTTTCCCTGAAGCGCTGGCATATAGGGACTTCCGCCTCCCAACCAGTTGGTCATCAGCGAGCGTGTGTTGATGTCGTCGGCGTAGTCATTGGCTCCTTTTCTTCCTCCGTATACATGATAGGGAGCACCTGCCCACTGTGCATAGTATCGTGCTCCTTCGAGGCAGCGGGGCATACCGCTTGAGTTGTTGCCCCTCAGGATGTTGCCCATGCCGCCACCAAAACGTACGGCATCACTGGTCACCACTCCTCGTTTGGAAGCTTGATTGGTTACAACCACACGGTTGAGTGGATTGCAGCCCTTGTCAAAGTCGAATGTGCCCAAGTAGACCCATGTTCCTCCGCCCATGCGCTGGTTGACGGAAAACTCGGTTGCTTCTCCCTTGTGGTAGACGATGTATTTCGCATCGGTCACACTCTTGGGCAGACTTTGG
The DNA here is from genome assembly GCF_009495355.1 of Segatella copri. Taxonomy (GTDB): domain Bacteria; phylum Bacteroidota; class Bacteroidia; order Bacteroidales; family Bacteroidaceae; genus Prevotella. The sequence goes on from NZ_VZAD01000097.1 coordinate 29,876, forward strand.
TAGCTTACGTAGACAGCATACTTGCCTGCTTCGGGCAGGTCGGGCTGATAGCTTATCTCGCTATGGTTCTTCTTCTTGGTGGCTTTTGCCTTCCTTACAGTTCCGTCGGTAAAGGGATTCTGATTGTCTTCATAATATCTTCTTCTGGCAGCGAAACCTATGGAATCACAGTCTTTCCATTTTTTACCGTTGACGGTCTCAACATAATACGGGCGTTTGAAGGCATCATCGTTGTCGACGATCACTTCATGCTTCTGCCAGTCACGCTCACGTGGAGTGAAGACAATGGCTCCGGCATTCTGCAGCATGGGTATGAGGTAGGGCACCACGATGGTTTGCGTGAAGAGGTCCTCGGTAGTGCCGAAGAGGTTGGGGCGTTGCCATTTCCATCTTCTATGGTCTCCATCATAATATCTTCCGTGCGATGCCCATACCGAGAGGTGTCTGTTCTGCAGTCCACGCGTTACAAAGTAGGGGCGAGACATGTTGAAGACCCATGGGTCTCCCTCGTAGTTGATATCTTCCCATGCTCTTGTGTTGCCGTCAAGGTATACCTTGCCCGTCACAGACTGAGCTGCGACGGGCAAGGAAAGGAATGAGCATGCAGCTAAACTGCAAGTCAACAGTCGTATCATGTAGAGTTTTTCTTTCATCAGGGTTTTTATATGTTGCCTATCGTAAACTTCTCGGGCTTCTTTCCCTTGAAGTCTTTGAAGTACAACTTGATTTCTCGCATGTCGGCATCCAGGTCGCCAGATGGTATAATCTGCTTGGTGCACGTAATGAGCCGTTTCTGATAGTCTGCGCCATAGAGCAGGATAGGAATTCCTGCCTTGAGGGCAATGAAATAGAATCCCTTCTTCCAGTCGGGGTTGAGCGAACGGGTTCCCTCGGGTGTGATGCAGAGACAGAAGTGGTCTCGCTTGCGGGCTTCCTCAGCCAGGTTGTCGGTCATGCTGGTGTGCTTGCTTCGCCATACCGGTATTCCTCCCATCTTGCGGAAGATGGGTCCCAATGGCCAGAAGAACCATTCCTTCTTCATCAGGAAGTTGCTCTTGATTCCTTCGGCATGAGCGTAGAGTTGTCCGATGAGGAGGTCCCAGTTGCTGGTATGTGGAGCAAGACAGATAATATACTTCTCGGGATGAGCTATGGTAATCTCCTTGGTCCATCCCAAGCGCTTATAGAGTATCCATTTGGATAATTGTTGAATCATTACAGTGTGTTTCGAAGTTTTGGTTAGAAAACTTATATTATATATAATAATGTAAGAATCAGAATTCCTTCCAATAATTAATCCAGATTGTTGATTTGGTCAATAATCTCGCAGGCCTGCTTGTTGAAGTCTTCAATGAGCTTCTTATAGTACTTTTTCTGCTCCATGCCTGGCTCTGGATGTGACACGCGGCAGATAAAGTCTGTGCGAATCATGACAATAGCAGTCAGAATGCCGTCGACGTCTTCGTCTGCTGGTTTGCTGCTATACAATGAAGCTGCTACACACTCGGCGAACATATCGCTGGTGATGTAATTGATTGTACGTTTTAAATCTCTTTTATTAGCCATAGTTTTTATCTTTAAATGAATGACAATATGATTTCAATGCTCAAAGATAGTAAATTTATTCGTAATTCGTGCACAAGAATGAAAAAAAAGTTCTCTTTAACTCATTTTTAGCTTTATTTGTTTCTTTATGTGGAAAAAATAAATTACTTTTGCAGATGTTTTGAAGTTTCAGTAAATAAAAAATTATAAATTCTAAAAGACATGGAAAAAAGTGAATTGCAATTAGCACGAGCAGCCTACCTTCCTAAACTCCCTAAAGGATTACAGGGCAACGTAAAAGTGAAAGAAGGTGCTCCTACTCAGAGTGTAGACAATCAGGAAGAAATCAAGAAGCTCTTCCCTAACACTTATGGTATGCCTCTCGTAGAGTTCGTACCTGGTGACGAGGCTCACGACACCAAGATGAACGTGGGTGTTATCCTCAGTGGCGGTCAGGCTCCTGGCGGTCACAATGTCATTTGTGGTCTTTTTGATGCATTGAAGAAGTTGAACCCAGCCAACCGCCTTTATGGTTTCCTCATGGGTCCTGGTGGCTTGGTTGACCATAACTATATGGAGATTACAGCCGACTTCATCAACGACTACCGCAATACTGGTGGTTTCGATATGATTGGTTCTGGCCGTACCAAGTTGGAGAAGACCGACCAGTTTGACAAGGGTTTGGAGATTATCCGCGAGTTGGACATCCAGGCTGTTGTTATCATCGGCGGTGACGACTCTAATACCAATGCCTGCGTATTGGCAGAGTACTATGCTGCCAAGAAGTGTGGTGTACAGGTAATCGGTTGTCCTAAGACTATCGACGGTGACTTGAAGAACGATCAGATTGAGACTTCTTTTGGTTTCGATACAGCCTGCAAGACTTATTCTGAGTTGATTGGTAACATTGAGCGCGATTGCAATTCTGCACGTAAATACTGGCACTTCGTCAAGTTGATGGGTCGTTCGGCTTCTCACATTGCTTTGGAGTGCGCGCTTCAGACACAGCCTAACATCTGCCTTGTTTCAGAGGAGGTAGAGGCCAAGGATATGACATTGAACCAGATTGTAGAGAATATCGCTCAGGTAGTAGCCGACCGTGCTGCTGATGGTAATAACTTCGGTGTTGTTCTGATTCCTGAAGGATTGATAGAGTTTATCCCTGCTATCGGTCGTCTTATTGAGGAACTGAACGACCTCTTGGCAGCTCATGGTGCTGACTATAAGGATTTGGACAAGGATGCTCAGCGTGAGTACATTCTGGCTCACCTCTCTAAGGAGAATGCCGAGACATTCGCTACTCTTCCTGAGGGTGTTGCCCGTCAGCTCTCTCTCGACCGCGACCCACACGGAAACGTTCAGGTTTCTCTCATCGAGACAGAGAAGTTGCTCTCTGAGATGGTTGCTGCCAAGTTGGACGAATGGAAGAAGGAAGGCAAGTACGTAGGTAAGTTTGCCGCTCAGCATCACTTCTTCGGTTACGAAGGTCGTTGCGCTGCTCCATCCAACTTTGACGCAGACTACTGCTACGCACTTGGAACCAGCGCTGCACAGCTTATCGCCAACGGCAAGACTGGTTACATGGCCATCGTAAAGAATACAACAGCCAATACCGACGAATGGAAGGCAGGAGGTGTGCCAATCACCATGATGATGAACATGGAGAAGCGTAATGGCGAGATGAAGCCAGTTATCCGCAAGGCTCTCGTCGAGCTTGATGGTGCTCCATTCAAGGCTTTCGCTGCCAAGCGTGATGTTTGGGCAAGAGAAACTTCTTACGTTTATCCTGGTCCTATCCAGTACTGGGGTCCTGCTGAGGTTTGTGATCAGACCACAAAGACTCTGAAGCTGGAACAGGAAGGTAAATAAAGTTACCCTATAAAATAAGGAGAGTGAAGAGTGAAGAATTCAAATGCTTTTATTTTAAATCCATGCGGTTCTTTGCTTTTCACTCTTTGCTTTTCTTCATAAAAGCACATAAAACCAAATGGTACAAACCCAACGTAAACCACAAAAACGCAAAACAAGTCGACAGCCCGTCAGGCGCCGTCGCACTTCTCGTACCCGCCATGGCTTCTTTGGCCGATACCCTCGCTGGGCATGGTGGATAGGAGGTATTGCTGTTGTGCTTCTCTACGTGGGTGCGTTCTATTATTTCTTTGTGGGACCTACGGGGTTCCGCTGGCGTGCGCTTTATGGCGATGCCGAGTATCCTGATGGATACGAAATACGAGGCATCGACATCTCGCATTATCAAGGCACTATTGACTGGGAACAACTCAAGGACGCCATGATCAAAGGTTGTCCCCTGCGCTTTATCATTATCAAGAGTACTGAGGGTTCCTCACGTCTTGACGAGAATTTCAGAGAAAACTTTAATCAGGCACGCGATTATGGCTTTATTAGAGGCGTTTACCACTTCTGGAGCAACAAGTCGTCGGCACGCGAACAGGCTTATTTCTTCCTCGATAAGGTGCATCTTACAGAAGGCGACCTTCCTCCTGTTCTCGACATAGAACACAAGCCTGCCGATAAGAGTGTGGAGGAATTCCAGCGCGATGTGCTGACTTGGCTTCACATCGTGGAAGACCGTTATCATGTCAAGCCCATCATTTACACCTATTATAAATTTAAGGAGCAGTACCTTGGTGCTCCTGTTTTCGACGACTATCCTTATTGGATAGCCCACTACTATGTAGACAAGGTACAATACAAGGGTAAATGGAAGTTCTGGCAACATACCGATGCCGGTAAGTTGCCAGGTATTAAGGGTTATGTCGACTTCAATATCTACAATGGCAGCTATTATGATTTGCGCCAGCTGTGCATCGGAGCCAACAACAACGAGCGCAAGTTTATGGAGTGGTCAGAATAAGGCACGCCCAGCCTTCGTCGTCTCTTCTGCTTACCTCTCTCAGTCCCAGTTCCTCTGCTTTCTCTATCAGCACGGGGATGTCTTCGTTATAGAATCCGCTCAGTATCAGATAGCCGCCTTCGTTGAGCACGCTTCTGAACGACTTCATGTCAGCCAACAAGATGTTGCGGTTGATGTTTGCCATCACCAGATCGAACATTCCGCTGATGTGGTTGATGACCGAAGCATTGCCGAAGAGTACCTCCATATTGTCAACGCCGTTCAGTTGGGCATTATGCTGCGCATTGTTCACACTCCATTCATCAATATCATAACCCACAATCTCGCTTGCACCCATCTTGGCGCAGGCAATACCGAGAATACCCGTACCGCAACCACAGTCGAGAACGCGCTTCTTCGCTAAGTTCATACCAAGAAGGGTAGAGACGATCATACGGGTGGTCTCATGATTGCCCGTACCAAAGGCAAGCTTCGCCTCTATACCTATTTCTATATGGTCGGGCGAGGTAGTAGGGTGCAGGTCGGGATGTTTGGCGTCGTAGATGAGAATCTGGTCGTCGATGCAAATGGGTTCAAAGCCCTGTTCCTCCCATTCCTGGTTCCAGTCTTTGTCCTCAGCCTCCTTCACTTCATAAGTGATGTGGGCACTCTCTATGGGAAAATCGGCAATACTGTTGTCGAGGGCCTCCTTGTCGAAGAAATCTTTCTGCACATAGGCCTCCAGTCCTTGCTCCGTTTCCTCGAAAGACTCGAATCCCGCTTCAGCCGAGCTGTCTGCCAAGAGGTCTCTGCACACCTGCATCAGGTCGGCTTCAACCTCGATTTTGAATGTCGCTACTAAGTATTTCATTGAATTTCGTTTTAAATTTTACTGCAAAAATATAAAAAATAGGGAAAAACCTACCATTATTTAGGGTTTTTCTGTATTTTTGCATGTAAATAAGCAATATTTTTGCACTTGATTCATTGTATCTATAGACATAGATAACAGATATAAGAAGAACAACAATAATAAATAGGAGAAAAAGAATATGAAAAAATGGTTAGTCCTTTCAGTCTTTATGGCTGCCCTGCCATTGACAATGATGGCACAAGATGATGACCTCTACTTCAACCCGAAGCAAGAAGCCAAGAAGGCAGCCGAGGAACGTGTGCAGAAGGCAAAGCTGTTGGCTGCCCAGCGTGCACGTCAAGACAGCATATATGCCCTCTACTGGTCGGGAAGTGACCGAAATGTGGATGAATACAACCGTGGCGGTAAACTGTTGAGCCATTATCAGAACATCGGAGCCGACTCTTTGGGCAACGACATCATATCGTTCAGAGTGGGCAAGGGCGTGGCTCCCGATTCCATCTACGATGACGAGGCTTTTGCCGAGAAGTACATGCGTGGCATGGGTGATGATTTCGACTGCACCCGAGACCTGAGCCGTTGGGACGGATTTTACGATCCTTGGTTCTATAGTTATTACGGCTGCGGACCATACTACTGGCGCAGTTCTTACTGGCGCTGGCACAATCCATGGCGTTATGGCTATTATGCAGGATGGTACGATCCCTGGTTTGATCCCTGGTTCGACCCCTGGTATTATGGCTATGCTGGCTGGTATGGTGGTCCCTGGTATGGATGGGGTGGTTATTATCCTTGGTATTGGGGAGGTCCGGCTGTGGCTTACGTGCGCCCAAGCAACGGCTATCGTAGCTTTAGCCATTCAGCATCAGGCTCTAACGTAAATAGCTCTTACAGGAATAATTATCCTGGGCAATACAATCGCTTTGGCCGTCGCGAGAGCACAAATACCAACAGCAACCGAAACTACAATTATAACAACAACCGCAGCTTCAACTACAGCAACTTTGGCAACCAGAGTCATGGCGGAAGCTTTGGAGGCAGCCGTGGCGGAGGCTTCAGCGGTGGCGGAGGCGGTTCGCGCAGTTATGGTAGTGGAAGAAGATAGAAACTTTTTAATATTTCAAGAATATGAAACGTGTAAAGATCATTTTGCCGGCTTTGTTGGGACTCATGACAATTCCGGCTATGGCACAGGAAACTTATCAGGATGCCAAACTGGCTGAGACTGCTCTCACGGGTACTGCCCGTTATGTGGGCATGGGTGGAGCCATGGAGGCTTTAGGTGCTGACCTTTCTACTATCAGCACCAACCCTGCAGGTATAGGTATGTTCCGCAAGAGTCAGGCAGCTCTTTCTGCCGGTGTGCTGGCGCAGTCGTCGGCCGACAAGAACTTCACTTTTGATGGCACCAATGCCTACATCGATGGAAAGAACTCGAAGGTGAGCTTCGACCAGATTGGTTTTGTATGGTCTATGGCCAACCGCAACCAGACTTACGTCAACCTGGCATTCAATTTCCATAAGAGTACCGACTTCATGCAGATTCTCACGGCAACCAGTATGCTCAACGGTGCCTCACAGTCTAAGTTGGCAGCCAACAAGACTGACTACAGCAACTATATCGACACACGATATGATGGCTACATCCGCAATGCGGGTGACCTGATCTGGAACGGTGTGGACGAGAATTATCATAAGTTGATGGGCAAGGACGAGAATAACTTGCAGAATTTCTATGATGGTCGTTCCTTCCTTTTCGGACAGTATCAGCATGGCTACATCGGTGTCTACGACTTCAACATCAGCGGAAGCATCAAGAACCGCGTATGGTGGGGTGTCACCTTGGGATTGCATGATGTCAATTACCACAGCGACTCTTACTATACTGAGAATTTTGTAGCCGAAAAGGAAGCCTATGGCGAGTCGTGCGAGAGTCTGAAGATTGACGGAACTGGATTTGATGTAAAGGCGGGTGTCATCTTCCGTCCTGTGGAGAGTTCTCCTTTCCGCATCGGTGTCTATGTCAACTCGCCTGTATTCTATGACCTGACTATGAAGGGTACTGCCGATCTGTATCTTATCGACAATAATATTGTCAACGACCAGGGGCAGTATGCTGCCGGACATAACTCGTCATACGTGGGTTACGACTATCGTCTCAATACTCCCTGGAAAGCAGGTCTGAGCTTGGGTCACACCATCGGCAACTACTTCGCTCTCGGTGCTACCTACGAATATGCCTGGTACAATCACATGGACAATCGTATCAAAGACGGTGGCTATTATGACGGATGGGACTACTACGAGTCGAGCAGCAGCGACAAGCCTATGAACGACCACACCAAGGCAACCCTGAATGGTGTGAGCACCCTGAAGTTGGGTATGGAGTACAAGCCAATTCCGATGTTGGCTGTACGCGTGGGCTACAACTATGTGTCGGCTTTGTATAAGGAAGACGGTGTGCGCGACCAGACTTTGATGTGCTCTTATGATGCTGATGGTAATACAGGTGTCAACATGGCAACTTCTACCGATTACACCAACTGGAAGGCGATCAACCGTTTCACTCTGGGTCTTGGCTTCAACTACAAGAAGATGTTCCTCGACCTGGCTTACCAGTACAGCGCTCAGGACGGTGACTTCTATCCCTTTATGAGCAGCAAGAACTTTGGCACTAAAGAGGGTTTCACTCCAGCCATCAGCAATGAGGTCTCAGCAACCAAGGTTTCCAACAACCGTCATCAGTTGCTCATGACCTTGGGATATAAGTTCTAAGACACGTAAGTAATAGCGATCAGGCGAAGCTTCGCTTCCTTTGGTCGCACGGAAATTTAGAGTAAAATAAAGAAGTTAAGGGAAGTTAGATGGGTTAAGAGTCAAATGCTTTATTGTTTGAAAACTAAACAATAAGCAATGAACCTCTTACCAGTCTAACTTCCCTTATTTTTTTAGCCATATAGGAAATAAAAATCTTGAATTAAAAGATTTTTTGCTGAAATAGCATTAAAAATTTGCATTAAGCCCTTTTAAATTGTATCTTTGCACTTGATAAATCTCTGTTCAAAGCCTTTGAATGTCCGTTCAGAGCCTTTGAATGTCCGTTCAGAGCCTTTGAATGTCCGTTCAAAGCCTTTGAACGGAGATTTTAAATGTGGTTTAACGATTTTAGTTGACCACTCTGCGCATTATTGGTGTTTGGCAAAACAATCATAAGTGACAGACAATCATTTCCTAATAACAAAAAAACTTAATATAACTATGGCAAAGTACAAATTAGTAGAAATGGCAGACATGGATAAGACCGGCACACGCAAGGTTTATCCTAAAATGGTGACCTATCGGACACTGTCTACAGAAGAGTTTATAAAAAAGATGAAGTGGTATAACAACGCATTACCAACGAGCGCGATAGAGGCTGCTTTAACGGATATGTGTAACATATTGGCCCGTATGTTGGCTATGGGGTACAATGTCAACCTGGATGGATTGGGAACCTTTTCGTTGTCCCTGGGGTTCGAAGACGAAAAACCTACAGAGATGCAGCATGACGATGACAAGATGGCGTATCGTACAGTGGGAGTAAAGAATATCAATTTCAAGACATCGCCCGAGTTGATAAAGGAAGTAAGACTACTTGTCAACTCCGATCTGGAACGTGATATGAGTGGTGTAAAAGTTATCAAACGCGAGCTGTACTCCAAAGAAGAGCGTGTCAGTCGTGCCTTGGAAGAGATTCATGAAAACGGTTTCATCACCCTTACCGATTATGCAGCCATCAATCATCTAAGCCGGACTGCCGCCTCCATGGAATTGAAAACGTTGACAGATGACCCTTCTTCTCCTATCACTGCAAAAGGAAGAGGCTCTCACAAGGTTTGGGTGAAGAAGCAAGAGGAATAATCGGAAATTTTCGAATAACATGACTCAAGTTTCTCTTGTGGTTCAAGTACGCCCTGAAAGGGTAGAAGCTCTTAGCCCAGGGAGGGCACTGAAAAAGTAAAATCCATTAATACATACAATTAATAAATACAATTATGAAAGCTACAAGAATCATCACAACAGTGTTTATTGCGCTTGCCTCACTTGCAGCCCATGCACAGGAAGGAGCATGGAACGGCGAACTAAACATAATGGGAACTAAGTTGCCTTTAGTATTCAACTTCTCTGGCGACGGCTGCACCATGGATTCGCCTTCGCAAGGTGCTAAAGGAATACCAGCCGAGAAGACTATTAAGGACGATGGTACAATAAAAGTTTCGGTTGCCATGATTGGAGCCACATTTGAGGGAAAGATGGAGAATGGCGAAATTAAAGGTACATACACCCAAAATGGTTTCCACATCCCTCTTACACTAAAGCCCGGCAAACTTGTAGTTAAACGTCCGCAAACTCCGGTTGCTCCATTTCCATATAAGGAAGAGAACATAAGCTTCACAAATGCAGGATATACTTTCAACGGTACCCTCACCCTACCACAAAACTATTCTAAGCAGACTCCCGTAGTGCTGATGGTTACTGGTAGCGGACAGCAGAACCGCGACGAAGAATGGTTTGACCATAAACCCCTTGCCGTAATTGCAGATGCCTTGGCTCGTCAAGGCATTGCTTCCTTACGTTATGACGACCGTGGTTGGAATGATAAGAATATTGATTTCGGTCAATTCACAACAGCCGACTTCCTCCAAGATGCCGCATCTGCCTTACCATTATTGCGCAAGCGCTTCAATAAGGTTGGAATATTAGGACATAGCGAGGGAGGCACAATAGCCATGATGCTTGCCGCTGAAGGCAAAGCCGACTTCATTGTGTCGCTCGCTGGCATGGCTATATCAGGTAAAGAAACTCTCGTGATGCAGAACCGCCAGGCAATGTCATCCTTAGGCCTGCCTAAGGAGATGGTGGATTCCTACTGCAATAACATATCAAATATTCTCGAAGAGATTGCCAATGGCAAGAAGACAAGTGAGATAACCATCGACGGAGTGCCAGACAATTTAAAGCCTATCCTAAAGAGATCATTAGAGCAAGCCGACTTGCCATACATACGCCATTTCATAACTATAGATGCTGGCAAGCAGTTGTCCAAGATTAAATGCCCAGTGTTGGCACTTAACGGCACAAAAGACACTCAAGTGGACTGCGCCGCCAATACAACTATACTTGAAACTGGACTCTCCAACTGCAAGCACACTATAAAGAAGATTGATGGTGTAAACCATCTGTTCCAGCATTGCTCTACTGGCAGCATTGTGGAATATCAGCAAATAGAAGAAACCATTGCACCTGAAGTGCTGGAGACAATAACCAAGTGGATTAACGAACAGCAAAGAACAATAAATGAAGCTCAAGAATAAAGATTAATAAATTGAGAGTCGCCTATCACAATAATACCCAATTACCAAGGAGGTTTGGGGATAATTATTTTATATAAAGACTTTGGCATACTATTTTTTATTTGTAACTTAGCAAATTAAAAACGCTAAGTTACAAATAAAGCTCCTCAAATCCGCAACTAAGCCCTTCAACGTCCTTCTTGCGTGTACACGTCCTCTCATTACTGAATTATCAGATAAATTGAGGCTGAAATGCCCACTTCTGCCTACAATATCCCCTTACCCCACAATGCGACTTGAGACAAAGCCCGTACTTGAACCACATGTGAAACTGGGGGGATTACCGCCCCTAAGGTTAAACATGTTTAATTGTCAAAGAAAATCATGGCTTTTTCGGATGATAATATTACTTTTGTAGCATCAAAAACTCAAGACACTAAAAACAAACCAAAAATGGATTCACACACAACTAATTAAAAAAACAAATATAAACTACAAAAAACAAACACTAAAAACAAAACAGTGAAAATGAAAACTAAAACAAAGACAAAGGTAGCGCTTGTAGCGTTGTGCCTTTTAGCTTCGCATGGAGCTATGGCTAAAGATTATTACTTGGCACCTAATGGTACAGGTAATGGTATGACTATCGACAAGCCTTTTGGTGACCCGGTAAAGGCTTTTGCTGCACTGAAGGCTGGCGACATTCTCTATGTAAGAGGAGGAACCTACCATCTTTCACAAACCATCAATGTGACTGAGACAGGTACTGCAGACAAGCGTATCTGTGTGTTTGCCTATCCTGGTGACACAGAGCGCCCAGTATTCGACTTCGCTGGACAGCCACGCAGTACTGCAACAGAGGCTGCTAACAACCGAGGTATCATGCACAAGATAGGTGCCAACTACTGGCATTATCGTGGTCTCGACATCTGCCATTCTGCTGACAATGGTATGAAACTTGAGGGTAGTTATTGCGTAGTGGAGCTCTGCCGCTTCTATGGCAATGAAGACACAGGATTGCAGCAAGGTTTCGGTAAGGACAGTAAAGGCAACAACACCCGCAATACCGAGTTCAAATACGGAAGATTCAATATTATCGTCAACTGCGATGCTTATGATAACCACGACCCATGGACTAACGGAGGCAACGCTGACGGTTTCGCCATCAAACTGTTTCCTGGCCCTGGAAACGAGTTTCATGGTTGTCGTGCCTGGCACAACTCTGACGACGGCTGGGACTTGTACTACACCGTTTTCCCTATTGTGGTTGACAACTGCTGGTGCTTGAATAATGGTTTCGACAAGGGTAATGCCAACGGATTCAAGATGGGAGGATGCAAGCAGGGCGGTACCTCAACAGGCGGTCATGTATTCAAAAACTGTATTGTCGCTTTCCACGCCAACAAAGGATTCGACCAAAACCATCATCGCGAGGGTTCTTATCTGATCAATGACCTCTCCTATGGCAACGGCATCAACTATGGTTACAACATGGAAGCGCCTGACTATGGCAACTGGGTGCTGCGCAACTGCGTGGGCTTTGCCTATGGCTCACAAAAGATGGAACGTAACTCTGCTTTCACTAAGGCGCCAGACATCGAATACTGTACTTGGACCACACTCGATAACACCAATCCTTTGGGTGAAAAGGCAAGCAGCAATGGTACTTCCTATGCCAAAACTATCAATAATTATTCTTCCGAGTACGAGGATCTGAGCTACGAGACAGGCATCAGTGCCCGTCAGGATAACGGAGAGTTGCCTTTGAAGTTCGGTCGTCTGAAAGCTGGCAGCAAGCTGATTGATGCAGGTACTCCGATTACAGATTTCAAGACGGTGGATGCTCATAAGGCTGCATACGAATATGCGGACAATGCGCCACAGAACTGGTCAGTAACCCTCAACATCCCTTATGTAGGCAAGGCTCCTGACTATGGTCCATACGAATATGGTGGCGATGACAATGCCTATACGCTCAAAATGCCTGTGAACGACGGTACGGTGGAAGATGCCATACCTGAGCCAAGCGATGGAAAGAACTGGGTAACCACAACCGTAGTCAACAACTATCTCTTCCAGGATGAGGTAATTGCCGATGAGGTGAAGAAGTATATCACAGGCGGAACAGCAGATGGCGTGAATCCAAGATACTATGGTAAGTCATCAGATGGCAGTGGTTCGGTGACCTACGTAGATGAAACTACGGCGAGAGGCAAGAAGTACTCTGCTACTTATGGTGCTTACAGAATTCCAAAGACAACCAACGTAGAGTTCACCCTGCCTTCTCTTGCCGAGATGAAATCTAATGTATATTGCACTGGTCGTCGTACGCTCGTTATCGACTGGCATTATGCAGATAATTCCAAATCAGGAACGGTACCTGTCTCGTTGTCAGAAGGTGTAGCTCCGGTTGACGTGAAAGCCAAGGTGGGCAAGATAGAGAAGAAGCCTATTGTTGTGACTTTGACCAATAATGGTGGTGGCGACATGTACCTTACCGACCTGACACTGGGCGTTTACCAGGAGGTGGACGAAGATGGCAATCCTATTGTTTCGGGCATTGAACAGGTAGAGAAGGATAGCGCCACAAAGACCTATCAGATGTACCAGACCACCAATGGTCTGATTGTCTATGGTGACATTGCCTCACTCAATGTCTTCAGCGCTGACGGTAAGAAGGTGGCAGGCTCTACAGACTCTCAGTTTGTCAATACCTCTGCTCTTGTCAAAGGCATGTACATTGTGCTCATCAAGGGCAAGGATGGAAGCACAGGCGCACAGAAGTTCCTGCGCAGATAAGTTTCAAGCGAAAGAAATAATGAATCACAGAATGGGTGCGACGTGTGTGAACACCTATTAACGTGTTTCAAAGTAATTGAAATAATTTGCGATTCAGAAAGATAATTTGTAATTTTGGCATTCGTAAGTTTATTGATAACGAATATCCAAAAATATGAAGAAAATACTTTTTGCAATCGTTCTGTCTCTGACGGCTCTGAAGGTATCGGCTTACGATTTCCTCAGAGCCGTTAAAGATTCTATTCCCGGAGGCTACAACTTCTGGGTTTATACACCAGTAGATTATTTTTATTCTCAAGAGCAGACTCCTGTCATCATCTTCCTGCATGGAGCAAGCCTTTGCGGAAGAGACCTCTCGCGTGTTCGCCGTTATGGTCCTCTTGATGCCATCGTGAAAGGCAGGGATATTGATGCCCTCACCATTGTGCCTCAGAACCCCGGTGGAGCCTGGAGCCCGAAGAAGGTGATGGATGTCTTCGACTGGGTAAGGAAACATTACGCCTGCGACTCTACCCGTGTGTATGTGCTGGGCATGAGTCTCGGCGGTTATGGCACTATGGATGTCTGCGGCACCTATCCCGACCGCATTGCAGCAGGAATGGCACTCTGCGGAGGTACCTCGCTCAAGGATGTGAGTGGACTGGGCAAGTTGCCTTTCTGGATTATTCATGGTACTGCCGACAGAGCCGTGCCCGTGAAACAGTCGAAGGTGGTGGTGGAGAAACTGAAAAGGAGTGGCAACGACAGCCGACTGCTCTACGACTGGCTGCCTGGTGCCAATCATGGAGCACCTGCCCGTATCTTTTATCTCAAGAAAACCTATGAGTGGCTTTTCTCTCATAGTCTGGTGGATAAAGACCGTCCTGTCAACAAGAGCATCGACATAGGACTTGGCGATTTGCGCAAGGCTTACCGTGACGTCAACCGCAACAAACCTGCGCCCGAACTGATCGACGGTCCCAGTATTATCAAAGAAGAAGGGAATGAGTATTAATGCTCATTCCCTTCTTATGCTTTTCGCAAGTTTAGGAGTTAAAGAAGTTATCACTCCCAACAGTTGCAAGAAATTATCACTCCCTTCGGTCGTTAGAAGTTACTGATGTCTCGCCTGTTTTCCCCCACACGCCCTGAAAGGGCAGAAGCTCTTAGCCCAGGGCAACGCCCTGGGTTATTTTGTACGCAAACCTGTCGCCCTGTAAGGGCAAAAGCTTTACATAACGCAGAGAATTTTCAATTTTTATTAGGTATATTTTAAAGCTTTTGCCCTTACAGGGCGCCTTGCAGACTGCCATTATACCCAGGGCAACGCCCTGGGCTAAGAGCTTCTGCCCTTTCAGGGCGTGCTGCTACTTCTTTAACTACTCTAACTTCCCTTTATAATCTTGTCATGTGATAACCCATGGCGTTGAGCTGGATGGCTGCGCCCATCAGGTACATCTGGTGCAGGGCAGCGATGAAACCCCTGAAGGCAGCCTCAGTACCTGGCTCCAGACCTTGATGGATAAGTGTGTTATAGGTACGGGCGGCACACTCTGCCACAATGTTCGATAAGCCTTTGTGGGCATACTCGTCCAGCAGCAGAACCTTTTCACAGATGTAGTCATCCATGTGGTCGAAATCTATGCGGTCGCGCAGATAGATATACAGATCCTCCACCTTGCCGTATAGCTCCCAGTCCTCATCCCAGTATTTGGCGATGGCCATGCCTACAAACATAATCCAACCCAAGGCTACAGTGGGATACTTGCCAAACTCACGCATGGCATCGGGCAGATAACTCTCGCCAATCTTTGCCCAGAGTGCCTCAATGTCGGGAGCTTCAGGCAGACGCTCATCTATTCGCCCCACTGAGAGGAGATACTGATGCAGGTCTTCCTTAAATATCAGCTCTATAGGTTTCTTGTTGTTATTCTCCATAACGATTTACTTTTCTATGATTTCGTTGGCTCTCTTCAATGCCAGGTTGATGTGGCTGCAGATGTTCTCTTCGCCGATGAGGTGATAGAATCCTGCATGCTCCAACTGTCCGTTCACTTTCTCTCTTACTCCCGAAAGCACAATCTGGATGCCTTCCTTCTTACTCATCTCGCAAAGGTTGGTAAGGTTGTGGATACCTGTAGAATCAACGAAGGGCACCTTACGCATACGGATGATGCGCACCTTAGGACGGTCGCCAAATGAGGCCATGATTTCCTCAAACTTATTGCCGGCTCCAAAGAAGTAAGGACCATTGATCTCATACACCTCCACACCCTGTGGAATGATGAGGTGATCCAGGTTTCCTGTAGAGAACTCTGCGTCCTGGTTGAGGTCGATCTCCTCGGTGATGGCCTTGACATCAGTAGTCTCCGACATACGTTTCATGAAGAGCAGACAGGCGATGATGAGTCCCACCTCGATTGCGATGGTGAGGTCGAAGATGATGGTGAGGAAGAAGGTGATGAGCAGGACGGTAACGTCGCTCTTAGGATTCTTCATCAGTTCAAGGAACGAGCGCCATCCACACATACCGTAAGAAACGACCACCAGCACACCTGCCAGACAAGCCATAGGAATGTACTTGGCCAAAGGCATGAGGAACAGGAAGATAAGCAACAATACCACGGCATGGATGATGCCAGCAACAGGGGTCTTACCGCCATTATTAATATTGGTCATGGTGCGGGCTATGGCTCCTGTGGCAGGAATACCGCCAAAGAGGGGAGAGGCAATGTTCGCCAGTCCCTGAGCCACCAACTCGGTATTGGAATCGTGGTGGTCGCCGATAACACCATCTGCTACAGTAGCAGAGAGCAAAGACTCGATGGCTCCCAGAATGGCAATGGTGATGGCTGGTGATACCAAGCTCTTGATGGTTTCCCAGTTCATGTCGGGCACCTGAGCGGCTGGCAACTCATTGCTGATAGAGAAGCGGTCGCCAATGGTCTCGATAGAGAGGACACCGGCAAAGTTTTTCAGCAGCAGGGCAACGATGGTCATCAGGATAATAGCTATCAATGAGCCTGGAATCTTCTTGCTGAAACGTGGAGTGACAGCAATAACCACCACACTCGCTACACCTATCAGGGCGCACCATGGGTCTATTGTGTCGAAGTTCTGCAGATAGACTCCCCATTTCTCGATAAAGTCGGAAGGGTTGGAAGGAAGAGTCAGTCCGAAGAGATCTTTGATCTGGGTGGTGAAGATAGTGACAGCGATACCGCTGGTGAATCCCACCACGATGGGATAGGGAATGTACTTGATGATGGTACCCAATCGCAGCAGTCCGAAGAGTACGAGAAAGAAGCCAGCCATCAGGGTAGCGATGGTGAGTCCCTCGAAGCCATACTTCTGTATGATGCCGTAGATGATGATGATAAACGCACCTGTAGGTCCGCCTATCTGCACCTTGCTTCCTCCGAAGAGTGAGATGACGAGACCAGCCACAATGGCTGTGATGATACCCTTTTCTGGTGTTACTCCTGATGCAATACCGAACGCAATGGCCAAAGGAAGGGCAACGATGCCCACAATGATACCAGCCATGAGATCGGACATAAATGTTTTCTTGTTGTAAGTCTTCAAACAAGAAAACAACTTTGTCTGAATGTTGAAAGCCTTCATTATTGTGTTATATTTTTCAAAAATTTGGGTGCAAAGTTACTAATAAATATTCATAATAGCAAAAAAAACGTAAACTTTACACCCTAAATCTTTAATCCATATAATCCACCTTGATGACTATCACTCTTATTTGTTGGTCGTTAGTGTCGTTTTCCACTTTGGCTATATGCCAGTCGCGAGGGAAGAAAATAAAGAATTCATCGGGATTACTGTCATAGAATCTTGCTTTCTCTACCTGGTAATCATAGTGTATCACGTCTGGTCGGTACTTGCTGTTGGGCATACTGGTGTAATGGTCGATGATGCCAAAACGCTCCGTTCCCTTTACCACATACTGGAAATCGATGTGGTGGTTGTGACTCTCGCTCCTTCGTTTTGCCAATGGACCGTTCTGCGAATCCTCTACACTTACCACCAACTGTGTGCCGGGTATTTTGTGCTTGCCCTTGCTGATGGCGAGCAGGTCGGTATGACTCAGATACTCGAAGAGGGCTTTCCACTGTGCAGGGTTTTTTTGATATTGCAGATAGAAGTCTACGAGATTCACGCTGCTGTGGGGCTTGGCCTGCACGAAACCATTGCGCCACTCGCCCGACTCTGCCCACTGTTGCGCCTTCTTGATGAGGTCGGGTTGATTGCCATAATACTGGGTATAGTAACCCTTGACCTGTGTTTGTGGCTTGCTCAGATCCTTTGTCTTCGTCTGTGCCTTTGCATAAGCGAAAGAGCAGAGTAGGGCGCATGCCATGAAACTCTTTATGAGATACAGATAGCTTTTCTTCATATTTGAATAAAGTTTGAATAACAAAAAAGAGGATTCTCCCGAAGGAGGAATCCTCTTTACATTATGTTCAAAAAATTTACATCAGTCTTAGTTTCCGATTACAGAATGGTCTTAACAGCCTCGAGCATACCCTTCTCCTGGATGAGGTCGAGATCCTTCTTAACCAACTCTGTCAAGCCAGGAACAGTCTTGTTGAGGTCTTCCTTCCAGATGTAGTCGAAAGCAAGAACACCCTCAGCCACCTTCTGAGTATCGCCAGTAGCCCAGAGCTCTGTCAGCTTGTCGATAATCTTTTGGTCGTCCTGTGGCTTGATCTCTGCACCGTCAGCTCGCTTGCCACCCTTGTAATAAGTGATGATAGCAGCCAAACCGAATACCAAGCCCTGTGGCAACTCACCCTTACGCTCCAAGTAGATCTTCACGCCTGGGAGGTCGCGAGTCTCATACTTAGGGAATGAGTTGAGCATGATACTTGTTACCTGGTGGTCAACAAATGGGTTCTCGAAGCGCTCCAATACGTCAGAAGCAAACTTCTGCAACTCGTCCATTGGCAGGTTAAGAGTCTGCATCAACTCATCGAACTGTACTTTGTGGATGTACTTGCCCAATACTGGGTGCTCGCAAGCATCGCGTACGATGTTTACACCGCTCAGGTAAGTGACAGGGCTCAATACAGTGTGAGGACCGTTGAGCAGTGTTACCTTACGCTCGTGGTATGGCTTCTCGTTGTCGGTGATGAGAACGTGCAGACCAGCCTTGTGAGCAGGGAATTCTTCCTGCATCTGCTCTACAGTCATATTCTCAGCCTTCTCGATTACCCAGAGGTGGAAGCTCTCAGCCTTAACTACGAGGTTGTCCTTGTAGCAAACCTTCTGCTGAATTTCCTTGATGGTATCACGTGGGAAACCAGGAACGATACGGTCTACGAGAGTAGCGCATACGTAGCAGTGGTTGGTGAACCACTCCTTGAAGCCTTCGTAGTCAGCGCCCATGTCACCCTTCCAAAGTTCAATGTACTGATAGATGCACTCCTTCAGGTGGTGACCGTTGAGGAAGATCAACTCACAAGGCATCAGAATCATACCCTTAGTTGGGTCGCCCTCGAAGAACTTGTAGCGATGGAACAGCAACTGTACCAACTTACCTGGATAAGAAGCAGCAGGAGCATCAGTAAACTTGCAAGAATCATCGAATGCGATACCAGCCTCAGTTGTGTTAGAGATGATGAAACGCATCTCTGGCTGCTCTGCCAAAGCCATAAAGGCCTGATTTTGAGAATATGGATTGAGTGCACGGCTAATCACGTCGATACGCTCAAGAGTATTGATGGCCTGACCATTCTCCTTACCCTGAAGGTTTACATGGTAGAGGCAGTCCTGACCATTCAGCCAGTCAACCATACCGCCAGCCAAAGGCTGAACGACAACAACAGAACCGTTGAAGTCGGTCTTCTTGTTCATATTCCATACAATCCAGTCAACAAATGCGCGAAGGAAGTTGCCCTCACCAAACTGGATAATTTTCTCTGGCATAACGCTCTTTGGAGCAGTACGCTTGTTCAAAGATTTAAGCTCTTTCATGATTTGTTTTGTTGTTTATATTGTTTCTAATTATTTCTGCTGCAAAGGTATAAAAATATCCTTTACGTTATACATTTATGTTGCAAAAATGTTGCGTAAAGGTTTGCGTTGTTACATGGCGAAAATATTAAAACCACCATCCACTACAGCCACAGTACCTGTTACGAATGATGCAGCATCGCTCATCAGATACTGGATAGTGCCGCAGTGTTCTTCTGGTTTACCCATACGTCCGAACGGAGTCTGGCGGATAACATCCTTTCCGCGCTCTGTGTAGGTTCCGTCGGGATTGGTAAGGAGCGCACGGTTCTGCTCGGTGATGAAGAAACCTGGAGCTATGGCATTTACACGGATACCCTCACCAAACTTCTTGGCTGTCTCGTGAGCCATATATGCTGTAAAGTTGGAGATGCCTGCCTTGGCTGCTGCATAACCGCAGACACGGGTCATTGGGCGGAAGGCTGCCATAGAAGAGAAGTTGATGATGCTTCCCTTTCCTGCCTCTACCATTGGATGCAGGAATACTTGTGTAGGTATAACAGTACCTGTGAGGTTCAGATTCAGCACCGTCTGAAACTGCTCTGTCTCCAAGTCAAAGAAAGTCTGGTCGGGGCCGATCGTTGCGCCCTTCATGTTTCCACCGGCAGCATTGAGCAGGGTGTCTACCTTACCATATTTAGCGAGGATATCCTTGCAGTTCTGCTCTACGATCTCCTTGTTCATCACATCGCTCTTGAAGAAAGAAGCCTCACCGCCTGCTTGTTTGATGTCTTCCACAATAGCGTTGCCTACTTCTTCTTTACGTCCCAGGATGGCAACTTTGGCTCCCTCGAGAGCCAAATACTTGGCGATAGTTTTTCCCAATACGCCTGTTCCACCTGTGATGACCACAACATAATCTTTAATGTCGAAAAGATTGCTCATGATTTTTTTGAATTGTTTGAATAATAAATAGTTAATAAAGGTGATGCTACAATCATACTCATTGTCATCTTCGCTTCATTTGCAAAATTAGCGCATTTTTATTGAATAAGCAAATATTTAGCTGTGTTTTTTCTCACTACATTCTCTTTTCGTACTTTCTACAACCATTTCGCGTGAGAAACTGGCTTATTTCGTCTTTTTTTTCTTATTCCTTCCTTCATTTCGTTCGATGTCTACAAAAAAAACAACTCAACTTTCACAAATGTGGAAGTTGAGTTAATGATCTATTGTATTGTGGTTTATCGGCCAAAGGCCTATATGTCCTTACTCCATGAACTTAATCATGTCGTCACGTCTTGGTTTGGCCGCTGGTGCTTCGTCAGGATAACCGAGGGCGATGCAGTAAAGAAGCTGAACACAGCATAAGTTGAGTAAGAACACTCAACTTTATAATCCACGAGCCTTGAAGATACGTTCCTTGGCATCATTGATCTCTTGGAACTTTTTCTCGGCAGCCCTGCGGACATCCTCGCCAAGGGCAGCCACCTTGTCGGGGTGATGCTTGAGAGCCATCTTGCGATAGGCACTCTTCACCTCATCATTGGTAGCCGATGGCGATATGCCGAGTACACGATAAGCATCGTCGAGACTTGAAGCCGAAGAAGCTCCACTGCGGAGGTTGAGCATCTGGTCAAGTTCGTCAGCACTAAGTCCTAAGTGATAGGTAACCTCTTTCAGCGCTGTGAGTTCCTCAGCCGGCACCTGACCGTCGGCCTGGGCTATCATGACCAGGAAATTGAGCAACTGAAGGCGCTGTTCGTACATCATACTGTTGCGAATCTGCTGACAGCTGTCCTGAATCACGCTGCGATATTGCAAAACACCTACACGCTTCTGCTCCTCAAAAAGTTTCAGAAGAATCTGCTCGCCCTGTGTCATGGCTCCCAAACCGAAGTTCTGGCGTAAGAAGCGACGCACGAGCTCCATCTCGGAATGCATCACCTTGCCGTCGGCCTTGATGATGTAAGAGGCAAGAACAAGTAACGAGAACATGAACGAGTTGCGTTGTCCCTCGCTGCTATTTCTTTCCTGCTTTCCTGTATCCTGGCGGTTTACCTCGTTAAGTCCATGTTCGAAGAGAGAGCCTAAGGCATAGCCTGCCAAGGCTCCCAACGGACCACCTGTGATGAATCCGAGTACACCGCCAA
This sequence comes from Segatella copri, assembly GCF_009495355.1. Classification (GTDB taxonomy): domain Bacteria; phylum Bacteroidota; class Bacteroidia; order Bacteroidales; family Bacteroidaceae; genus Prevotella. The sequence continues at coordinate 51,380 of NZ_VZAD01000097.1, forward strand.
TCCATTTTCCTGCTCCCATTGTCGTTTCTGTTTTTGGAAATGATGCTTAGCAACTTAATTAGTTGAAGTAATACAAGAAGGTGGCAATACCGGAAAGGGCAGGCTTGCGCTGACCTTCTATCTCGATATCGAACTTGATGCTTGCCTTGCAGATACCACGAAGGTTCTGAATGTCATGAAGGGTTGTCACAAGGCGAACACGTGAGCCGGTGATGACAGGCTGACCGAAACGCATCTCGTCCATGCCATAGTTGACCAACATCTTGATGTTGTGTACTTCTACAATCTGCTGCCACATGTAGGGTAACAAAGAAAGGGTGAGGTAGCCATGAGCGATAGTGCTGTGGTAAGGACTCTCTACTTTTGCACGCTCCACGTCTACATGTATCCACTGTGGGTCGAGTGTTGCATCAGCAAACTTGTTGATACGTTCCTGGTCTACCTGCAACCACTCTGATTCACCTAATCTCTCACCTAAGTGAGATGCAAATTCCTCGTAAGAATTGATAATTAATTTTGCCATAGTTTTGAATATATTATTTTTATAGTTTTTTCTTTATTATGAAGTGGAAATATTGAATATTCTCCAGGAAATTCTCCTTCTTTCCTCATTAGTCTCTTCTGAAAATGTCGCGTGTATAGACTTTCTCATTCACATCATTCAGAACAGGGTCGTAACGGTTGGCGATGATGGCCTGACTCTGTTTCTTGAACTCCTGCAAGTCGTTGACAACACGGCTGCCGAAGAAGGTACTGCCATCCTCGAGGGTTGGCTCATAGACTATCACCTGTGCACCTTTAGCCTTGATGCGCTTCATAACTCCCTGGATACTGCTCTGGCGGAAATTGTCACTGTTGCTCTTCATCGTGAGTCGATACACTCCGATAGTGCAAGGGTGTTCTTTCTGAGGATCATAGCTGCTGTTATCCTTATAGAAATAATATCCAGCCATACTGAGCACTCGGTCGGCGATAAAGTCCTTACGGGTGCGGTTGCTCTCAACAATGGCTTGAATAAGGTTCTCAGGAACATCGGCATAGTTGGCCAGCAACTGTTTGGTGTCCTTAGGCAGACAGTAACCTCCGTAGCCAAACGACGGGTTGTTATAGAAAGAACCGATGCGAGGGTCGAGTCCCACACCATCGATGATCGACTTCGTTTCAAGCCCCTTCATCTCGGCATAAGTGTCTAATTCGTTGAAGAAACTCACACGCAGTGCCAGATATGTGTTGGCAAAGAGCTTGACAGCCTCGGCCTCGGTAAGTCCCATAAACAGGGTGTCAATATCCTGTTTGATAGCTCCTTCCTGCAGGAGTGAGGCAAAGGTATGTGCTGCTTGGTCGAGTCGCTCGTCGCCCTCAGGACGGCCTACGATGATGCGGCTGGGGTAAAGGTTGTCGTACAGCGCCTTGCTCTCACGTAAAAACTCGGGAGCGAAGATAATGTTGTCGCAATGATACTTCTTTCGTACATTCTCCGTGTAACCTACGGGAATGGTGCTCTTGATGACCATGATGGCATCAGGATTGACACGCATCACCAACTCGATAACTTCCTCAACGTGAGTCGTGTCGAAGTAGTTTTTTACAGGATCATAGTTGGTAGGGGTGGCTATAACAATGAAATCGGCATTCTTGTATGCTTCTTCTCCATAGGTTGTCGCCTTGAGATGCAAATCCTTCTCTGCCAAATACTTCTCAATGTAATCGTCTTGTATGGGTGACTGACGATTGTTGATAAGGTCCACCTTTTCTGGCACTACGTCAACAGCCGTCACCTGATGGTGCTGGCTCAGCAGCGTGGCTATGCTCAGACCAACGTAGCCTGTACCAGCTACCGCAATACGAATATTTTTGTTTACTGTTTCCATTATTATAACTTTTAAAAGTTTTGTCGAAATGTAGCTTACCTTAATTATAATGTTATGCAAAGGTACATTCTTTTTTAGACTTGACCAAATATAGATGGTAAGAGTTTTCTAAAATCAATAAAAATGACCTACTTCTCTCTTTATACCTTAATTAATAAGGCTGAGCTCAACAGGCTTTACTTACACAAGGCTGTAAAGGGACAGTGCTCACAACGCTGCTTGTCTTCTGTTGCCACAAGTGGAAGAGTGGGATCGCATATCTCGCTGATGAGAGCTTCTATGTGCTGCATGAACTCGTCCTGATATTCGGCCACGTCAAAGATAGGATTACGGCCAAACTTTAGCGTCGGGTCATAATCCTTGCTTCCCGCTTGCTGAATGAAAAGCAATCCCGGACTAACAGGGGCTTTTGTCTTGTTATATCGGCCGTCATTGCCTACAATGATAGAATAAAGCAATGCCTGCAGATAATAATCAGTGTGCAGCGAGAGCTTGGAAGGATCGAATATGGTAGCCACATCAGCAGGGAACCGTGAGGGCATACGTCCTGTCTTATAGTCGATTACGCGAATGCGCTCGGCTATATTGTCAAGACCAGGATTACCATTGGCAGCCACAGCATCAAGACGGTCGATGAAACCACCTAATGTGATGGCTTTATTACCTATAGGAGTATTGAACTCAAAGGTTTTATTCACTTGTTTCTCAAGTCCTAATAGTGTATAGGGGGCCAGCTTTTGGTCTATGCGGAGGAGTTGTTTTAGATAGCTTGTGATAACCTCGCGGTTGATGAGCTGAAGACCGTTGTATTCGGGCATTTTAGATCCGGGCTTCAAGCGGAACAACTGTTCTGCAAAAGCCTGATCTACTAAACTATACAGGCTGTTTTCGTGTTTGAGCGCATAGTCTATCTTCTCCTTGCTGATGATGAGGGGATGAATGAGCTGCTTCTCACCCTTAGCATTGGTTTGCAAATCTTCGGGACGGGCAAACTGAAGATAGAACAGTTCGGCAGCACGATGGAAAATCAAACCAAAGTAACGGTTGTCTATCTCATCATCCAACTCTTCTGGTTCTTTCAGTCCAGCCACATACCGGTAGTAGAAACGTTTCTGACATCTCAAGTAAGTGTTCAGGCATGTTGGAGAAATAATCTTTCCATCAATGAGTTGACTAATCATTTCCTCCGTTTTTTCTATTTTCTTTTGGTTGGGAGGAAGTGGTACTTGACCTGATGACAGAGCAGCGGTTTTCACCTGGTGCTTGCTTTCTACCAACAGCTGTAGCATGAAGCGGCTCATTTCGCCAGTATGTCCATCCTCAGTAGAGTTGTTGTATGTAAGGGTGATGTCAGCAGAACGTTGCAGCATGCGATGGAAATAGTAGGAGAAGATAGCCACTTTGTTGTCTACCGTGGTAAGTCCGTAAGCCTTGCGCAACGAATAAGGAATGAACGAAGAGTCGTTGACGCCCTTGGGAAGATTTCCTTCGCTGGCAGAAAGCACGATGATATGATCGAAATCAAGATTGCGTGTTTCGAGAACTCCCATAATCTGAATACCTTCGGCTGGCTCACCATGAAAAGGAATAGTGGTGGTCTGCATGAGTTGCAGCAGGAGGTGCTGTAAGGTAATGATATCTACGATTAGGTCACCCGACTGGATGAGTTCGTGGAGACGGTTGACAAGCGTATAGGTGCGAAAGAGTGATTCCTGAAAGAGTGGGTCGTCAAGCGTACGTGCTTGTGTACCTATGTTCTTCAGCACGTCCAAGAGATACTGTACGAGCGAAAGGTTGAAGTTCTCGCCCGATGACATTTCCTGAAACAGGATTTCAAGTCCCTCGTCCTCTTTTTGGCAAAGCCATTTGCGGGAAGGGAAGAATATCTTCTTGTCATGAAGTTCGCCCATGAGTTCGGCATAAGCAGACGAGATGTACTGGGCGTAAGGATGGCGAAGCACATAGTTGACATAACGGAGACGATAGCAATCTCTATCCTTGTCATAGCCCAAGTTCTGCAGATCGGTTAGCGTTTGTATCAGACTGTAGAATGGAGTCTGCTGCAAGGGATAGCCTAATGTGATGTTGACACTCTCCACCTCCTCAGGTAAGGAGTGGATGACAGTAGGCAACAGACTCTCGTCTGCAAGCACGATGGCAGTGCTGCGCCCTTGCTTATATCGCTCTTTTTGCATCAGCCAGCTATGTATGTAGCGAGCCTGTATGTTATCGGTAGGAGCGCTAATATAGGTAATATCTTTGGTTGAATCAAATGAGTTATATAGCTCTGTATCTGATAAATAATCCAACTCGTTGCCAAAAGCACTCATCAACTGCCGGATGTAATATCCGGCCTCGTTGCCATCCTTCATATAGTATTTGTCGAAGTCCCAATAGAAGGCAGCCTTGCCCTCTTTCTGCAATCGTGAGCACAGCTTCTGCTCCACACACTGCATCATATTGAAGCCCACAAAGAGATATTTCTTGTGCCGGAACTCAAGCGACTCGTCTTCCACCACACGCCGATACAAGGCACCCTCGTAGGCAAGGTTCTGTGCCTCAAGGCGCTGATTGAAATTGGTATAGATGTCGTAGAAATGACTCCACAACTGTAGGAAGCGCTTTTTGAGTTCGGTGTTGTGGTCATCAGAGAAATTGCTGAAGAATTTCTTGATGATTTCCTTCTGCTCTTCGGTGAGGTAAGACACGTCATCGAGTTCATGGATATCACTGAGGTTGGCAAAGAGCTGCCTGGCAGAAGCCATGTTCTTGTCCACATCATCGAAGTCTGCTATTAGCAGCTGTCCCCAGCCGTAAAAGTGGTCGAGTGTCTCTTCGATGCCAGTACACTCGACGAAAGACTTATGAAGATCGCATACCAACTTGATGGGGTCACCCACCTTCAGCGTAGTGTGCTGACGAAAGAGGTCGCTGATGGTGATATAGGTGGGGCTCCACAAAGGATGGGAAACCAGACGTGCCAACTGCTCGTTGAGAAACAGCGAGGCACGTTTGTTGGGGAATACGATGGCTATATCGCTCAGATTGTTGCCATATTTCTGTATGATGTCTTGGGCTACGTATGTCAAGAATGATTTCATATTCGTCGTTTTTATAATCTTGATGAAATAGAGTCGTTATGTCTTAGTCTGGGGTGTCAGAATTCCACCTTGACTATCTTGTTGGGATAGACATACCACAGATAGCCTTCTATCAGTGGATGACTGTCGTTTCCGTTGTCGGAATTTGCACTTTGGTTGGCCTCCATGCCTTCCAGCAACTGCATGTACTGTCTTACCTGTACGTGATGCTCGTCCTTGGGTTTACCGAACTTGAAGTCCACAACAATGGTCTTTTCACTATCCTTCATCACTCGGTCAGGACGATGTATCACCACCTTGCCATGTTCCACACTCAGGATAGAGCACTCGTTGAAGAGTGTCCAGTGGGGAGAAAACCAATGCGCCACCTGCTGAGACTGCAGACGCTTGCGTATCATTGAATCCAAGTGCTTGCGTGAGAGATTCTCGTCGTAGAGCATTCCGTCTAATTCGAGTTGACGAAGGGCCTGCTCTATGTCGTCGGTGGTACGGATGGAGGAGAAGAGACTGTGCAGAATGGTACCCAACTTGATGTAGTACTTCTGCTGTTCCTCGTCCTCGTCGCCCTTTATGAAATCACGACTCTTGTTACTCTGCCTGAACTGAGGCATAGCAGGATTCACCTTCAGCTGCATAGCGATATTGGTGGCTTGCTGGCAAAAGACATTCTCCGATTTCTCCTTTTTCTTGTCTGTAGCATCAGCCTCCTCAACCTTAAGGGTTCCATATTCAAAAAGAATATCCTTGTCTTGCGAATTGGAAAGCGTTACAGATACATTGCCGCTGCTGAGTGTCTTCTCTACATCTGATAGCACACTTTCTATCAGATAACTACGGAATGTTTCCTTGTCACGATGAGCAATAACGAAGAGTCCACGGCTGGCACGTGTGAAAGCCACATATAGCAGGTTCATGTTGTCTACCATGTTCTGCAGATGCTCGTGGTGGTAATCGTCCTCGTAGATGCTTCCCTTCATCTGTTTGGCGATGAAATCGACAGGAACCAATGGTATTTTGTTGAAAGGAGCCTCGGCTGGCGTACACCACAGGGTACCTTTGGATGTCTCCAACATCCAGTCGCAGAAAGGAATGATAACATAATCAAACTCCAGACCCTTACTCTTGTGAATCGTGACGAGGCGTATGCCATTGAGCGCATCGCTATGTATGCTTTTCTCGTGCAGCGTATTGTCCCATTCCTTGATAAAAGAGTCTATATCGCAACAGTTGTCCTGCAGGTAAGCAGCCATCTGATCGTAGAAGGCGCAGATATAAGCACTCTGACTCTTCATCTCCTCTATGGTATCTAACTGTAGTTCAACAAAGAGGTTTTCCACTAAATCGAAAATAGGTTTCTGTAACAGGATATCACGCTGCTCCTCAATCTTTTTCACGATTTCATCGCTACCAAGGAAGGTGAGTGCGAACTTCTGAAGGGTAGCCCTGGAAATAGGATCATCGGGATGAATAAGCACACGTAACGCCGTAACAAGCGCATTGACCGCCTGGGATGCATCCAGACGGAAAGCCTCGTCGGAAACAAGAGGGTAAGGGCAACCGTTGTTCATCAGAAATTCTGCCAAATCCTTAATGGTGCGGTTGGTTCTTACGAGGATGGCAATCTGACTGGGCTTTACACCCTGCTCTGTCAGTTGCATGATAGTTGCCATAGTTTCCTTCAGTGTGCGTTCTTTCCATTCTTCCTTGTTCAGGAGTTTAATCTGCACAAAGCCATTGGCAGGTTTGCCCGAAGGCACCCTCTGGGCTACGTCAGAGTATGCAATCTTCAGTTGTTCTGCCTCCTCGGGGGTATTCTCCTTGAGAGTCTGATATTCAGTTTCGGCAGCAGCTTTGAAGAATGCATTATTGAAATCGATGATGTTTTTTGCCGAACGATAGTTTGTATCCAAGGTCTTGATATCAAGTCGCTTGTCTCCAAACTGCTCTTGTATATTGTTAAGCAGTCGCCAGTCACCAGAGCGCCAGCGGTAAATGCTCTGCTTTACATCACCCACAATGAGGTTGCCTGCATCCTGATGACTCATGGTTTCATCGAGCAATACTTTGAAGTTCTGCCATTGTATGGTGCTGGTGTCCTGAAACTCGTCTATCATGACATGCTCCAATTGCGTACCTATCTTCTCAAAGATAAAAGGTGAGTCACTGTCCTGCATAAGCGAATGGAGCAGCGTCTGCGTGTCACTGAGCAAAAAACGGTTTGCTTCCTCGTTGAGTGCACGGACTTTCTTCTCTATACTTCCTAAAAGGCGCAACTGGTTGAGGTTGCGCAGGGTGAGGTCTGCACTCTTGTAAAGACGCAACAACTTTGGGCGCTTCTCTTCAGAATAGCGCAATAATGGTGCAAGGGTATTGCATACCAGCTCATACTTAGGTGAACCTGGCTGTGCATCTGCCGCACTCATCCAGGTATGCTCGTCCTCCATGGCTGACACAACACGTATGCCAACAAGTTTTTCATCGTCGAAATGTCCGTCTCTCAATTTGATGAAATAGCTGCAGACACCTGTTTTGCCATACGAGAAATCCGAAACCGTAAGTCCATTCTCGTCGAGTGTGTCAAAGAAGGTGGCTGCTATCTGCGCAAAGTGTTCCTTGGCATCTTGTTTCATTTTCCTGAGCTCGGCAGTGAAGTTCTTGAAAAAGTCTTCCTTTTCCATCACTTCATTGAGCGACTTGGCGGCACTCTTGTAATAATCGCGGAAGATATTTTCACCAAAACTCTTGATTTCACCGATCACGTTCCAACTTTTGTCATCAGCCATATTCGACTTGATATAGTCCATGATCCAGTGTAGAAGCCTGTCGGTCTGCCCCAGATCCTCAATCAGTTGGTCTACAGCCTGTTGCTCCACCTGGTAGTCGTTGAGCCCTATGCGAAGGTTGGCGGTAAGGTCGAGCTCACGTGCCAGGTTACGAAGCACACTCTGGAAGAAAGTATCTATTGTTTCAACGCGAAAGTAGTTGTAGTTGTGAATGAGCAGACTGAGTGCAGTACCGGCATTCTTCTCTATCTGCTCCTGCGTGAGATGGGGCAAAGCTTTCTTTATCTGTTCCAGATAACCATGCGATTCCTCGAGTCCATGGGCAATACTATATAGCTGACTGAGGATTCGTGTTTTCATTTCCTCGGTGGCTTTATTGGTGAAAGTCACTGCCAGGATGGTGCGATACGAATGTGGGTTGGCAATGACTAAGGTCATATATTCCCTGGCCAGCGTGAAGGTTTTGCCAGAGCCGGCACTTGCCTTGTAAACGGTGAGTTGTGAATTCATATATATTATAATGTAAGAATGTTTGTTTTAAAGAATGTCTATCTGTAAGTATTCGATTCTTCTACCAGTTGCGGAAAAGCTCAAAGTCGAACTTGCAGCCTACGCCATAGAACTTGGCATTTTTGAAACCGGCAAAGACTCCGATAGAAAAGAGGCGGGTGCTGAATCCATAGCCCCATTCGGTATAGGGATGCAGCTTTTCTACCAATAAGGCATTGACATAGAAGCGCTCAGCCTCTACAAATCTGCCCACCAAGGGCACCCAGGCGGCAAAGATCATCGGATTTTCGTAGGTGAAGTTGCTGCGTACGTAGTATTCAGAAGAGTTGTACCACTCTGAGGGCAACAGTTCGAACGAACCGCTCCAGTCGTCATTCCATCCTCCTGGAATGTAGTTGTCATTGAAATTGGAGTAGTCGATAAAGTACCAGTGAGAACCTCGCATGGTATAGAATCCTGCTCCAAGACGCGCAGAGTACAACTTTCGACGGCTGGCGTAGAAGATGCCCTTGGCATCAGCCTCAATACGCTCATAAGGTATGTTTGAGCCCATGAACCCCTTGATGCTACGCTCATAATCGGCCGTGACAGACACTCCTTTAGGCCCCCATGGTCGCCATATCAATCCAAAAGCAGGGGCCACGGAGCGATATTTGGAAGGATAGCCATACGATTCGTAGAATTCTGGATGAATCGCCCTGCGATGGTGAGCCACTATTCCTGCTTCAAATCCCCACTTGGGACTAAACATCCAGTGGTTGGTGATACGGAAATAGCTGTCGGTAAACTCGGTATAATTATCCTTGTCTACCGTTATCTCCTCGTCGTCATCCTTCTTGATGTCCAGAATGTTGCGTGCGATCACGTTGGTGTTGATGCGATTTCCCTGTCCGTAAACCATCTCAAGATAGCCGTCGTGCTTGGCATTGTAGTTGAAGGTAGCCGGAATGTTGAAGTACAACTGATGGAGTTTGAAACTGTATCCTGCCCTGAACCGCACACCAAGCTGTATGTTGTCGTTGAAGGAATAAGAACTTCGGATGTCAAACTTATAGATGAGTCCCTTGCGCTTGGTATAGCCCATGTACAGAGGATTTAGAATAGGACTCAGGCGCACATATCCCTGGTTCTCCTTGCCAAAGTCCTGCTGTATCCTGTTCACCATGTTGTCGCCAACGATGTCCCATAGCACATCCTTGGCAAAGTTGCGCTTTTTCTTGGTACTGTCGGCCAGGCTGAGCGAGTCGCGACGATTCTTCTCCTTGAAATATTGCTCATAGATGAGTTGCTCCTGCTCGTTGAGAAGAACAGGGCGCACTTGGGACATAAGAGTGGTGTCGGCAGCATTGTTGAGTGTGTCGGATAGTACCTTGGGCAGGTTGTAGTAAGAACTGAGCATACCGGTGATGTTATTTCCCATAAACCTGAAATTGGCTTTCAGGTTGCATCTGTCGGGCAGGAGAGAACGGTAACCCTCGTTGCCCATGACGATGGATATAAAGAAGCGGGTCATATCGTATTCGCCCTCAAAGTCGACCAGATATATTTTTCCTGTCTTGCTGTTTACCACAGCCTTGGTTTCCACCATCTGTGTGTTCTTAATCTTTGGGTAGGCATATACCTGGGCCTTGTCGAACGGCAAAGCGGTGACCCGATAGGTGTAGAACCTGCGGTTGGCTCGATGGAAAGGGGAGAGGATATTGTTATGAAAAAGGTTCTCGCCAAAGACATTGGGAGTTACATAAGGAAGAATATATGACATGATGTTACGGCGATGTGGAACAGTGCTGACATGGAGCAGACGCTGGTCGGTGAACTTGTCGTTCTGCATCGTTATCTTGGTATAGTATTCGCTGATAAAGTGGCGTCCTGTACCATGGGCGATGGCATACATCGAAGGTACGAGCATCAAGGTGGCGTTGCGCTTGTTGGTGTGCATCTGCATCTTGGTGTAAGAATACGATTGTGAACCATGCAATCCTGTGGTGTCGGTACGTTTGGCATAGGTAAACACCAAATTAAGCACCGAATCACGAAACGCAACGTTCGGTGCTTTCACTTTAGCCTTACACCCCAAAGGCGATGCCATAAGGAAGGCTATGAGCAAATATTTATAAAACGACACCCTGTTAGCCAAGGTATTTCATCAAGATTTTAACATATCCAGACTCTCTGAGTTTCGAGATGCTCTTTTCGCGAATCTGGCGCACACGCTCACGGGTAAGCCCCATCTTGTCGCCGATTTCCTCAAGACCTTTCTCTGGCTCTCCAATACCGAAACAAGCACATACTATCTGTCGCTCACGATCCTTGAGTACCTGACCGAGAACCTGTTTCAGTTCCATGGCCATACTCTCGTGATCTACCTGCTTGTCTGTACGACTGTCATCGCCACTCGACATCACATCGACCATGGCATTATCATCGTCGTCTCCAAATGGAGCATCGATACTCACGTGATGTCCACTTGCAGCCATACTCTGTGATATCTTCTCCTCATCCACACCTGTGCGGTCAGCTATTTCCTCCACACTGGGACGACGGAGATTCTCCTGCTCAAACTTGTTGATTTCGTGGTTCACCTTATTGAGTGAACCAACCTGATTGAGGGGGAGTCTGACTATACGGCTCTGCTCGGCAATGGCCTGTAGGATACTCTGGCGAATCCACCATACGGCATAGGAGATAAACTTAAAGCCACGAGTCTCGTCAAAACGCTCTGCAGCCTTGATAAGACCGATGTTGCCCTCGTCGATGAGGTCGGTAAGTGTGAGTCCTTGATGCTGATACTGCTTGGCAACAGAAACTACAAAGCGCAAGTTGGCTTCCACCAACTTATTCTTGGCACGCTCACCGGCACGACCACCTTTCTTGATGGCCTGAGCAAGTTCTATCTCTTCCTCAATGGAAACCATAGGTGCACGACCAATCTCAACGAGGTACTTGTCGAGAGCCTCGCTGTTGCGGTTGGTGATGCTTTTCTGTATCTTAAGTTGTCTCATTCTCTATACTTTCGCCTAATTTGCGCAAATATAGTAAAAAAATGCATTCGTTGTTATTTTTAATAACTAACTTTAACACAATTATTTAACAACCTCATTCTGAAGAAATTTCTGATAAGCGTCACGATAGCCATTAAAAACATTGATATCAACATGCCCACGGATACCACTTACTCTTCCATCTGGACATAACTGCCACAAAACCAACCTGATATCTGGTTTGTACTCGCCATAACGGGCTATCCATACGCGATAGTTCCGCTTCAGGTCGGGCGCATATTTCAGGTAACGGTTCACAAACATCTGACTGATATAGAGTATCGGTCTTGTGCCTGTTTGGCGTTCCACATATCTCAGCCATGCCCTTACTTGTGCAAACATAGCGTCTGGTCCGCCCATCTGCTTAATCTGCCGTGGTGTCGGTTCCAGGTCGAGTACGGGTGGAAAATCACCCCTTCTTACCAGAGCATGCTTCATAAACTTGCGGGCCTGTGCCAGTCCGGGCTTACGAGGCGAGAAGAAATGATAGCTTCCCACCCTGAAACCATGCGCCTTTGCTGCCCGATAGTCTTTACGGTAATAGGGATTGAGCAGGGAGGCTCCTTCCGTACACTTGATATAGATGAAGCTGATGGGATAGCTTATACTTCCACTGACTGTTTTGCGACTGATGTTGCCCAAGTGGGTAATACGCAATTTACTCCATCGGATGGGGTATTTCTTCTTACCTATAATATGCTGATATTTAGATATATCTATGCCGTATATTCTATCATAGGTATAGACAAGACGCTCGCCACGATAACGGTCGTTTTTCCATTCTCCCACGCAGAGTTGTTTGCCAGACTCAATGCCAAATCCGAATCCATCACGATGTCCATGTTTCCATTGTCCTTCATAGTGCGACCCGTCATTTCCCATCCACGTACCATGACCATGAGGATGGAACAGAGAGTCTCGCTCGCCTGTATAGATACCTGCAGAGTCTGCCTGCATTACCTTCACAAAGGACTGGCAGAAAGGCACGACGTCCATCTTTATTCCATAGAAGGCACTTCGCTGATTAATGGCACAGGCAGAGTCGGGCAGGGCTTGCGATGACAGGCGAAAGTAGTTCATGCCTTTCTGCATATCGTGCTTCTCCAATTGGCATGACTGACTTGACAACTGACGAGTTGACAACTGACCGATGTATAAAACTTTGTAAGACAACTGTCTTACGATTCGAAGCGAGGTAGTGTCGACTGTATGATGCAGAGAATCCAGTAGTTTTTTAGCCTTTTCGAGCCGAACTTTCTGCTGTTCTGCATAATCTGCAATCATGCCATAGCCTTCGTCGCGTACATTGTGCGAATGTGTGTAATAATCTATTTCATGAAGTGTCCATTTGGCATTCTTGTAGATGGTTTGCAACGAGTCTATTTGTGCATGATATACCTGCTGAGGTGTCATTCCCTGATAACGTTTATATCTTATAGCCGCATTGTCCTCGGCAAGTAAAAGTCCCTTGCAGGAAGGTAGCAAGTCGTATTGATTGACGAAGAAGGCATCCAGTTTTGTGGTGTCATTACCTAAGTCGAGCAGTATCTTATAGCCTGCTCTAAGCTCATAATGACAGCAAACATCAACAGTAGCCTTGGCACGCATCCATCTTTCCTGAGTCATGTGGTAGCAAGACCATACATACCAGCCGCAGCTCATGACAACCAACAGAAGCGACAGGATTGCGATGACAGCCTTGTTTTTCTTACTTAAATGAAACATTACTTTCTCTCCTCATATTTAATTGTACACTTCTTATATAAATAAGGTGTAGCTTCTCATATCATAAAGGTAAATACAAAATTATAAAAAAAATAACATCTTTGCAAGTTTTTCCTCAAAAAGTTTATCTATGACTTTTATACCCGATGAGAATATTAACAGATGACGTGCACTGACCATAAAAAGAAGATATAGTATAAAAAACAGAACCCAATCATCTCGATTGAGTTCTGCATACCTTGAAAACATACTTATACTATTATCTGTCACCTAAAGAATCACATAATACTTACTTAACTAAAAAACCTTGTAAACTTTATGACATCCATCGTATGAGTCAAGTCCTTATTAGAGCACTTTTAATGTAATGCAAAGATAATCAACATTAACAAAAAAGGCTTGTAATATGAAAGAAACAATTCTTTGTGATTTGTAAAATCTTAAAAAAACACCTTTTTATCCATGCCATCACATCAAAAAATGATAGTCAAAAGCCCAAAATAACGGTTTGTTATAACTGATAATCAGAATTTTGCATTTTTGAAACATCTTTTTTGAATTATGACAAAGCTTTTCGGATAATTTGCGTAACTTTGCAAAAGATTAGCAAAAGATTATCAAAGGATCTCTGCAAGATAAGTTATAAACCAAACCTACCAATATGATGTCACCCAACTTGTTTTACCAAGATTTTTTGCTGTGCATAGGAGTGGCAAGTCTGATTTTCGGACTGTTTCTTCTCTTCTTTAAGGCACCAGCCAACAATATTTACCAACCTTACCGACGTTCAAAGAGTCTTTTGGCGGCAGGCTATCTTGTCATGAGCCTCAACATTATGTTTTGGGGCATCACTTTCGATGATAGGTTTACCAAGCCCGATGTGTTGGATATTTACAACGAGATCATCGCCATTTATCTGCTCTACATTATATTCAACTATGCGCTCTGCAATCTTCTGGACCATCACTATCTTACCCGTCGCCGGCTGTTGACGGATGCCTTCAGATGGGTGGGAGTCATAGCGATAAGCGCCTTGTCAATGTTGCCACTGTTCGAGAAGATAAGATGGGGAATTGCAGCATTCATCTCGTTCCTGCTTATCGAATACATCGTAAGTTTCCTTTATAAGTTCCGCAAACTTTACCTGCACAACGACAAGGTGATGGCTAACTATTTCGCTGACGATAAACGCAGATTTGTGGCATGGACCAACCGACTCATCTTACTCATGGTGGTATATGGCCTGCTGGCATTTATTTCTATTTTCCAAGGAATATGGTTCAACTTCTTTTTCCAATGCTATGCTTTGGTCTTCAATTTCTTCGTTGTCATCAGTTTCCTGAATCATTGTCAGCCCTATGGCGACATAGAAAAAGCCTATATGGAATGGGAAGAACAGGAGAAGTCCGTCTGTCAGCCGGAAATAACCCACAGCAAAGTGGTGTATCACCTGTTGGAGAGCAAACTGAAAATCTGGGTTGCCCGGGAGAAATATACCGAGCCCAACCTTACCCTCGATTCTCTTTCCACCTATGTGGGAACCAACCACACCTATCTCTCACGCTTTCTCAAGGAGACTCATGGCGTGAACTTCAGCGAGTGGGTTTCGGGCTTGCGTGTGTCGAAGGCCAAGGAGCTGATGCGGAAGAATCCCAAGGACAAACTCGAAAACGTGGCTTATCTCTCGGGATTCTCTTCTCTCTCTTATTTTTCTAAAGTTTTCTCTCATTTGGAGGGTGTCTCGCCTGCCCGTTGGCGCGACAGCATGTCCTTATAGTCTGACGGTGTGTCATTGAAGAACAGGGCAAACTGTCTGTTGAAAGTAGAGCGCGACGAGAAGCCCGCCATCTGTGATACGTCATTGACACTCAGGTCGAGGTCGGTTCTTTCGAGCAGTTGTGAGGCATAGCGCAGTCGATAACGCGTGATAAACTGGCTAATGGTGAGTCCGCCTCCATAACGTTTGATGGCATTGGCCAGATAAGTGCGGTTGGTACCTAAGCTCGCAGCAAGGTCTTCGGGCTTAAAGTCGGGACTGGCATAAGGCTTATCTTCATCCATCAGCTGACAGATACGTACAAAGAGACTTTCCTCTTTGCTGAGTTTGGCCTGCGGTTTGTTTTCCAGTTCCGACAGGAGCGAACGTTCCTGAAGATGCAGTCGTCTTACAAGCGCAGACAGGCGTCTGAGCTTATGGCGAAGATCGCGTATGTGAAACAAGAGCACCACAATGCACAGCAAAAGGCTGATGCTGACGAAGTGATTACTGATGAAATTCATGTTGATATATATTCTATTTGTAGTATCTGGTTTGTGGAGTCATCAATGCGGAAGTCATCAGCGGTTCTTCTGCCTATCAACCATACGATGCGCTGACTGGCATCCTCTACCACCAACTGTTCTTCCTTCTCGAAGGCATTGCACTTGATGTCTGTTAAGAAGTCGCTTACCAGTTTGCTTCCTTTCATACCGAAAGGGCGGAAACGGTCGCCAGGGATGGTCCTTCTTAAGGTGAGAGGAAACTCTACTTTGTCGGCATCAAGGGTTGCCACCATCGGTTTTCTGCTCGGACGGAAGTCTGGAGTTCTGGCATGGCTTTCCACCTTGATATATTGTTCTTCTGCACAACTGTATTTACCCGTTTCCGGTATTTTGAGAGTACAAGACTGCTTGCCCTTCTCCAAGGCTTTGACGAGAATAGCATTACGATCGATAACCACCTGATGTGTAGATGATTGCCATTTTTTGCCTACAGCATCTATACTGTTGAGGATTTCACGGATAGAGGTTCCCTGAAAGTGATAAGGCGAGAGCAGGGCATGGAGCACGAACTCAGGACTTGCCTTCGACAGCAACTCCTCCTTGCTTATGGCTGTGATACCCTTGCTGTCGGTCTGGGTAAGACGGCTGTCCGACAAGGCTGCAATGAGCATCTTGTTGGCTTCAGCCAGATGGGTTGCCGTAGTGGCAATGCTGTCGGAAACCGAAGGATTGATGGTGCGAAGCAGGGGCAGAACCTGCAGTCTGATCTTGTTGCGCACCACATCGGGGACCAGGTTGGTACTGTCTGTCACATACTCCTGTTGCTGCAGAGACAGATACTTCAGAATATCCTCACGGCTCACATCGAGCAGCGGACGCAGTACGTGTCCGTTTCGAGGAGCGATGCCTGTCAGTCCGTTGATGCCCGTACCCCTTATCAGATTGATGAGGAACGTCTCCACGCTGTCGTCGCGATGATGAGCCACACAGACACCCTGCGCCTCCAAGTCCTGGATGAGCTGTTCGAAATAGCGATAACGCAGTTCGCGAGCCGCCATCTCGATGCTTACCTTATGAAGCGATGCATACTGTTCCGTATAGAAGTGTATGCGATGAAGGGGCACGCTAAGACGTTCGCAAAGTGAGACGCAGAACTGCTCATCGCGTACTGACTCACTGCCACGGAGGTGGAAATTGCAATGACAGGCCTCTGTCTTATAGCCCAGATGGAGAAGCGCCAACAACAGGGATACGCTGTCGGCACCTCCCGACAAGGCTACGAGGCATGGTTTGTCCTTGTCCAGCAACTGATGCCGGGCAATAAACTGCTCTACAGTCTGTTCGAAACGAGATATATTCATGTACTAATAACTTTCGCTGGGTTCAGAAGTTAGAGAAGCTGTGATTTTAAAAATTCCTCAGCACGCTCAAGGTCCTGTGGCGTGTCAATGCCAACGGTCTCTACATCAGTGGTTCCCACCTTTATCTTGAAGCCATTCTGCAACCACCGCAACTGCTCCAGGCTTTCGGCTATCTCAAGCGAACTTTGTGGCAGTTGGGTAACCTGACGCAGTACGTCCTTGCGATAGGCATAAATGCCAAGATGCTTCAGGAAAGGGTAGTGAGTGAGCCAGGAAGACTTTTCTTTTCCTCGTACATAAGGAATGACACTGCGCGAGAAATACATGGCGAAGCCCATATTGTCGACTACGATTTTCGGACTGTTGGGATTCTGTACAGCCTCCATGCTCTCGAAAGGTTTTCCGAGTGTGGCTATCTGTGTGGTAGGATCGTCAAAACAATGGCAGATGGTGTCGAGCTGGCTCTTTGCCACAAAGGGCTCATCGCCCTGAACGTTTACCACCACGTCCCATTCGCCTCCTATCTTTTCGATAGCTTCCTCTATACGGTCGGTACCGCTCTTGTGGTCGGTGCGTGTCATCACCACCTGACCGCCAAACGATTTCACAACATCATAGATGCGCTCGTCGTCAGTGGCGACATAAGCAGTCTCGAGCACGGCAGCCACCTTCTCGTAAACATGCTGAATGACAGGTTTGCCACCCAGCAGGGCCAATGGTTTGCCCGGGAAACGCGTAGAAGCGTAGCGGGCTGGAATGATTCCTATAAACTTCATAATCGTATATCTTTATGTTTTTAAAAATCTTCAACTATCGTTTGTTCTGAAGTAAGCAACTTTTTTCGCTGGGTTCAGAACATTTCTCCTTCCTGTCTGTCTACCTTTCTGATTTCCTTCAGGAAGATCTCGCCATATTTCTTACGTTTGTACTCGCCGATACCATGGATCATTCCAAATTGCTCCATGGTGCGCGGCTTGACGGAAGCAAGTTCGTGCAGCGACTGGTCGGAGAGCACGATGTAAGGAGGATAGCCCTGTTCGTCGGCAAGCCGTTTGCGAAGTTGCCGCAATCTTTCAAAGAGCGACCCTTCTGCAGCTTTCGGCTTCTTCGACGACACCTTTCGTGCATGGACCACGGGTATCTCGTCAGTCTTTTTCTGCAGTAGTACCAACTGCACGGGCATCTCACCCTTCAGTACACGCCATCCCTGAGAAGTAACCTTCATCGCTCCATGCTCGTTGTAAGCCACCTCGAAGAATCCCATCTGCAACATTTGCAACAGATAGTCCTGCCAGTCGCGTGCGAGATGGTCTCTTCCTGCACCGAAGGTCTTCAGGGCATCATAGTGGTTCTTCACGACAGCAGGCGAGTGTGTTCCACGCAAGATATCTATGCAGGTACTGATATGTATCTTCTCGCCGGCACGCACCACAGCACTGAGGGCTTTCTGCACCAGCACTGTTCCGTCGAAGGTCTGTGGCGGATGGGCACACACATCGCAATGTCCGCAGTCGTGGGTGGCTTCCTCGCCGAAGTAGTTGAGCAGGATTCTTCGTCTGCATACCCTCGACTCGGCATATTCCTGCATACGCTTCAGTTTCTCCATGTTCACCTCTTTCTGTCCGCTTTCCTCCGCAAAGGAACGCAGTTGGATGACGTCTGCCATCGAGTAGAACAATACCGTGTCGGCTGGAGCCCCATCCCGTCCGGCTCGGCCTATCTCCTGATAGAAACTCTCAATGCTCTTGGGGAGGTTGTAGTGGATGACCCATCTCACATTTCCCTTGTCTATACCCATGCCGAAGGCTATGGTGGCGCATACCACCTGCACCTGGTCCATCTTGAATCGTTCCTGCACCGAAGCCCTTTCCTCAGTGCTCAGACCTGCATGATAAGCCGCGGCATTGATACCTTTCTTCTTTAGCTCCATCGCCACCATCTCAGTATTCTTGCGCGAAAGACAATAGATGATGCCTGCATCGCCAGGATGGCCGTTGATAAATCTATAGATATAATGCAGTTTCTCCTGTTTGGTTCCGCCGCGTCTCACCGAAAGACTCAGGTTGGGACGGTCGAAACTGCTGACGAATGTCTTGCCATTCAGGTGCAGTTGCTTCACGATGTCCTGTCGTGTTATCTTGTCGGCAGTGGCTGTAAGGGCAATGATGGGCACATGGGCGAAATGCTCTCTGATGGTTCCCAACTGCGAGTACTCGGGTCTGAAATCGTGTCCCCACTGGCTGATGCAGTGGGCCTCATCGATGGCAAATAGCGAGATCTTGATGTTGCTGAACAGGAAAGGTATCTCGCTGATCAGTTTTTCGGGCGAGACATAAATCAGTTTCAGGTCACCCGACATACATCTGCGGCGTATGATCATCTCGTCGGTGGAGTCGTTGTTGCTGTTCAGCTCGGCGGCAGCGATACCGTTGGCCTTGAGCGTTTCCACCTGGTCGTGCATCAAACTGATAAGCGGCGAGACAACGACAGCCGTTCCTGGCAAGGCAAGGGCAGGAATCTGATAGCAGATACTCTTGCCTCCACCTGTCGGCATCAGCACAAGACAGTCGTTGCCCTGCATCACCTCACGGATGATTGCTTCCTGGTTGGGTCGGAAGAAATCATATCCGTAGTAGTTTCTCAATAGGTCGCTTATTTGCATTTTTATGATAATTTCTGGCAAAGGTAATGATTTTTTTATAAAAAATAAGCAAGATATTTGATAAAATGGGATAAATTCATTATTTTTGCAAGCCTAAATGTAAAACTTTCGTACGTACGTTACAAAACAACGGGTCACTACGGGTGAAATCCATGGTTTTTATCGTACAGACTAATGATGAATAAACATACAAAACAAATATGGCAAAATATAATATCAGAGAATACAAAGAGTCGGGGGCAAGCTATCAGGAAAGCATCAATCCCGATATACTGGATGAATTGCACACCAAGATACTGAACATTCTGCTCATCCAGAGGAAGTTTATGGACAAGGACTATTCGGCCAAGAAACTGGCACAGGACCTGAACACCAACAGCCGATATGTGTCGGCTGTATGCAATGTGAAGTTCCACATGAACTATGCCACACTCATCAACAAGTACCGAATCGACGAGGCCATGTCGATACTCATCGACCGCCGCTATCTGAAACTCAACATGGAGGATGTGGCTTCCATGGTGGGCTTCGCCAACCGCCAAAGCTTCTATTCGGCATTCTATAAGCAGAAAGGCATCACACCACGCGACTTCCGCATGGAATATCTGAATCTTCATCCAGAACTGAAGAAAGAGAAGAAGAAAAAATAAAGAACATCAATATCACATCATGCACGACAATCAGTTTAAGTATAGTGACGAGCGCTTTGCCGACCTGCAAATGCTGCGCTATCGCCTGAATGGTTTCGAGAACCTTTCGCTCTCTCAGAAACTGTACATCTTCTGCCTGGCCAAAGCCACGCTGATGGGACGCGACATCACCTTCGACCAGCAGGGTAAATACAACCTGCGCATACGCAAAACCCTCGAGGCCTTATACCTATATTATAAGGAACGCGAGGAGGCTGAGAGTGACGAGTTCCAGAAAATCGTTGTCTATCTCAAGAGAGTATGGTTCTCAAGCGGCATCTATCATCACTATGGTTGCGAGAAGATGAAGCCCGACTTCAGCGAAGAGTACTTCTATCAACTCATCGACGGCATGGACGAGAAACTGCTGCCACTGAAGAGAGGCGAGAACAAGGAAGACCTCCTCAACGAGCTCGTGCCGGTGATTTTTGACGACACCGTATTGCCCAAGCGCGTCAATCAGACTGACGGCGAAGACCTGGTGAAGACGTCGGCCTGCAACTTCTATGAGAATGTGACGCAAGCCGAGGTGGAGCGCTTCTATGCCAAAATGAAGGAGCAGGGCAACGAAGAGGCTCCCTCGTACGGACTGAACTCCAAACTCACCAAGCGCAATGGCGAGATGATAGAGTTGGTGTGGGCTGAGAATGGCATGTATGGTGAGGCCATCCGCGAGATAACTTCATGGCTCCGTAAGGCTCAGAAGTATGCCGAGAACGAGCAGCAACGTCATGTCATCGACCTGCTGCTGAAATACTACCATACGGGCGACTTGGCTGTTTTCGACCGCTACAGCATAGCCTGGGTAGAACAGCAGGAGGGTATGGTCGACTTCGTCAACGGCTTTATTGAGGTGTATGGCGACCCACTGGCACTGAAGGGTACCTGGGAGGGAATCGTAGAATACAAAGACATCGAGGCCACCAAGCGAACACAGACCATCAGCAGCTACGCCCAGTGGTTTGAAGACCATTCGCCTGTTGACCCACGCTTCCGCAAACCCGTGGTCAAGGGAGTCACTGCCAATGTCATCTGTGCTGCCATGCTCGGTGGTGATGAATATCCTGCATCGGCAATAGGCATCAACCTGCCCAATGCCAACTGGATAAGACAGACCTATGGATCGAAAAGTGTCACGATAGGAAATCTGACCGAGGCATACAAAAAGGCTGCTCATGGCAACGGATTCGATGAGGAGTTTGTCATCGACAAGGATACTCTCGCCATGATAGAGAAATATTCCGACCTGACGGACGACTTGCATACCGACCTGCATGAATGTTTGGGACACGGCAGCGGTCAACTGTTGCCAGGAACCGACCCTGATGCTCTGAAGGCTTACGGCAATACCATCGAGGAAGCCCGCGCCGACCTCTTTGGCTTGTATTATATGGCCGACGAGAAACTGGTGGAACTGGGACTCCTGCCCGATGCTGAGGCCTACAAGGCGCAGTATTATACATATCTGATGAATGGTCTGCTCACTCAAACCATCCGTATCAAGGAAGGCGACAAGATAGAGGAGGCCCACATGCGCAACCGTGCACTCATCGCCTGGTGGACTCTTCGTCATTCACAAGGAGCTGTATCGCTCGTTCAGCGTGAAGGCAAGACCTATGTGCAGATCACAGATTATGAAGCACTGAGGAATGTTTTCGGAACACTGCTTGCCGAAATTCAGCGCATCAAGAGCGAGGGTGACTTCGAGGCTGCTCGCAGTCTGGTGGAAGAGTATGCAGTCAACATCGACCCAACGTTGCATCACGAAATCAGACAGCGATACGAGTTGCTTAATCTGGTGCCCTATAAGGGTTTCATCAATCCCAAAATGACGATCCTTTATGACGAGCAAGGCAATCCTGTAGATGTGCTTTTAGACTACACTGAGAGCTACACCGACCAGATGCTGCGATACTCTGAAGAGTATGGAACATTATAATGAAACAATAAGAACATTCATAAACTTTCAGTTGTGATAGAATCTAAAGTAATCAATCAGCATCACGACAACGAGGAAGAGCAGTTTCCCATCGTCGACGAACAGGGAAACATCCTCGGTGCCATCAGTCGCGGACATGCCCACGATGGATGTAAAATCCTGCATCCGGTGGTGCATCTGCATGTATTCAACAGCAGGGGAGAACTCTACTTGCAACATCGTCCTGCCTGGAAAGATATTCAGCCCGACAAATGGGACACGGCTTGCGGAGGACATGTTGACCTGGGCGAGAGCGTAGAAATTGCGCTTCGCAGAGAGGTGAGAGAGGAGTTAGGAATGACCGACTATGAGCCCGTCAGCATGGGGCATTATGTATTCGAAAGCCTGAAGGAAAAAGAACTTGTTTACGTTCATCGCTGCGTCTACGACGGACCGGTCTGTCCTGATAAGGATGAGTTGGCAGGCGGACGCTTCTGGAGCAAAGAGGAGATCAGCGAGAATATGGGAAAGAATATCTTTACTCCCAACTTTGAGAATGAATACAAACGCTTCTTCTTGAATCAGAAAGAGAATCAATCCGATTAAATGAAGGAGATAAGGGAGTTAAATTCAATATTTCTGTATCAAAGTGTATCATTCCAATTTTTGATACAAAATATATATTAACTATTTGATATATAGATAGTTAGGTTGTATCAGTGCGATACAGGAGTGTATCGCTGGATAGATTCTACGACGACATCTGTATCGGGTTTGATACACTCTAACTATCTGATATATAGTATTTTATCTATCATTTTGTATCGATTCGAAAGTGATACACTCTGATACAGTGTGATACACTTTGATACAGTATGATACACGCCATACATACATTTATAAGTCTGTAGTTTTCACCATCTATGCATGGTGTTTCCTTCCTGTAAGTATGATGTTTATGGGAGCGAAAGATAATTTTCCCGTTTTCGCTCCCACAAATCTCTGAGCGAAAGATATAGATCTATAATAATCAGAACAAGATACCTTTCAACGCTTTCTGAGCGATGGTGTCATAGCTTTCATCCATGTCGGCAAAGCGCATCACACAGTTGGCTGCTGCATGTTTTACACCCATATGATTACCTTGCAACGCAATGGCTGCCTGGTCAAGAAACTCGTTGATGCCCCGTTCGTTGGCCTCTCGTTTGGCAGCAAACAGGCGCGCAAGAATATGGTAACCGGCAATCTCGTAGAGAGGCTTGTCTGAGGCTATCCACTGATAAGCTATTACAGGCGCATAGTCGACATACTGCAACAGATTGAACGCCAGCATTTCCGCCATTTCCTGACCTGCTACCTGTTCCATCCATAAATCAGCAATTTCTGGGAGCATCTGTTCTGCAGGCATGATAAGTGTAGCCAATATCTTGCATTCACGGATGTTTTCCTTCCACAACTCTATAGCCAGATCATAATCCTTGCCATATTCCGTTGCCATCTTCTTGAGTTCTACAAAGGGAACACCCCAGTTGATCTTATATTCAATGCCTTTATCGCGCATCGACTGTGAGGTGGGGCCACTCATAAGCAACCTGAAAGATCGCTTTATCTCCATCAGTTTCTGATGTGTCTGTTCATTCATAACTATCTGATTAACAAATAATTTCTTGTTTTTATTAAATAGAGAAATTTAGCAAGCTTGAAAGAGTAGGGGCTTTTCCCTACCATAGGGAAACTGGAATTACAGCTTCATCACCTGGCAGAACATACCTTCGAATTCTTTCTCCAAGCCTGTGGGTTGTTCACGGAAAATACCAAAGAGGGCACTTCCGCTTCCGCTCATGGCAGCATACACAGCGCCAGCATCATACAGGCTCTGTTTGATGGCAGCCAACTCAGGATGCATAGCAAAGATAGGAGCCTCAAAGTCGTTTACCAGCTCATCTTTCCACGTCTCGATAGGCTGTCTGACAATATCTCTGCAGCACTTTGCCGGAGTCTTTGGTACAATGGCTGCATACGCGTCACGCGTACTTACTGCTACTGAGGGCTTTACCACAGCCAGATAGTAACCGCCAAGACCAGCGCCAGGCACATCGGCAGGCATCAGTACATCACCAATTCCTTCGGCATAAGAAGGGTCAGCGGTGATGAAAAAAGCACAGTCTGCACCTAATTTGGCTGCATAACGTTCCATCTCAGGTATACCAATATTCAGTCGGAAACGCTCATCCAAAAGGCGAATCATATAGGCTGCATCGGAAGAACCGCCTCCCAAACCAGCCTGTGTGGGAATGCGCTTCACGAGATGTGCATGAACACGAGGCAACTGGAAGTCGGCAGCCAAGAGCTGATAAGCTTTTATCACAAGATTGTCTTCTTCATTACAGTCGACATCATTTCCTGTGATTTTAAGGTCACAGGGTGACTCACTTGGAAATTTCTCATCCATGTACTTGATTTCAAGTGCATCAGTAAGAGGTATGGGATAAAAGACGGTTTCAAGATTATGATAACCATCCGGACGCTTACTTACGATATTAAGTCCAAGATTTATCTTGGCGCAAGGAAATGTAATCATATACTTATTTCTGTTTAGGGTTTATACTGTAAAATTGCAGAGAACATCAAGCTTGCTTGAATATCTGCCGAGCGCAGCTTATCTTATGCAAAGATACGATAATTCATACATAAAGCAAAATTAATTTTATTTTTTTTCGCTTACAAAAATAAAAAAAGCTTATAACAAAACTAAACTATTCGAAATGAATCAGGCAAGTAAGTTTATTCCTTGCTGTTTTTTCTATTTTCTTATGTGTTCTCGTATAATAAAATATATATCTTTTATTCCTAATTTCTTAGTTCTCTTTTTAGAGATTAATGGACATTATGATAAATAATTGATATAGGAACTCTCCTTTCATATATGAAGTTTGTGCCACTTGTGCCAAAGTGCCATGTGGCATTTCATTACCAAAAGTACCATAAATACTGTTTTTTTTCTATATTTTCTATATTTGTGCCACTTGGCGCATTGGCGTAAGTGGCGCAAAGTGGCACAAAATATCTATTCTGCTATAACTGAAATTTTTCCATCTTTCAAGCGGTCTGCATTGCAAGTCAACTTTAGACTGCCAAATCCTGACCATCTGCCTTGATAGTCTGACGTTCGGTGCTCAAGACAAGTTTATAGACTGGTTTGGTGGTTTCCACTGTTTCTACCAACACACGCTTGCCATTCTTATAACCCACAGCCACGACTTTACCTGGCTGATACTTTGTCTTCCCAACTCAGATTTCCTCTATGATTTCGTCCATGGCTTTGCGATTCTTAGGATTATGCGGACAGTCTTCTGCCATATGGCCGAAAGGAATGATCACCACAGCCTCGTAGCCCTCGCATGGGAAGAGTTCCTTCATCTTGTTGCTATCGTAGGCACATACCCAGCAGGTACCCAATCCGCGTTCTGTGGCAGCCAGGCAAAGATGCTCGGCAGCTATCGCCACATCAATGTCACCATGAGGTTTGTTGTCGTACTTTCGCACCCAATTGTCCTCGGTGTTCTTCATACCGATGATATACATAGGAGCCGTCTTGAACCACTCTCTGTCGTAGCATTCCTGCAATTTTTTCATTGCTTGTTCCGAACGTACGATGAGCCATTTCCAGGGCTGGCGGTTGCATGCTGAAGGAGCCAGTCGTACGCACTCCATTATATACTCCAGATCTTCCTTGCTAACAGGTTCTGCCGTAAACTTGCGGGCGGAGAATCGCTCGCCTGCTAATGATTTAAAATCTTGCATAATCTTCTACTTTATTCAGGTTCGTATTGGAAAATTGAAAATAATTGTAAATTTCACATCGCAAATGTACAAAATATCCCTCAAACGCCAAAACATTTGAGGGATATTAACAGAATATCTTCTTAAAACTTCTATTTCTCCTTTCCGAAAAGATTATCTTGAGGAGTTACGGTCGTAGGTGTACCTACTTTGCCACCGATGTGGCTGGAACTTATGTTGACATCCAAGGCATTTTCGAAACTAAGGCCTATCTTTGCCTTCGCTACATCCACATTGTTGAACATGACGTTGAAGACAGGCTTGGCCTGAGTACCTTGGAGCACAAGGGCTGCTTGCTTCACACTGTTACACTTCAGTCCGTCGATGAAAATATTTCTGATGGTAGAGAAGTAATGATTGTCCTGCCCTTCACCAGCATAACGGCTGGTGACATAAAAGAGGTCTTCCACCTCGTCGAAACTGCAGTTCTTCACATACACATTCTCTACAAAACCACCGCGGTCGGGATTGGTCTTGATGAAGATGCCGCGCTTGCAATAGCCCGCATAGTCGCAGTCTTCTACAATCACGTTTCTCACACCTGCCGACATTTCGCTTCCTATCACCACAGCGTGCAGTCCCTTGAAATGGCAGTTGCGGATAATGATGTTCTCAGAAGGCATCTTGGCGTTCCATCCGTCATTGTCGCGTCCGCTCTTGATCGCCACGTTGTCGTCGCCGTTGTTAAACTCCACGCCTTCTATCAGTACATTGCGCGAGCACTCTGGGTCTATTCCGTCGTTGTTCACAAGTTTAGCATCATAACGCAGATTGCGGCAGATGATGTTCTCGCTCTTCAGCAGATGCACACACCAGAAAGGAGAGTTGGTAATCTTTACTCCCTCAATGGTTACGCCCTGACAGTTGTACAGTTGCAAGAGCTGTGGGCGCAGCCAGTGCCCCTTACCGAACTGGCGGTCCTTCAGTGCCACCTCCTCATGATTCATCTTGCGGCTCAAGTCTTTGTCAAATTTCTGTTTGGGTCGCCACTGGGCAAAAGTCGTCATGGCGTTTCCGTTGATGGTTCCCTCGCCGATAATGGCTACATCATGGCATCCATAACCATAGATGAAGGGCGAATAGTTATAGAGGAAAGTTCCCTCCCAGCTGGTGCTAACCACGGGATAATACTTCTCCTCGGGTGCAAACTTCAGTGTGGCGCCCTTCTGCAGTTCGATACAGACATTGCTTGCCAGCACGATAGGTCCCTTAATATAATAGGTACCCGCGGGAACCACAATTTTTGCTCCCTTCATGGCAGAAGCCTTCCTGATGGCCTTGGCAAAGGCAGCCCGGCAGTCAGTCTTACCATCGTTCTTAGCTCCCAACCGGCTGATAAGCAGAGTCTTTTCTGCTATTTTTGCACCGGAAATGTTAGTAAGGATACTGTCGCGAAGTCGTACCCTCTCCTGCTCTACGGCAGAAGACTGATGACACGTATTTTCGTCCTTGGAATGAGAATGCGAACCGCAGTTCACCTGCCGTGCGTTCGCTGTGAGGCAACAGAATGCAAGACATACTGCTGCCAAGAGATTTGTTTTAGTTTTCATAGGTTAAGTGCTTTGATTAATTGCTATTATCTAAATATATGAGTAGTTCGGGGTGTTATCTGTTGCGATGTTTCATGTACCAGGGGTGTACGAAGAAATTGTAGAGCCCCAAGCTGATGACCAGCAGTCCCAAGCACGCATAAGGCGCACGGCTGCTGTCGGAAGAGAGGAAACCAAACTTCAGGAGGAAGCCCAGACTGATGCCCGTCTCCCATGCCAGGAAGAAAGAACTCTGGCTGGTGCCTCGCTGACAGTGTTTTGACAACTTGAGGTAGAAAAGCAGAAAACGGCTTCCGGTGATGCCAGAGGCAAAGCCTATCATGGCTGGCTGCATGTAATCGAGTGCACGTGCCTGATGGGTGAACTCCATCAGCACAGCCGCTGCCAGCACGATGATACCCGTAAGCACCTCACTCTTCAGTTCGGCATTGGCAAAGGCAAAACGCTCAGCCACTATTGCCATGGCCAATCCTGCCAACAACATAGCATAGTAGGTAACACTGTGAACCTGAGCCAACAGCACGCCAACCACCATCATGATGAGTATCAAATTAACAAAGAGAGGCAAGCCCTGCGGCAGGAAGAAGCGGTCAAGACTGAACAGTGGCATCTTCTCGGATGGGGCCTTGAAGGGGAAACGCACCATCGCTATCAGCACAAAGGATGCAAGTGCCAGCACACCCGAAAATACGGGGATGTAACAATAGCCCCAGAAGCCATAGACTATGAGTGCTGCTAAAGGTCCCATGGCCAAAGCCAGTCGGCCAAACCATGCTATGATGTGATTGGCTGCCGTGCGCTGAAACGACTCGCAGATGTCTATCGCCAGCGTACTGCCCAGCACCATCGCTGCCAGTCCCAAGAAGGCTCCGATGGCAAAACGAACCAAGAGCAACAGTCGGAACTCCATCTCCACTCCCAGCACAAACTCTAAATAATAAGCCAGGCCCATACAGAGCACCAAGCCCAGGATGGAGTACTGGCATACATGGTTGCGACGATAGCGCTGAACATAATAAGAGCAGAACCCGCCCAGGGCAAAGAGTCCTGCTCCATATATTCCCATAACCAGTCCTGTCTGCATGCCGTCCAGTCCTCTGCCCAACAGATAGAATGGCAAGGTGGGCAGCAAGCTATAAGCCGACATCATGAGCAGCAGATTGGCAAGAGCCAGCATCCAGAACTCACGATGCCATAACTTCAGATGTACTGGTGTATTCTGTGTATCCATACTTTAATTTAGTAAGATTCTTCGGCAGAAGGATAGCCTCCTGTCTTCACTGCATCGACATACGATTGTACCCCCTTGGTCATCTCCTCACCCACATGGGCGAAGTGGCGCAAGAACTTTGGCTTGAAACCTTTAGTCATTCCTAAGGCGTCGGCATAAACCAATACCTGTCCGTCGCAACCAGCGCCTGCACCGATACCTATGGTTACAGCCTTTACCTGGCGTGTCACCTCGGCAGCCAACTTGGCTGGCACTTTCTCCAAAACGATGGCAAAGCAGCCAGCTTTGTCGAGGGCGATAGCGTCGCTGATCAACTTCTCAGCCTCGGCTTCCTCCTTGGCACGGATGCCATAACCGCCAAACTTGTTGACGCTCTGTGGGGTGAGTCCCAAGTGTCCGTGTACAGGAATACCTGCATCGATGAGCGACTTCACGGTGTCGATGATTTCGATACCACCTTCCAACTTCAGTGCGTCCACACCCGTCTCCTTCATCATTCGGCAGGCATTGCGCAGCGCCTCCTCGCGGCTTATCTGATAACTGCCAAAGGGCATGTCGCATACCACGAGAGCATGGTTGACGGCACGTGCCACACTGCGGGCATGATAGATCATCTCGTCTACGCTGATGGGCAGTGTATTGGCGTTGCCTGCCATGACGTTAGAGGCAGAGTCGCCTATCAATATGCTGTCGATTCCTGCTGAATCGATAATGCCTGCGGTAGTAAAATCGTAAGCGGTAAGCATAGTAACTTTCTCGCCAGCCTGCTTCATTTCAGCAAAGGTCTTGGTGGTGATTTTCTTCTTGTCAGTCGATAAATATCCCATTTTTTTGTCTGTTTTTGAAATCAAGTGCAAAGTTACAGCTATTTAGGCACACTACAAAGAAAAAAGCCTTTTTTTTCACTTTTTGCCCCTCTCGTCTACCACCTTGCACAGGTCTTCATAGCCAAAGTCCTGATAATCATCGATCACATAATCGGAAAATGGAGCGATGGCTTCACGCGAATTGGTGGTGGCAAGTCCAAGGGTGAATGCGCCCGATGCCCTCACGGCACGCAGTCCGTTGAAACTGTCTTCCAGTCCTACACACTCCTCTGGCTTCGCACCAAAGCAGGCAGCACCCTTGAGGTAACAGTCGGGATCGGGCTTGCTGCGGGCAAAGTCCTCGCTGGTAAGCACACGATCGAAGTAAGACTCCAACTCTGGATGCTGCTCGTACACGCTGCGCATCTTTGCCATGTTACTGCTGGTCACCACGGCACATTTCACGCCATGCTCTCGCAGATCGGCAACAAAGGCTTCGAAGCCCACGATATAGTCGTACTTCATGTGCAGTTCAAACTCATCGAGCCTACGGGTAATACGGGCTTGCTCTGCTTCTACGCCCTGATAGTCTGCCACATGGGCGAAGACGGCATCATCGGAAAAATATTTATCGTAGATTTGCACCAGCGTCTGTCCCTTGATGCGAAGGGCGAAGTCGGGCAACTCTGGATGATATTCCTTACCTATCATTCCCCAGAATACGGAGTACTGGGTCTCTGTATCGAGCACCACTCCGTCGAGATCAAATAATGCTGCTTTTATCATGTTTCTTATATAAATTGTTCTTACTTAACTTCTTTAACTTCCCCATTTGCGCAAATTCTTTTAATTTAAACCATACACCACCAGCTGACGAGGAAGGGCACGGTGAAGTCGACCACAAAACCATGATAGATGCTCAGAGCGATATAGCGCTGACCCACGGTCTGCGAGAGAATGGGCAAGGTGGTGTCCATCGTGGTGGCTCCTCCTGCAGAAATAGGTGCCAGCGGACCAAACCAACGGGCCATCAGCGGAGCACCCAACAGGGTAAGCATCTCGCGTATGATGTTAGCCAAGAGGGCTATGGTTCCCAATTCGGCACCACGATATTCGGTGATGAAGATACTCGACAGCGAATAATAGGCGAAGCCACTGTTTATCGCCATGCAGTCGGACAGGGTGCGGTGAAGCACTGTCCATATCAGCAACGCTCCCAACCACGAGCCTATTATCGTGACAACAGGCAACAATGCCATGCGAGGACTCAACGAACGAACCTCCTTCTTCATTTCTGGATTCAGTCCGATGCCCAATCCCACGAAGAGCAGCAAGCCACAGAGTGCCACAAAACTCACGTCTCCATCAAGAAGCCATGAAGGCACCATCTTCTCTATTCCGCCCAGCAAGCCTATGACGAAGAATCCCACCACAATGAGACTTCCCTTCATCACCTTCAGCCCACGGATGAGAGAAGATCCTTGCAAGCCTTCTTTCTCGGCAGGATTCCCTTCTTTCTCGGCAGAAGTTTCATACTTCGCATTCTCCTGCACGGTATTGTTCTTCGAAACTCTCCAAAGCATCCAGGCTAAGACACAACAGCCCAAGGTGGCAGCCGAAGAGAGCAACAAAGCCTCTACACCAAGCGTGGGCAGAGAGCGGACAATCATCTCGTTGCTTCCCACCTCAATGCCCAACAGGAAGAGCAACAGCCAGACGAGCCAGGTGACGATTCTGCCCTGCCATCGCGCAGCCACATCGGTGAGTGAGATGCGTGCTCCTGTCGACAGCTTGCGACAGAGAACTCCCGACAGGATTCCCCAAAAGATAAACAGGATGACTATAAACATAACTTCTCGACAGCCTTATTGATTAAGGGCAAAATACTTCCACAAAGGGGCTGCCATCAAACTCTGCCAAACCTCGCCTTTCTGCAACATATCTTCCACTTCCTGGCGTGTAAAGATGCGCACCTGCACATCCTCACCCTCATCTAAGTGCTGTTCACTCAACAGTTCAACGTCTGTCGCCAAAAAGCAGTGAGTCAGATTGGTATGCGTGCTTGGGTTGGCAGAAATAGTCATCCATTCCTGCCAGTTTCCACCACCAAATCCTGTCTCCTCCATCAACTCTCTTCTGGCAGCAGCCATAGGCTCCTCACCTTTCTCTATAACGCCCGCACACAACTCGTTCACCGTCTTGCCCAAGGCATAACGGTACTGGCGCACAAAAACAAACTTACCTTCCTTCGTGATGGCTATTGTGTTCACCCAGTCGGGGTATTCCAACACATAATACTCGTCAATGACAGCCCCTGTTGGCAACTCCACCTTGTCAACCCTTGCCGTGAGCCAGGGCTTCTCTATCAGATAGCGTTGCGAGAGCGTCTTCCATTTCATATCGTTATTTTCCATCTTTCTCATTTTTGGCTGCAAAATTACTAAAATTCTTTCGGATAATCTTATGATAGGTGCAAAAACCGTCATCTTTGTTTGTCTATTTTACTCACATATTACTCACAAAACACTTGAAAAGCATGAAAATTTAGGCTCACCCGATAAACCAGGGGGGATTAAGCATATAGCTTTGTAAGTCTGAAAAGAAAGAACTTTATATCCGTTACTCCCCTTAAAGCAGCTCTAAACGCCTTAATTTTAGCATTGAATGACTCTGCAAAAGCATTAGTTGCCCTGTTGACAAAGAAGTTCAAGACTTCATCATAATGCTCGTAAAGCGTGGCGGCAATAACATTGAAACTCTTAAAACCAGAGTCGTCCACTTTGTTATACCAGCGTGCAAGCGAGAGTCTAGCTGCATCTTTGACGGTATTCTTGGAAAATATCATTCTTAATGAATGTGTAAGCGAATAGGCTTCTTTAAGGTCAGGATACGTTTCAAATAGTACCTCAGCTCTTTGTCTCTGACTTTCTGTCCATTTGTCGGCAGATTTGAAAAGCAGATATCTGCTGCGAGCCAACAACTGCTTGTGGGTGTCACCATTTGCAAGCACAATTGGAGTGTATGCTTCACCCAAACATTTGGCCTCTTCCCTGGCGTCCGTGTCTGCTTGAATGGCATCCCATCTATGCGCGATGCGCATCTCCTGCAAGGCATCACATGCAAGTTTCTGTATATGAAAGCGGTCTATGGTACGCATTGCATTCGGGAAACAGCGTCTGGCTATAAGTCG
>NZ_VZAD01000085.1 GCF_009495355.1 Segatella copri
AAAGATCGAATGTTAAACTAACATAACCCATGAAGGGACTTTTTCAGTGCCCTCCTTTGTCTTGTGCCTTTAACTTTACTAAACGGAAATACATCCAATCCGCAGTATTTGTTGTATCTAAATCTTTTCGGATTTGGGCGAGTTTCTCCAATGCCAGTTTGGGATTAGAATAACACAAACTGTCAGCCTCCACCAAAGCAGATGGATACTCATGCTTGCCACAAGAGACGCAAAGTACAACCAGCAAGATAAATGATGCAATATTCTTTACCATGATGTAAACATTTATATTGACAATACGAAAATACTACATTATTCAGAAACGACAAAGCCTTAACCGATTTATTTGTGTCAAGCCATCCTTAATTAACATCAATTAAACTAAATACGATATAGGAGGTGTAATACGATAAGACTCTTGTTTTCGACTTGTTGCTTTTTTATAAATACTGCTGCAGGGAAAATGCCTACTTATGGCACAAATGTGCCCTGCCTGAGGGCACATTTGTGCTCTCTAAGGAGAAAATATACAGAACCGACCTCTGCCCATCAAGGCTTCCGATATGGGTATAGACACAAGAAAAAGTATTTCTACAACACTTTATTTTCCATCTCCTTCGGTTCTATACACATTATATAATAGATAGGCAGATAAGTGATGCCATTCTTCTGTTCCACCTGCTGAGCATTCGAGAGAACGAAGGCGTCCTGGATGTTGTATTCCTTGATTTGCAAGAACTTATCCAAAGCACTGTGTACCTGATAATCCTTACCCGACTTGATTTCGAGCGGAAGGACTGACAGATGCTCCATGTCATCTATCAGATAATCCACCTCTCCAGTTTTCTTATTGTCGTAATAATAAAGGTTGAAACCATGCGCCTTCAGTTCCTGCGCCACCACGGTCTCATAAACGGAACCAAGATTGATGCTTGCCACATCATCCATCACCGCCTTGATGTTGGTGCCGAAGAAAATACTGGTCAGAATACCCACATCGTTCATATAAAGTTTGAGCAGATTTTTACCACTATTCTCTATCAAGGGGAAACTTGGCTTGCTGATGGCCTTCACTTCCAACGCAATGCCCGAAGAAATCAGATAGTCGAACTCCTCGACATAATCACCCATTCGCTTTCCCTTCTTGTCCTCAATATCCTTCACCACTACTCGCTTCTTCTTGTTTTCCAAGTTAGAAGGAATCATACTGTAGATGCGCTGAATCTTCAGGCGATTGTGCATTTCCTCATAACGGGCCGCATCCACACCATAGAGGTGATGGATTTCATTCTGTATGGTACGAATGACTGTGATATTCTTGGTAGCCAAGAATTCGTTGACGGCATCAGGCAAGCCTCCTACCAAGAGATACTTCTTGAACAAATCGAGCAGTTTGTTATGGATAGCTTCCGGCATCGACTCCCTTGAAGCAAACTTCTTGCGAATCGTATCAAGCACCAGTTGTCCTACACCATTGGCTATCAAAAACTCCTCGAAGTCCAATGGATACATGTGCCGGATGATGATACTGCCCAAAGGAACAGAGGAAGTTATCTTGAGTGTAACACCCAGTAACGAGCCGCTGGCTATATAAGTAAACTTGTTATCTTCGCACAGGAACTTGAGTAAAGTAAGCAGATGGTCGTAGGCCTGAATCTCATCAATAAACACCAAAGTGTTATTCTTTTCCTTCATCCTATCACCTGCCACCGTACTCAAAGCCAAATAGAAATCATCCACCGTCTTAGCATCGGCAAAAGTCCTGTCTCCAAGCTTGTCTGTCTCCATATTTATCTCAATGTAGTTGGGAAAAAGCTTCTTTCCGACTTCACGAATGATAAAGGACTTACCTATTTGGCGTGCACCATCTATAATCAAAATCTTGTCAGACCCTGATTGTAAGTGACTTATAATATATTTTTCAATCTTTCTATAGAGCATATTTACACTTTTCCTATGATTTTACAGGCGCAAATATACACTTTTCCTACGAAACAACCAAGCAAAAACTACACTTTTCCTATAAATAACAATAAGAAAAACTACACTTTTCCTAAAAAACAACCGGAAAAGCTATTCTTTTCTATAGAAACTGAGAACTATCAACTGTCAAGACTATCATGCAGGAGGGCTGAAAGAAGAGGAGAACAAAGTCTGCGAAAGGCTTTATTAGTATCTGCCCATCGTTATGGGCATTTTTGCCCATCGTATTGAACAACTCTGCCCAACGTTATGGGCAAAGTTGCCCAATGCGATGGGCAGAGTACATAGTTGTACGTGATGAAGTATTACTTCTTACACGAGAAGAGATACTTCTGCTTACACGATTAAAGTTACTTCTGCTTCAGATAATTCAACTGAACATTAGGAGCGCAGGCTCTGCTTGTTTTCTCGGTGTATTCAGCCACTTTTAATGTAGCAGTTCCCTTGATGCTCTCCACATCGGTTCCCACCTGGAACAGATAATTGCCAGCATCAACCTTCCACTGACTGCTGGCTTCATCAAAGCTTGCCAAGTCGCGCTTCTCGAGAGTCATCTTCAAAGTCTGGCTCTCGCCTGGCTTCAACTCACGGGTCTTGCCAAAGGCTTTAAGTTCCTTGGCAGGCTTCTCGTAAGCACCCTTAGGAGCGGTGACATAAACCTGTGCCACCTGCTTGCCAGCAACCTTGCCAGTATTCTTGATGGTTACACTTACCTCTATGTTCTTACCGTTAGCCTTGACAGAAGGCTTGCCCATCTCGAAAGTAGTATAACTCAGACCGAAACCGAAAGGATAAGCCACATCCTTCTTGAAAGTATCGAAGTAGCGATAGCCCACGTAGATGTCTTCTTCATGATTGCTGAAATCTACGCCAGGAATATTGCCCTTGCCCCAGCCTTCCATATTCTTATAGGTGTACATATCATACTCCTTGGCGAAGTTGGCAGTAGAAGGATGATCAGTCGCTGCAATAGGCCAAGTCATGGTCAGTTTGCCCGATGGATTCACCTTTCCTGTCAGGATGTCGGCCACAGAGTTACCGCCTTCAATACCAGGTTGCCATGCCACGAGGATGGCATCCACACGGTCGCGCCAACTTGCTGTTTCCATGACAGATCCTGAGTTGATGATGACAATCACCTTCTTGCCTTTAGCATGGAAGGCATCAGAAACACGGAAAATCATATCCTGTTCCGTCTTACTGAGGTTGAACTCGCCATTGATCTGACGGTCCATACCCTCACCAGCCTGACGTCCGATGGTGATGATGGCGGCATCAGCCTTAGGCTCCTCATTGGCCACACAGCGCTCAGTTATATCGATTTCATCGAGCTTTGGTTGTCCTTGATTCAGGAACCACATCATTGGATTCTTGTCTGCCTTGAGCTTTGCCTTGGCATATTTCACATAGTTCTGATAGATTTCTGCGAGCTGCGGAGTAGTAGCCACACCGATGTTCTTCAGTCCTGTAACCATATCTA
Organism: Segatella copri; assembly: GCF_009495355.1. Taxonomy (GTDB): domain Bacteria; phylum Bacteroidota; class Bacteroidia; order Bacteroidales; family Bacteroidaceae; genus Prevotella. Next base: position 3,464 of record NZ_VZAD01000085.1, read on the forward strand.
CAGAATAGCCTACATTGACAGCTCCACTACCAAGTCCACCCGACATAAAGTCGTAGGAGTTGACACCGAAGAGAGCCACCGTCTTCAAGCCACGGATAGGGAGAGCTGCATTGTTCTTCAAGAGTACCATACCCTCGGTGCTGCTCTGGCGGGTAATGGCAGCATGAGCCTTGAGGTCGGGCTCGCCACTATATTTATACCCCTTGAAACGTGGAGTCTTCACGATGTATTCCAACATACGGCGCACGTTGCGGTCAACGTCATTTACGTCCAATTTGCCCGATTTCACCGCGTTTACTATATCTTTTACCTGTGCAGGATAGCCCGGCATCATCAGGTCGTTGCCAGCAGCCACCTCCTGTTCTACAGGCAGGTCTTCACGCTTACCAATCCAGTCGGTCTCGACGATTCCCTTATATCCCCAGTCGTTACGCAGGATGTTGGTCAAGAGATCTTTGTTGCCTTGTGCATAGACACCGTTCACCTTATTATACGCCGACATGATAGTCCAAGGATTGCTCTTGCGCACCATCATCTCAAAACCCTTGAGATAAAGCTCACGCAAAGCACGCTGACTCAGACGCTCATCCACACGGGTACGGTCACTTTCCTGTGAGTTCACGGCAAAATGCTTGGCACTCACGCCCACACCCTGACTCTGTACACCGAGCACAAAGGCAGTTCCCATAAGACCTGTCACAACAGGGTCTTCTGAGTAATACTCAAAGTTTCTGCCACAAAGCGGATTGCGATGCAGGTTCATGCCTGGTCCTAAAACCACATCACAGCCATACTCCAAGGTCTCATTACCGATGGCTTCGCCCACTTTACGCACCAAATCGGTGTTCCAGGTAGAGGCCAGACAGGTTCCTACGGGGAAACCTGTGGCATAATAGTTACGGCTGTCGCCCTCGCGATGTGCATCTATATGCACTCCTGCCGGACCATCACACTGCACCGTAGCAGGAATTCCCAAACGCGGAATAGCCACTGTCGTTCCTGCAGCACCAGGAACAAACTTCTTCTGGTGTCCCAACATGGCTCCGCTTCCTACGAATCCATCGTTGCCACCTCCCACTAAGAGCTGTGCTTTCTCTTCCAAAGTCATTGCCTTGATTACTTCCTCAATGTTGTTGGCATTGAGTTGTGGTGCAGTCTGTGCCGTCATTGTTGCCGACAAGGCCCCAACTGCCATAGTAAGAACCATCTTCTTATAATTCATCATTTTCGTTATATTGTTTAGTTATTAGCTTATAAACTTTACTACTGCATATCACGCTTGCAAAATTAATAAAATCGAGACGAAAAGCCAACTTTTTTCTATCTTTTATTCCTCAAAAATCCATCTTTTCGTCATGTCTTAACCGATTAAGCATATATGATTAACATATTGTTCAGTATCATGACACAGCATTCCTATCCCTTTTCATGCAGTTTGATGAAAAGCTGATGTTACACAGATACCATAAATTTCAAAAAAACGCAGCAATCTCATTTATAAATATAGGTATAGGTAGAAAAAGCCTCAAGAACGAATGCTTTCATTAAGACAAAACCATTTCTATCTTTTACAAGTTTCATCAAAAAAGCAGGAAAAATACTTGAAAACCTTGTAGGAATCAGATAATTATCGTATCTTTGCTGAATTATCCAAAAATTGGATACCAGAATTAGGACATTTAAATAATGAAAGGTATGGAGCAGAGAAATTCTTCCATTGAAATCTATCGTTCCCCAGAGGGCAACATAGAGCTGAATGTAAAATTAGAGAATGATACCGTTTGGCTTACACAAAGTCAAATGGCAGAGTTGTTTGGCCGTGACAGAACTGTGATTTCACGACATGTCAATAACTGTTTTAAAGAAGGTGAACTCGATAAATCCTTGGTATGTGCAAAATTTGCACATACCAAGAAATATGGCCGCCACGACGGCTTTGAACAGGTTGTCGAAACGGAATATTATAACCTGGATGTCATTATCTCCGTAGGCTATCGTGTAAAGTCAATCAATGGTACCAGATTCCGTCAATGGGCTAACTCTATCTTGAAGCAATACATCATCAAGGGTTATGCCATCAACCAGAAGCGCTTAGACAATTACAATGAACTGAAAGAAGTGGTTCGTTTGATGTCACGTGCGATTACATTGCAAGATCAAGTATCCGAGGACGAATATAACGGGCTGTTCAATGTTATCAGCGACTATGTTTATGCTTTGGATACTCTCGACAAATACGATTATCAAACATTGCTTATAGACAAGACGACTCAAACCGAACCGTTCCATGCTACCTACGAAAATGCCATGGAAGCAATCAATGCCCTGAAAGAAAAGTTTGGAGGCAGCAAATGGTTTGCCAATGAGAAGGATGATTCTTTCAAAAGCAGCATCGGTCAGATTTACCAAACCTTCGGTGGTGAAGAACTCTATGCTTCAGTAGAAGAGAAAGCAGCCATGCTGCTCTACCTTGTCGTAAAAAACCATTCATTCAGCGATGGCAACAAGAGAATTGCAGCCATGCTTTTTCTTTGGTTTATGGAGAAGAATGGCATTCTGTATGCAGAAAATGGACATAAGAGAATTGCCGACAACACACTCGTTGCACTGACTCTGATGATTGCAGAAAGCAGAACTGAGGAAAAAGATGTAATGGTAAAAGTGGTTGTCAACTTGATTAACAAAGATAATCAATAAGAATTGCCATTTAAAAACCGGACAACAGCTGAAAGACAAGCGAACAACAGTTGAAGAGCGACCGCATATCAGCTGTTGGGCGGTTAAAAAAAGAACTGTCACATCCAAGAAAACTGATAATCACAGCACAAGTTTCTTCTCTATCTGTACATGATTTTCAGAAAGAATGTTTACCTTTGCAGGCAGAATGAAGAAAACGGTCATATTATTTCTATTTTCCCTGTTGCTGACCTTCGTTGTCGGCTGTACGCCATCGCACTATCGTCTTTCGTTCGAAGAAATAGACGATATGGCAGACTATTATCCCGCCCAAGCCAAGGTATATTTGGAAAGAACCGACAGCAACGACAACAAAGGGTACTACAAGCTACTGGCTTGCAAGATAAGATACCAAATCACTGGCGTATATTTTTTGCGCCGAGATTCCGACATTGAGGACGCCATACAGATCTTTACCAAAGAAAACAATGAGCCTATGCTTGCGCGTGCATTATATTATAAGGGCGCCATGACTTTCAACACAACTCACGACACAACACAAACGCTGCAAATACTGATGCAAGCCTGCAGACATAGCTCCATCATGCGTCAAAAGGAGAAGCTCGACCTCTACGACCTGATGTGCCGCATCACTCACGACAACTCCTACACCGTAAAACTCGAGGACGAGGCACGACAAAGCCACAACATATCCCATCGTGCCTGGGCGACGCTCTACCGTGCCGTGAACAATCAAGACCGTCAGTTGGCAGAAGAAGCTTTCGACATCGCTTACTCCATTCCCGAGAACAAGGACAGTACATTAGGGCCTATGTACAACTATTATTTTCAAAAACTGATAGAACAAGGAAACACTCCCGACTCCGTCATCATGGATTACATCAATCTGGCAGATAACTATGGTGGTATAAAACACAAGACTGCAGTGGATCTGTATCGTTTTCTATGGAGATACGGCAAGACACCCAAAGGAGAGAAATTTCTCAATGCCCATAAACCGGAAATAGAGGAATTATCCAATTACATGTACCTGGGTTCGTATGAATATCTCATACCGTTTTACTTTGTGTACTTACACCTGGGTGACACAACGACTGCCGACAACATCGTCAAACTAATACATCAGTCAGAACCCTTCATTGAAAGACAAGGCAATGCAGACAAGGAACAAAAGGTGAAACTAATGTATGAAGGAGGTTACAGCAACTACCGATATGCGCAAGCGAAGAACTGGATTCTTGTAGCCATCATCATCGTGCTTGCCATATTGCTGACAATGACATACCTTTCTGTTTCACGCATACGAAAAGCCCAAAGCACCATTGCCGCTCTACAAAGTTCGCTACATCAGCTAAAAGACGTAGAGAACGCAACACTTGCAGAACGATGCGAGCAACTGAATCATGACATCACCACACAAGTACGCAAACTGAAAAGACGCGACAAGGATATAGAATTGTACAAGACACAAATCGGCGAACTGACCGATATAAGTCAGGGACTCGTATACTACTCGCAAGCGGTACAGAACAAGAACATCAGTCAAATCGGCAAACAGGGAATCCTGCAGCTACTTGCCAGCTACAGAATGATAGACGAAAAATACAGCAAACGGCTTGCCTGCTACGATCTAAATCCCTCACATTGCCTCTTCTGCATACTCTACCACATCGGAAAGACCGACGAGGAAGTAATGCAGATACTGCAATATTCGATGGCTAATATAAGGGTTAGGAAGTCGCGCATCAAGGCCGACTGCGAGGTATATTCCTTCGAGGCTGTGATAAGCCGTGAAGTGTAAGTCGATTACCAAAAAGAGAATTGTATGGTTATATATCACGCTTAAGCACCTGATAACCAAGATATACCAACACTCTTTGCTGTAATATTCGTTTGCAAGATTGCAAGATTATACTTATTTTTGCAGCTGTAAATTATTACATAAAACAACATTTCGTATGACACAATTCAACTACTGCAAGACGACCATCTGTCGCCATCTCTTGTTTCTGGTCTTGGCTCTTTCATTCGGTTTCACCGCACAGGCCAAGGACAACACCATTACTTTGCCACCGACTTCACCCCACTTCGGTCCATCGCAAATAAATGTCATCTTCGACCACTACACTCCTGGATCCAGGGAACGCGTGCGCATAATTTTATACAACGGAGCGTTTAGTGGCGGTCCCTACGACACCAAACTGCGAAAGAACGCCGATGGCACACAGGGCTTCGCCATCACAGAAAATCTGGTGCTGCCTACCCAGGCAGACCTGAAGATAGGCAAGCGAGCAATCCCCATCATCATGGTTCCAGAAGGAAAGCTGACCATCACTCTCGACTCTACAAATGTGAAATTTGATGGCGACTATGCCGCCCTCTGCACCGAGTTGCAAACCGTCAAAGACAATCTGGAGACGAGTGGTCGAACATTCTTCGATGACATAAAAGGCATGACACCCCTGCAATACAAGCAGTTCATCGTCGATACTTACCAAGCCAACAAGAAGGCCATCGACAAGGCTGCGGTGAGCAAGGCCTGCAAGACTTATGCCCGTGTGCAACTCGACCTCAACTACATAGGCCACCTTTTGGGCTACAAGACATACCTTAGCATGAGCAATATGATAAGCAAAGACAGCACAGCCCAAAAGAACTTAGAAACACCCATCGACTCGGCGTCCTATTTTAAGGGACTGTCCAAAATGTCCATCCTTCGCTCAGTCAATCAGCGTTACTATCCCTATTACTGCGAACTGGACAATAAGCCTCTCGGCATACACATTATCAATGACGAGCTGAGCGACAACCTGATCAAGGCCGACAAGTACGGCAAGAAACTTACCAGCAGCAATCCCTTCATGCCAGCCCCCAACACACCGCTCAGCGAGGAAGAACTCCAGGCCGCCAAAGCCGAGATTACCTGCCAGCCCGTATTACAATTGTTGCTGGCCAAGAATGAACAAGTAGCTCAAAAAGCGAAAGCCGATGCCGAAGCCTCGAAGAAGTTGAGGGAAGAAGCTGCCGCCAAGGGCACATTCTCCATCGTCGACATACCCGAGAAGATGGCCGCCGGAAAGATTATCGAAACCCTCATCGCTCCCTACAAGGGCAAGACCATCCTCATCGACTTCTGGAACACATGGTGCATGCCATGCCGTGCTGCCATGAAATCCATCAAGCCTATCAAAGAAGAAATGAAAGACATAGTTTACATATACATTGCCGATGCCACCTCGCCTATCGACAAGTGGAACGAGATGATACCCGACATTCATGGCATTCACACTCGTATCAGCAATCCCCAAAGCACCGAGTTGGGCAAGCAGTACAATTTTGATGCCATTCCTACCTACGTAATTATCGACAAGCAGGGGCACAAAATCTACCAACACACAGGCTTCCCAGGTATAGAAGCCTTGAAGGAAGCACTAACCAATGCTAATAAATAAAATATGAGAAAAATATTATTAATAACATACATTCTCGTTCTGGCCCTCACAATGCAGGGCAAGAACGAGCATCCTGTACGTTCAGCACTCGTGAGCCAGGGCGACAGTTGCATGGCCGAGCACGACTCTCAGCATGCCATCGGGTTTTATCAACAACATCTCAACACACATCCTGGCGACTTGCCTGTATTACGCAAGTTGGCTTCTTGCTACCGAATGCGCGGCGACAACAAGAAAGCCATCGCCTGTATGGACAGTATACCCAAAGACAGCCTCAACCACGAGGACATGAGAATGCTCTTCTTTACTAATCTGAACCTTGGCAACAAATCCGCAATAGACAACTGGGGACTTCGCATCAGGCTAATGTATCCCAACGACAGCGAGGTGTTTACCACACTCCTTTCACACTGGAACAACTCCAACGAGCCCGAAAACGTTTCGGCCTTCGCCTTATCGTATGTAGAGAAACAGGATTCCACCAACATCCTCATCAATAAAGAGCTTGCCTACTCGCTGTTTCTGCAATTCAGATACAAACAGGCAATACCCTATTACAAGAAGCTTATAGCCGATGGATTCGACAATTATGAATCAAACTTTGTGTTAGGACTTTGCTACTACAACACAGAGAAATACCAACTGGCACTACCTTATCTGAAAAGAGCTGTAGACCTAAAAGACGACCCAACCATGAACAGCCTATACTTCTTGGGAATGGACTACAAGAAGCTGGCTGACGCCTGCAAGGCTGATCAGGAGGCAAAAAAGAAAGAATATCGGGAGTTAGCCATTCAGAATCTGAACCGTTCTATAGAAGTTGCCTACCCAAGAGAACGTGCACTCTACATCAACCAACAACTGGCAGAACTCTACTACGATAAAGGAAAGTTCGGAAATGCGGGACATGCTTTCGCCCAATGCATCGAATACGACGATAGCGACAACCCACTCAACTACTACAATGCCGCACAAATGTATATGGCCGATGGTGACGAACTGAAGGCACGCCTGTACCTTCGAATCTTCCTGCAGAAAGCACCGAAAATGAAAGAGGGAGCTGAGAAGGAGAAACTCATCACCAAAGCAAAGGCACAGTTGAAAACAAGATAATTAAAATCCTGAAGTTTCGCAAGTTTTGCCCCACACGCCCTGAAGGGGCAGAAGCTCTTAGCCCAGGGCAGCGCCCTGGGTTATTACGGATGATAGCCTATCGCCCTGTAAGGGCAAAAGCTTTAAAACTCCTAACAATTTATAAGGCTTTTGCCCTTACAGGGCGCCTTGCCGATTGCCATTATACCCAGGGCGCTGCCCTGGGCTAAGAGCTTTTGGGCCTTCAGCCCGTACATAAACCACTTGCGGAAGTTGAGGATTTTATATGATCTTAACCGAACTTTAAAACAGAACATTTACTCCGCCTGAATACCGAAATACTCGTTGAGTTCGGCGATAGCGGCACCATCCGTATTCTGCAAGTCCTTAATGAGCTTACCTTTCTCTAACAAAAGGATGCGGGAAGAGATATCTGCCACAAAGTTGAGATTATGGCTGGAGATGATGACCGTAGTGCCATGCTCCTTGCACACCTGATGAATCAGTCGGGCAATGTTCATCTGCGAAGAAGGGTCGAGATAGTTGAAAGGCTCGTCGAGCAAGAGAACCTTGGGGTTAATGATCATTGCGCCAATGATACCTATCTTCTGGCGGTTGCCCTGCGAGAAATCACGCAGATACTTCTTGGTTCCCATGATTTCATCGTGCATAAACGTCTCAAAAGGAGCCAGACGTTCCTTCATCGTCTCTTCGTCAATACCATAGACATCACCTATAAACGAGAAATACTCCTCCGGGGTCAGGAAGTCAACCAAGAAGCGTCCGTCAATATAGCTGCCCGTATAGGTTTTCCAGTCTTCCGACTCGTTGACCTTCTTTCCATCGCTCTCCACAAAACCATCGTCAGCCTTTATCAGGTCGAGTACAAGACGCAGCAAGGTGGTCTTTCCTGCTCCGTTGTTACCTACCAATCCCACCAACTCGCCCTGGGCAATATCGAGGCTTTCTATATCCAGCACGGTTGTGCCATTATATATTTTCTTGAGATTCTGTATCTTAATCATTTTGCTGTACATTTTAATTCGTTGAACATAAAACTTAATTCTCCATATATTTCTCCATGCGCTCATAGCGTATGCGATCGTATATAGCTGCCACACGTGCTATTACCTTGCGATGAATCAACAGGCACACGACAGCCATAGTTACGCTAACGATGCACCACACCTCAGCTCCCCACAGATAATAGACACCCGCCATAAGACCTGAAGGCACCAAGAAGACAACACCATAGAGATTGATCTTCATGTTGGCTCCCTGCATGTTGAACATCGATTTGGAGAAGATTTCCAACCGTGACGAAAAGAGACAGGTAGGCAGATTGGAAAGGTTGACAAACACAGCCATACCCATGGCACCCAACAAGGTGAATACCGTTATTTCGGGAGAAAGGAAGACGAAGACCAAACTGAGAACCGTCATCACACCGCTGATACTCAGATAGAAGTAGAAGCAGTTGCGCAAGAGTTGTTCCACCTTGACAGGTTTTGTCATCAATCCCTGAAAGAAGTTGGCCTCTATACCAAAAGTCCACTGCGACAAGACTACCGAAGGCAGCAATACATCTCCCACCACATACATGATCAAGGAAACCTGATTGCCTGAACCACTATCGGGCAGGAATACCATCAGCAGGGCATCGAGGAAGAAGATGATCACCATGACAAGCACCATGTTGCGCACACGTTTGGCACGAAGCAGTCCGATGTACTGCAGCTTGTAAAGCGTTGTCTTGCCAAAACTTCTGAAACGGGACGTCTTCTGCTTGTGCTCATTATAAATCTTCAGGTTATAGAGATAGAAAAGCAAGCCGGTGATGATGAGCACAGCCCATACAGCCATACCGATGTTGATCAAAAATCCCGGCATCCAGGCGAAACATACAAGATAGGCAGTAAGGATGGCTCCCATACCTATCCAGCCCAACAGTAAGGGCCAGCGCAGCATCCTGTCGGTAGTTTTATAATAGCAAGTGACATAAATGCCATTGATGAAAGAGAAAGCCTGCATCAGCAGATAGCCCACAATGGCCTGAGGCACGCTGAGCATCCAGAAAAGCATGGGGAGCATGAGCACAGGCATGACGTAATTCCAGAAATTGACAAGGTTGGTGAGCAGCAGGAAACGGTTCCAAACCTTCTCGGGCACAGGTCGCGACTTGAGATAATCGTCCATGGCCGTGCTGTCGTGCTTCATCACCACCTTCAGGATGATATCGGGCACCAGCATTGTCAACACCAAAATGGCACAAAGAGCATCAGGAGTTCCGTCCTCGAAGAGTTCCTCGCCATCGAGGGTAGCTCCAAAGTAGAAGCCTAAGCCCACCATCACATAAACGAAGATGAGATAACCACCCACAACGGCATCCTTCCAGGTGAAGGAGCGACGTTGCTGAAGCCACCATAGTCTAAACAATAGTCGTAACATAAATCTGTCTTATTAATGGTTTACGGGCACAAAGATAAGCAAAAAGTGCCAAAAGTCATTTCTTTTTGACAGAAATAACCTAAAAATAACCATCAAAAGATTGTGATAACATCAATGCCCACCCTTGGTACGGTAAGTAACCATGGGTGGGCATTATAGGTATTGCCGAGCGCAGCTAAGCTTATGTGAAAAGCACTATTTAATTATGCTTGATAATAAATAGCATTTTCTGCATCTGACGGTTTGTAAATACCAGCATCTGCAAACAGGCCTTCAAAACATAGATCTTCATCCAGTTCAGGCCAATGAATACCATATCTACTCAATACGAATGCTTTACGTTGAGCAGGTGTGGCGTTAGCAAGACGGCTCCACCGGCTAAAAGGATAGTTTGCCTTCCAGCCATTTTGGGTTTCTGCCCAAATATGGGTATCGTCTACCCAAACGCGGTTTATTCTATATTGCTCCATAATATCTTATTTTTGATTAAAATACTCTTTCCATCTATCTATAATAACTGCTTCGTTCTCAGAAATAATAGATTCTATCAAGGCAATATCATGCTTTTTGAACCCATGATTGTAAATCTGGATCAGAGGAGAAACATTATATTTTGCTTCATTTCCATCTTTGATTACATGAACATGAATCGGTTCATGATCATTTGAATAAAACATGAACCTAAATCAAAAAAATATGAATATTGTTGGCATCGTTTCTTTTTTTGCAAAGATTATGCCAGTGAGCGCAATGAAAGCTTGCTTTCAAATTGCCGAGCGCAGCTAATCTTATGTAAAATTACACTTTTCTTCCGAAAGATGCAAGAAATTTACGGGAAAATGTTTGAGAGTGAGGAAGATAAAGAGAAATGCCCACCCTTGATACGGTAAGTAACCATGGGTGGGCAATGTATTTGATAGGATAAGGAAGCGGCAGCTTTATTTCAATCTAAACATGACAGGAATCTCTACGGAGCCGGCAACCACCTTGCCTTCCCCATTAGGAACAAAGCGAGGCATCAACTTAACTATTCTCAAAGCCTCCTTGTCGAAAAGAGGGTCGTCGCTCATCATCACCTTGTATTGAGAGAGATTGCCCTTGGTGTCTACCTGAGCTGAAATGATAACCCTGCCTTCTTTTTTCAACGTGCGGGCAGCCTCAGGATAACGCATATGTTTGGCAATGAAAGCACGCATGGCTTTCAGACCTCCTGGGAAGTAAGGAACGACGGTACCTGCATCAGAGAGCAGGTCGCTATCCAACTTAACAGGCTCCGGCATGGAGTCCTTAAGTACTTGACTCGCTTCAAAGTCGGGCGATTTCATGTGATTTTGTTTCTTTTCCGTACAGCCTGCCACCAACAGGACTGCACAGAAAAGCAATATAAGATTTCTCTGTTTCATACTTTATTTGACAATCTTCTTGCCGTTCACGATATATATGCCTTTGTCAAGGCCGTTGGCAGAAGTGCCCATATAACGACCGTCCAAAGAGTAAACACCCTGGCCGAAAGAAGACATCTCATCATTCTCTATGAAGTGAATACCCGAGATGATGTTGTCGTTACTGCCACCCATGAAGTCGAAGTCGATGCTTCCATCCTCATTTTGGGTAATATTGGTGATAGGCTTGCCCATGGTTGTTCCGCCCTGATAGATGGTAGCAGCAGGCGAAGAGGTGTCGGTAAGACTGTTATTACCATTAAAGGGATACAGGTCACCAGCCTGCGAGTCTGCAGAAGAACCCTCTTCGTTGTCAGCATGAAAAATCGTAAGGCGCTGATGATCGTTGTCAAGATAAGCATATTCTGGGCCATGCTGGTTGCTATAATTGACAATGGTATTGACATTGTTCCACTCCCAGATATTCTTGTCGTAGTCCACATGGGTAATCATCATGCCACTGGCTGGCAGCTGCTTGTCCCAGATACCCACATTCTGTTGTCTGTTCTCGATAAGATAATACTCGTTCTTGTTGTTATCATTATAGACCACAAATGCTTGTCCGTACTTCACATCTTGAGCCTGCATACCTTTAACAGATGCTGGTTTATCCAGTACAGTGGGAGTTATCCAGCCAGCAAACCATTTTTCATAGGCAGAATAGTTAGGAGGACAGAAGCTCTCACCATTATAGCTTCCGGCATCCATCAGATCGAACTCACCCATTCCGAAATTTCCACCATTACCAGTATCATACAGGTCTGGATAACCTAAACAATGAGAGAACTCATGACAGAGAGTTCCGATACCATCCACACGTTCCCTGTAAGCAATAGGAGTATATTGCAAAGTAAGTTCGGGTCCACATGCGTATGTGTTCACCGTTACATTATTGTCCTTGCTTACATATGAGCCGTTGTTTCCATATTGCAATTTCGACTCATGAGGCCAGATTGTATTTTCGTCACCACCAGCAGCCTGTCCGAGTCCTGCAAAAAGAACATATACTTGCTCTACATACCCATCACCATCCCAATCATAGTCTGCATAATTTACATCAGGGTCTGCCAAACGACAGGCATCGTACACCATGTCACGAGGGCGGACATCGTTTGATGTTCCTGAAGGTGCGCCATAGTAAGCATATTCATGATTGAGTGTATAAGGTCCTACCACATCAAAGTCCAGTTCAAACTGTCCGTTACTCTGTGCTAAGAAATAATCCTTCACACTGCCCACAAAGCCGAGCGAAGTATTATATCCAGTCTCATTTGCCATTCTGTCATACATCTTCTGGTTATGTCCAAACTTGAATTTCTTATCCTTATACTGCACCAGGATGATAAGACCTTTCTTCTTTCCTGTATAAGAACCATTAGTTTGCCCTAAGCTCTTTTTCGTTGCCATACGACGAGCTTTCGCCATACGCTCAATACGGTCTTGATTGGCCTTGGCACGCAACTGACTCGCACGTAGCTGCAGAGCATTGGCATCAACTCTTACATATCGCTTGCTTTCGCTGTCCAGATTATAGCTAACGCCTTCAGCATCCACCCAGTAGCTGCAGAATTCATCACCACGAAGTTCCACCCTTTTCTGAGTTCCATCAGCCAATGTCACCATACGCCATACACCCTTTTTGGCAGGTACAGCTTGGGCAGAAAGAGCCACAAAGCCCAGCAGGGAAGCAAGCATCAGTAGTTTCATATTTCTTTTCATCATCATATTTCTTTTGTTCTAAAAGCTGTTTAGAAAAAACAAGGCTCCAGAAAACCATTCAAGTTATCTGGAGCCTCAACTCATATCGTGTTTTTGTTTATGGAAAAACGCCTGTATTACTTAGCCCAAGCTCCACGCTTAGCCACATACATCTTATGTGCCTTGGCAGAAACTACAGCTGAGTGATGTGCTGCAGCCTTCTTTGCCTTGGCAAAAGCAGCATGAATCTTAGCATTACCCTCATCTGTTACCTCGAAGGTATCAGACTCGAATGCATAAGCATTGTCTGAGGCATCTGTATAGACATTGAAGAAGGTATAGAGCTTCTTGCTACTGTCATACTTAGAAAGGAATCCATTGCTTGCAAAGAGCTTACCATTATCAGTATCAGCACCAAAGTAAGTCACAATATCTGTTACCAAGATGGCTGTACCATCCTGAAGAGCAAGACCTGTCTCCTGTGTATCTACTGTGATTGAACCATCCTCTGCAACAGTAAACTCCAATGGAGCTTTCTCAACAGCAAAAGGAGTAATGCGGAACTTGGTAGGATCGCTACCACTCTGTGAGAGTACACCTTCTGTAACAACTGGCTCACCCATGAGCACACCAGGATCCTTTTGGAAGAGGATAGAACCGTAACTCTTGACACCAATGGTTACTGTACCAGCAGCAACATCATTCCAAACCTCGGCAGCATCCTTGCTTGACTTGAGTGAGAGATTCAGTACATCTGAACCTACAGCCTCGTCGTTTGCATTATACATTACCATTACGAGCACATACTTGCCAGTCTCATCGAAAGGAACCTGAACATCACCAGAAGCTGATACTTCCTCAGAAGCCACACTGCCGTCAACGATACCGCTTACGGTAGCATTCAAGTCGCTGCTTGCAGGAACAAGAGCATACTTCACCTTGGCAACATCATTGCTTAAAGTCATGGTTACCTGTGCGAAATCATTGTCATTGGCATCGGTGAAACGACCCTTATAGGCAGCCTCGACACTGTAATTAGCGATTGCCTTACCAGGAAGAGCTATAGCAAACAAACCACTATTGTTGGCCTCATAAAGTCCACCATCTTTGTAATTTGCCATAGAAATCAACAAAGATTTTACTGGCATGGTTATGATACCATCCTTCAAGGTACCGAACCACTCTGGCTTCTTTGACTTGATAAGATCAAGAGATGCTCCACCCTCCAAGTTGTAAGCAACCTTGCTGGTAACAGTAATCTCACCATAATTACCGATAGCAAAACCAGTATGACAAGTTTCTACATAGACGAAATCTGGATCGGTAGCATTGATTACCCAGTAATGGTCATTCTCGGAATCATAGGTAGTACCCTCTTCTCCTTTCCAAGAAGCATAAGGATTGACGATACGATACTTACCTTCCTCGACAACACTCTTCTGAATCTTCACTTCGTCAACAGCATTATCTACACCGAAGAATGTAGTCAGCACATCCTCACGGTAAGCACCCATCGACTTATTAGAAGTAATATCCATCCACTCTGTAGCACCAGCCTTAAAGGTAAATGAACCTATACCGTATGTTGTGTCACAGTCCTCACTGGCAACGCTGATGGTACCACCATTATAAGTACCATACTGCAAATTCTCAGGATTGTAAGTGATAGTGATAGGAGCCTCAGCCTTACCATCGGCAAATGTCACATGGTTAGGCACGTTGAAAATACTACCCTCATCAGCTGTATATTTCAAAAGAACTGTCTGTTCACCCTCTGTCTTTACACGATGAAGTGTAATAACAAAGCTGGAGTTGCTCTTGCTCAACTCTATCTTCGACTGCTGGGCATTGCTGAAGTACACTTCATTGGCAACCTTAGGTGCACCCGTGTAGTCGTAGTCGCTGGTACATGAGCTGATGGCGAATGCCACCAAGCTCAGGAGTACCATATATGAAAATTTGAATGCTTTTTTCATAATTGTTATGTTTATCTATTCGTTCATAAAAAACTACTATTGCTCAGTCCATGGAGTGTAGAGATCTGATGGGTCAGGATTGTTCATACCTCTTACTCCCTGATTGCGGTCACCCTCGTAAGCTACGAACACGAGGTTCATCCATGCAGGACGGCCATTGGTGTTGAGACGAGTCAGGTCGTACCAGTTGGTACCTGGATAGCCACGGGTTACTGAGTAGTTCAAACGCTTGATATCAAAGAAGGTCTGACCCTCACCCCAAAGTTCTACACGCTTCTGGAATACGATTTCCTCTACCACGTCATCTGTTGAAGACACCTTGCAAGTGTACTTAGGATCCCGATAGGTCTTCATAAAGGTTTCCAACAGTTCCTTACCCTTGGCAGCATTGGTGTGAGCTACAGCCTCTGCCTCGATAAAGTACATTTCTTCAACACGCATAATAGGATAAGAAGAAGCGGCACCGATGTTAGGATCGTCAGTATTACCCTCGTTAGGACGGAACTTTACAGATGCATATGCTGGCATACGCTTGTCTGCCAAGCTCTTTGTTGCAGGTATCTGAATCACCTTATCAGCCAATTCAGAACCTTCAGGAGCCTTGAATTCCGTCTTGCGGAAGTCAGTATCGCTGATACGCTCGTACATTCTCTTGTCAATCTCATTGAAAGGCATATTCTCTTCACCATAACCAGTATAACCAAATGTAGTCTGGTTGCTGAGCCATGAAGTCCAGTTGACAATACCTGTCTTAACAGAGGTATCCTCAGAGGTCTGGGAAGCACCCCACATCCACTTTGTGATGTCGTTGAAACCAGTCTTATAGTTAGTGCAAGCCTCTTCGCTCATAGGCTGAACCTTGGCATTGTTGATGGCAAGACGCGCATACTTGGCAGCATTCTCGTAGTCGCCATCCCACATATACAGACGAGCCTTCAGACCATAAACACAAGACAAATCAGGAAGCACGCCACCAGCTGTTTTTGTCAAGTGCTTGATATACTCCTCTGCCTTGTTGAGGTCGCTCTCGATAAACTCCTTCATCTTCTCGTGAGTTGCACGAGGGTTGTTGAGGGCGTCTGCCTGATTCATCTCGGCAGTAACGATAGGCACTGTAAGTCCGCTTACGTCATTACCTTCAGCATTGATATTGCTGGTTCTGTCGTTAGGCAGGAACTCGTACATACGGGCGAGGTCGATATAACACATAGCACGGAAAGCCAGACCTGCACCCAGATATCCCAACTGCTGGTCGGTGGCATTCTCGGGATTGACAGCTCCCACCATGTTGTTGATGGTCAGGATAAAGTTATAATAATAGGTACTGATGTACTGTCCGAACAAATAGCCATCACCCTGATACTTGTTCTGTGCCCAATAGTAAAAGTGTACAGTATAGTTCTTGGAAGACTGCAAAAGGTCGCCAGTCATCAGGTCACGTATATACATGATGGCACCATAACCAAATGGGAAGTGCATACCTTTATCATATACCCAAGAGGAATTTACCTTATTAAAATATGCAGGCATCGCCATCAGGAACGATTCCGATGATGATGGGGAGTTCTGTATCTGCCCCTCGGTGGCAATATTTGATGCAGGTTCTGTCACCTCCATACAGCCAGTAAGTGAAGTCAGAGAGAATCCAGCCATCACAAGTCCAGCCATCGAACGATATATTGTTTTCTTGTTCATTTTATTCTTTCTTTATAGTTGAAACGTTTAGAATGTAACAGTAATACCTCCTGAGATGGTACGGATAGGACGGTAAACTGAATTAGAGCTGCCACCAGTAATGCTCTGACGTGGGTCAAGACCCTGGCGCTTAGACCATGTCCAGATGTTGTCGGCTACCATATAAACACGTACCTTCTGCAAACCTACAGTCTGCATCCACTGGGTAGGCAAGGTGTAACCCAAAGTAATGTTAGACAATGTAAGATAAGAAGCATTGGTCAAGAAGCGGTCTGTATGTGCAGACATATATGAGTCGCCATACTGCCAGCGTGGCACGCTGGTGTTGGTATTCTCTGGTGTCCATGCTTTCTCCATATCTACGTGGATTGCCTGACCTGCAGAGCAGTCCATCAAGCTTGCGTATGCAACATCGTAAACCTGACCACCTATCTGATACTGGAAATCCATAGAGAAATCAAGACCCTTCCAGGCCACACTGGTACCGAAACCACCATATACATCTGGCAGGACATCACCGCAAAGGTAGTCGCTACCGTCATTGTAGGTGGAAGTAGTTTCCTGGCCTACCACTTTACGATGCTTGACGCCTGTATAGCTGTCATCAACCTTTTCGCCAGCATTGTTGTAGTAAACGTCCTTATTGTTCTCATCCTTCTCATATACGTTCTTATAGAAAAGAGAAAGACCTGTCTCAGGATCTACACCTGCATACTTCTTGGTATAGTATGTGAAGAGTGACTTGCCCTCCTGATAGAAGTACGCACCGCTCGGGCTACCCAATCCTATACCATCATACCAACTCTGCTTGTAAGAGTCTGAAAGTTTTGTTATCTCATTGTGGTTGGTTGTCATGTTGACATATACATTCCAAGTGAAATCCTTAGTACGGATAGCATCAGCATGAAGGTCAATCTCGACACCACGGTTCACCATATTACCAATATTGTCGAAATATCCGCTCCATCCGTAAGACACAGGGAGATAAACCGTAGAAAGCATATCTGAGGTCGTGTTGTTGTAGTACTCGATGCTACCCCAGATGCGGTTCTTCAACAAAGAGAAATCTACACCAATATTGAACTTACCGTTCTTCTCCCAAGAAATCTTTGGATTACCTAAAGAAGAAGGTGTCAAAGACACTTCATTGTTGGAGTTGGAAATCGCGAAATACTTGGTATACATATAGCTACCAATAGCGTCATTACCATTCTCACCATAAGAAGCCTTCAACTTCAATTCGTCAATCCAGTTAACCTTGAACCAAGACTCCTTATGCATATTCCAACCAGCACCAAATGACCAGAAAGTACCCCACCAGTTGTCCTTTGCAAAACGAGAAGAAGCCTGACGCATAACAGAAACACTACCAAAGTAACGAGAATCGTAGTTATACATGGCACGACTGAGCCAAGACTCTGTGTTGTACTCGCTCATAGAAGAAGTACCATTGTCCAACACAACAGCACCAGCCAACTCCTTGTTGTCTACAGAGAACTGATTGTGCTTGCTGGCTAACAGACCATAACCATAAACACGATAATACTCATGACCGAGCATCACCTCAATATCGTGCTTGCCATAAACCTGATGCCAGTTGATACGCTGCTGATAGTTGTAAGACCATGTACGGTCGTGCTCCTTGCTCACCGTACCATTACTTGCAGCATACTGACCGAAGTATGGGTTGGTAGTGCTTGTAGAACGGCTTTCGTTGAGATATACATTGTTGATAGAAGTAAACTTGAAACCATAAGGCAACTGAATTTCAGCAAAGCCAGTTCCGTTAAATGTGTTTCCTTCTGTATTGTCTGTATTCAGTTTAGCATCAGAGATAGGGTTGCCACCACCCATGAAAGCACGGAATGGAGCTACCTTACCACTACCATAGTCATAAGCTATCATGCGTGAATTCTGGTCGTAAATGATGTTGCCATTGGCATCACGCATATACATAGGATAGATAGGCGCAATGTTAACAGTTGCGAAAATACTACCATTGTCACCACTCTCGGTAAGAGAATTGCTGTTGAAGTGACCATAACTCATGTTGGCACCCACCTTCAACCATTTGTTAACCTGATAGTCTGCCTTCAAACGAGAAGTGAAACGACGATAGTTAGAAGCTGCTGTAATACCGTCATTGCTCAAATAGTTGGCAGAGCCATAAAATGTGCCTCTGTCTGAAGCACCTGTTGCTGTAACAGTATATTCCTGACGAAGGCTGTTGTTGTAGATTTCGTCTATCCAGTCATCTGGAGTCAGATAATAGGTTGTTCCATTCATTGTAGAGTAAGAACCAAGGGTAGCGTTAGGATTGAGCTTGCCGTTGGTACCAATGAGTTGCTGTCCCTCTGGGATAGTATACACATTGTAACCCAAACCATAAGAGGTATTGGTAATCATATTGTCGTTAGCCCACTTCCATGCCTGTGTGGCATCCATGTGGTTCACATTCTGAGCATAGTTGTTCAGTGCTTTGTACCACATCTCATAGTACTTTGCAGGACTCTTCATTGTTTCGTACTCAGGCACAGCCTTTGAGTTGGAACCCCACTTAGCATCTACGGTAAGAGTGCCCTTTGTGCCTTTCTGTCCGCTCTTGGTTGTAATCAAGATAACACCGTTACCACCACGGGCACCATAAAGAGCTGTAGAAGAAGCATCCTTCAATACCGTCATGCTCTCTACGTCAGCAGGGTTGATGTCGTTAAGAGAACCGCTGAATGGAGAACCATCAAGCACAATCAGAGGGTCGTTACCCGCACTCTTAGAGTTGAAACCACGAATACGGATGGTAGGAGTAGCACCAGGCTGACCGCTGCCAGTGTAAATCTGCACACCTGCAGCCTTACCCTTCAAGGCATCTACAGCATTGGTTACCTGAACCTTACCAATCTCTTTCGCGTCTACAATAGCAGCAGAACCAGTAAAAGCACTCTTCTTCTGAGTACCATAGGCAACAACCATTACCTCATCAAGAGCGTGGTTGTCTGGATCCAATACAATCTTCATGTTCTTTGCGGCCTTGACGGTCTTGGTGACCATGCCGATGTACGATACCTCCAACTTCGCGTTGGCTGATACGTTCAGTGAGAAGTTACCATCGATGTTGGTAACAGTACCGGTATTGGTGCCTACCACCTTGATGCTGGCGCCGATAACTGGCGAGCCATCTTCGGAAGAGGTGACCGTTCCGGAAACTTGAGTTTGTGCCAAAGCCATTCCTATGCTAAGGAACAGGCAGGCGATAAACGTCATGAGTCTTTTTTCCATAAATCTCTCTCTTTTTTTTAAAATGAATGTATAAAGTTTATTCTTTTCTCATATCTTTGTATCCACCTCGTGCCCCGAGGTGGAAAAAACTATGCTATTTTATATATAAAATCTCTCTCTTTATAGTACAATATTTAACAATTGAATTGTAACGGCTGCAAAATTATATAAAATTTAGTTATTCACCAAATATTTCTTGCAAAAAGTTGCATTTTTAACCATTAAACTCACAAAAGTCTTTAAAAATACCATTTTTACTTATTATTTATAAGCACATTTTGTCATTTCTGTGGTTTTAGATAGCATTCTTTAACTTATTATGTCGGGATGAGCCTCGCTCGGCTCATAACTTCTATTCATGATGTTCTTAACTTAAAGAATGTTATTTAATCGACTTGAAACATACATATTTATAAAATTATCCTTATTTTTGTGTATTGAAAAAATAATCGATGCAAAGTTCAGCCACATGAAGATTGAAAAAATAATTATTGATGGATTTAAATGCTTCAAGCATTACGAGGTGTCCCTTTGTCCCAAGGCGAATGTCCTTATCGGACGCAATGGCGCAGGAAAGACAACTCTCGTTCATGCCATCACCAAAGCCTTAAGCTTCGTATTTTCCAATGACAAATCATTGGGAAAAGACTTTCTGTCGTCTGGCAATAATACGCTCAACGTAAGAGGTTATAACACTTCTGATTTTCATTTCGACGAAAACAAACGTGAATATTCCCATGATGTTCGCATAAAAGCTCATGGTTGTTTTGCAGGAGAAACTCTTGGTTGGGAATTATATAAACGCAATTCTCCTGGTGCATCCTTGTATCCATCACTTTACAAAAATGCGTTTGTCAAGTTTATGACAGCCACTAAGGCCAAGAATTGTGAATGGCCTTTGTTGGCGTATTACTCAGATTCCTACCCTCATGTCTATTCTAAGGTGACAAGCCAAACATTAGACACTATCAACCAAGATATTATACCACGCAACTTCGGTTATTACCAGTGGGACTACGAATCGGCTTGTACCTCTTTATGGGAAACAAGGCTGTGTGGAAGATTGGCCAAAATGCAGCCGCTCTTCACACCTGCTTCAAGATTGTCGGCTGCAATAAACGAAAAAGAAGAAGCGTCAAACTTGGAGGCTCTCCAGAAAGACGAAGAATATTCAAGATTAAAAAAGGAGTTGGAAAGAGTAAACAACGCTTTCGCGCCCTTACACGATGAGGTTAGTTACATTGAACAAAAATTGTCTTTATTCATTTCGCATCTTCCCAAAATACAAAACGAGGGATATGGGATTGATTATTTTTTTGCTTCCCAATCCGATGAAGGCTACAAGTTGTCCATCAACTTTAAAAACGGAAAGAGTATTCTTCTCCAAGATTTGCCTGCTGGCTACAGACGCTTGTTCTCGATAGTCATGGACATGGCATATCGTTCTTATATACTGAACCAAGGTAAGGAGACTAAAGGCATCGCCATCATTGATGAGATTGACCTTCATCTTCATCCTGCGCTGGAACAAGTGGTACTCGAAGCTTTCTTGAAAACTTTTCCACAAATGCAATATATTGTGTCTACCCACTCAGCAGCAGTTATATCGAACCTTGATACTTCAACAGAGGTTATAAGTGGAAAAGAAAACAGAAACTGTCAGATTCTTGTAATGAGCATGAACGAGGATCATCCACAAGTGTTGCCAAATTTGCTGGGTGTAGATTATAATGCCGTAATGCGAGATTTCATGGAAACTCCCTCACGCAATGAGGACTTGAGGCATTTGGAAGACCTCTATTTCACTTATCTGTCTATGGAACTGAAAAAGGAGAGCCAAACCATTTATGAAAAGATTGTGTCTTTAGTCGGAAAGGATGCTAAGATTTTGGAAGAAATAAGAGCTAAAGCTGCAGAATATGGAGTATATTGACAAAAGTCTCTTTTTAAATCGGGAACAAGAGATAGACAGGAACTTTCTCAAAGATTGTTATGACGAAGACTCTCAGTCTTTCTATCCAGAGATAGACTCCGACCAATCGTATAGCAATTTTTCCAGCCGTATTTACCGAAAAGGTATCGATGGTTGGGAACATCTGCTATTGAAAGAACAAAACGGAAGATGCTGCTATTGTATGAGAAGACTCCATGTTGGAGCTTTAAACATAGAACACGTAATCCCAAGAAATATTCAAACCAACGAACAAATGGAAGAGTTTGCTAAATATACAAACGTTTCTTCTTTCTTGGAGCAGAACGTGGAATTGGCATCAGAATTTGCCAAGAAGAAGTTTACAAACAAAGACGAACTTTCAGAGATAGAAAAGTTTCCACACAGAATAGCCCTGTCAAACCTTTTAGCATCCTGTAATGGTAAGTTTGGCAAGCCAAGCGATGGCTGCTGTTGTAATAATGCGAGAAGCAACGACTATCTGCTTCCCCTTATACTTATGCCTGAAATAAGCAAACGTATCAGATTTGACAAGTTTTCTGGACTAATTGTATTGTACCCTGAAGAGAAATCGTGGGAAAAGTTATTGCAGACACTAAATGACGGCACATACAAGGAGGTACGACTGCTATGGTATAAAGCATGGCTACATAAAGACAAAATCAAGCTTGAAGCATTGGGCGATTATAATACAAAAGAACGAGTCCTCTTTCTAAATCTGATTTTTGATGTTGATAACTTTACCAAAATTTCAGAAGAGTATCAGAAATATGCAGGCATCCTGACAGGGGACAACACTTATTGGAAACTCTTTTTAGATTTCGATTGGTTTTATTCCTACAAGTGGGGGTAAGTATGGTATCAACCTCCGTTCGGGATAACGTTGATTCTTAAGGCGCAATATCGACATATTGCTTTTTCATAATTGGATTACGCAAATACCCTTCACCCTTCATCTATCCTTCGGAATCCCCTGTGTTTATCGGGGTTTCAGAGGGAGAAGGGTGCAAGTCAACCCTTCATCACCCTTCATCACCCTTCATCTTTTTGCCATTTTCAGATTTCGGTTAACCACTGATAGAGTCGTACTCATGCTTCTATTAAGCCCAGCCTGAGTCGTCTATTATGACCAGCCTAAGTCGTCTATTATGACCAATCCGAGCCTTCTATTATGCCCAGTCCAGGTCTTCTATTATGCCCCAGTTTAGGCTTCTATGATGCTTGCTATGGTTTCTATGGTTCCACGCATTAATCTATACTTTCGCTTTCAGCAGTTTCATCTCCTCTGCCGTCAGCCCCGTCACATCCATGACTGTCGCTTCATCCATTCCCTTTGCCAGCATCTTCTTTGCAATCTCAAGACTTCGCTGGTTCATACCTTCTGCTCTTCCTTCTGCTCTTCCTTCTTCCATACCCTCTTCTTTACCTTTCTGGTATCTGTCATCCAAAAGGGTTCTTTCAACACTTACGGAATCCCAGAATTTATCGTAGGCACGGAGTTCGGCATCTGTGAAGCCAGAAATCTCCAACTCCTCTACGGCTTTTCCAATCTCCGGGTCATTAAGCAGGTCGGCAGGAATCTCCTTCGTGTTGGCATTGATTTCCGTGAGGAAACGGAGCCACAAGACCATCATGCGCTTGTCGGCAATGGAATGAGGAGTGAACTTAGGGAGTTCAATGAAGGTAAAATGCAAGCCTTTAATTACCTTATTGCTGTCCTTGTCGTGCACGATACGATAGTTGTGGATGAAATCCGGAGTGTCATGTGCGAAGATATCATTCACAAGATTCAGAGAATATACGGGTTGCAGTTCGCTGTATTTTCCTCCCTTTTTAGCCTGACTCACATAGAGCTTGGATGCATTGAAAAGTACTCGCTGCTGGAATGCGTCAGACCATTCCATTTGCATCTCCACGCAGAACTTTCTGCCTTTAGAATCTGTGCAGAGTACATCCACGATGGTGTTCTTGCCCCCTTCGAGCTGGGGCACAAGTTCTGTTGGCAGATACTCTATCTTGTGTATCTGCTCCTCGTCGCTGAGTGGCAACAGGGCGTTCAGAAGGCTGATCAGTCTTGCAGGATGATTGCCGAATATCTTCTTGAACGTAAGGTCTGCCTTAGGGTCTAAGTACTTCATAACCATTAGTTTTAAAATCTATAACGCAAAGTTACGACTTTATCTTCATATCTGCAAGAAATTTTTGAAAATTATGAAGGGTGATGAAGGGTTGACTTGCACCCTTCACCCCCTGAAACCCCGATAAACACTGGGGATTTCAAGGAAAAGATGAAGGGTGAAGGGTATTTGCGTAATTCATTTAAAAAAAACGGATACAGACAAAATGCCTACTTGTGGCACAATAGTGTCCCTTCGAAGGGCACAAAAGTGTCCTTTGAATAGAATCCGTCGCTCCCACGTTGCTCAGTTACGCTCCTACGTTTCCCGCTTTCGCTCCCACGATTTTCTGTTTCGCTCCCACAAACGTCAGATGCGCTCAGAGAAAGCTACTCTGCTGCCGTGCCCATGGGGTGACAAACATTTATATATACTGCTCAAGTTTCGCAAGTTTTGCCCCACACGCCCTGAAGGGGCAGAAGCTCTTAGCCCAGGGCATCGCCCTGGGTAATTACGGACGCAAACCTGTCGCCCTGTAAGGGCAAAAGCTTTAAAATACTGGGCAATTTATAAGGCTGTTGCCCTTACAGGGCGCATTGCTGACTGCCATTATACCCAGGGCGCTGCCCTGGGCTAAGAGCTTCTGCCCCCTTCAGGGCGTATTGGGTAATTTCAGCCGTACAGTTCAAACGTTTTCAGGAGTTGATGGTTGGCATCGGCAAGTTGTGGATCGAAGAGGCTCTTTATGTAGATCATGGTGGTGGAGGTGCTGGTGTGTCCCAAAGCCTTGGAGATAAGTCGCACGTCAAGGTCGTGCTGATAGGCAATGCTCGCCCAAGTATGTCTCACCACATAGGAGGAAAGGGGCTGGCTGGCAGAGATGCGCTTCGACAGGCACGACAGGTTGTAGTTGTAGCGGCGAAGCTGGTTTTGGTATTGCCCATGTGCCAATACTGCATCGGGAGAATTGATGATGGGAAAAACATACGGAGTATTGCTGTAAGCCTCATACTTTCTGATGATCTCGTTCATACATGGTTCTATCGCCACCACTATCTCTTGTCCTGTTTTGTGGCGGGCATAGTGAAATCTTCCGTCTCTGATTTGTTCCTTTCGCAGATAGGCAATATCTACGAAAGGCATTCCCATGGCATAAAAACTGAAGAGGAATATGTCGCGGGCAAAAGCAAGCGATGGCTTGTCTTCGAGATTGAGGTGGCTCAGCCGCAGAATGTCCTCTTCTTGTGCACTGCGCTTGCGAGTATGTTCCTTCCCGGTGAACACTTTGCGGAAAGGTTGCGTGTCGGCAGTCATCTGCAAGGCTACACCTCTATTATATAAGGTACGCAAGGAACGCATGTAACACGAAATGGTGTTCATGCACAATCCCCGGTCTATGAGCCATCGCTGATAACGTGCCATTTCTTGCGGCAATATGTCAGCCAGCGTCCAGTCGTTTCTTTGCCAGAAAAGGGTCAGCGAGTTGGCTGCGGTACGATAGTTGGCTGCGGTCTTGTAGCACTTTCGTGCCTCGGCGCTCTCTACCTCCTTACTGATGAAGTTCCAAGCAGGCTGTGCTTTGGAATTAGTTTTGTTCTCTACACGATGTTTTCTACCTGGCAGGTGAAAGCCAAATTCTAACTTAAAATATACCATACTATAAAATCTTTTAGGGTTTATCTTGTGTCACTCAACTTTTACCGCTTCAGAAGTTAGCGGAGTTAAAGGAAATGATCGTTTCCTTTCGGTCGTTTGGGAAGTTAAGGGACAACAGCCTTGGAGGGAATGATTAATGGTTAATGTTGTGTCCACAAAAGCTGTTGTCTTAACTCCTTAACTCCTTAACTCCCTTAACTTCCCCATTGGCAAGAGTTAAGTAGCATAGTTTTTTTCCACCTCGGGGCACGAGGTGGATACAAAGATATGAGAAAAGAATAAACTTTATACATTCATTTTTTAAAAAAGAGAGAGATTTATGGAAAAAAGACTCATGACGTTTATCGCCTGCCTGTTCCTTAGCATAGGAATGGCTTTGGCACAAACTCAAGTTTCCGGAACGGTCACCTCTTCCGAAGATGGCTCGCCAGTTATCGGCGCCAGCATCAAGGTGGTAGGCACCAATACCGGTACTGTTACCAACATCGATGGTAACTTCTCACTGAACGTATCAGCCAACGCGAAGTTGGAGGTATCGTACATCGGCATGGTCACCAAGACCGTCAAGGCCGCAAAGAACATGAAGATTGTATTGGATCCAGACAACCAATCTTTGGACGAGGTAATGGTTGTTGCCTATGGTACAGCCAAGAAGAGCGCCTTCACAGGTTCGGCAGCTGTAGTAGGTTCTGAGGAACTTTCCAAGAAGGTTACCACTAACGTAGCTGATGCTTTGGTTGGTTCTGTATCTGGTTTGCAGATGCGTGGTAGCTCTGGCCAGCCAGGTGCAGGTCAGGGTAGTATCAACATTCGTGGTATCGCTTCTATGTATGCTGCTACAGACCCATTGGTAATTGTCGATGGTGCTCCTTATTCTGCAAGTCTTTCTAATATTCCTACCGACGATATCGAGTCGGTTACTGTATTGAAGGATGCAGCTTCTGCTGCTCTTTATGGTGCACGTGGTGCTGCTGGTGTTATCATTGTAACAACCAAGAAGGGTGCCAATAATTCAGAAGGCAAGATTAATGTCGACATGAAGTGGGGTTCCAACTCTCGTGCCGTTCCTGAGTATGATGTTATCACAGATCCAGGTCAGTATTACGAGGCTGTGTACTCAGAATATTACAACAAATATTACTATGCTGATGGCTTGAGTGCCAACGCAGCCAATGTAAAGGCAAACTCCGCTATGTTGAATAAGTTGGCATACAATGTGTACAGCTATCCTGACACAGAGCAGCTCATTGGTTTGGACGGCAAGTTGAATCCTAATGCAACTTTAGGCCGCACTATCACAGGTGCCGGCGGAAAGTCATACTATGTAACACCTGACGACTGGACAGATGCTGTGTTCCAGAACTCTTTGCGTCAGGAATATAACGTAAACGCAAGTGGCGGTTCTGACCGTTCTTCTTATTATGCCAGCTTAGGTTACTTGAATGATGAGGGTATCATCAAAAATTCAAGTTTCGAGCGTATCACTGCTCGATTGAAGGCCGACTATCAGATCAAGAAGTGGTTGAAGTTGGGCGCCAACATTGGCTTTGTACACTCTACACAGACTGCCAATGCCAACTTAGGTACCAGCTTGAGCTTCACATCCAGTATGGCTCCTATTTATCCATTGTATCTCCGTCAGATTGACGAAAATGGCAACGTATATATCCCAACCGACGAGAGAGGCTTGCCTTTGTACGACTTGGGCTCTTCTACATTAGGTATCAACCGTCCATTCAACAACAACTACAACCCTATTGCTTCCAACAACTATGACAAGAGTGAGAACAAGGGTAATCAGTTGAATGGTACATTCACCGCAGATATTCAGATTACAGACTTCTTGAAGGCCAACTTGACCAGCACCATTATCTGGGGACATACCAATGCGACAGGCTATGCCAATCCATTCTTCGGTTCTAAGGCGGGTGTGAACGGTTCGCTTTCTAAGTCTTCTACAGAAAGCTGGCGTCAGAACCACGTACAGACTCTTACCTATTTCGACAACTTTGGCAAGCATGGTGTTACCGTGATGCTTGGTCACGAATACTACAAGATTAACAGCACCTATCTTGATGCCTTGGCTGAGGGCGGCTTCTCGCCAAGCATCTTGCAGATTAGCGCCTTTGCCAACAAGAAGGATGCAAGTGGCTATGAGTCTGCTTACAATGTAGAGGGTTTCTTCGGCAATGCTCAGTACAATTATGACAACAAGTACTTCGGCTCTTTCTCTTATCGTCGTGATGCTTCTTCACGCTTTGCCAAGGAGAACCGTTGGGGTAGCTTCTGGTCAGTAGGCGCAGCTTGGCTGATCAACAAGGAGGCTTGGTTTAATGCTCCTTGGGTAGACGAGTTGAAGTTGAAGGCTTCTATCGGTCAGCAGGGTAACGATAACATCGGCAACTGGGCTTACACCGACCTCTATACATTGCAACAGGTTTTAGATACAGAGATGTCTGCATCATTCGCTCAATTGGGTAATAAGAACATCACTTGGGAAACTACCACCAACTTCAACATTGGTACAGAGTTCAGTTTCTTCAAGGGCCGCTTGAGCGGTAGCTTCGACTTCTATACCAAGAAGACTACCGACTTGCTCTTCTGGTTGCGTGTTCCAGAGTCACAAGGTACTCGTGGCTACTATAGCAATGTGGGTGACATTCGCAACACAGGTGTTGAGTTGACTTTGACAGGTCACATTTTCCGCACTAAGGATTTCGACTGGTCTGTTACAGCCAACTTGGCACACAACAAGACCAAGATATTGAAGCTTGACTCTACTTCAAAGAACCAGTATGGTGGCTTCTCACAGACCAGTGATATGAAGTATACTATGTATTGGTATAAAGAGGGTGGTCCTCTCTACAATGGCTTCCTGCCTAAGTATGCAGGTGTCAACGAGAAGGGTGAGGCACTGTACTGGGTAGACGAGGATGTCTCAGACAGTGAAATAACAGGTCGCCCCGGTCAGAAGTTGTCTTACACTACAACTGACGCCAGCAAGGCCAGCAACTATGAGACAGGCTCTTTGTTGCCAAAGGTATCTGGCGGTCTTAGCACCACTGTTTCTTATAAGGGATTTGACGCTACATTCAGCTTCGACTACCAGATTGGAGGCAAGGTGTACGATATGAAGTATGCCGGTTTGATGAATCCTCTGACAGCCAAATCTACTGGTGGTACGGCTATCCATAAAGACTATATCAAGTCATGGAGTCCTAACAATACCAGCAGCGACATTCCTCGCTGGCAGTATGGTGATGACAACAGTCAGGTATCTGACCGTTTCTTGACCAATGCAAGTTACTTCAACTTCCAGTCATTCACAGTAGGTTACACCTTCCCAAAGAACTTGATACCATACTTCTCTAAGATTCGCATTTATTGCTCTGGCGAGAACCTTGGTTTCATCTCAGCTCGCAAGGGCTTGGATCCACGCTACTCGTATGATGGTGTAACTGGCACAAGTTACTCACCTACACGTAATATTTCTGGTGGTATTCAATTGACGTTCTAAAAACATTAAAAGACGAAACAATGATGAAAATAAATAAAACAACATTTGTTGCTCTTGCTTTGGCAGCAACTTCGTTCACCAGTTGTATCGAAGAAGTTGACCCACAGAGTGACATCGTAACTATAGACCAGGCTGCTTCGGCTCCCAACTCGTTCAACAAGTTCGTATCGGCTATTACAGCCGACATGAATGGTCGCCCAATGATGAACAGTGAATCCAAATTGAGTGCCAACAACTACGATTTTGGCTATCCTTCACAGATGATTCAGCGTGACCTTATGGGCCAGGATATCGCTTATCCTGCCACAGTTGCACCTGGATTTTTCACTGTATGGTACAATTATTTCGATGTGTTGACACCACAATATTTGATGTGTCAAATTCCATGGACTGTATATTATGCGTGGATCAAAAACTGTAATACTGTCATCAAGATGGGTGCAGGCAATCCTACAGAAGAGCAGAAGAGTGGCGTGGGTATCGCATACGCCATGCGCGCCTTCTTCTATGAGGATATGGCACAGATGTATGCCAACGAGACTTACACCAAGAATCCAGAGGCAGAGACCGTGCCTATCGTTTCTGATGACGAGAGTATCGACATGAACCACAACCCTCGTGCTACCAATGAGAAGATGTGGAACTTCATCATCTCCGACCTTGACAAGGCAGAGGAATATCTTGCTGGCTATGAGCGTCCGGACAAGACTACTCCTGATGTTTCAGTCGTTTATGGTCTGAAGGCACGTGCCTACCTCGTAATGGGCAAATGGGACAAGGCAGAAGAATATGCCAAGAAGGCACAAGCAGGATATTCTGTAATGTCTTCTGCAGAATATACCGACCGTGAGACAGGTTTCAATACGCCTAACGAGGCATGGATGTTCTGTGTAACCTACAAGGACACTGACCCATGTATCAAGTACAATGACGCTGATACTTCTTGGGGATCTCAGATGTCACTTGAGATCAACCCTGACAAGGATGTCTCTGCCTGTGGCTATGCTGCCAATTATGGTGATGCCAAGTTGATAGACCGTCACCTCTATGAGACCATTCCTGCTACCGACTGTCGCAAGAAGTGCTTTGTTGACTTCTCTACCAACGACATGGAAGGCACAGAACTCGAGAATAAGTTGAAGGAATATTCTGACTATCCTACATGGCTCGAGTATTCTGCCGAAATGGCCAAGTGGCCAGGAACAGGTGGCCTGAGCTTGAAGTTCCGTACAGCCAATGGCGTGGAAGGACACAACAATACATCCAAGGGCTTCCTCCAGTCTGTTCCATTGATGCGTGTTGAGGAAATGAAGCTCATCGAGGCAGAGGCTGCAGGTATGCAGGACGAGGCTCGTGGCAAGCAGTTGCTTGAGGCTTTTGCCAAGGCACGTGACCCACAATTCGTATATGGCAAGCACGTCAACGATAAGTATGGCAACAGCAGCAACTCCGGCTTCCAGAACGAGATCTGGTGGCAGCGTCGTGTAGAGCTTTGGGGCGAGGGCTTCGCTACTTTCGACATCAAGCGCTTTGGCAAGAGTGTGATTCGCAGCTATGCCGGTACTAACCACTGCGAGGAATCTCGTTGGAACACAACTGGTGTGCCACAGTGGATGACCTTGATGATTGTGGAGAGTGAGGGTGCATACAATGCCGATTGTACTCAGAACCCGATGGTAACAACTCCTACAAGCGACTCACAAGAGTATATATGGTAAAACATTAGTTTAACAGATAAAAGAAAAGAATATGAAAAAATATATTTATGGACTGTTCTTTGCCCTCGTGTCGGTAGCTATGTTTACCGCCTGCTCTGAGGATGAAGGTTCCGACATCGGTTCTGACAGCCAAGCTAAAGCAACTCTTTATCAGTACACAGCCACAGAGCCTAATGATGCTGATATTGATACGCAGATTCGTATCGCTACCAACAGCGCTACACAGAGTGCTTATCTGCTGGTAGAGAAAACAGCTGATTATGAAAGTCGCCTTACCCAATTGGGCGAGGAAGGCTATAAGGACTATGTGGTTGAGAATGGTGAGAAGATTGAAGGTGCAGAAGGTGCTGCCAATATTGACAAGACCATCAAGAGCCTTAGTGGTGACAACACTATAGCCGTGGTAGCTGTAGGTGGTGGAAAGTCTTTGGCTACAGTACAGTTTACTGCCAACAGTTGGACTACCGTTGCCGAAGGTACTTACAATTTCAATGGTGTCGGTGCTCAGTTGTTTGGCGCTTCCAAACCAGCCACCTTGCAGGTAAATGATGCCAATCCGAAACTCTTCCGCTTCAAGAACTTCTGGGGAACAGGTAAGCACATGACCTTTAATCTTACAGACAAAAAGGGAACAGACCAAAAGGGACTTACCATCACCCAGCTTGTAGTTCCTGAGCAGGCTACTCCATATACTTATCCTGACTACGGAACAATCTATTATGCAGATGGTCTCACTCGCAAGTCGGTAAACTCACCCAGCTTCATGTACGATAATTATTACTGCATGATTTTAATGCAGTGGTATGTAAGTGCAAGTAACTTGGGTCAGATTACGGACTACGATACATTCGAACCCAACGAGTAAACAAAAAGTTTATTATATTCTATAGAGAATGGCGAAGCCACAAGTGCTTCGCCATTCTTGTTTAGAGTCAGTTTTACCCCCAAATAAATTTATATAATATGAGAAAGACTCTTACACTTTTTATTGCTTCTCTGCTCGCTATGCCAAGCTTCGCTGACGACCGAAGCGAACAGGAAATGCAGACAATAGCACTGCAAGCACTCTGCTCCTCAAATCTTCAGGCAGGTGGAGCCAAGAAGGCAGCAGCCAATATTGCCGTTGAGAAATATCAGTCATTAGATATGGTCAATGTCTATGGAATCAAGGGCAAAGGGGTGGTGTTCATCAGCAAAGACGACGACATAGAGCCTGTGCTTGGAATTTCTGATGAAGACTTTGATGTAAATAATATGCCTTGTGGCATGAAGTGGTGGCTGAATACAGCCAACAAATCACTTGAAAGGATGAAAGCCAAAGGTATTACTTATAGTGCTAACCCAATGGCAGCAAGTGGACGCCCCACCTATTTTATCAAGACCTACTGGAATCAGGACACACCCTTCAACAATCTTTGTCCTCAGATTAATGGCAGCGCCGCCCCAACGGGTTGTATAGCTACAGCCATGGCACAGATTATGAAGTACTATCAATATCCTGCTACAAGTAAGGGTACAGGCATATATTCCGTAACTACGTATAAAGATAAAAATGACAAAGAGGGCACCACTAAGTGGTATAAGCGAGAACTGGGACATACTTATCAATGGACAGCTATGCAGTCGAGCTATGGAGTGGTGTCCAAAGATGAGAATGATGCCGTAGCCACACTGATGGCTGATGCCGGTGCTGCCAGTCAAATGAATTATCAGGCTAATAGCAGTGGTACTATAGAATGGTATGCAGCCAAGGGATTTGCCGAGAACTTCAGATATGATTCTTTGGCTATCAGTTGCCTGCAGCGCGACTTCTATACCGATGCGGAATGGATGGAATTGGTACGCAAAGAAATGGAAGCTAAACAGCCTGTTCTCTACTGCGGTAGCGATGAGATAGAAGGAGGTCATGCCTTCTTGCTCGATGGCATACAGAGCGATGGTAAAGTACATGTCAACTGGGGATGGGGAAAGTCTGGAGACGGATGGTTTGATATTGATGTTCTGAGACCTAATATCACTGGGTTTACCGGAGAGGGTTTTAACATCGGACAGAGTATGGTTTTAGGCTTCAAGAAACAGGAGACTCCGAGCGCTGACGAAGAAAACATTTCGCAATGGGTAACTGACGGATATAGTTTTTATATCAGCAATAACGAGTTGCACGTCAAACTGACTAACGCCTACAATTACAGTCATCGCGTGTTCGAGGGTAGATTGGACATCGTGCTACAAGGCACTGGTGACAACAGCAGCAAACTCTATACTGATCCTATTTTCGAGACGGATACAGAAACTCCTTATGTAGATATGTTGAGTGGTTTTAATTACGGTGACAAAGATCATCCTGAAGTTGATTTCAATCTGAGTCAGGATCCAGAGTTAAAGAATATTTCTGCAGGAACTTATAAGCTGTTTATTGGTTCTAAGTCGACAAAAGAAAAAGCCTATCAATGCTTGCGTAGCGTAGGTGGCACCATCATGTACACACTTGCCGTTGCTGCCGACGGCACGATGACATTATCACAGGATGGCACTACTGCTATCTCTTCCGTTTCTGTTAAGCACAACATCTCTGCTCCTTACACCTATATATATATAATATGCAAGGTCAGGAGGTGTACAAGTCGAAGACACAGGACTTCAGCCTCGATGATGTTCCTGCCCACGGCGTACTGATTGTGAAGCAAGGCGACACGACAAGAAAGGTTGTGAAGTAAAACACTCTTCTATCATTCATCATTCATTAAAGACATTGCCCACCCATGGTTACTTACCGTACCAAGGGTGGGCATTTCTTTTTATCTTCCTCACTCTCAAATATTTTCCAATAAATTCCTTGCTTCTTTCAGAAGAAGCGATAATCTCCAATCATGGAGATATAACTTTTTTAGATATGGCTTTACCAATCCATAATTTTACGTATATCAAAGCTTACAGAGCCAAATCTATCAAACTGAGACAACCAAGCTGGTACCTCCTTATTCATCCATCCCATAACATTCTTCATTTCATCGTGTATCATCTCAACTTCATCGAGATTCCAACAAATTGCTTCATTATGATCTATCCTATTGCGCAAGCGACGGAATTTGTTCAAGAAGCTAGCAACTATCTTTCTTTGCCGATTAGCTTTCTTCATAAAGGGGAAAGCTCTCCTTAAATCTTTCCAAAGGATACGTTCGTAGTTTCTATTAAAAAGGGATGTCCAGAAGCCCCAGGTCAATTCTGCTGTAATCTTTGCTGTGGTAATATCTTCTCCTCGTGCAGCAATTTGTTTCTTAGCTGTGCTTATATATTTATTCAGCTCCATTAAGCCTGGAGTTGTAGAGAATACAACATACCAATCTTCTCTTTTGGCAAATGCCACAAGTTCCCGAACTACGGAATTACGGAGTTCTACCTCAAAGACAGAAAGACATGGGTACATAGCTTCGGAAAGCATTATGTTACATTGATAATGCTTAATTGCCTTTACTTCATCCCCAGGATAGAGCAAGAAATATTTCTTCATTCTATCTGTCGAGAAAACTTTTTCGAAAAAATCTTTGGTATATTCCATTTTAATTCTTATCTTTGCAGCGCAGTCCCGGTAAGGCCCTCTCCCAGATTATTCGATGCTGGTGATGACCCCGGGTTTTTTGTTTTTGCAAAAGTACATAAATAGTTTGATAGTGACAACAAAAAAGCCTTTTTTCTTTGCTTTTTCAGTTATCTCCTTCACCCTCAAACATTTTCCAATAATTCCTTGCATCTTTCAGAAGAAAAATATATCTTTGCATAAGAAAAGAAGAATCATAAAAACAAGGAGGTTAAGTATGGATTTATTTGATAGCAAAAGACAAGAAAGATTAGAGGCTGCAAGAAAGGCTTCTGTAGCCAGCAAAGAAGCGGCAAGAAAATTCCTCATTGAGGCAGGAATTTTGTTGCCTAACGGAGAAGTTGCACCACATTTGCGATAGAAATATGGATGAATCTCTTTATTCCAGACGCTCCAATCTTGTGATTGGATTTCATGGTTGTGACAAAACTATTGTTGATGCCGTAGTTGCAGGAAAGACCGATCTTCTCCCCAAAGGAATCAATCAAGATTATCCTAACCCATAATATAATGAAATTAAATGAAGAGGAGATGTATAATGCCCACCTTTGGTTACTTACCGAACCAAGGGTGGGCATTGTTGTTTTTTTCATCATTACTTTTCCCTAAGGAATATCGCTGAACAAATCATCGGATGATGACTTTACGTACTTCGCCATTGGCGTAACGTACGATGCAGACTCCAGGGCGAGGACCATTGAGGCGAGTTCCATTGAGCGAGTAATAAGCCACGATACCATTCTCTTCGCCCGCCACGATGTCGTGAATGCCTGAGTCGATGGCTGGGTCAACTACCTTCACTTCATCGAGGAAGAAACGCAGCTTGTTTGCCTTGAAGGTAACCTTTACTGTGCCTGTAGCTGTGATGGTGACACCAAACGATTTCCAGGAACCTTTCGTTATACTAACGGTATTCTTCGACAACGTGCCATTGTTGACAGAAAGCGTCAGTGTGGTGGCGTCATTAGTGCCGTCCCACCCTCCTGCCTTGAATGACAGATAAGCAGAGCCATTGACAGTAAAGGCGGGAGTCGTGATATTTCCGGCTATTTTACTGGTACCCAATCGTACACATCCGTCTCCTGAATAGATTTTGCCTGTACTGGTCCATCCATGGTTGTCATATGCACTTGCAAGAGCTTCGCTCCCGGCAACACCGTTACCACTCCACTTGCCATCATTACCTCCTATTCCACCACAATTATCGAACGACTCATACAACAAGGTAGAGCCCGATGGGGTGACAGGAGTATCGGGATCAGTCTCTCCCCCACCGCCACTACTACTGCGGTCTGCCTTGCAGAAGGTGAGCGAGGCTGTTCCGTCGGATGCCACACTGATGTCCTTGATATCCACATGCATGTACTTGGTGCCGTCGCTGTTCTTATTATATAAGGTGGCAGCAGGATTGGACTCGGCGGTAAGACTGTTGTTGGTGTTATAGGGATAAAGGTCAGAAGTATCGCCATAATCTGACGTAGAACGTCCTGCTCGGAAGATGGTCAGACGCTGATGATCGTTATAATAAACATTATTATGTTCATCATAGTAATTTCCCTTTGTATTGGGCATATTATTCCACCAGATATCGGCATCGTAGTCTACATGAGTAATCATCACACCCGCAGCAGGAAGATAGGCATCCCAACCTATATTTTGTCGGTTCTCGATGATGTAATATTCATCCTCGTGTGCCTTATTCTTTACGACATAAGCACTACCGCCCTCGCTGATCGCTTTCAGCCCCGTAACGTTGAGATCTTCCTCAATATTGGTAACGTCCTGATATGTCAACCAGCCACATTCATGCTTCTCGTAAGCCGAATATCCTGCAGGACATTTGCCGTCATTATTGTAATTGCCTGCACACATCAAGTCGTAGTCGCCCATTCCGAACCATCCAGAATAACCAGTATCATACAAGTCAGGGAATCCCATGCAATGGGAGAACTCATGACAGAAAGTGCCAATACCACCGAGTTTGCCACTACCATTCAGCTCTGCGCTGCAGGCATAAGTATCCACAATGACGCCACTAAGGGAAAGGGACTTACCATAATCGGAATAAGAAAGAGCGTACTCGTGTGGCCATACCGTAGATACAGCACCGCCATCAGCCTCACCCTTTCCAGCATAAAGCACAAACACCTGGTCTACTTCACCATCACCATCCCAATCGTATTTGGAGAAATCAACACCTTGAGTGGCTGCCCACTGACAAGCCTCAGCTACCATCTCACCAGCACGAAGGTCAACTCCGTCTTCGCCAATAGAAGCATCATTTCCTCCATAATAGGAACATGGGTTCTTCAGCTGACAGATTCCTACGACATCAAAATCGAGTTCGAACTGTCCTGCACTCTGCGCCTTGAAGTAATCTTTCACGCTGCCTTTGAATCCATTGTCGGTATAGTTCTCAGCATTGGCTATCTTGTTGTACAAAGCGCGGTCGTGACCACTCTGAAACTTGGAGTCGGTAAACTGTGCCAAGATGATCAGTCCCTTCTTCGTGCCTTGGAAAATATTAGTAACATTTGCCTTTCGCCTCACTGCGCGACGGTTGTTGGCCTTGGCTCTCCGTGCCACAGCCTTGCGACGAGAATTCGAGAATTGGCTATCAGAATAAACCTGATAAGTTGCTGAAGCAGCATCATAGAGATAACGTGTTCCGTCCTCACTCTGGTAATAGTGCATAAACTCATCACCAACCAACTGCACCTTGACCTGTGTGCCATCAGTAAGCGAAATGGTGCGCCAGACTCCTGGCTTGGCGGGTACTGCCGTTGCCGATAAGACAACAAAGAGCACAACCCATAGTGTAAACCATCTTTTCATCGTAAGTCTTTTCGTTGTGTTTCAGTAATTATAAGTTACTCCTCTTTCGTATGTACGGAAGTCATAGAAGTTGTGAAACCATCCATTAAGTGACGCAAATTTACACATTTTATTTTCTCCCCACAAGCTTTTCTGCATAATTCTTGAAATTTTCTCGACTTGTACGGTTGAAAATCCCCAATACACCCTGAGCCAATGGTCACCAGCCGAAGGGAATTGAAAATCGCTGGTCGAAGGGTAAGGGAAAAACTCTTAGAAGCAGCACGCCCTGAAAGGGCAGAAGCTCTTAGCCCTGGGTATAATGGCAGTCAGCAAGGCGCCCTGTAAGGGCAAAAGCTTTACTAATT
The DNA here is from genome assembly GCF_009495355.1 of Segatella copri. Taxonomy (GTDB): domain Bacteria; phylum Bacteroidota; class Bacteroidia; order Bacteroidales; family Bacteroidaceae; genus Prevotella. Next base: position 40,979 of record NZ_VZAD01000085.1, read on the forward strand.
GCCGGGAGTTTTAAAGCTTTTGCCCTTACAGGTAGGGTGTTCAAAATCCGTTTAAAATTTGGCACGTTTTTTAGTAGAATAATCGGTTCAACTAACTGATATTCAATAATTATCGATACGAATATTGCGCAGAACTAAAAAAAGTCACATTTTTGAATTCTTAACACGTTGATTTCGTGCGAATTAACTTGTATTTCGGTGCAAAAAAACGTGTCGAAAAATTGATAGATTTTGAACACCCTACCTTACAGGGCGACAGGTTAGCAAACATAATAACCCAGGGCGTTGCCCTGGGCTAAGAGCTTCTGCCCTTTCAGGGCGTGCTACGTAATTCCAACCGTACAGATCGAAATATTTCTATTTCTGATGCTTTTGGGGCTGTTGATTAGAAAATATTTCTACTTTCTGATATGTTTGGAGCTCTTGCAGGCTTGCAAGGGTCACTTTTTGTACTTTTGAAGCTCTTGCAGGCTTGCAAGGGTCACTTTTTGTACTTTTGGGGCTGTTGCAGGCTTGCAAGGGTTATTTTTAAGTGTCGTTGGGGCTGTCGCAGGAGTTAAGGGAGTTTAAGGAGTTCAGACAAAAAAAGTCCCGCATCACAAACATGACACGGGACTTTTGGGTTTATTATCCTATCCTACAGAGAACCCAAAAGGCTCTCTGATGGATAGAAGAAAGAATTTACTTGAGTGCGAACTTAATGGCAGAAACCTTACCATCGATGTCGGCTACGAGGTGATAAACACCAGCAATAGAGCCAGACAGGTTAAGGCTAACCTTATCGCCTGCATGTACAGGAGCGGCTATTTGCTGAGCCATCAGCTGACCGGCATTGCTGTAAACACGGAGCACGGCCTTGTCGGCATTGACATGGAGAGTAACCTCACCATTCTCGTTGACCGTTACATCACCCTTGTTGCTGCCATCGGCCTCAACACCGTCGATGCCTGTGGTCTCAGATACGGTCAGAGAGATGACACCTGTAGAAGAAGCACCGTTGGCATCGGTAGCCACTACGTTGATGTTGGTCTTACCTGCTGCCTTGCCAGCCACGATGAATCCATCCTCCGACTTGAAGACAGTAGCTACAGAGGCATCCTCAACAGAAGCTGTGTAGGTCATCTTGTCGTCATCCACATCCTTGAAGAGCTCAGCGAAGTTGTACTGAACAGAGGTCTCGCCAACCTTCATAGCCAACTCTGTGGCACCTACGTACTCAGGAGCACGGTTGGTATGTTCTACATTGTAGTTGACAACAGCTGAGCTTACATTGCCAGACTCGTCCTTGGCATTAACAGCGAAAGAATGCTTTCCTGCAGTACCATAATCAGGAGCAAGAACGACACGGAGCTTCAAGCTGAAGCCTTCCTCAACAGAATAAGTACCATTGCTTTCAGAAATACCTTCCTGAGTACCGTCCTCATTCTCATAACTCTCAACAGCAGCGATGTCGTCTACATCTTTCAGACTTACAGTGAAAGGCTCGCCCTCGGCATCAGCAACAGTTACATCAACAGCTGCCTTGCTTGCCTCAGGAACAGTGGTCTCACCTTCAGGAGCGGTGATGGTAGGAGCTGCATTCTTGTCGAGATAGATGTGATAGTTGTAGAGCTTGTTCATAGGATCATTGCTCTTCACTACGAGAGTAGCCTTATTGTTCTTAGAGAAGTAAGCGCTCTTGGCATTCACCTCAAACTGTACAGGAATAGCCTCGCCAGGAGTAATCTCACCTTCCTTCTTCTCGTTGAGCAACTTAATCCATGGCTCACCCTTCTCCTTCTCGATACAAGTCATGAAGTAACCGAAGGCACCATAGCTGTAAGCATTGTCGTAGAGTGTCTCGATGTCAACCCAGCCACCCAATGACTTCAAGTGTGCCATGTAGCGATTGGTCTCCATATCTCCATCCTTGGTAGCCATCAAGGCTGATGACTTGTAGCCGGCAGGATACTTCAATACAACATAGAAGGTATCGGCAGGATTGATGTAGATAGGATTGTCAAACTCCAACATACGTGCAGCACCCTGGTAGCTGCCATCCTCACGAGGTTCTTCCTTGACAATATGAAGCTTGCCATGACCGATGGTCTTCTCTGTAGCAGTTACATCATTGCCCAGGATGACAGAAGCCTCGATGTCCACATTCTCCAAGTCGCCTACAGTACCGACGAAGTAGAGATGGGTCAAGTTGAAGCCTTCAGCAGGAGCCTCATAGCGAGTGGCTGCATAGAAGTTCTCATCCAGAGCAGTAGCACCCGTACCCATCAGGGCAGCCTGAGCATTGGCTACAGGGTTGAGTACTGGATAATAGAGCGCATTGCCCTCATAACCTGTAGGCAAGTCGTAGTTGAACTTCTGATCGTCCTTCACCTTCTTCAAGCCAAGAGCCTTCACCATGCCCTTCTTGCCGGAAACCTTCTCCACGCAGGTAGCAACGAAGTTCTTGGCTGCATCCTCAGAAGGATAAGAGATGACGTTATAGGCAGGAGCAGGATCGTTGCCGTCCTCATACTCATTACCAGCATCACGACCAGATGGGTCGAGACTCAAAGAGTAAGTAAGCTTATACTTGCCTTCGTTCATCAGATTGACGGTAGAAGTGCCCTTATAGTCAGAAGCCACATTCTCAATGCGCAACTCCTCTTGGTCGAATGACAAGACAGGAGCCTTAGTGATATTCAACTTGATGGTAGAGGTGTACTCGGTATTTTCCAAGCCATCTACAGTGAATACGAGAGGGAAATCCTTCGCATGAACCTCATAAACATTATAAGGTGCGATTCTGAACTTCACGGTGTCGGTACCTACTACGATAGGAGCCATCATACCGCTCTGGTATGGAATCCATGCCTTGGCTGTAGCATCATCAGAGAGAGCCATTGGACCTGGGTCGATACCGTCGTCACCGCCATAGTTGCTTTGTGCAGCATAGACCTCAAGTTGACCTTCTGGAGCAGAAGGCTCAACATCAGGGTCATCAGACTCCGAGCCAGTAAACATCTCAGAAGCCACATCTGTGATAGTGAATGCCTTGGTTCCCTTGTTGACTACATAGAATTCATAGTATGAAGGATCTGCGTTTTCATCTACAGGCTGCTCAACATTGATTACCTCTGGGAACTCAGGCTTAGCCTCACCAGTGATATTCAGCGTAACAGGAATCTTGACACTTGGCTTAGAAGGATCGTTGGTGGTAACGTTCAACTCATAGTCGTAAGTATCAGCCAACTGGTCTGCCTTCAGTACGACAGGCATATCTACCTGATCACCTGGAGCCACGACATAGTTCTTATAAGGTGTAAACTCAACGGTATTGCCGTCGGTGATATACATATCGGAAGGAGTAATACCACGGGTACCAGTATGATCCATGATACCACAGAGACCGAATACGCCCACCTGGAATCCATCAGGATCCACATTGTACTGGAACTTGAAGGAACCGTCCTTGCGGAGGATCACCTCGAAGTTCATACCCTGCATCATCGTATTGCCATAGTTCTTATAGCTTACGATCACCTCGTCATCCTTTGCCTTGTAATATACACCATCAGAAGATGGAGTATTCATAGAGTGGTTACCCCAGAATGGGCAGATGATGTTGGTATAGAAGGTTTCTGTTGTTGGCAGACTTGCTGGTGGCTCAGGGAACTGCTTGTAATCCTCTACCGGTGCATCGAAAGATACGAAACCAGTATTGTAGATATACATCTCCTTGTACTTCTTGCCATAGAATGGGAACTCGAATGGAAGCTCCACCTTCTCGAAGTCTGTCTTGTCGATATAGAATGCATAAGGCATGTGCTCGGTATAGTCGTTGGTGATGTCTACCCACTTGTAAGGCACATCGAAGCCATCGAGCTTAGACTTGAACACATAGTCTACAGTTGAGTTGTCGTTAGCCACCTGGTCGGAAGCAGTATACCATGAAGCAGGCTCAGCAGAGAACGTAAGGTTCTCATCGCCCTCGTTGGTTACCTGGATTGTCTTTTCTACGTTGGTACCATAAGGAGTTTCAACCTCCAGGCTCTCTGGATTGCTCTTCCAGGTAGGATTACCAATCACCTCAGCCTTCAATGGTATTTCCTTGGTTGTACCATCCTGATAGGTGATAACGAGCACATCTTCTACAGTACCCTTCTCGGCAGTAGGCAATGTTACTACGATATCCTTGCCCTGACCTGCAGGAACAGAGAAGGCCGCATTCATATCTTCTGCAAGAGTGAACTTGCCATTCTTAACAGTTACGCTTGTCACGTTGAGAGCATCCTTACCATTGTTGCTCAACAAGACGGTGCGCTGCTGGGCTGAAGTACGGAATACCTTACCGAAATCTACGCTGGTAGAATCGAGAGCAGCCTCAGCCTTCAGGTTGTCGCCAACGATGTTGGCAGTCAGCTTGACAGTTGAGCTTGGGTTGATAGGGTCGTTGGTGATAACGGTGAGATAGTTGGTCAGAGGTCCTGCTACCAAATCATCATTGGCAGCCAATGTCACCTTGATTTCCTTGCTTTCACCATTGCCTACATAGCCATCAGTGCTTGACAGGCTCTTGATCATAGACTTGGCAGGAGCCACAATCTTGATGGCGCTGCCAGTAGCGATATCATAATAAGGAGCATCCAGACCATCATTGCTCTCCTTTACCTTGTTGGCATCAACAAATATACAAGGGTCGGAAGCAGCAATATCGCTGACACCAACGAAGTTGTGACCACCAGAGCCGAATACGCCAGCTGGATCATAATCATCGTAGAAGACCTCTACACTTCCGTCAGGGCAGAGAGCCATGTGGAAGCTGATGGTTGTTGTCTCGCCGGCACCGTTGGTGGCAGGAGTTACCACATCCTTGAACTTGATATAGAGTTTGCCGTTCTTATGACCATAGGTAATCTTGCTGTTGGCGCCCATGTCCATCCAGCCAGAGTTGGTGTAGGCTGAGATATAGCCCAAACCATCTACACAGTCACCAGTAGGAACCATACAAGAGATACGGCCATCCATCTGCTGCATAGAAACACCACCATAAGAAGATACGTAAATCTGCTCGTAGTCCTTACCATAGAATGGGAACTTGAAGCCCACCTTGATAGGACCCGACTGCCAGTTGTCGTTGGTGAACTGAGAGGTGATGTCCTTCTCGTCAGCCAACTCTGGAGCTGGCTCGTACTCGAATGATTCGTCGCCGGCAACATTAGAGATGGTAGTATAACCAAACTTATGTACTTTGGCAGTAGAACCTACTATCTTCTCGGAAGAGAACTTAGGGAAGACATACTGCAAAGGATAGTTACCCTTGTTACTGATAGTGATGGTAGCAGTCTTATCCTCACCGCCTACCTTCAGGTCGCCTGCTTCGTAAACATCAGGAGTTACACTCTGCTTGGCAGGTACAGAAGCGACACCGCGAACCAGGAATGAATGCTGATTACCATTCTTATCGGTCAGGGTGATGGTACTGCTGAAGTTGCCCTCCTTGGTAGGAGCGAACGTCACAGGCAACGTACCTGTAGAGCGGGCAGCAATATTATTGGCACCCTTTGACACGTTGAACTGATCGGGTAAAGAAGACGTCACGTTCTTTGGAGCCTGGAGCCTACCATAATTACCACCAAACACACCATAACCACTATTGGTCAACTCCACATCAATGGTCTTGGTCTGACCCACCAGCAAGTCGCCGAAGTCAACCAGCTGCTGGCTGTGCAATTCAGGCTTATAGCCCTTCACGGTCATAGACAAAGCAACCTGCTGCTTAGAATCAACAGCCTCATTGCTCTTGACATGGATATTAAAATTGTATGTGCCGTTAACGAGTTTCTGACCATCATTCTTCAGAGTAACCTTCTGGCTTTCATTAGGACGAACCTCGCCGCTGATAGGCTCTGGATTGAGAACCTGACTCCAGTCTGGGTTCTTGCTGATGGCCTGTACAGCCCATGTGAGCTGATTAGCTACTGCCTCGAAGCTGGTGCCCTTGAGCACTTGACTCAGCTGAGTCCAGGTAGTACCATTGTCAGAGCTATAGAAGCTATACTGGGCAACATCGGTTCGGGTAGTCTTGCCTGTAGCCAATGGGTTCTTGGCGCCGGCAGGGAACTTAGCCACTACCCAGAAGCTGGTACCTGGAGCAAAGTGAATCTGCTCTTCCAAAGTAATAGGATAATCGTATGCCCAGAATTTATAATTAACCTTCTGAATCAAACTTGCAGTAGAGATAGAACGAGATCCGTCGTAAATCTCAATCACAGGATCCTGTCCGTTATGTCCCTGGAAGCGAAGATCGGTCAGGTTGAAACCATTAGGATAAGTTGCCTTATCTACATAGAAATACTGAGCCAAGGCATTAGGCAGCTTGGTGTCAGTCTCACCGATATAGCTGTACAACAGGTTGGAATAGGTCAAAGTGTCTGGCCAGTCCTTTGCCTGATAGTCGGAAGTGGCCACAGCATTGCGCTTTACAAGTGTTGGGCTGACAGTACCGCTGAAAGGAAGAACCTGACCAGGGTTCGGATTCTTGATGCGACCGCTGGTAGACATGGTAGCCTTGGTGGTTGCTGTAGTGAGCTGATACTTCAACACGCCCTCACCGGCATTCTTTACATTGAAAGAAGCCTCAGCTGTGGAAGCCTTGGTGGCATCTACTGTCATAGGAAGGTTCTTCTTGTCTACCTCTACCTTAGGACCTGCATTGGTGGTAGCCTCCTTGATGAGAGATACGGCAGAAGCCTTACCCCAACGGTTGTAAGCCACAATGGCGAAGTAGTACTTGGTGGAAGCCTTCAGACCGTCCAACTCGTAAGACATCTTATCGCCAGAATACTTGAACTTGGTATCTACTGACACTGAGCTCAGCTTGTTCAAGTCGTCTGTAGCAGTGAAAGCCTCTGTGCTATAATAAATCACATGATGATCGATGCTCTTCTCTTCGGTCTCAGGAATCGTCCATTCGATGAGAGCATTGTCATGAGATGCAGTAACAGTGAAGTCGGCAACAGCCTCAGGCACGCTGCCCTCCTTGCCCTGCAGGGCCTTGTAGGCATCGATATAACCGGAGCCCATCAATCCCTCGTACTCAGGATTCTGAGTATACAGGTCGTTTACGGATGTGGTGAGCAAGGTGCGGAGAGTCTCATTAGAGAACTGCTTGTTACCATACTTGGAAAGAATCAAGGCTGCAATACCCGATACATGAGGACACGCCATAGAGGTTCCCTCGTTGTAACCATAGGTACTGTTAGGCAAGGTACTCAATACGCCATACTGCTGACCATTGTCCTCCAGACCACCAGGGGCTGTCACATCAACCCACTTGCCACGGTTGGAATAATAAGCCACGCTTCCGTCAGGAGCCATGGAACCAACAGCCACAACCTTGTCAAGACAACCGGGATAATAGTTGCCTTCCTCACCATTGTTGCCGGCAGCAAAGATACAGAGACCTCCGTTCATCTTGTCGCCGCCACCATTCTTGGTGAAGTAATCAACAGCTTCGGTAACCGACTTGTCCTCATCGTCTGCAACACTGGCACCCCAAGAACACTGGGCGATGCTGGCACCGCGGTCGGCTGCATAGACAAGCGCAGCACCGAAATCAGCTACAGCAGAACTGCTGGCACGGCTGTCGAATACCTGACAAACCATCATCTTGACACCGCCCTTACCGTCTTTACCACCACCGGCAACACCGCAGACACCAATACCATTATTATTGGTGGCACCTACGGTACCTGCTACGTGAGTACCATGAGAGTGAGCGTTGATATTGCTTGAATTGATAACGAAGTTGTAACCGTAGATATCATCTACATAGCCATCACCATCATCATCAACACCAGGCTTACCGTTCTTCTCAGCTTCGTTGATCCACACATTGTCCTTCAGGTCTGGGTGATCTACCTGGAAACCACCATCAATGATGGCAACCACTACATCCTTAGAACCGGTAACACCAGACTCCCAAGCCTTGAACACATTGGCATCGGCACCTGCCTTGGTACCTGGGATATGACCATCGTTGTTGTAATGCCACTGGTCATTGAGCAATGGGTCGTTGAAAGGCAAGGTGGATGCAGCCTTGGCAGCCTTAGCCACTGCTGCTGGCGAAACCTCAAGGAAACGCTCACCGCCTATGGGTTTGTAAACCGGTATGCGCTGGGCATAAGCCACACCCTCTGTAGAACGGAGCAAGTTGCGGGCTTGTGCCAGTTTCATACCTGATGCCTCGTAATGGACATCGTACCAAAGATCCAGTCCTGCTGCCTTGTGCTTAGCCTCATCCTTACCGGCATAAGGGAAAACACGGGTCATGGAGACTGCCTTTACTTTCTGACTGACCCTGTCGAGCGGGGTCACGCCAGTCTGAACATACTTCTTGCTCGTACCTTTTACTGACAGCGGAAGCTTGGCAGCCACCAAACGGTCGGCTATCTCGCGCTGGAGTTTGACACGAACGACACCCTCTACGTAATTACCATCCGCAGAGGTTGCTGTAGAAGAAGATACAGACTGCGCCTGAATATGCACACTACTGCCTAAACACAGCATTGCACATACTAACAAAAGTAATCTTCTTGTCATCTTGAAAATGTTGTAAAAAATAAATATAAAACAAATAATAGTATATTATAATGCTATCCGTAAATAAGTGCCGGAACAATCTGATAAGTGTTGATACGCCCTCATGAGTGTCTGTACGACACAAACTTTTTCTCTCGGGTGCAAAAGTAAATAAATTAATTGATATATGCAAGCATTTCTAACAGTTTTTGTATAAAAAGATAGTAAAAATACATCATTTTATGCCTTATCACGGCCGCAACTTACAACCACCCCATTTTTAAGCACTTTTATTTACGAAATGTTATTTCCATTTTGTAAAGTTAAGGAGATAAGCAGTCAACAATGAATATGACTAAAATTAAGTAAGTCAACGCAAATGACAAATAAGCAACAACCGAGTCTACTCATATTAAAAATAATGCCAAGAGTGGTCAATTAAAATCGTTAAATCACAAAAATCTTACTCTTATACTATATAAAAGTTTTGTTGAAGCTGCAAAAATCTCCGTTCCGTGATTCGGAACGCACATTCCGTGATTTAGAACCGCCATTCCGTGATTTGGAACGGCCGTTCCGTATCACGGAACGGAGATTTATCCACAAGAGAAAAAACAAATTCATAACGAACGAAAAACAATGATTAAAGTAACTGAACATAGCTTTAGGGTTGCAGAGCGGTTACAATGGAAGTTAAACTCGTTAAAGGAAGTTAGAGAAAAACCCTCGCAGTATGCTCAGCACGATAAAAAGTCGTATCTTTACCAAAGATATTTCGGAAGAAGAAAGAAAATAACACGCAAAAGAAAAACAAAGCAGAAAAAAGAAAAGAGAGAAATATTATGAAGAAAACATTCGCATTATTATGCTTTCTGTGTGCATTCATCATGAATGCCACGGCACAGACATGGGTAGGAACCTGGGCTACAGCTCCACAGGCTGCCGAAAAGAGCAAAGTGTTATACAGCAATACGCCCCACTCCATCAGACAAGTGGTGAAGGTATCATTGGGCGGCGAGGTGATACGACTGAAGCTGAGCAACATCTACAGTTCGGAACCCGTGGTGATACGTTCGGTCTATATCGCCCATGCCAAAGACACATTTGGCGTAGACGCCAAGAGCGCTGAGTACCTGAAGTTTCACGGCAAATACAAGACTGTGATTCCTGCTGGCAAGGCGATAGAAAGCGACCCGCTGAAGTTCAACCTCAGACCTTTGGAGCGCGTTGCCATTACCATCAACTACACCTCATCGCCAGCCAAGCCTACCATGCATCCAGGCTCACGCACCACCTCCTATATCATGAAAGGAGTAACCAATGCTCACTCCAACTTCGAAAAAGCACAACGCGTGAACCATTGGTACACCATCGCAGGCATTGATGTATGGTCGATGAAGAACAACCTGAGCGCCATTGCCATCATAGGAAACTCAATAACCGATGGTCGCGGAACAACCGACAATGCACAGAACCGATGGCCCGACATCATGAGCGAGATGCTGCACCTGAAACATAAGATTACCAATCAGGGCGTACTCAACTTAGGTATCGGATCCAATCAGGTGGTAGTGCCCGGAGGAATAGGCACATTGGCCAAAGACCGATACGACCGCGACATCCTGGGACAATGCGGTGTGAAGAAGGTGATTATCTTCGAAGGTGTCAACGATATAGGAAACACTAAGAGCGGAAACAGCGAGACAACAGCCCGACTGCTGATAGAGAGTTATCAGAACATGATAAAGAAGGCAAAGGCCAAGCGCATGAAGGTGTATCTCGCCACCATCACGCCTTTCAAGGGTGCAGGCTATTACACTTATTTCCACGAGGCATGCCGCCAATACGTGAACGACTGGATACGCAGTCAGGGCAAAGAGAAAAAGGTGGATGGCGTGCTCGACTTTGCCAAACTGATGCAAGATTCTGCCGATGAGCACAGAATGAAGAAGGAATATGTATGCAGCGACTGGCTGCATCCCAACGCCGCAGGATATAAGGTAATGGGAATCTATGCGGCAGAAATAGTCAAATAGATTTGGAGGAGTTAAAGCACTTGAGATTTGGAGGAGTTAAGGAGTTAACTCCATGAAATAACTCCTTATTGTTTTTCCCCACACGCCCTGAAGGGGCAGAAGCTCTTAGCCCAGGGCATCGCCCTGGGTAATTACGGCTGCAAACCTGTCGCCCTGTAAGGGCAAAAGCTTTAAAATACCGGACAATATACAAAGCTTTTGCCCTTACAGGGCGCCTTTCTGATTGTCATTGTACCCAGAGCGATGCCCTGGGCTAAGAGCTTCTGCCCCTTCAGGGCGTGCTGCTTGTGTCCATAACAACCATGGGCTAAGAGTTTTTGGGCCTTCAGGGCGTACTTAAACCACTTGTGAAACTTGAGCCCCTTACTTCAATACGATCTTGCAGTCTTCCAGGCTCTCAACCGTAGCGAGCGCCTCATAGCGCATTCCCTCACGGCGCAGGAAGTCGCCACCATGCTGGAAGGCTTTCTCAATGATAAAGCCCATCGCCTCTATCTTGGCGCCAGCCTTTTCGCAGAGTTCCATCACGCCCTTGGAAGCATTGCCATTGGCGAGGAAATCGTCGATAAAGATGACATGGTCGTCGGGAGTAAGATAGCTGTCGCTCACACAAACCGTATAGTCGCGGTCCTTGGTGAAAGAGTGAACCACAGAAGTAATCATACCCTCCATTGTCTTGGGCTGTTTCTTCTTGACGAAGACCACTGGAAGATGGGTCAGATAACCTACCATGATGGCAGGAGCGATACCCGATGCCTCAATGGTGATGATCTTGTTGTACTTAATGTCCTGGAACAGACGAACAAACTCCTTCGCCAAATCCATCATCAAGATAGGATCCATCTGGTGATTTACGAAACTGTCTACTTTTAAGATTCCACCAGGAAAACATCTGCCTTCCTGCATAATTCTTTCTTTCAGTAAATCCATTATGAATAGAATTTTATAGTAATATTAGCAAATAATTCTCTTTTTATTGTTCCAGATCCTTTGGCAACACGAGGTTGAGAACCACAGCAAGCAGGAAGACCACAGCCACGCAGTTGTCGGCAAACACCGTGCGGACAATCTCAGGGAAGATGTTGAACATGCCTGTAGCCTGGGTGAAGCCAAGGCCTACACTCAGCGAAAGGCTCACGATCACCATGTTGCGCTGTGAGAAGCCCGTACGCGCCATCATACCGAAACCGGCAAAGAGGATGCTACCAAACATCATAATGGTGCAACCGCCCAAAACAGCCTGAGGAATGGTGGTGAGCACATAGCCTATGGCAGGGAACACACCACCGATAATCATTATCAAGGCTCCCATGGCAATGGTGAAACGGTTGACCACACCCGACATGGCTGCCAATCCCACATTCTGACTGAACGAGGTGATAGGAGTACAACCGAAGAGACCAGACACCGAGCTGACGAAACCATCGCAGCAAACGGCAGAGCCCATCTCCTTGGTCTGAGGATTGCGCTTCAGCGCACTGTTGCAGAGGGCAGAAGTATCACCAATCGTCTCTGTGGCTGACACAAGATAGACGGCTACCACCGAGAGGATGGCACCGATATGAAACTCGGGAGTAAAAGGCAGAAGCTGGGGCAAGGCTACAAGCGACAGACCGGTGAGTCCGCTGAAATTGACCATACCCATGCAGCAGGCAAGAATGTAGCCTACTATCAGACCCATAAGAACAGACAGCGAACGGAGGAAGCCCTTGGCAAAAATCTGGCAGAGCAGACAGGCCAACAGGGTAACGCTTCCTACAATCCAGTTGTTCACACTGCCAAAATCGGCTGCGCCCTGTCCACCGGCAAACGAGTTGGCACCTACAGGAAGAAGCGAGAAACCGATGGCGGTAACCACCGTAGCAGCCACAACGGGCGGAATGAGTTTAATCCAATACTTGGCAAAGAGTCCAAGCGTTCCCTCTATCAATCCACCAATGATAACCGCACCAATGAGAGTTCCCATGCCCTGAGAACCGGCAATGGCGATGGCCAGAGAAAGGAAGGTGAAGGAAATGCCCATCACGATAGGCAGGCGCGAGCCAATGCGCCAAACGGGATAAAGCTGTACCAACGTACCGATACCGGCTATGACCATACAGTTCTGGATAAGCACGGCGCTCACTGAACTGTCCAAGCCTACGGCTCCGGCAAGAATCATAATAGGAGCAATGTTGCTCACAAACATGGCCAGCACATGCTGAAGGCCGAAAGGAAGTGCTTTGGCGACGGGCACTCTGCCGTCGAGCTTGTAGAGATTTTCTATTGACTGTTCCATTGTCACATATATGTAATTTCAGAAAGATGCGGCAAAAGTACAAATAAAATCCGAGAAATACTGCCCTTTCATCGCATTATTTGAACAACAGAAGAAAAAATCTGCATCAATAATTTTGTTTTCACTGCAAATAACTGTACTTTTGCAACTACATTTTACTAAACTTCGCATTTGGGGAAGTTAAGTGAAGTTAGTGAAGTTAGAGGGAAGTGAAGGGACAAATGTCCTACGTTTTACGAAAGAAGACTATTGTCTCTTAACTTCCCGAACGACCGTAGGGAGTGATAACTTCTTTAACTTCTATCAATTCCCTCACTTGAGAAACTTGAATTAAAACAACAAGCAATGGAAAATCAATACATCAAGCAGTTCCCTGACCTGATGCAGGGCAAGAAAATCATGTATGTACACGGCTTCCTGTCGTCGGGACAGAGCGGTACGGTAAAAATGTTGCAGGAGTTGATGCCCAATGCCACCATCGTGGCTGACGACATTCCCGTGCATGCCGAAGAAGCCATAGCGATGCTGAAGGATATGCAGCAGAGGGAGAAACCCGACCTGATCATAGGCACCTCCATGGGGGGTATGTTCACCGAGATGCTCCATGGCACCGACCGCATCCTGGTAAACCCTGCTTTCGAGATGGGCAACACCATGAGCAGTATGACGGGAAGACAGGAGTTTCAGAACCCGCGCAAGGACGGTGTGCAGGAGCTGATGGTGAACAAGGGACTCATCAAGGAGTACAAGGACATTACCGCCCTGTGCTTTCAGAATGTTACACCCGAGGAGCAAAGCCGTGTCTACGGACTCTTTGGCGACAAGGACCCAGTGGTTCATACCTTCGACCTCTTCCACGAGCATTATCCACAAGCCATCCGCTTCCATGGTGAGCATCGACTGATAGACAAGGTGGCATTCCATTATCTCGCACCCGTCATCCGATGGATAGACGACAAGCAGAACGGAAAGGAACGCCCCATCGTGTATATCGACTTCGATGCCCTGCACGACAGTTACTGGAAAACCACCAGCTCAATGCACAAGGCCTATGAGATGCTGATAGAATATTATAATGTGTACATTGTGGCACAGGCCCCCACCAACGACCATGACTATATGGCTCGTGTCATGACCTGGGTAGAGGAGTACCTATCTGCCCCAGCCTACAACCACGTCATTTTCTGCAACCAGAAGGCATTGCTCTATGGCGACTACTTCATCGACCCCTGTCCCGACAAGGGCTTCATGGGCACAGCCATCGAGTATGGCAGCGATGAATTCAAGACTTTTGAGGAAATCATCACCTTCTTCGAGCGCTTGGGAGGACAATAAAGATCCTACCCTTATTCGAACTCGATGAGGAAATCGGTGAGCGACTTGTCGGTAGGAATGCCCAACTTCTTTCTGAGTCGGTATCTTGCGCCTTCCACACCACGGATGGTAAGGTGAGTGAAGTTGGCAATATCCTTCGTATTCAGGTTCAGGCGCAAGAGGGCACACACCTTCAGGTCGTTCGACGTGAGGTCGGGATATTTCTCACGCAGACTGCGGAAGAACTTCTTGTGTATCAGGTCGAAGTTGTTTTGGAACGTATTCCAGAACAAGTCGTTATCGCCACTCTTCATCTGCAACAACAGTTTGCTGGCATTCTTGGTGGTGATGGTTCCCTTGCGCATGCCTTCAAGCAAAGTCTCCTTCGCCTCACTGATGGAGTTGTTCATCGCCACCATATCGAAAGCCATGCTTGCCACGTCCTTTCCCTTAAGGACGAGCTCGTTTTCTAAGAGTTGTTTCTGTTGCTCAGCAATGATACGTTCCTGTTCCAACGATTTCATCTTCTGCTCCATCAGCTCTTTTTCGGCAATCTTCTTATTGCGACGAATAATCTTGTTGGTGCGCCAGCGAATAAAGCCATACACCAAAGCCGAGAGCAACAACAGATACATCAGCCACGCCCACCATGAGAGCAGGAAAGGTGTGGGGAAAGAGAAACAATAGACAAGAGGCTTGCCTATGATGTCGCCCTTAAGGTTTTTGACCACCACCGTCAGTTCATAATCTCCAAAGCCAAAGTTGCTGTACACGATCTCTGGCGAATAGGAAGACTCGGTAAGCGTATTGCCTCCACCCTTCAGCGTATAGCAGAACTGCAGTTTGTCGTTATCGTAGTTGGGGAACGACACCCTGAGCCGAATGTTCCCCCATGCCTTCACCTTGCCATCGCTGACCACAGGCAGTTGATGCGCCACATTATCACGGTCCTTTGTCGTCACCTCGCTGAATGAAGCCTGATAGCAGGCGGGATTCTTTCCCTTTTCAGCACCTGTGCCCAAATATCTGCCTATACCATCGTTGAGGAAGAAATAGGTGGCACGACCCGACACATACATCGAATGTCCATAGATGTTGCACTCCTGCCCAAACGAAGAATTGGAGATAAAGAACACCGGCAGGTTCTCCTTACTGCCCGAATGCATGAGCCAATAGCCATCGCTATTGAGCAACCAGAAGGTTTTCTTATCAAGGAAGGCAGACGACACAATGCCCATGTCGCTCAACCTGCCGCAACCATAATAGGGCAATATCTGCTTGCGTATATCATCGTAAGTAAAGAGACGGCCACCATACGAGAAGACCACACGTCCCATGATGGTCATCACATGGAATGCATCACCCTTGCTATTGGGCAACGACGAATAGTAGTTCACCTTCTCAAATCGCTTCATGTCCTTGGAAAGCTCCAGTCGATAGAGACCTTTGCTCATGTGGGCTGCCCAGATGACACCCTGGTTGTCTATTTCTATCTCTCTGATAGGAGCACTGAAGCCTTTCACCGTCCAACCATAGCGCCATTTGTCGCCATCGCGTAAATAAATGCGGAAACTGTTGTAGGAAGACTCTATCAATGCATGCTGACCATAATGCTGATACTCACGCATCATAGTACAGCCCTGATTGTCGTTTAAAAGGTCGAAAGACTGATTGCCCACAAGGGCCTTTGTGCCTAAATTGTTGCCGGCAAACACCTGGTTGTCAAACTGAGATACATACCAGTTTTGTCCTTCGCAGCCATTCACTGGAACTATATTGTGTTCCTTCATGTCATATCGCCACACCGACTGGTTGGTGGCAATATACATATCGCTTCCCAAGGTAGCCACATCGTAGACCATACCGATGCCCTCGAGTCTCATCACCGAAAGGGGCAAACCCGTATGGATAAGGGCGATGCCATTGTCCAAGGCTGCCCATAAGTTGCCCGTTCTGTCCACCAGGAGATTGAGCACGGTATTGTTTCCCAGTCCGTTAGCCTTGCTGTAGTGCCACAACACCTTATTAGTATTGAGGTCGATGGCAAAAATTCCACTCTTGATGGTTCCCAACACCAAGGTATGCTTATTGAGCATGACAGTACGGTTGATCAAGGCTTGTCGGAGCAAAGCATCGACATCAGTACGAACAGGCTTCACCTGCTGTCCGTCGTATAGGAAGAGTCCATTCTGGTTGGTGGCCAACAAGAAATGACTCTTGCCCAACTGGTGCAAGCCCATCACATGATCGTTGCCATAGTCTCTACGATGTAGAATGGGGGGGTAATACGTCTTGCTGACCCGGCACAATCCGTCGGAAATCAATTGAGCATAGAGCTGACCGCCTGTTTGGAAAAACCAGAGCGGCAGATGCTCCTTTATATAATAAGGTGTAACTTTCTTGCCATCGTAAACGAAATAAGAGCAGAATGACTGGAAGTAAATATGTCCATCAGCACCCTTCACGATATTCCATATCTCGTCATTATGCGACTGATATTTTTTGGGCCAAAGAGAATGATACACCATCTTACCCCATTCATCACGCACAAAATAACCAAAGTCGGTATAAGAGCCGACATAGATACGGTCGCCATCAGCAAGAATTGATCGCACCAATCCCTTGCTGGGCAAGGCTATGGTGCGCCACGAATAGCCATCATAACTGAGCACACCATTATTGTTGGCAAAGTACATAATGCCCCTATCATCCTGCGTACAGCACCAGTTCTGCATGCCATAATGATAAGTGAACGAGTTATAGTATGAGATAATAGGCATAAAAATCTGTGCCTTTGTCATCATTGGACATAGACAAAAGATTAACATGACAAGCCATAAAAACTGCTTTTTCATTCTTTGATTTAGACGGGTTTGTGGTTATGTATTTGCAAAATTAATAAATTTATACCATCTACCAAAGAAAAAAGGCAAAATTTTGTCGTTTTTCTATCTTTCTCTTTTCCAAACGTTTAGAAATGGGCATCGTAGTAAAATCGTAGTGCCAAGAAAGCGCATCGTAGTTATATCGTGGCAACAAATTTGCCCAAACCTTTAAAAAGTATTTACTTTGCACAGCAGTTTTGAATTAACAATTATCTTAAAACAAAAAAACATGAAAAAGAACCTATTATTATTCATTTGCGCTTTTGTAGCCCAGCTGGCATTTGCCCAAGCTCAGGCTGTCAAAGGTACTGTCTTGGATAGTTCTGGCGAACCAGTCATTGGCGCCACTGTCAAAGTACTCGGTACAAAGCAAGCTACCGTTACGGACATAGACGGTAACTTCACCATCCAGGAAGTTAATCCTAACGCATCTATCAACATTTCTTATGTGGGTATGCAGCCTGTTACCCTCAAGGCTTCAGGCAACCTCAATGTCACATTGAAGGATGATTTCCAGAACCTCAACGACGTAGTTGTCATCGGTTACGGTTCTGCAAAGGCCAAGGATCTTACCTCTCCTATCACCGTTATCAAGGCAGCCGACATCCAGTCAACTCCCTCATCATCACCCATGACTGCCCTTCAGGGTAAGGTGGCTGGAGTGAACGTTGTAAGCAGCGGTACTCCTGGAGCCGGTCCTACCGTACGTATTCGAGGTACAGGCTCTTTTGCCAACAGTTCTCCTCTTTATGTAGTAGACGGAATGTTCTACGACGACATCAACTTCCTTAACAACGAAGACATTCAGGAAATGTCGATCCTTAAGGATGCTTCTGCAGCTGCTATCTATGGTGTGCGTGCAGCAAATGGTGTAGTTATCATCACGACAAAGAAGGGTACCAAGGGGCAGAAGGCCAAGATTACCTACGACGGTTACATCGGATTCCAGAAGGCTACCAATGTGTTGGAAATGGCCAACTCTCAGGAGTATGCCACCATGTTGATGGAAGCTAACTACGATGCTTACTCTCCTACGATGAAAGCAGCCATCGACCGCTTTGGTGGCAGCTATGCTGACAGCGATTTCCACAAGTGGACTTATGGTGCTGATACCGACTGGTACAAGGAATTGCTACGCACAGCAGTTATCACCAACCACAGCGTAGGCATCAGCGGTGGTAGCGACAAGGCTACCTACTCTCTCGGTATCAGCTACCTCTACCAGGATGGTATCATGGATACAGAAAACAACTACAAGCGCCTCAACTTCCGTGCAGCAGTAGACTATGATGCTACCAGCTGGTTGAAGGTCGGTTTCAATGGCGTATTCAGCAAAAGTGATCAGGTATTGCCAAACAATGCCGCATGGCAGCAGGCTTTCAACACACCAAGTCTCATCCCAGTATTCGACGAGCAGAACGCACAGGCATTCCCTGACAAATATGCTACGCCAAGCAGCATCGGTCTGTCTACAAACTTCAAGAACCCTGTAGCTACAGCAAAATACTACGATGCCAAGAACGAGTTGCGCCAGTACATGACCAACTTCTATGCACAGATTAATCTCCTGCCACAGAAGTTGAACTTCAAGACTAACATCAGCTACAACTTCCAAGACATCAATGGTTCTGTGTTTACTCCTACTTACTATGTTAGTGACTCACAGCAGAGCAACACTACCAACCTCAACAAGAGCAACTCACAGTACAGCAGCTATATCTGGGACAACACCATTACCTATAAGGATAGCTACGCCAAGCACAACTTTGGTGCTATGTTGGGT
The DNA here is from genome assembly GCF_009495355.1 of Segatella copri. GTDB lineage: Bacteria > Bacteroidota > Bacteroidia > Bacteroidales > Bacteroidaceae > Prevotella. Next base: position 59,834 of record NZ_VZAD01000085.1, read on the forward strand.
GCTTCTATGCGCCAGGAGACCTATAAGAACTTGTGGGGCAATGCTACTGGTGTACCAGAGGGAAGCGATGCTTACCATTATCTGAGCCAGGGTAATCCTACAGGTCGCACATTGGGCGATGGTGGCACAAGATACAGAGGCTTGTCATACTTCGCACGTCTGAACTACGATTACGACAGCAAGTATTACCTGATGTTCACCATGCGTGCCGATGGTTCTTCTAAGTATCAGGACCAGTGGGGTTACTTCCCTTCAGTAGGTGCTTCTTGGGTTATCAGCGAAGAGCCTTGGATGAAGGACGTGAAGGCTATCGACTACTTGAAACTTCGTGCAAGCTGGGGTAAGCTCGGTAACGACCACGTTGCAGCAAGTGACGGTTTTGCATCTATCGCCACAGGTAACGGTGTTTCCGGCGTATTCGGCAACACAACTATTCCTGGCTTCCAGAACACAACCTACTTCAGCTGGCTGCAGTGGGAGGTGGTAGATGAAATCAACGTAGGTTTCAACCTCTCTACTCTCCAGAACCGCTTGAACATCGATGCAGACTACTTCCATCGCATGACTAAGCACGCTGTTATCTCACCTCGCCTCTCTTTCGACAATAAGACATTGGCAGGCAACTATGGTAAGATTCTGAACCAAGGTTTCGATTTCTCAGCAACCTGGAACGACAGAATCGGCAAGGACTTCAAGTACCATGTAGGTACCAACCTCTCTTTCCTTAATAATAAGGTAAAGGATCTCGGCGGCGCTTCCATCATCAAGGGTGGAAAGACCGTGAACATCGTAGGCAAGGAGATGAACTCATTCTATGGTTTCAAGGTAGTAGGTATCTACCAGACCGCAGAAGAGTGCCAAAACGACCCTATTGCTGTAGCCAACGGACTGGAGCCTGGTGACTTCAAGTATGAGGACGTAGATCATAATGGCATTATCGACGGTGCAGACCGCCAGACATTGGGCTCTTATATTCCTAACTTTACTTATGGTATCAACCTCGGCTTCAACTGGAAGAACCTCGACTTTGAATTGACAACTTACGGACAGTCTGGTGCACAGATGTTCAACCGCAAGCGTGCCTTGAGATATGCACAGAGCGACTTCAACTTCGACAAGGATCTCTATGAGAATCGCTGGACAGGTGCAGGTTCTACCAACAGCTATCCATCAGCCAAGGCTCTTACAAAGGGCTGGAACGTATCAGACCAGAAGACCAACTCCTTCTTCGTAGAGGATGCTGATTTCTTCCGTATTCAGAACGTAACAGTAGGCTATAGCTTCAAGAACCTGAAGTTGGGTAGCTACACATTGCCATCTATCCGCTTGAGTATGACAGCCGACCGTCCTTTGACTCTGTTTGGTGCCAATGCTTTCACTCCTGAGTTGAGCGATCCTGAGGGATGGGATACAGAAGTTTACCCATTGACAGGCACTTATACATTCGGTATTCAAATTCAGTTCTAACCTTTAAAACATCAAGACAATGAAAATCAATAAATATTTATCAGTATTAGCCCTTGCATCGTTGCTTTTCGGCGCAACGTCATGCAGTGACTACATCGATATCGACCCAGAGAACTCTGTTCCTGAGGAGAAAGTAGACTATACCAACCTCGACAATATGTATATGCCCGTATCGGGTGTCTATGCCAAGGTTAGAACAGGAGCTATGCACTGGGTAATATGGCCTCTGTCTACTGTTCGCGACGGTGACATCTGGTCTGGAAAGCCAGACGACCAAGCCCAATTGGTAGACTTCGGTAATTTCAACTACTCTGATAACAGTTTCTGGGGTCTCAACGAGATGTGGAATCAGTACTATGGCATCATCAAGGTAGCCAACTCTGCCTTAGAGTCACTCGACAGCTATGCCGCCAATGCCACTACCGACGCACAAAAAACTACCAACCGCTCTTATCAGGGTGAGGTAAAATTCCTTCGCGCCTACGCCTACTACCGTTTGGTTCAGGCTTTCGGTCCTGTCACCATTCTGCGTGACAACACTCAGACTAACCTGACACGTTCTACCGTTGCTGCTGTCAACAGATATATGTTGGAAGACTTGAACTACGCCATCCAGAACTGTCCTAAGGTACGTCCTAACGAAATGGCACACATCGGAGCTGTATCTGCATACAGTGCAGAAGCCTTAGCAGCCAAGGTTTACCTCAACATGGGGCAGTACGATAAGGTAGAGGAACTGACCGATGACATCATCAACAGCCAAAAGTTTGAACTCTACGGAGACTTCTATCAGTTGTTCAAAATTCCAGGAAAACTCTGCGACGAGTCTCTCTTCGAATGCCAGTGTACTGACTTCGGTCAGGGTTCCGGCGAGTTGGTAGATGTAGACCAGTGGTTCAACTTCCAGGGTCCAAGCATCTCTGGTCTCAGCAGCCAGGGTCAGCAAATTTCTTCAAGCGGATGGGGCTTCATGGGCTATTCTGACGAGTTCCGTCAGTGGGCAGAAAACCGTGGTGAGCAGGTAAGAGCTACCACAACTTTCCTTGTAGGTGGTACAACAACCCCAAGTGGCGACCAAGTAAAGAAACAGACCAACCCACTAAGAACAAACTGCTGGAACGGCAAGGCTTATACTCCTCTCAACCAGCTGACAGAAGGCAGAAACAAGTATGGTTGCAATAACAACGTTCGTGTACTGCGCTATGCTGACGTGCTGCTGATGAATGCAGAGGCAAAGGTTCGCCTTGGCAAGAATGGTGATACTCCTTTCAACACAGTAAGAACAAGAGCCCAGATGCCAGAGCTGCAGAATGTTACTGTAGACCAGATCTTGGACGAACGTCGCATGGAACTCTGCGGTGAGTGGGGTGAGTATTACAACGACCTCGTAAGAACAGGCAAGGCGAAAAGCGTTCTTGGTGCTAAGGGATGGACAGAAGAAAAGACTTACTATCCATTGCCATTCACTCAGATCACCGACAATGCCGACCTGAAAAAGGATCCTATCGACGAATAACGAGAAAACGTCATTCATATTGAATAATTCATAAGCTCTATTTCGATTTCATGAGCCAGTCCCTCGTTACAGAAGGCTGGTTCATGAATCTTCCGACAACTCATTATCACTATTCGCTACTCACTTTTCATATACTCTATACACACTACTATGCATATCTTCAGAAAAACTCTCTTCTTACTTTCTCTCTTTGTTGCAGGCTTTACATCGCAAGCCAAAGCACAAATCAGCGTCATGTCGTTCAACATACGTTTGGATGCCTCGGTAGACAATGAAAACCGTTGGGACAACCGTAAAGGCGAGGTGGCAAAGATGCTCACCTATTATCAGCCCGACCTCTTGGGCATGCAGGAAGTATGCCCCAACCAGATGGCAGACCTCAAGGCTGCTCTCAATGACATATATGAGGGCATCGGTGTAGGACGAGATGACGGAAAACATCAGGGCGAACACAGCCCAATCTTCTATAACAAGCACAAATTCAGTATGGTAAAGCATGGCGACTTTGCCTTGAGCGAGACACCAGAACGGTTCGGAAAGAAGGGCTGGGACGCTTCTTACAACCGTGTTTGTACCTGGGCGATACTGAAAGACAAAAAAACCGGCAAGCAGGTGGTATACTTCAACACCCACCTCGACAACGACGGTAAGATAGCACGCAAGGAAGGCATCAAGCTCATCCTTTCCAAGATGAAGAAAGTAGCTAAGAACATGCCTGCCATCATCACCGGCGACTTCAATTGTACCGATGATGAAGAGCCTTCTGCCATACTGAGAGCCAACAAGATGGAAAACGCCCGCAACAAGGCAGCCATCGTTTATGGTCCAGACTGGACATGGCACGATTACGGCAGACTGCCACTCAACGAGCGAAGCATTATCGACCATGTCTTTATCAGCAACCAGCTGAAAGCTACTCGCTACAGAGTTATCGGTGATAAGCCCGACAAGGTTTATCTGTCCGACCACAATGCAGTATTCGTAAACTTAGAATATACAAAATGAATACACACGGATGTCTACCGACCACGACCGCCATCTGTATGTATATTATCCCGGAAAATCCTTTTCCAACATTATCAGAGAAAAAGCACAGAGAGTCATCAATGTCAAGATGACTGCTCCTGTGCAACCTCGCTCCTTTCTTCACAGAGAAAAAACGCCCCATGGTAACATCCCTACAATAAAAAAAGACACAATAACTAAAAGATATTCTGATGATGAAAATAACCAAGACACTTATCTCATTGCTGCTTCTGTCCTTAACCTGGACATCTTGCAGCGCCTCGGCAGACAGTTCTACCGACAAGAGCGACAAACCAGGTACCACTCCTGCCGTAACAGGCAGACCCTCCTCATTTGCCAACGATGAGGAAATGCTCGACTACATTGAGAAGACCCACCTTAATTATATGTGGGATGGAGCCAACCCCAACTCCGGGCTGGCACCCGAGCGCATTCACCTCGATGGTATCTATCCACAGAACGACAAGCATGTGGTGACTACCGGAGGAAGCGGATTTGGCATAGCCGGCCTGCTGGCAGGTATAGACAGAGGTTACATCAGCCGTACCGAGGGTGTGCAGCGCCTTACCAAGATAGTAGATTTCTTAGGAAAAGCCGACCGATTCCATGGTGTTTGGTCGCACTGGATAGACGGCAATACAGGAAAGACCGTTCCTTTCGGACAGAAAGATGATGGTGGCGACCTCGTAGAAAGTTCATTCCTCATGGCAAGTCTGCTGTGCGTACGCCAGTATTTCGAGAATGGCAACGAACAGGAGAAACTCTTGGCAAGCAATATTGACAAACTGTGGAAAGAGATGGAGTTCGACTGGTACCGACGTGGCGGACAGGACGTGCTGTACTGGCACTGGTCGCCAAACTATGGCTGGGATATGAACTTCCCACTCGAAGGCTACAACGAATGCCTCATCACCTATATCTTGGGAGCTTCCTCACCCACCCATTCTATCCCGGCAGACTGCTATCACAAGGGATGGGCAAGGAGCGGCGGCATCAAGAGCAATGCCAAGCCCTACGGCTATCCTCTCGAACTGAAGCACAATGGCGCCGAACAGACTGGCGGTCCGCTGTTCTGGGCACAGTATTCCTATATCTGCCTCAACCCCAAGAACCTGAGCGACACGTATGCCAACTACTGGAATGTGGTGAGAAACCATGCCCTCAGCGACTATGAATACTGCGTGCGTAACCCGAAGGGATACAAAGGCTACGGCAAAGACTGCTGGGGACTGACAGCAAGCTATTCGGTAAACGGATATTCTGCCCATGCGCCCAACAACGACTTAGGTGTCATCACACCTACAGCTGCTCTGTCATCATTCCCATATACACCTACAGAGTCTATGGCTGCCCTGAAATACTTCTGGAACAAGGGCAACTGGATTTGGGGCAAATATGGCTTCTACGATGCCTTCTCGGAGACTGCCCACTGGACAGTACCCCGCTATCTTGCCATAGACCAGCTGACCATCACCCCTATGATAGAGAACTATCGCTCGGGACTGCTCTGGCGACTCTTCATGAGTTGTCCTGAGATACAACAGGGACTCGAGAAACTCGGATTCAAGAACAATTAAACAGACTTAGACATATGAAGACAAAAAACATTCTTGCAGCATTTACCCTGCTGGCAGCAAGCCTCTGCCCCACCATGGCACAGGCCCAAAGCGATGAGGCTAAGATGAACACCTTCATCGATAACCTGATGAATAAAATGACGCTGAAAGAAAAACTCGGTCAGTTGAACCTTCCTGTTACAGGAGATATCGTTACCGGCCAGGCAAAAAGCAGCGACGTGGCAAGCAAAATCAAGCGTGGCGAAGTAGGCGGACTCTTCAACCTGAAAGGTGTTGAGAAAATCAAAGAAGTACAGAAGATTGCCGTAGAACAGAGCCGCCTGCACATCCCACTGCTCTTCGGTATGGACGTGATACATGGTTACGAGACCGTATTCCCTATCCCCTTCTCGCTCTCATGCTCATGGGATATGGAAGCCATCAAGCGTACAGCCCAGATAGCCGCACAAGAATGTTCGGCAGATGGTATCAACTGGACTTTCAGTCCTATGCTCGATATCTGCCGCGACCCACGATGGGGACGTATGGCAGAAGGAAGCGGTGAGGACCCATACCTCGGTTCGTGCATCGCAAAAGCCATGGTGGAGGGTTATCAGGGACAGAATCTGGCAGCTCCCAACACCGTGATGGCTTGCGTGAAGCACTTTGCACTCTATGGCGGTGCAGAAGCAGGACGCGACTACAACACGGTGGACATGAGCCACTGGCGCATGTTCAATTACTATATGCCTCCCTACAAGGCTGCTGTTGACGCCGGCGCTCTGAGCGTGATGACCTCATTCAATGTGGTGGACGGCGTTCCCGCAACAGGCAACAAATGGTTGCTTACCGATGTGCTGCGCAAGATGTGGGGCTTCAAAGGAATGGTGGTAACCGACTATACTGCCATCCTGGAAATGACAGCCCACGGACTGGGCGACCTGCAGCAGGTTTCAGCCATGGCACTCAATGCAGGTACCGATATGGACATGGTGGCTGACGGATTCTTAGGCACTATAGAGAAGTCTATCAACGAGGGCAAAGTTACGATGGAAACCGTCAATACAGCATGCCGCCGCATCCTGGAAGCCAAATACAAGTTGGGACTCTTCGACGACCCATACAAATACTGCAACGTGAAACGCGCCAAGAAGGAAATCTACACTCCACAGAACAGAGCCTTCTCACGCGAGATAGCTGCCAAGACTTTCGTGCTGCTCAAGAACGAAGGCAATCTGTTGCCTTTGCAGCGCAAGGGCAAGATTGCCCTTATCGGTCCGTTGGCTGACAATTCCAAGAACATGTCGGGTACATGGAGCGTTGCGGCCCGTCTCGATGACAACAAGACCATCCTCGGTTCTATGAAGAAGGCACTGGAAGGAAAGGCAGAGGTTCTCTATGCCAAGGGCTCCAACCTGATGTATGATGCCAAGCGCGAAGCTGATGCCACCATGTTTGGCAGAGAGATGCGCGACAGCCGAAGCAACGAGGAAATGCTGAAGGAAGCACTCGACGTGGCTCAGCAAGCCGACATCATCGTTGCTGCTGTGGGCGAGTCGTCAGAGATGAGTGGCGAATGCAGCAGCCGCACCAATCTCGAGATGCCCGACGCACAGAAAGACTTGCTCATAGCCCTGAAGAAGACGGGCAAACCTATCGTACTCGTCAACTTCTCGGGCCGTGCCACCGTCATGACATGGGAACAGGAGAATTTCCCAGCCATCCTCAACGTTTGGTTTGGTGGTTGCGAATCGGGCGATGCCATCTGTGACGTTCTTTTCGGTGACAAGGTGCCAAGCGGAAAACTTACTGCCACCATGCCTAAGAGTGTAGGTCAGATACCTCTCTACTACAACCATCTGAATACGGGACGGCCACTGAAAGAGGGTAAATGGTTCTCTAAGTTTACCAGCAACTACCTCGATATAGACAACGACCCACTGTACCCATTCGGTTATGGTCTGTCGTACACCACCTTCAAATATGGCAAGCCTACGCTCTCAAGCAACACAATGACCAACAACGAGACGATCAGTGTAAGCGTAGACATCACCAATACGGGAAATTACGATGCTGACGAAATAGCTCAGATGTACATACGCGATCTGGCTGCCAGCGTTTCTCGCCCAGTAAAGGAGCTGAAAGGCTTCGAACGCATCTCTATCAAGAAGGGAGAGACCAAGACCGTCACCTTCACCATCACCCCTGAAGACCTGAAGTTCTACAACCAGGAGTTGGAATACAAGAACGAGCCTGGCGAGTTCGAGGTAATGGTAGGTCCTAACAGCAAGGATGTACAGACCCTCACCTTCACATTGAAATAACGACTTATACACGGAATATGAAGAATATGAAAAATATCTGGCTTATATTGACATTCCTCTTGGCATGGGCTTTTCCAAAGGTCCATGCCGAGAATACGGTAAAGATTCTCGCCATAGGCAACAGCTTCTCTGAAGATGCCATTGAGCAGAACCTGCACGAGTTGGCTGATGCCGAAGGCATACAGACCATAGTGGCCAATCTATATATCCCCGGATGCTCGCTCGAAAGACACATACAATGCGTAAAAGGCGACCTGAAGGCATATAGATACAGAAAGACAGGAATAGACGGCAAGATGGTGGAGACACCCAACAAGCAGGTGAGCGAAGCCTTGAGCGAGGAAGACTGGGACTATGTGAGCGTACAGCAGGCAAGCCATTTCTCTGGAGTCTACTACACATACCAGCCCTATCTCAACGAACTGATTGCCTATGTGAAACAAAAAGCACCCAAGGCTAAGATTATCTTCCATCAGACATGGGCTTACGCTCAGACTTCCAACCATGACGGCTTCCGCAAGTATGGCAACAGTCAGGCCACCATGTTCTCTTCCATCTTAGGCGCAGCCAAACAGGCTCTCAAGGATGCACCTATCGACATCTTGGTGCCGGCAGGAACAGCTATACAGAATGCCCGCACATCGAGCTTGGGCGACAACCTGAACCGTGATGGCTACCATCTGCAGTTGGTGTACGGAAGATACACTGCTGCCTGTACTTGGTTTGAGGCTATCTTCAAGAAGTCGGTTGTAGGAAACAGCTATGCACCCGAAGGAATAACACAGCAACAGAAGAGCATCGCACAGAAAGCTGCCCATGCTGCCGTAAAACATCCTTTCGTGATTACGCAGATCAAGTAAGAGAGGAAAAGGCGAACAACAACCTAAGTTTGTAGGTTTTTAACAAGATATCCATCGTAACAAAAAAACGTCCCGACGCAAGGAAATCCTGCATCGGGACGTTTTGTTTATTTTTCAGACTTCGCACCTCGTAAGGATAAAAGCGTTTATAAAAGGGAGATAGCGCTCTTAATACTCTGTCTTCTCAGTACTTTCTTCCCACATACGGAAAGCCCCCAAAGCCTCATCGCGCATCAAGGCAATCATCGGCTTATGGCGATCTGCTATCTTGCGGTCGATCTCCTCATAGATAAACTCATCATCGAAACCAATCTTCGCTGCATCCTGACGATTGTTGGCATAATAGATACGGTCGAGATGCGCCCAGTAGATAGCGCCAAGACACATGGGGCAAGGCTCGCAAGAGGTATAAATCTCACAACCCTTCAAATCAAAAGTGTGCAAGGCACGGGTAGCCATACGGATGGCATTCACTTCGGCATGAGCCGTAGGGTCTTGGTCTATGGTAACACTATTGGAGGCCTCAGCCACGATAACACCATCCTTGGCAATGACGGCTCCGAAAGGACCACCACCATGGCGCACGCTGTTCTCTGACAGGAGGATAGCTCTTTGCATCAGTTGTTCTTTTGTCATGTTGTTCGAGTTATTAGTTATACATTCTCATCCCATTTTTTTAAAATCGGGGTTACAAATATACAACTTTTTAACGAATAAGCCACATCTTAGGAGTATAAATATAAGGGACTTCTGACTTTTTCACAAGTTTTATACCTGTTTGATGCTTAGGCAAATGCGTAAAAGAGACAAAAGTCCGCACTTTTATGAAATTTCATCGAAAATATTTGGCGATTCAGAAATAAAGTCCTATCTTTGCAAACAGATATAGGTACGAAAATAAAAAATAGAGAATATAAGATTGGGGATTCCGATGCTATACAGGCACCGGGATTCTTTATTTTTTACCCCATCTCTAAGAACACATTATTAATAATAATAAACAATAAGAAAAATTATGGCTTACATGTCACAAGAAGGTTACGACAATCTCGTAGCTGAACTAAAACAGCTCGTTTCTGTGGAGCGCCCTAAGGCATCAGCCGCAATTGCTGAGGCAAGAGACAAGGGTGACCTGAGCGAGAACTCAGAGTATGATGCCGCCAAGGAGGCACAGGCTCATTTGGAAGACAAGATCAACCGCATCAAGCTCACCATTGCCGAGGCTAAGATCATCGACACCAAGCAGCTCAGCACCGACTGTGTGCAGATCATGTCGAAGGTGGAGATGACCAATATGGCCAACAAGGCAAAGATGAATTATACCATCGTGAGCGAGAGCGAGGCCAACCTGAAGGAGGGCAAGATTTCTATCAAGACTCCTATCGCACAGGGCTTGCTCAACAAGAAAGTGGGCGAGATTGTGGAAATCAAGATTCCACGCGGCACTATCAAACTGCGCATCGACAAAATTTCATTCGAGTAAAAATAAGGAACTATCATAAGGGCAGACAAACCCCTATGGCAGTTCCTTTTTTATGATATGTAAGCCAAACAAATATATACAGAGAATGAGAGATGTCGGTGTGTGGCACGACACATGCTTTGCAACGACAGATTTTGATTAACAATAAAAACGAAACAGACTATGGCAAGTATTTTCTCAAAGATTGCTGCCGGTGAAATCCCCAGCTACAAGTGTGCAGAAAGCGACAAGTTTTATGCGTTCCTCGATATTAGCCCTATCGGTAAAGGCCACACATTGGTGATTCCAAGAAAGGAAGTTGACTATATCTTCGACATGGAAGACCAGGACCTGGCCGAATTTGAAGTCTTCGCCAAGAAAGTGGCTAAGGCCATCAAGGCTGCCTTCCCCTGCAAGAAAGTGGCACAGGTGGTTCTCGGTCTCGAGGTGCCTCACGCCCATATCCACCTCATCCCTATGAACAGCGAGGCTGATGTGAACTTCCGCAAGGAACATCTCAAGCTATCAGAAGAGGAGTTCAAGGATATCGCAAATAAGATATACGAAGCGTTCAAAAAACTATAATTACCCCAATTCGGGATAACCGAGTGTTTAATACGATATAAATGCAGCGTGAATACGCCTCCTCCCCATTCCATTAGGAGTGGGTAATAACAGAAGGCTGAAAGAAGTTGTTTTGCCCTTAGAATAGTGACAGCTGTTTGGTTTCTTCGATGCAGTATCCCTGCAATGCCTTTGGCTTGTTGTCAAAGAAACAATATGCTCCCAATGCTGAAATAAGGTTCATGATAAAGTTGCTTACAGATCTATGTCGTGAGTGTACAATCTGTGCCGTATTCTTCAGCATATCGTTAATGGTTTCGATAATGTATCTCTTGCGCAGCATCATTCTGTCATAGAACGGCATCAGCT
>NZ_VZAD01000059.1 GCF_009495355.1 Segatella copri
TACAACTTTGGTATCTATGTGTTAAAAGGTAAAAAGTTTAATGCGTTTGCCCTGTTTGTCTGGTACTCTTACCGTTTATTTTTACTCCAATGGAGTTATAAAAGTAGACGGAGAGTATTATATTCCTATGGAAGACTCTAAAGAAGGAACACAAGGCTATCTTCTTCCTGTTGGGCATAAGCTGCAAAATGTTCGTGCAGTATCACTTTTGCATAACAACACAGAAATTAATTATTTGGTTGCTTTGGAAAATGGTAATACAAGAATATGGTTTGTACATCATTATAACATGTCTCCTTCAAGTAGTTCTAATGGATACTACAATAATACTCCTTACAATAATGGTAGCAATGGTTCTTCTTCTCGAACTTGTCCAAGTTGTAGAGGTTCAAGAAATTGTAATACTTGCGGAGGAGCTGGTAAATATTGGGAAGAAGTTGGGCAATATACAGGAAATTCATATAAGAAGAAAGTAGATTGTCCTGTTTGCTATGGCACAGGAAGATGTGGAACATGCCACGGAAAAGGCAGTCTTTAATTTAGTAGACTCCACTAATAAAATAAAGGGGTATAATCCCCATTTTTATTAACTATCGCACAATTTAAGTGCTTTATAGTTGCGCCCGACACATACAAGGGATTTTACAATGAAACATTCATCATTTTTCAAGGCATCCTTAGTGATGTTAGTTAGTGTCATTAGTTTGCTGATGCCACAAAAGATTTCAGCACAGAGTACTGTTTACTTCTTTATGAGAAAAATCTGGAACACGGAACTGGATGTATATCAAAATAGTAAACCGATTTTTAATATGGTTGGACCTGTAACAAAATCTAAGCAGATCAAGTCGGCAATGGTTCTACCGATAGAAACACAAGCACCATGTAAGCGCAAGGCAGTATTTTCAGCAACAGGAAAAACAATTTTTAGTATTGATGCGACTTACACCAATCCTGTAAACGCAAAAACTGCGAAATATGCAGCGGAAATCCAACTCAACTTAACAGATGGTGCTACTTATTATGTTTTTATTACTCGAAAAGGCTTTAATGATTTTAAGATGGAACTTCTTTCAGATAAAGAAGCCGAGAAAATGCTAAAAGACAAAAAGTTTGTGGCATTGGATGACTATGATGAAGTAAATTAAAATGAGTATGAAAAATATACTAACAATCATCCTATGTATATTTCCATCTCTACTTTGGGGACAAAATATTGATGTAAGCAAATATTTTTCCCATACATTCGACAATTCTTTTGTCAAAAGTAAATATGGAAAGTTCAAGGGGCAATTTCTGAAGGGGAAATGCAATGGTATGGGTGTTCTTCAAATGAAGGACAATTCTTTATATGTTGGTGATTTCATGAATGGTGAGATTACAGGATATGGAATAAAGATTGCCACAAATGGCAAACAGGTGCTTAGTAATTGTCCTGGAGCTATGATTTATATTGGCAATTGGAACAAAGGGCAAAAAAGTGGCATAGGCACTTGTTATGACAATGAGGGAAAAGTTGTTTATCATGGCAACTTTCTTGCGGACAAGCCTACGGCAACCTATCCAGCACAAGCCTCGCAAGCAGATAAACTGTTTTCTATAATAGAGTTGTCTGATGGTGGAGCATTCATTGGTGAAACCAAGCAAGGAATTCCAAATGGATTAGGCCTTGTTTTGATGAAAAATGGAGACTTGTGCCAAAGTGATTATAAAAATGGAGAAAGATGCGGTATTGGTTTGTACCTTACGAGTGATGGGAATTGGGAGACTCTTAGCTTTGAAAATGGTAAATCATATACCATAACATCTTCTGAGAATTATAACCAAATAGACAACCAACGAAAACAAATGGTTAGAGAAGCTTGGGCAAAAGCTGGAAAAGAATTGGCAGGACTTTCTACACAGTTGGTTGAAAATGTAAGCAACATTTATTCTATTGCAAACGGAAAAAGTGTCAGCAATTCTTCCGCAAACATATCTTCCATCACAACATCCGACGTGCCTGTTTCAAACGACAACAATTCGGCAAAGGCCCAGAATACAAAAAATAATACTCAAATGTCTATGTCTGACCAAGTGAATTACAATTCATTGCGCAACACGTATAACAAATGGGCTTCTGACCTTATGCAAATGAAGAATGCGAATGGCCAATATCAGAATGGCTTTAAGGCATCCGACAAGAAGCATGCACAAAATGAGATGAAACGAATTCGGAAAAGTGCCATGCAAAAATGGAATAAGGAAATACCATATAATTCTATAGAGGATTGGTAATTCTATTTAATGTCTACAATTGCCACACACTTTTGCAATCACTGGGAACAAAAAATACACTCTAATAGTGGAGCGAGGAAAAACATAACCTCGCTCACTCCTTGAAGCACAGAAACAGAAATATTATCCACAAGTCAAAGATGACAACAAGTTTCTAATAAAACTAACGACGCACATGAGTGTATAATTATCTCTGTCGGGATAACGTTGATGCAAAAACCGTAAAGCACTAAGACTCCTGTTATCGACGTATTGCTTTTTTTGAAATAGATTTAGCAAAAAACCCTTCACCCTTCATCTATTCCTTGGAATCCCCTGTGTTTATAGGGGTTTCAGAGGGAGAAGGGTACATTTTCACCCTTCATCACCCTTCATGGTCTGTCATTTCCTGTCACTTAAATTGTTTTCAGTTCGTTATGAACTCACTTCCCTAACTTTCCTATTTGTTAAACTTCTATTATGAATTTGTTTTGCCAATTGTAGATAAATCTATGTTCTAAACTTTGGAACATAAGTTCTAAACTATCGAACACAAGTTCTAAACTATCGAACATAAGTTCTAAACTTTGGAACATAGATTATATAAGCTACAGAGAACATTTTCTGTGGCTTAACGATATAGTTAACCACTCTTTGTATAATTTTTAATACGAGTTGACTCGCTTGTTACTTAGTTATAAATTACGTAGACTTACTTCATTTTAGTCATATTCATAGTTGACCACTTATGCTGAAGTTACATCAGTCAGCCAAAATCTGAAAAAGGTAAAAAGATGAAGGGTGATGAAGGGTGATGAAGGGTGAAATTGTACCCTTCTCCCTCTGAAACCCCTATAAACACAGGGGATTCCAAGGAATAGATGAAGGGTGAAGAGTTTTTGCGTGATTCTTTTTTCAAAAATACTGATTCCGGCAAAATGCCTACTTATGGCACAATTGTGCCCTGCAAGGGGCACATTTGCGCTCTTTAAGGAGCAAATTACACAGAAAGGAAAGTAATATGAGCAACTCTTTAGGCAGTATTTCTTATTCCGAACGAAGGAAAAGCGGAAATCATAAAAGATGTTTACACCATCATTTCTTCCAACATTATTCTGCAAAAAAAATTGCCTAAATCATTTTTTATCCGTATCTTTGCCCAACAAACTAAAGAAACAAAAAGATGGAAGCAAAGAATATCAACCAACTGGTCACAGAAAACCTGAGCTACGTAAAATCGTTGGCGAATAGGTTCAAGGGAAAAGGTGTAGACTTCGACGACCTGGTGAGCGAGGGATACATGGCTATGACACAAGCTGCACAAAAATATGATACTGAGCGCGGAACACAATTTATAGCCTATGCCGCACCCTTCATTCGCAAGGCCATGGAACAGGCCATCAAACAGCAGTCTGCTTCTTACGGAATGCCAAAAGACGGGCACCAACAACTCAACAAGAAACTGAGTCGGCCCCTCTCTATAGACGCGCCCCTTGGCACCAACAACAAGTACACCCTGCTCGACATACTGATCAACAAGGATGCACTTTCAGAGGAAGAGAACACTTACTTCCGCCTCATTTCAGAAGACCTCAAGGCAGCCATCGAAATACTCGATGAGCGCGAGCGCGAAGTAATACGCAAGTTCTACGGCATAGGTTGCCCTCACATCCCCATGGCAGACATCGCCGAGGACATGGAACTGAAACGCGAAAGAGTAAGACAGATAAGAGACAAGGCTGTGCGGAAAATGGCCCGACAGGCAAAGACCAAAGCCCTGAAGACTCTCCTTAGAAAATAAAATCCAAGTAACCCTCACTCATACTGCAAGGGAAAAAGGCACACTACAATAACACATTCCGCTTCCGAAAAGGGAAAGTGGAAGAAACTTCCGAACCCAGCGAAAGTTCAATCACCAATGATAATACAGGAGGAAGGCTAAGCGCCTGCCTCCTTTTTCTTTTGTGCCTGTTGCTTTCTGTACTCACAAGGGGTCATTCCCATGCGATGATAGAAGTTGGCATAAAAACTCTGACGGGTATTGAAGCCTGCCATTTCGCTGATGTCCTCGATAGTCATCTTGGTATAGCGACGGTCTGAAAGCAGCGACATAGCTTCATTGATTCGGAAATCGTTGACGAATTCCGAATAGTTCTTGTGCAGTCGTGTGGCACAAACTGCAGATATATAACGAGCATTGGTATTTAGATCGGCAGCCAACTTACGGGTATTGTAAGTTTTGTCTTTGTATTTACCTTCTGCTACGATAATTCGCAAAATTCCCTCGTACAGACTGTCCTTGAGCTTATCACTAAGAAGAGTTTGATAACGGGCTACTTTTTTAGGTGTTAAGTTATATTTAGCCATGGCATTAAGTTAGTTGTTTTTTTAAATTACCAGTGACAAAGATACGGCAAAACAAGATACAAACCAAATTTTTTGTGTTTTTTTTTATTAATTATATACAAATAAATTGCCTATGTGGAATAAAAGCCGTAATTTTGCCATAAAAATTAAAATAACAGGTCAGAATGAACAAACTCGGAGGAATGAAACAAATAATATGGTTCGTGAGAACATACATCGTGCTCATGATCATCTTCATACTGCAGAAACCATTATTCATGCTTGTTACCCATGGCGCATCACAAATGTCGTGGGGAGAAGTATTTGCAGAAATGATGCCCGTCATGTTTCATGGTCTTCGCATTGACCTGTCTATGGCCGGTTATCTCATGCTCCTGCCCGGCTTGCTCCTGCTTGCCAACGTATGGATAAGACAGGAGTTCATACGCCCGATATTCAACACATATATGGGCATCATAGCAGTTGCCACAGCCTTCTGCTTCGTTCTCAATGCCGTACTCTACCCCTATTGGTGCTTCCCCTTGGACAGCATGCCTTTCTTCTATTTCTTCACATCGCCTGCTGACGCCTTTGCAAGTGCATCTTTTGGAGAGATTGCCTTGGGCATCCTTGCTCTCGCAGCCATATCGGCACTGATCTGGTGGATGTTGCGCATGCCCAAACCACGACGCGACCGTTATGGAAGACGTGATTACAGAAACGAAGGACTCGACTGCCATCGCGTGCGTACATCTATTATTGTCTTCGTCATGACTGCCCTGCTCATCATCCCTATCCGTGGAGGATTCACTGTGGCTACGACAAATACAGGAACTGCTTATTTCAGCCAGCTATCTTACCTCAACCACTCGGCGGTAAACCCGATGTTCAGTCTTCTCGAGTCGATGACAAGACAGCAGAACTTCGAAGACCAGTATCGCTATATGGACGCTGCCGAAGCCAACAAGATATTCCGTACGATGGTGAGCCAAAGCGACGAGAACACCTACCCCATTCTCAGCGATGAGGCACGCAAGCATGCTCCAGACATCCTGCTTGTAGTGATGGAAAGTTTCGCAAGCGACCTGCTTCCATCCATAGGTACACAGAAAGACGTGGCTGTATGTCTCGACTCCATAGCCCAGCAGGGCATCCTCTTCAACCGCTTCTATGCCAACAGCTTCAGAACCGACCGCGGACTCGTGGCCATTCTGAGCGGTTATCCGGCACAGCCCACCATGAGCATCATGAAGGATCCCAACAAGTCGAGCCACCTGCCATCTATCTCCAAGTCGTTGGTGAAATACAAGAACTACCAGACTGCCTACTATTATGGTGGCGACATCAACTTTACCAACCAGCGCTCCTATCTTATCTCACAGGGTTTCCAGCACATCACCTCAGACCAGGACTTCCCTATCGAGCAGCGACTGAGCAAATGGGGAGTGCACGACCATATCGTGGCCGACAGGCTGATGTACGACATCGAACACGAGAAACCAACAGGCCGTCCTGTATTCAGAGTCTTCCAGACATCGAGCAGTCATGAGCCTTTCGAAGTGCCCTACAGCCGACTGAAAGACAAGCGACTGAATGCTTTTGCCTATACCGACAGTGTGATGGGTGCCATCGTGCGCAGATACCGCAAGCTGCCCAAATGGAAAAACACGCTCATCATCTTCGTGCCCGACCACGTAGGCGGATACAAGGAGCATCTCGACAATGGCGACAGAAGCCGTTACCAGATACCTCTCATCCTGACAGGCGGAGCCATAGCCCATCCTATGAAGATAAAACTCATCGGCTCACAGCAGGACATTGCCGCCACACTGTTAGGACAGTTGGGAGTGGAACACAAAGACTTCCTCTTCAGCAAGAACATGCTGAGCGATGCCACGCCTAAGTTTGCCTTCTTCACGGTCAACGATGCCTTTGGCGTGGTAAGCGAAGAAAACTCGCTGATATTCGACAACAAGAGCAAGAAAGTACTCTATGACAAGGGAACCAAGCCCGGCTACAACATCAAGCGCGGACAGGCATATCTGCAGAAACTGTACGACGACATCAGTACAAAATAGTCATCATGCTCTCCCCATCACCCCGCAAAAAAGTTCTCAAGTAACAACAAAAAAAAAGAAATTAAAAGACACGAATGACAGACATGCTCAACACACTGGAACAGGCTGACGCCCAACTATTGTTGTTCCTCAACGGATTCCACAACAGCTATTGGGACTATTTCATGATGATGTACAGCAGCCGATTTGTATGGATACCCTTTTATGCAAGTTTCCTCTATGTGATGTTCCGCAACTATGACTGGCGATCGACAACAAAATGCCTCGTAGCCATCATTGCCATCGTGGTGCTCTGCGACCAGACCACCTCAGGCCTTATCAAGCCAATGGTAGAACGTCTGAGACCCAGCAATACAGACAACCCCATCTCGCCCATGGTGCATATCGTGAACAATTATCGGGGCGGCAGATATGGATTCCCCTCCTCTCATGCCGCCAACGCATGGGGAATGGTTTTCTTCGCCATGTATTTGGCCCGCAACAGGAAGTTGAATCTTTTCCTCCTGGCTTGGGCCATAGTGATGGCATACTCACGCGCCTATATGGGAGTACACTACCCAGGCGACATATTGGTGGGCATCTTTTTCGGAGCCTTGTACGCCACCCTGTGCTACTATCTGCTGGCCTATATCGACCCACAGGGTATTGAGCAATGGAAAACCACCGGCAGACAATTGCATCAATCGTGGCTTCCAATCACTATGGGCTCACTCTCTGTCTTGGTAATGCTGACAGTTGCTGCCTTCATGGCAGCCACACAGATAGATATCTTCTTCAATTAAAAAAAGAGAAAAACGGCAACGCCAAAGACTACTCCCCAGCAAAAGGAAATGAATCAATAACAATACTAACAAATATATTAATCAAAATCAGAATCAATATGAAGAAAATGATGATTTTTGCAATCGCTGCTCTCGGTCTTACCATGGCAGCTTGCAACGGCAAGAAGGCTGAACAGCCACAGACTGCAACCACAGAGGTAGCAGTAGTTACCGATACCGCTTTCCAGAACAAGGCTGCCGGCGACTATCAGAGCTACGACGGAAGCAAGGTTATCACACTGAACAGCGACCTGACCGTTACAACCAAAAACACTCAGGACTACTACAAGTGGGAACTCATTGCCAAACCAGAAGGCGACCAGACCATTATCCTGCTCGACCGAAAGGGAGTGGACAAGGATATCCAGACACAGGTACAGATAGACGTAGCTGAAGGAATGATGGTTGTCAACAACGAGACCTTCCGCAAAAAGCAAGAAGCTAAGTAATACACATAAAAAACGCTCCTCACTTCACAGTGAAGAGCGTCTATTCAATAGGTATTAGTCCGTTTAAGGTAAAAAGATTGTATTCAGGATAACGTTTGCAAAGGTAGCAAAATTATTTTGAATAAAAAAATATTTTGACGTGTTTTATTGTTCTTTTTTGAAAAAATCTTATAAAAACAATAACACACAACCTTTTTTCCACACCTCTTCAACTATTTCAGCAAAATATAATGCTCATCTTTTTCATACTTACAATTTATTTTGTAACTTTGCACCACATTATTTATATATATAAAACATATCTCATTGAAATATGGCAATAAATGAAGAAAATCTGAACGAAGAGAAGAAAAGCATCTCTTTCGTTGAACAATTTGTAGAAGAAGATCTCAAGGAGGGCAAGAACAACGGTCGCATACAGACACGCTTTCCCCCAGAGCCTAACGGATATCTGCATATCGGACACGCCAAAGCTATCTGCATGGACTTTGGTGTGGCAGAGAAATATAACGGTATCTGCAACCTTCGTTTCGACGATACAAACCCCAGCAAGGAGAACAACGAATACGTAGAAAACATCCTGCAGGACATACAATGGCTCGGCTTCAAGTGGGGCAATATCTACTATGCTTCTGACTATTTTGAGAAGTTGTGGGATTTTGCCATCTGGATGATCAAGAACGGACATGCCTACATCGACGAGCAGACTGCGGAACAGATTGCAGAACAAAAGGGAACTCCTACTACTCCCGGTACAGCAAGCCCTTATCGTGACCGCCCTGTAGAGGAAAACCTTGCACTCTTCGAGAAGATGAACACTCCCGAGGCGGTAGAAGGAAGCATGGTGCTGCGTGCCAAACTCGATATGGCTAATCCCAACATGCACTTCCGCGACCCTATCATCTATCGTATTATCCAAACTCCACACCACCGTACAGGCACCAAGTGGCACTGCTATCCTATGTACGACTTTGCCCACGGACAGAGCGACTACTTTGAAGGTGTAACCCACTCTATCTGTACCTTGGAGTTTGTACCCCATCGTCCTTTGTACGATAAGTTTATCGACTTCCTCAAGGAGAAGGACAATACAGCAGACAATCTGTACGACAATCGTCCACGACAGATTGAGTTCAACCGCTTGAACCTTACCTATACAGTGATGAGCAAGCGCAAGTTGCACACACTCGTAGACGAACACCTCGTCAATGGATGGGACGATCCTCGTATGCCTACACTCTGCGGCATGCGCCGTCGTGGCTATTCACCAGAGAGCATCCGCATGTTTATCGACAGCATTGGCTATACCAAGTTCGACGCCCTCAACGACATGGCTCTTCTCGAGGCTTCTGTACGCGAGGACCTCAACAAGAAAGCATGCCGAGTAAGTGCTGTACTCGACCCTGTGAAACTCGTTATCACCAACTATCCTGAGGGAGAGAGCGAAGAAATGGAAGCTATCAACAATCCTGAGAACGAGGCTGACGGTACACACACCATTACCTTCAGCAAGAATCTGTGGATAGAGCGTGGCGACTTCATGGAAGATGCTCCAAAGAAGTTCTTCCGCATGACTCCCGGCAAGGAGGTTCGTCTGAAAAATGCCTATATTGTGAAGTGTACCGGATGCACCAAGGATGCAGAAGGAAACATCGTCGAGATTCAGGCAGAATACGATCCTATCAGCAAGAGCGGAATGGAAGGTGCCAACCGCAAGGTGAAGGGAACCCTGCACTGGGTTTCTGCCGACCATTGTGTGAAGGCTGAAGTCCGTGAATACGACCGCCTGTTCAACGTGGAAAACCCATCAGCTGACGAGCGCGACTTCCGCGAGTTGCTCAACCCTGAGAGCCTGCACACCTTCACCAACTGCTATGTTGAGGAATATGCTGCTGCCAAGAAGCCAGGCGAGTATCTGCAGTTCCAGCGCATCGGCTACTTCATGGCCGACCTCGACACAACAGCAGAGCATCCTGTATTCAACAAGACTGTAGGACTGAAAGATACTTGGGCTAAACTCAACAAGTAAGTTTTTTCCTACCATCTATCATTTCATGTTATATCAACGAAAATGAATACAGCTGCACTCTTTCTGTGGATTCTCAATAATTTGAACTACTGGGTGGTCATGCTTTTCATGGCCATCGAGAGTTCTTTCGTCCCTTTCCCTTCTGAGGTGGTAGTTCCACCTGCAGCATGGAAGGCTATGGATCCTGCCAGCGGAATGAATTTTCTGCTTGTCATCGTGGTAGCCACAATAGGAGCTGACATAGGAGCCCTTATCAACTACTATCTCGCCAAATGGGTGGGACGCCCCATCATCTACCGCTTTGCAGACAGTCGTATAGGACACATGTGTCTCATCGACCGCGAAAAGGTAGAAACAGCCGAGGAATATTTCCGCAAGCACGGCGCCGCCTCTACCATATTTGGCCGACTGGTTCCTGCCGTACGTCAGCTCATCAGTATTCCTGCTGGTCTGTCGGGCATGCATCTGGGCAAGTTCCTGTCGTACACCACTATTGGTGCCGGCATCTGGAACACAGTACTGGCCATCATAGGCTGGAGCATATACCAGTACACCGACTACAAGACCACACATGACGTATACCAGCAGGCATTGAAGTACAGCCACGAAATAGGCTACGTGCTCTTGGCCTTGGCTGTCGTTGTTGTCGCCTTCATAGCTTACAAGGGACTGAAAAAGAAATAAAGAAGCTAAACTTTTTCCTAAGAGAAAGCAAAATGGGAAGAAAAGCCGTTAAAACAAAGGCTACAACTAATCATAAAAAAGAAATCTCCGCAAGTGTGACTTGCGGAGGTTTTTTTATATTGAACTTATGAAAACTCAGAGACTAATTCATTCCCGAGAACTGTTTGATGCGCTGTTCTTCCGACATCTTGCAGATAAGAAGCGTTCCGTCTTCCTCGGCCACAATATAGCCTTCGAGCCCCTGAATGACAACCTTCTTCTCGTTTAAAGTATGAACAATGTTATTTTTTGACTCTATCATCTGGATATTTTTGCCTATAGTGGCATTACCATACAGGTCGCGACGTGACTGTACCAGCAAACTGCCCCATGTACCCAAGTCGCTCCATCCGAAACTGGCAGGGAAGACAAATATCTCCTCTGCCTTTTCCATAATGGCATAGTCGATAGAGATATTCTCGCACTCAGGATATCTCAGGTCTATCTGCTCCTGCTCTTGTGGTGTGCCATAAATAGGACGCAGGCTCTCGAATATCTTAGCTATGGCTGGCTGATATACACGGAAAGCATTCACTATGGTGGCTGCGCTCATGATGAAGATTCCTGCATTCCAGAAGAAGTTCTTGTCGCTAAGATACTTCTTGGCGGTTTCCAGGTCTGGTTTCTCATGAAACTGATCTACACGATATACCTCCTTGTTACGGGCAGAAGGTGTACGAAGATCACCCTGTATATAACCATATCCCGTCTCAGGACGAGTTGGCTTCATGCCAAGGGTTACAATACTGTCGGTCTCGCCAGTAAACTTGAGTGCAGAAATAATAACTCGTCTGAACTCATTACTGTTGGTAACAATATGATCGGAAGGTGAAACGACAATATTGGCATTGGGGTCCTTCTCCTTGATTCGCCAACTGATGTAGGCAACACATGGAGCCGTATTGCGGCGACACGGTTCCTGCACGATGTTGCCCGCAGGAATCTCGGGCAATTGCTCCTGTACAAGGGCTGCATACTTCTTGTTTGTAACCACCCACACATTCTCTGGGTCGCAAATACCTTCGAATCTGTCGAATGTCAGTTGTAACAAAGTACGACCTGTACCAAGTACATCTATAAACTGCTTGGGTTTCTCCTCGGTGCTCATAGGCCAGAATCTACTGCCTACTCCACCTGCCATGATTACCAAATGATTATTTTTGTGAGTCATAATCCTTATATATAAATGTTATAGATTGCAAAGATACTAAAAATAAACTATTAAACAAAAAAAGGATGAGATAATTTCTCATCCTTCTTATTTTTATTGATTTATTTCAATAAGTCAGGGCTCCTCTAACCAATACAGAGTTGATTTTGCACACCTGCTCATGAACTGTACATTAGCGTTTACAGCTTGTTCAGTTCCTGTTTCCAGGTCTCATAAGCCTCCTTGTAAGCATCGCGATGGGCTACATCAGGCTCTACAACAGCCAACTTCTTGAGCGAAGCGAAAGCCTCATTATGATCCTTATAGATTCCTGCACCAATACCAGCACCCTTAGCAGCACCAGCACTACCGTCAGTCTCATACAGTTCAATGGTGACTCCACTCACGCTGGCAAGCGTATCGCGGAACAAAGGACTCAGGAACATATTAGCCTTTCCGGCATGAATCTTGTTGAGTTCCATACCCATCTGCTGCATAATTTCCATTCCGTAGCAGAAACTGAAGACAATGCCTTCCTGTGCCGCACGCACAATATGTGCTCGATTGTGCTTATTGAAGTTCAAGCCACGGATAGAGCAGCCCACTTCCTTGTTCTCAAGCACACGCTCTGCTCCATTGCCGAATGGTATGATACGCACTCCTTCACTTCCGATAGGCACATCTGCAGCCAAATCGTTCATATCGGCATAGCTGACATCAGGTGTGATATTTCGATGTACCCATGCATTGAGAATACCCGTACCATTGATGCAAAGAAGCACACCCAAACGGTCGAGTTCCTTGGTATAGTTGGCATGCGCAAAGGTATTGACACGGCTGTGAGGATCATAGTTCACATCTCCGAGCACACCATATACTACGCCTGAAGTACCGGCAGTACTTGCTATCTCGCCAGGATTGAACACATTCAGGCTGACTGCATTGTTTGGCTGGTCGCCTGCACGATATGAAATAGGTGTGCCTTCCTTGAGTCCCAACTCTTGAGCTGCCTCCTTGGAAACTACGCTCTGTACTGAGAAAGTAGGAACTATGTCGGCCAGCACACTCTCGTCAAATCCGTAGTAATCAAGCAGGAACTTGGCAGGTTTCTTCTCCTTGAAATCCCACATCATACCTTCAGAAAGTCCGCTGATGGTTGTCTTTACCTCGCCCGACAATTTCATGGCCAGATAGTCACCGGGCAACATGATTTTGTCTATCTTGTCAAACAACTTTGGCTCATTCTCCTTAACCCAAGCCAATTTGGAAGCAGTAAAGTTGCCTGGTGAATTGAGCAAGCTCTGCAGACAACGCTCTTCGCCAAGATCACGGAAAGCCTTATCACCATAAGGCACAGCACGCGAATCACACCAGATGATACTTGGACGCAACACGTTCTGCTGCTTGTCCACGCACACCAAACCGTGCATCTGATATGAAATACCTATAGCGAGGATGTCTTCTCCCTTGGCACCAGTCTCTGCCATAATTCTCTGAAGCGACAGCTTGGCATTTTCCCACCACATCTGTGGGTCTTGCTCTGCCCACCCTGCCTTTACAGCCATGATAGGTGCCTCATGGTCAGGATAAAAAGCTGATGCGGCAATTTCGCCACTGTCAACATCTGTAAGAGATGCTTTCACAGAACTGGAGCCTACGTCAAAGCCCAATAAATATCTTCTTGCCATAATTCTTAGAATAAATTAGATTATTGAAAATTAAGTTTTTGTGCTATTGCTCGTTCTTTACTCGGAGTCTTCATACTTCAACCTGAGTTCTTAACACAAAGTTCTTATCTCCGAGTTCTTCACTCGAAGACTTTACGAGTCTTCTTTCAGCAAGTCATCAAAGAAGCTGTCAAGGTCGCTGTCGAGTCCTTCCATCAAGTCGCCCCCTACGATCACTGTATCATCGTCGGCAAGATAGAGCTCACCGAGGTTTTCCTTATCATCGTCCTCAAGAACAAAACTATAGGGCTTCAGAATACCCAACGAGTCTATCAGGTCGGCATTCCTTCTCATCAGTTCGCGCAGAATCTTGGCAACTTCATCATAGAAATTCTCATCTTTATTGTCTATCCATTGCTCCACCACACAACGTGTTATTTCCTTGTCGTCATCATCGAAAGCCAGCAGTTCTCCGCTGTCTTGAGATACACGCACATGAATGTCTGTCAACACGGAAGTTTCCTCTGATTCAGGAAACTTCTGAGCCACTTTTCTTAAAAAGCGCTCCACCTGTAAGATTGTTTGTTCCGTTATGTCCATAGATTAATGCTTTTGATTATGCAAAGATACAAAAAATAAAGTGATGAGCAAGAAAAAAGAATGAAAAGTTTCGTTTACGAACATCTTTTCTCGTCATTTTCATTGCTCATCACATCTTTTAAAATGAAACGGCTTTCTTCTTGCCCTTACTCTCATTGCCCACACGGTCGAGAGCTGTCACCAAATAGGTGAAGCGTTTGTCCTTCACGTATGGCAACTTGAAGGATTCGTCATAAGTCACTTTGAGAATACTTGAAGCATTCGAGAGGTCTACCTTCTCGCCCTTTTCAAATCGATAGATCACATAGCGATTTGCCACGTCGCCCCACTTCTTTCCTTTTGGAGCCTTCCATGTAAGTTGCGGTCCGTTTTCGGTCCATACGAGTTTAAGACCTTTCACTTTCTTTGGTGCTTTGTCATCCAGAAATGGCATCAAAGGAGGAAGGGCTGGCGTGCGCCAATAATAGTCGCGAAGCGTATGACCGATGTTGCCCACATTGTCGGCAGCAGTCTTGGCATACCACAGCACGGTTCCCTTCACATTGGGCATCTGCTGGTGAAGACGATGTTTGGCTGGCAACTGATGACTCTTTGGATTATCCGGGTCGGCATACTTAGCAGTACGCTCTATGTCTTCACCTATATATAATGGGCGTGCCGATGCATGCTTGTTCCACCAAGTGATAAGCGTCTTGTAGTCGGCAGCACGATTGCCTATCTCCCAGTAGAGTTGCGGCACATTATAGTCGACCCAACCATTGTTGACCCACAACAGCACATCGGCATACAGGTCGTCATAGTTTTGCAGACCATTGGTCAGGCTTCCGTTAGGGTCGTTGCGCTTGTTGCGATATATACCGAAAGGTGAAACACCGAACTTCACCCAGGGCTTTACAGCATGGATGGTCTCTCCCAATTGCTTCACAAAACGGCTTACATTGTCGCGTCGCCAATCCTGAATATTGGAAAAGCCATGATTCATGCGCTGATAGAGCTGCTGGTCTGGAATCTGCTTGCCTGCTACAGGATAAGGATAGAAATAATCGTCGATGTGAAATCCGTCGATATCGTATCGGCTCACGATATCGGCTGCCACACGACAAGTATAGTCGGCCGCCTCCTGCAGACCGGGGTTGAGCAGCACCAGATTATCATACGAGAAACAGAGCTCTGGATGTTGCACCACCACACTACTGGAAGCCAGCTGTCCCATAGGAGTTCCTCCGTGCTTGGCGCGATAAGGATTGATCCAGGCATGCAGTTCCATGCCTCTACGATGACACTGCTCCACCATCCATTGCAAAGGGTCCCAATAAGGAGACGGAGCTTTTCCTTGCTTTCCTGTCAAATATCGGCTCCAAGGTTCCAACTTGCTTTCATAGAGAGCATCGCACTCTGCCCTCACCTGAAAAATAACGGCATTGACGCCATCCTTCTGAAGTTCGTCAAGCTGACTGCTAAGCATGTTCTGTATCTGTTCTGTCGTCTTTCCCAGATACTGTCCGTTCACACATTGTATCCACACGCCACGAAACTCTCGCTTGTTCTGAGCCTTTGTTACACCTGCCTGCAGCAAGAAAGCAACCATAACTGCTACTGTAAAGATTGTCTGTAGTTTTTTCATTGATTGATATAATTCGCTTTTTCGTTTTATCTATAATTATTTATTGAACTTAAGCTGGATTCAGAAGTTGATTATTTTTATTCCTGTCTCGGTTCTCCTGGTTCCTCATCATGCAACTTGGGCAAGGATATGTGATACCTTACTGCGATAAGACGGATGGCACACACCACCAAAAAGGCCACTGCCGTTGTGACGTACAGACTGACCCCCATCGAATCCAATGCCCAATAGGTCAGGCCACCCAGGATACACGCCATGGCATAAATCTCCTTTCGGAAGATGACAGGTTCCTCATTAAGCAGCACATCGCGAATAACTCCACCAGCCGCACCTGTGATACAACCCATAATAATGGCAACCCAGAAGGGGAAACCACAGTCTATCGTCTTTTGTATGCCGGCAATGTTGAATAATGCCAGTCCCAATGTATCGAAAAGAAACCACGTGTTGTCGAGTCTTTTCAGATAATGGTGAAACACGATGACGACACCCTGCGCCATAAGCGTACATATCAGATAGATGGGACTCAGCATCCAAAAAGGACGCACTCCGAGCATCACGTCACGGATAGTTCCTCCACCTATGGCCACAGCCACACCACACACGAAACCTCCCAACCAGTCGTAATGCTTGGAGGCAGCAAGACGAATGCCCGACAAAGCAAAGGCAAATGTTCCAACGAACTCGACAACCCGCTGAAGAGTCATCATGAATTCTGGGTCTTGTTGTATATTCATTATTTTGGTTTTCTATATAGTTAAAAGGTATTTTGATTTCTCACTCATCACTTAAATCTTTCTCCCCAGCAAGTAGTCATCCACTGGTATAGCCGTTCTTCTGAAGGCGAATGCTGTGCAAACCAGAAACGGCTGTTCTGAATATCATCTGGCAGATACTGTTGCTCGACAAAATGGCCAGGATAGTCATGAGGATAACGATAACCATCATGATAACCCAGTTCGCTCATCAACTTGGTCGGGGCATTGCGAATATGAAGAGGCACTGGCAGATTGCCTGTCTGGCGCACCTTTGCCAAGGCTGCATCTATAGCCAGATAGGCGCTGTTGCTCTTCGGACTGGTGGCAAGATAGACCACAGCCTCTGCCAAGGCGATACGTCCCTCGGGCCATCCTATCTTCATCACGGTATCGAAAGCCGCATTTGCCAACAACAAGGCATTGGGATTGGCCAATCCCACATCCTCACAGGCACTTATTACGACTCGGCGAGCGATAAATTGTGGATCTTCTCCGCCTTCTATCATGCGTGCCATCCAGTATAAGGCTGCATCAGGATCGCTGCCTCGTATACTTTTGATAAACGCCGAAATGATATCGTAGTGCATGTCACCCTGCTTGTCGTAGGCCAGAGGATTCTGCTGCAGCTGTTCCTCAACCATCTTGTCAGTAATAACCACCTCATCAGAACCAGCCGACTCTACCACCAACTCCAGGATGTTGAGCAACTTGCGGGCATCACCACCGCTGAAACGCATCAAGGCACCCATTTCCTGTAATTCTATATGTTTCTTCTTCAGTTCTATGTCCTGAGTCAAAGCCCGATGCAAGAGTTCCTCCAAGTCTTTCTTGTCCAACGACTTGAGCACGTAGAGCTGGCAGCGTGACAACAACGGGCGTATCACCTCGAAAGAAGGATTCTCCGTGGTGGCCCCAATAAGCGTCACAACTCCCTTCTCCACCGCACCTAACAGAGAGTCCTGCTGATTCTTGGAGAAACGATGAATCTCATCAATAAAAAGAATGGGTGAAGCCGAATTGAAGAACCTGCCGCTCTTGGCACGCTCTATGACTTCGCGTACATCCTTCACGCCACTGGTCACAGCGCTCAACGTATAGAAAGGCACTTGCAGGGTCTGAGCCACTATCTGGGCAAGCGTGGTCTTGCCTACACCAGGAGGTCCCCAGAGTATAAACGACGATATTCGGCCTGCATCAATCATCTTGCGCAGCACCGCTCCCTCACCCACCAAATGTTTCTGACCTACATAGTCAGCCAATGTGCGGGGCCTCATTCTTTCTGCTAATGGTTCACTCATTATGTCTAAGATTATCTGTCATTTTTCTCATACAGTATTCGCCTTTTCTCATGTATTGCTATACCAGGACAAATCCTGCTCTCATGCAAAGGTAAACAAAAAAAATGAAACCCCAACAAAAAGAGTACTTTTTTATGAAAAACACACAGAAAAATTTGGATATTAAAAATATAGTATTTACTTTTGCAACTGAAAAAACATGTAACAACGATGAAGAAAGAAAAAGCATTGACACTCAAGACTCTGACAAAGAGCAACGTATGGGACATTCAGGAGAACGACGTGTTCCGTCTTTGGGAAGCTGCCGAGAAAGACTCCGACCTGAAAGACTGTCAGAACAAATACGTCGCTATTATCCGTAGCGCCTTCGAGATAGAGGAAGTGAAGATAAACAAGCCTGAAGTCATCGAAAAATATAATCAGCGTGGCTTCAAAGTGGGTGTTTTCCAAATCAACGACAACAAGGTGAAGTATGCCATCAAGAAGCGCCCCATCCTGCGCGTCACCGACCTGACATACGAGAACATCCGTCACATCAGCGCTGCCAAACTCATGGAGGTGCTTGAACGTAACTTTGGTGGTGGATGGGACAGTCTGCCACAGAGCATCCAGGACATTATCCAGAGTGGCTTTGAAATCAGCACCACAACTCTGCCTAAAGACCGTCTGCACAAGGCTGGCGGACTTTATGAGAAGAAGGTAAACGACGGTTTCGAAGTTCTCGAGATTCCTAAGGGATCATGGACCGAGGCTATCTTTGCCAAGGAGAAACCTATGGTAGAGAAAGTACGCATGAGATTCGATGACGACGATGAGCTCGACCGCGAGGATGAGTTGGCTGACCGCGAGGAGGACGAGGATGAGGATGCACCAGAGATTGAAGACCACTACAACGATCCAGATGAGGACGATGACGCCTTCGATGACGACAAGTTGACAGAAGAAAGCTATCGCACCACCTTCGAAGATCCTGAGAACCTCGGTCTTGATGACGCAGAGGATGTTGCCGACGATGACGAATACTAAAACATCGAAAGCCACACGAGACTTGTAACATTACACATTATTATATATATACATACAGAAATGAACGCATTAATTGGATTAATCGTACTCTTCGCAGTAGCTATCATCGGATGGGCTATTGCCGAAATGAAGTACAAAACCTTCACCTTTACACGTTCCGAGAAGGATGTAGAGGAAGAAGAACTATTGGAGAACGAGCATCGCGCACAGGAATTCAAGGAAATGAACATCCGCGACATCATGCGCAACAACTCCACCAATGGCTACAACGCAGTAGGATAATCACATCGAAAAAATGACTATCCAATACTTGATTATAGGTATCACATTGGCGGCATGCATCACGTATGCCGCCATTTGTATCTATCGGGCTGTCAATTCCGCCCGAAAATGCAAGGATTTTCACTGCGCAGGCTGTGCTTTTTATGATAAATGTAAGAATAATCAGAAAAAAGCAAGAAAAAATTTGGTGGAATAAAATAAAAGCAGTACCTTTGCACTCGCTAATCAGAAATGATGTTGCAACGCTACAAGGTGTCTTAACCGAGCGGTTAGGTAACGGTCTGCAAAACCGTGTAGAGCGGTTCGACTCCGCTAGACACCTCAACAAAGGAAGCTTCTCTACAAGCTTCCTTTTTTGTTTATATAAACCCCGACTCGAATCTTTTTTCATCGAAACCACTTGTTTCTTATCTTTTTTTAGTAACTTTGCCACCACAATAACAGAAGACAACATGGATATCATCAACAAATACTTTCCGAACCTCACGGACAAACAGAAAGAGCAAATAGCGCAGCTTGACGCTCTGTACAGAGAGTGGAACGCCAAGATCAATGTCATCAGCAGAAAGGACATAGATAATCTCTACGAACACCACGTGTTGCACTCCATGGCTATCGCCAAAGCCATCAACTTCAAAGACAGAACCGAGATCCTCGATTTCGGATGCGGAGGAGGCTTCCCAGGTATTCCTCTTGCCATCCTCTTCCCTGAGTGCCGATTCAAACTCATCGACGGTACGGGCAAGAAGATTAGAGTATGCAACGAGGTGGCTGAGGCCATCGGACTGAAAAACCTCAAGGCTGAACACCTGAGAGGAGAAGAAGAAAAGGGGAAATATGACTTTGTGGTAAGCCGTGCAGTCATGCAACTGCCCGACTTGATGAAAATCATTAAGAAGAACTTCAAAAAGACACAGCAGAATGCCCTGCCCAACGGACTGCTCTGCCTGAAAGGAGGCAACCTGAACGAAGAGCTCAAGAGCTACAGTCGGGTGGCTGAAATTACACCACTGAGCACCTTCTTCGACGAAGAGTGGTTTGCACAAGACAAGCAGCTCGTCTACGTACCCTGCTAAAACTCACCGCAAGGAGACAAAGTAAAAAACATCCAAACAACAACCCTCAAAAAAATAGGAGAAAACTAAAATGTTACATATCGAACGATTCCAGTGCAACATGCTTTCTGAGAACTGCTACGTGGTGAGCGACGAAACCAAGGAGTGCGTCATCATTGACTGCGGAGCCTTCTATCCTGAAGAACGAAAAGCCATTACCGATTATATTACCGGGAATGGTCTCAACCCCATACACCTGCTGGTGACACATGGTCATCTTGACCACAACTTTGGCAACGACACCATCTATCAGGCTTTCGGACTCAAACCCGAGGTGGCACAGGCAGACGAACATCTGATGAAAAACCTGCAGCATCAAGCTGAGTCATTCTATCAGATGAAGATAGACACCGTGTTTCCACCAATCGGTCATTTCTTCGAGGACGGCGAGACCATACACTTCGGCAACCATGAGCTGAGCATCATCCCAACCCCTGGTCACTCTAAAGGTTCGGTCACCTTCTATTGCGAAGCAGAGGGTGTAGCCTTCACTGGTGACACACTCTTCCAGAATTCTATAGGAAGAACAGATTTCCAGGGCGGATCGATGTTCCAGATTATCAACAGCCTGCGTCTCCTGGCACAATTGCCCGACAAGACAAAAGTGCTGCCAGGACATGGCAACACCACCACCATAGGCGAGGAACTCGCCCATAACCCCTATATGGACAGATAAGAATCAGATAGGTTATCAACAACAGAAGATGAAACAAACTAACCAGGCAGAGAAAATCATACTCGGCATAGACCCTGGCACAAATGTCATGGGCTATGGCGTTATAAGGGTCGTAGGCAACAAGGCGCAGCTTGTGGTGATGGGCATCATCGATATGCGCAAAGAAAGCGACCCCTACCTCCGCTTAGGCAAGATTTTCGAACGGGTGACAGGTATTATTGACGAATACCTACCCGACGAAATGGCGATTGAGGCACCCTTCTTTGGCAAGAACGTGCAGTCTATGCTCAAGCTTGGACGAGCACAGGGAGTAGCCATCGCTGCAGCCATACATCACGATGTACCAATACACGAGTATGCTCCGCTGAAAATCAAAATGGCCATCACCGGACAGGGTCAGGCCTCCAAGGAGCAGGTAGCAGGCATGTTGCAGAGAATGCTGAAGATCAGCGACAACGACATGCCCAAGTTTATGGATGCGACCGACGCACTCGGAGCTGCCTACTGCCACTTTCTGCAGATGGGAAGACCCGAGACCGACGCGCCACACTACTCCAGTTGGAAAGACTTTGCCATACGCAACAGAGGCAAGGCTTCGACAACCGACAACACACTAACAGGCCCTCAGACCAAACTCCTGGGAGCTCTCAGGAAACATTAATATTAGACAGAAATGCAAACAATTATCAAGATTGAGAATGGCGTGACCCGTATGCCAGAATGGCGAATGGCAGAGCCTGTCAACTTTACAGCCTGCGAGGGCGAGCATATCGCCATCGTGGGAAGAAATGGTAGTGGAAAATCCATGCTGGTAGATATTCTTGTGGGCAGACATCCGCTGCTCATGCACGATCCCGTATACGATTTCTCGCCCAGCAAGAAAACGCTCGTGAGCGACAACATCAAGTATATTACTTTCCGCGACACTTACGGAGGCGACAACGACCGAACCTACTTTCTGCAGCAAAGATGGAACCAGCTTGAGATAGACGAGAATACGCCCATTGTGAAGGACAAACTGGAGGAAGCCTATCAGATGGCTGGCGAGGATACTCCCGAACGCAGAAAACTGCAGCAGCACATCTACGAGCTCTTCCATATGGACAAATTGCTCGACAAGTACATCATCCTGCTGTCAAGCGGTGAGTTGCGAAAATTCAAACTCGCCACCACCCTATTCTCTGAGCCACGTGTGCTCATCATGGACAACCCATTTATCGGACTGGATGCCGATACTCGTGAACAACTCAAGCAGCTTCTTGCCACCCTCTCTGCCGAACGCGCCCTACAGGTTATCCTGGTACTCAGCAAGAGCGACGACATTCCGCAGTTCATCACACACATCGTGGAGGTTGACGGTATGAAGGTTGGCCGCAAAATGACAAAGCAGGAGTATCTCGACTTACGCAAGCCTGTTCCTGAGCATATCCTTTCGCCCGTCCAGCAACAGGCCATTATCGACCTGCCCTACAGCAATCGAGAATATCACAACCAGGAAGTGGTCAAGATGAACAAGGTAAGCATACGCTACGGACGTCGCACCATACTGAAAGAACTCGACTGGACAGTCATGAACGGTGAGCGATGGGCACTGAGCGGGCAAAACGGAGCCGGCAAGTCTACCCTTCTCAGCCTTATCTGTGCTGACAATCCTCAAAGCTATGCCTGCGACATCGCTCTCTTCGGAAACGCACGAGGAAGCGGTGAAAGCATTTGGGACATAAAGAAACACATCGGCTACGTGTCGCCAGAGTTGCACAGGTCTTATCAGCGCGACCTGCCTGTAATACGAATCGTGGCAAGTGGGTTGAAAGACTCAGTAGGTCTTTATGTGAAACCCAACGAAGAAGACTACGAGAAGTGCCGCTTTTGGATGGAAGTGTTTGGACTCAAAAACATGGAGGAACGTGGATTTCTGAAACTGTCGAGCGGAGAACAACGACTGGTCCTTCTGGCAAGAGCCTTCGTCAAAGATCCCGAACTACTCATACTCGATGAGCCCTTGCATGGACTCGACAACTACAACCGCCGACTGGTAAAGGACATTATTGAGGCGTTCTGTAAACGACAGAACAAGACTATGATCATGGTTACCCACTATAAGGAAGAACTGCCAGCATGCATAGACCACAGCATCTTCCTCATCCGACACGATGAGTAAGCCTGTGACTCCATTATAATAGAAACAAAAAACATAGAAACAATGAAAAAGTTCTTATTTCTTATAGCCGTATGCTGCCTCACTACGACAGCCACCAAGGCACAGGATGTGCTCAACGAGATAGTAAAGACTTCTCTCAGCATCACCAACGACACCACACTGAGCCGCGAGGTACGAAAGGCTGCTGTGTTCAAGTATGATGCCATGTCTTATCTGCGCTCCAAGGTGTTGCCCCCCAATGTTCTGTTGGAACAGAAGATCAGTGCCGACTCACTCAACGCATGTATCAAGATGCTCAATGAGCAGGCTTACGCCATGAACCAGTATGTAACTCTTTATCAAAAGCGACTCTCTGAAGCCAAGAAGCGCAACAAAGGCATGGTGAGAAGCCTCTTCAAGCAGGCCACCATCGACCACAAACTGTTCAACGACAGCGATACTGAAATCACACTGGCTTACTTTAACCGTTCCGACTACCCCATACAGTTCTGCCTCGACTGCGACTGGATCAAGACGCTCGCCTTCATCCGCTCTATCGACTGGAGCAAGATTTAGAGATTTGCATAGTCAACCCGTATTATAGCCCCAACTGGAATAGTAACTCATGTAATGTTTATTATGTGGTTCTAAGCAATCAAAATCACATCAAACCACTATTACAGGGTAATACGTTTCTTATAAAAAATCAACAGAGAGTAGTTTACAATAATCGGTAAACAACTCTCTGTTGTTTAGTTCTATCACATGCAAAATCTCGTGCTGTACCGTAAAGCCACCGCACTTCGCAACTTGCAGTTTCTTTGCAAGCTACAGAAGAATATCTATGCGGTGTGTGTTATTTTTCTTATTGCTTTATCTTTAAAGCCAATTGCTTCAAAGTTTATTTCTTTTTCTTCAATGCCAGCTTTGGTATATGGATTTTCTGACCAGCCTTCACGTCGATAGCACCGCCATTGACAGCCTCAAGATAACACTCCATACCTGGACCAAGATACAACTTGCTGATACTGCTCAAAGTCTGACCACTCTTGGCAACTATCGAATGATCCACACCCAAGATGCGATAAGCACCTGTTCGTACACGCGGATCGGCATCATACTTGCTTACAGCCTGCACCTCCACTTTCTGCTTGGCTTCTTTCAAAGCTTTCTGCTTGGCAACTTCAGTCTGTTGCTTAGAGACAATCTCCTTTGCAGCAACTGCTTTTCTGAGGCTGTCAGACTGAGCGGCGGCATTCTGCTCATCAACTCCATTTAACACCTCAGCAGACTGAGCCAAACGAGCACTGTCTTGAAGCGCTTTGGTGCGCAAGTCATCCTTCTGAGCTTGTGCCAAACTGTCTTTCGCCATACGTACCTTCTGCATTTCCTCCAACTGCAAGGCAAGATGATTGCGTTGGGCTTGCATCTTACCATAGTTGAAAGCAAACCAGCCGATACCTCCTATCAAGAGCAAAATCAGAATAACAGCTACAGATATGACATAACGTGGAAGCATGAAATAATGCTTTCTATCTGATGAAGACTCTTCATCGTCCTCTTCGACAGTATTCTCAGGATTACCGACAGGGACAGCCTGCTTAGTTTGAGAAACTGGAGCCATCTTTTCTGGACGAGAGACTACAGTTTCCTCCTGAACAGAAGATGCTGTAACAGACTGAACGAGTACCTCCTTCACTACTGGCTGTTCGGGCTCTTTCACCTCAGCAACTGATTGCTCAGACAGATTGACCGCATCAGGAAGTTCGGGTTCTCGCACCTTTGATACTGGTTGTTCGGACTCTTGAGCATCAGCAACAAGCTGTTCTTTCTCTTTAATCTCTGATACAGGCACCTCGGCTTCCTCAGAAACAACAGATAAATCCTCTACCTGAACTGTTACTCCAGATACGACATCTTCCTTTAGCTCTGATTCGTCAGACATCTCAGCTACTGCGGGAATGCTTTCCGCCTTATCTACGGGCGAAGTCTCCGACTCTTCAGCAATCTGTTGTTCATCAGAAGGTGCAGACACCTCCTCTTTGGCCTCGAAGGCAAACTTTCTGTCTATCTCGCTGAAATCAACACCATCGTTGACAACTACAGTCTCAAACTGAGCAAAGGGCTTATTGACAATTTCCTTCAGGATATTGTCAGGAGTGAAGGTTATCTTATCACGCCCGCCAATGATGATACGCTCGCCAGTATTGACATCCACACTTTCACGATCCTTGACAGACGTCACCTTGAAAGTACCAAGCCATCTTATTTTCAACTGCTTGTCAGACTGCATCACACCATTAGCCACATCAAACATCTGTTTGATGAAAGCCTCAGCCTCCGAAATGGTCATATTGTTCTTCTCTGCAAGAATCCTGGCAAGAATTGACATACTGGATCTATTCATCTCCTACTCCTCCATTCTTTAGTTTTTCCTTGATAGCAGCTACAGGACGAAAGGCAAGTACCAACTTGGGCGGTACGAGCTGACGCTTCTTGGTTGTGGGGTTGACAACCATGCGCTCCATACGCTTCTTAACCTCAAAAGTTCCAAAATTAGGAATAGCGACAGCCTCTCCCTCTTCGAACTGAGAGATCATTGCATCAATCACTTTTCTCACCAACTTCTGTGCATCCTCTTGCGAATAACCCGTCTGGCGAGCAAGTTCTGCTATGTATTCTTTATTGTTCATAATGATAAAAATCTATATGTGGATATTGGGAAGAATCCTTAAAATGCAAAATTAGTAAAATAATGACTAAAAACCAAACAAAATGTAGAAAAAGTGAAAGTTGCGAGGCTTTCACCCTGCAGTCAGCATGCGCCAGAAAGAGAAAAAGGAATACCAAGTTTTGACAAACTTGATATCCCCTTTGTTATGATTATGAAGCCACACACCGGAAAAGTGCAGGGCTACAAAGTTCTTTTTCACAAGATATTGAAATGGAAAGACGGAACTAATTGTTCACGCTACCACCCACAATATCGAGCAATTCATTCGTAATGGCCTGTTGACGACTCTTATTGTACTGCAGGTTGAGCTCTCGCAAGAGTTCATCGGCGTTATCGGTTGCAGTCTGCATAGCTACCATTCGGGCTGCATGCTCACTGGCCTGACTGTCCAGAAGGGCTGTGTAAATCATCAGTCGCAACTGCTTAGGAATGAGCACACCCAATACCGTCTCCAAATCTGGCTCTACGATGAAGTCATCGTTCAGAGGCTTTACCTCTGACATTTGGCGTTCATCATCCTCTACTTGTTTCTTACGCAAGTATTCCTGAGCCTTCGCCGTAACCACATTGGATGAGAGGTCGCGGTCGTTGTCTCCTCCTATAGCCTCAGTAGAGAGGTCGATAGGCAGGAAAGTTTTCTGTGTCAGGATTTGCGAGCCGGCACTCTTGAAGTGATGATAAATCATCTCCACCTTGTCGAGTTCGCCAGCAGCATACTGCTGAGCAAGTTTCTGGGCGATGTCGGCACAAGCTTGTGCATTGGGATGGTCGGCAAGATCCATGAAGTTTCCGCCAGTCTTCAGTCCTAACTTCTGTGCCTTCTCAGCCACCTTTCTGCCTATAGGATAAACCGTGATGTCGTCAATGCCTTGAGCCTTATACTCGTCCACCGCCTGCATCATCATCTTGATGACATTGGAGTTGAATCCGCCACACAAGCTGCTGTTGGAACTATAAACCACCAAAGCCACACGCCTAATTACCTTGTGCTCCACCTGCAACTCATGCTCCACATTGGGAGTACTGACCAAGAAACTCTTGAGGATATGCTCCAGCATATTCTCGTAAGGCAACATATTCTGAATAGCTACCTGAGCATGATGCAGCTTGCTCGAAGCAACCATCTTCATGGCACTCGTAATCTTACGGGTACTATTGACACTGGCGATGCGAGTTTTAATCTCTTTTAACGACGGCATAGGCTATTACGCTTTATATTGTCCTGCAACATTAGCCATGGTCTCCTCGATAACCTTGATACAGTCATCGGTAAGTTTACCATCTGCCAGAGTCTCGATAACATCGGAGTGCTGGCTACGCATAGCATCAAGGAACTGGTCCTGACACTCGCGAACCCTATCCATAGGCACGTCGTGCATCAATCCGTGTACACCACAATAAAGTATGGCTACCTGCTCGCCTACTGGCATAGGGCGATACTGAGGCTGAACAAGGAGTTGGTCGTTCTTACGACCACGGTCCAAGGTCATTGCTGTCACGGCATCCATATCACTTGAGAACTTAGAGAAAGCCTCCAACTCACGATACTGAGCCATATCAATCTTCAAGGTACCAGCCACCTTCTTCATACTCTTGATCTGAGCAGAACCACCTACACGAGATACAGAGATACCCACGTTGATGGCTGGACGGAAGCCCTGGTTGAAGAGGTCGGTCTCCAGGAAGATCTGACCGTCGGTGATAGAAATCACATTGGTTGGAATATAGGCTGAAACGTCACCAGCCTGTGTCTCGATAATAGGAAGAGCAGTCAAAGAACCACCACCTCTTACCTTTCCCTTCATACACTCAGGCAGGTCGTTCATCTGCTCGGCAACTTCCTGCTGGTCGTTGATACGGGCAGCACGCTCCAAGAGACGAGAGTGGAGATAGAAGACATCACCAGGATAAGCCTCACGTCCTGAAGGACGACGAAGAATCAGTGATACCTCACGATAAGCCACAGCCTGCTTACTCAAGTCATCGTATACTACGAGAGCGGAATATCCACGATCGCGGAAATACTCACCGATAGCAGCTCCCGCGAATGGAGCATAATACTGCATCGCAGCAGGGTCGGCAGCTGTTGCACTTACAATAATGGTATAAGGCAAAGCGCCATGCTCCTTGAGGTTCTGTACCAATGCAGCAACGGTAGAGGCTTTCTGACCGATAGCTACATAAATACAATATACAGGCTTACCAGCCTCATAGAAACTCTTCTGATTGATAATGGTGTCTACTGCTATGGCAGTCTTACCCGTCTGACGGTCACCGATGATAAGCTCACGCTGACCACGACCAATAGGAATCATGGAGTCGACAGCCTTCAAACCTGTCTGCAGAGGTTCCTTTACTGGCTGTCGATAAATCACACCAGGAGCCTTGCGGTCCAAAGGCATCTCGAAAGAGTCGGTAAGATCAATATCTCCCAGTCCGTCAATGGCCTCACCCAGAGGGTTAACGACACGTCCTAAGAAATTGTCGTTCACGCGGATAGAGGCAATACGATGTGTACGCTTTACGCTCTGTCCCTCCTTGATGCCAGCTGTTGGACCCAAGAGGACACAACCTACATTATCTTCCTCCAAGTTCATGACAAT
Source organism: Segatella copri (assembly GCF_009495355.1). Taxonomy (GTDB): domain Bacteria; phylum Bacteroidota; class Bacteroidia; order Bacteroidales; family Bacteroidaceae; genus Prevotella. The sequence goes on from NZ_VZAD01000059.1 coordinate 28,376, forward strand.
TGCCATGGTGCCGTTCTCAAACTCAAGAAGCTCATTAGCCTCGGCATTGCGAAGTCCATATATACGTGCCACGCCATCGCTGACAGTAAGCACTGTACCCACCTCGTCAAACTGCTGAGAGCCATTCACCTCCTGTAGTTGTTGCTGAAGAACTTCAGACACCTCACTTGGTTTAATTTTATCTGACATTGTTTGTTTACTTTAATTGTTATACGAGGAGTTAAGGAGTTGAAAGAAGTTGAGACTATACATATTCTCGTCTTCAAATTCATCCAATTTTAAGAAGTACTCCTAATTTATATCAGGCAAAAGGTGTTGATAGAAAACTCCTTTAACTCCTTAAAAACTTAACTACTCAAGAAAATTACTTTTTGAGCTGTGTCAGAATGTTGTTGAGCTTAGTCTTCACGCTCGCATCCATTCTGTAAGTATCGTACTCAAGGATAAAACCACCAATCAGTTCAGGGTTCACCTCAGTCTTGAACTCCACAGTACCTTGCGTTCTCTGTTCCACCATCTTGCGCATCTTGTCCTCAGTAGAGGCATCGACAGCAGTGGCGGTTATCAGCTTACCGCGGATGATGTTCTTCTGTTTCCTGTAAAGAGTGATATACGAAGCAGCCATGAATTGCAGGGTGCTCTCCCTATCCTCTTTCAAGACGAGAGCAATGAACTTCTGGCTCAACTCAGATGGCTTCTTGCCAAGAGCTGTAATGAGAAGTGCTTGTTTCTTGTCTTTGGAAAGCATAGGGTTGTCTATCGTAAATCTCAGTTCAGGCACGTCGATGTAGCTCTTGTAGAGCGTCTGCATCTCCTGATAAACCTGATCTTCGAGCTTCATGCCGAGTGCCGCCTTGATGAGGGCACGGGCATAACGCACCGATATTACACCTATATCCATAAGCTTTACTGTTTGTTGTCAGAAGAAACCTCGTCCAGCAGTCGATTTATCATATCCATCTGTGCCTTGTCATCGGAAAGCTTGGCTTTGAGAACCTTCTCTGCTATCTGAACAGAGAGTTCTGCCACCTGTCCACGTATCTCGCGAATGGCGTTCTGCTTCTCGTTCTCTATCTGCGTCTTGGCATCAGAGAGAAGTCGAGCACCTTCTTCGCGTGCCTTGTCCTGGGCTTTCTCTACGATGGCATCACGAGTTTCTGCAGCATCCTTGAGGATGGCAGCCTGCTTCTCGCGAGCTTCCTGCAAGATGGATTCACCTTCTTTTTGGATATTGGCAAGCTTCTCATTGGCTTCGTGAGCTTTACGCAAGCTCTCGTCGATGTAGTCCTTACGATCATTCACCATCTTAATGATGGCAGGAAATCCTGCCTTCCAGAGGATGAGGAAAACGATGAGGAAGACCAACGTCATCCAGAAAAGCAAACCACTATCAGGAATCAATAAATCCATATATACTGGTTAAAGTTTAACTTAAACGTTTTATTATTAACTAACTCTGATTGCTTTACAGTCCCCGTCCCTGTTCTTATCCTGTAAGGGTGTAAACCTCTATAATATTAAGGTATACGTCTCTCACACTAAAGACGAGGACTGCAACAGGCAATCATTACATAACGATTGCCAAGATGGCGATGATGACAGCGAAGAACGCAACACCCTCAACCAACGCAGCCGCAATAATCATAGAAGAACGAAGGTCGCCCATCTTCTCTGGCTGACGAGCCATGGCGTCCATAGCCTGGCCACCAATACGACCAATACCAATACCTGCGCCAATTGCGGCTAAACTTGCGCCAATTGCGGCACCTAACTTTGCGAGAGCATCTGCTGCTAATAAAAGTGATAACATAATCTTAAAATTTAAGTTATTAATATTTTCTTGTTTATTGTCTTTGCTAATTAGTTCCGTAATGTTAGTTTTCTAAACCGCATATTACTTCACTACCTCTGGCTCAGCCTCATGATGCTGCACATGAGCCAGCGAGATGAATACTGCACTCAGCATGGTGAACACCAACGCCTGAATGTAGCTTACCAATAATTCGAGGAGCATCATGAAGACACTCATCGCTACACTTACGATTGTCATACCCGTACCTGCCATATAGTTGACGATCATATCTTCACTGATGTTGAACATAATGAAAATAATAGCCGCAAACGCAAGAGCGATAGCGTGACCTGCCATCATATTGGCGAAGAGTCGGATAATCAGAGCCAACGGTTTCGTAAAGATTCCGAAAAGCTCGATGAATGGCATCAATGGAACAGGCACCTTCAACCATGTTGGAACCTCAGGCCAGAAGATTTCCTTCCAGTACTCCTTGGTACCAGTGAAGTTGGTAATCAGGAATGTCGTCACACCGAAGAATGCGGTACAGGCGATATTACCTGTCAGGTTACCACCTCCTGGAGGGAAGGGTACGATACCCATGAGGTTGGCCACGAAGATAAAGAAGAAGCAAGTAAGCAACCAGGGTGCGTACTTGGGTGCCTCTTTACCGAGGGTAGCCTTGATCACATCATCGTAAACCGACATGATAAACATGTGCATCAATCCCACAAATCCCTTAGGTGCAGGATCGTCAACCTTGTGCTTCTTGCACCAACGAGCTGGTATCAGTACACACAGCAACAAGACGATTGCATCGATGAAGAGCACGCAGACGGTCTTCGTGATGGAAATATCGAAAGGACGAACCTCCTGACCTCCCACCTTCTCTACAATCTTGTTGGGATTCGTCTGTGCGTCACCGTTTTTTATTACGAGATTAAATGGTCCGGGACGGTCGCCGTTAGCATCTCTCTCTTCAGAGAACTCACTACTGCAGAACACGTGCCAGCCCGTTGAACTCTTTACGATGACAGGCAGATGAATCACTACGGGATGACCTCCCACCTCAGTGATATGCCATTCATAAGAATCCTTGATATGACCCCACAATATCTCTTTCACGTCGATGTTCTCCTTAGCTGATACCTGCAGAGGTGCCAACGTGAAGAGCAGCATCGCCATCAAGAGGAATTGCTTGAGATGTTTCATATTCTTTAATTCTTACTTTGTTTATTAATCTTGTTTGTTTCCGAGCCGCTTAAAAGAGTCGGCTCTTTTTCTCTACCCGTGAAAAGTAGATACAGTCGAACACGAGAAGTACGACATAGAAAAGGGCGAAGATAGCGGTAAAGCCTAAGATGTCCTGCTTGTCGCAGGTAAGCACATAGATAAGAAACACCAATGTACCTGCCACCATCTTAATGACCAAAGCTGCCAAATAGAACTTGGCAAGATTGACTGGCGAAGACTTCGCAACAGCCTTCCATGCTTCACCATAAGCTGTACTTGCAACGAGTGAGAATATTGCACTCACTACCAAAGGTTTAACCACCTGAGCAAGGATATCATCGCATTGAGCCGACACCCTGCAGGCGAAGAGGATGGCAAGTGCCAACGCTGCTGTAAGCCACAGAGAAATCTGCTTGTATTTGATATTAGCTTGCTTGATGCATTGCAAGCGCATCTTTTCGTCTTTTTCCATTCCTAATCGAGAATTATTAATGCTTTGTTGCTAATTCTTAATTTTAAATTATACTTCCACACAAAGGCTTATTTCGTTTTTCTTGCATTCTACGAATCCGCCGTTGATGTTCATTGTCTGTTTTCCTTCCTTGGTGGTGTATTCCACCTTTCCCACTTCTAACGAAGAGATGATAGGCGCATGGTCATTAAGAATCTCGAATGAGCCGAGAGTTCCTGAAACCAATACGCTTTCTACCTCACCTTGGAAGACTACCTTTTCGGGAGAAACTATCTTTAGCTGTAACATAATCCTTATATTTTAAAATGTTAAGTGTTAAATGTTTAGTGTTAAGTGTAAGCGTTAAATGATTCGTGTCTGAATCTCTAACGACATAGCATTTGGATACTTCACACTTCACTTCTCACCTTTTAGGATTATCCTTGTGCTGCTGCGAGCAACTGCTTAGCTTTCTCCTTTGCATCCTCGATAGTACCTACATTGAGGAACGCCTGCTCTGGCAGATCGTCCACCTCGCCGTCGAGGATGGCATTGAAGCCCTTGATAGTTTCTTCGATTGGAACCATCACACCCTTCAGACCGGTGAACTGCTCGGCAACGGTAAATGGCTGACTCAAGAAGCGCTGTACTCGGCGAGCACGGTTCACAGTCAGCTTATCCTCATCCGAGAGCTCATCCATACCGAGGATGGCAATGATGTCCTGCAACTCATTGTAACGCTGCAACAACTGCTTTACTCGCTGAGCACAATCATAATGTGCTTTGCCCACAATCAGCGGGTCGAGAATACGAGAGGTAGAACCCAGTGGGTCTACAGCCGGATAGATACCCAGAGAAGCGATCTTACGAGAAAGCTCAGTAGTGGCATCCAGGTGAGTAAATGTTGTAGCAGGAGCAGGGTCGGTCAAGTCATCGGCAGGCACGTAAACAGCCTGTACAGAGGTGATAGAACCATTCTTTGTAGAGGTGATTCGCTCTTGCATAGCACCCATCTCAGAAGCCAAAGTTGGCTGATAACCTACGGCTGAAGGCATACGACCCAACAGCGCAGAAACCTCAGAACCAGCCTGAGTGAAACGGAAGATGTTATCGATGAAGAACATAATATCGGCAGCCTCACCGTTCTTGCCTCCATGATCACGGAACTCCTCGGCTACGGTCAAACCAGAAAGTGCCACAGAAGCACGTGCCCCAGGAGGCTCATTCATCTGGCCATACACCAAGGTGGCCTGACTCTTGGCAAGTTCTTCCTGGTCTACAAGAGAAAGATCCCACTTGCCTTCTTCCATGGCCTTGCGGAATTTCTCGCCATACTTGATAACACCAGACTCGAGCATATCTCGAATCAAGTCATTACCCTCACGGGTACGCTCACCTACACCGGCGAACACAGAGTAGCCGTTGTGTCCCTTGGCAATATTGTTTATCAACTCCATGATAAGCACTGTCTTTCCAACACCGGCACCACCGAAAAGACCAATCTTACCACCCTTCATGTAAGGCTCGAGCAAGTCGATCACCTTGATACCGGTGGCAAGCATCTCCTTGTGCGTAGAGAGCTCATCAAACTTCGGAGCCGCACGGTGGATAGGATAAGCGCCTTTCATGTCCAATTCTTTCATACCATCAATAGGCTGTCCGATGACATTCATCATACGGCCCTTGATTTGCTCTCCAGCAGGCATCAGAATTGGGTTGCCTGTAGAGACAACTTCCAATCCACGCTGCAAGCCGTCGGTGTTGTCCATGGCTACGCAACGAACTGTGTCCTCACCGATATGCTGTTGCACCTCGATGACCAGGTCACGTCCGTCTGGGCGTTTCACCTTCAGAGCTTCGTGAATCTTAGGAAGCACCTTCTCTGGATTCTCGCCCTTGGTATCGAAATAAACGTCGATAACAGGACCAATAATCTGAGAGATACGTCCGTTAATTTGTGACATAAGCTATTTGTTTTTAATGTTAGTATATTTATTTTTATTCTGCTTGCTGCTATTAAGGTTCTGAACTCATACGAATATGAAAGTTCGGCAACTGACTCATGGCATCAAGTAGTTTGCATGCAAAAGTAACAAACATTCGCGGAAACGCCAAATTAAAGAGAAGTTTTATTCGTCTTTAAACCATTTTTAGTTCCGTTTAAACCATTTTATAAAACAGTTTTGCCTCTATATTATACATATCAAGTCGCATCGTATATGATGAACAATGTTTGCCATCTATTATGACCAAAGCTTGCCATCTATTATGACCAAGGCTTGCCATCTATTATGACCAAGCTTGGTCGTCTATGACAACCAGGGTTTACACCTTAATTGTATATAGGCGAAACATTCCTGCTTTATAAAATGGTTGTTCTTTTATTTCCTCCACATGTGGTGTATGGTGAGTTGAGATTAGATGCTCAACTCGTCAAGTACCTTAATCAACTTGCGGTCGAAAGGCTTGTCGGAACGGATGGCTTCTGACAGAGGAACATAAACCACCTCGTTATTTCTTACACCTACCATCACGTTTCTCTGTCCCTGCATAATGGCTTCTATAGCTCCACAGCCTGTACGGCTGGCAAGGATACGGTCGCGTGCAGAAGGACGACCGCCACGCTGCAAGTGCCCCAAGATAGACACGCGCACATCGAATTCAGGGAACTCCTTGCGTACACGGTCTGCATAATAAAGCGCGCCACACTTTGGACTCTCCGATACGATAACGATACAACTCTTCTTGGATTTACGAATACCACGCTCCATAAACTGAGCCAACTGGTCGACATCGGTAGAGTCTTCAGGAATAATTGCAGCCTCCGCACCACTGGCAATCGCACTGTTCTGTGCCAGGAAGCCTGCATCACGACCCATCACCTCAACGAAGAAGATGCGCTCGTGGCTCTGAGCTGTATCACGTATACGGTCTACACATTCTACAATCGTATTCATGGTAGTATCATAACCGATGGTATTGTCTGTACCATAAAGGTCATTATCAATCGTTCCGGGAAGACCAATACAGCAGATATCAAAGTCGCGCGCCAGATTCATGGCACCAGTAAGCGAACCGTTTCCACCGATAACAACAAGTGCATCGATTTCTTCTTTCTGTATAGTCTCATAAGCTTTCTGGCGACCTTCGTCAGTCATGAATTCCTTAGAACGGGCTGTCTTCAGAATAGTTCCACCCGTACCAATAATACCACTTACATTTTCTGTTGTAAAAGTCTTAATCTCGTCATTAATCAATCCGTCGTATCCACGAAAAATTCCTTTTACCGTATAGCCATTATAGATGGCCGAGCGAGTAACGGCACGAATAGCCGCATTCATACCTGGTGCATCTCCACCAGATGTCAGTACACCAATCGTTTTAATCTTTGCCATAACCAAATACCTTTATTTGTAGTACGTTATTTATGATAATATTTAATCTTTATTGATTTCGTTCCAAAATGGACATATTCTCCTTAACTTATTATTTGTTGTCCCTCTTACTGCATCAACCATAGGAGCCCGAGTCCAATGACGCCTCCCACCAGGGCTTTCCAGCCTACATGACGGAAGAACCAGCCTACATGCATGCGCTCCATCTTCATCAATGCCAAACCACTCATTGTTCCGATGCCAAGGATGTTTCCACCTGCCATCACACAGAAGGCAATGACACGCCAATACAAACCATTGCAACTATAGACGGTAGAGAGTTCGGAAACCATGCCTGTTTGCCCCATCTCGTCAGGAAGCGAGAAGAAGTTGATGGCGGTCGCAAAATTGTCGAGTACCGTACTCAACACACCAGCAGCAACTCCATGAAACCAAACAAAAGGCTGACTCTCATTAACGCCCAAGTATTTCATCAATTCTTCGTATGCTCCAGTTTCCTTCACAACACCTACAGCCAACATGATGCCCATCACAAAGAGAATCATCTGAATGACACCATATTGCAGCACACGAGGCGTACGGCGGTCGACCATTGCATCCATGTTCATCAGCTTGCGATTGAAAATCTCGTTGACAATCCACAAGACAGACAACACACACAGAACCCCCAAGAAAGGACTCAGTTTGGAGATATTATGGAAGGTCGGGATAAACCACAGTCCACCGATACCCACAAAGAGCATGAGAAGACGCTGCCATACATTGAGTCGGGTATCATCGCCTCGATAAGGCATGACAATCCATTCGGTGTCGACACGCTCGGGAAGACTTCTCGATATCAGATAAGTAGGAACCAACCAGGTTGCAAGACAGGGCAGCAAAAGTGACATAGAGTAACTGGTAGCCGTTACTGCTCCACCGTTCCACAGCACCAATCCCTCAGGATTGCCGATAACAGTCAGCGCACCTCCACAATTGGCAGACAGCAAGATGGCGCTGCCATAAAACATACGCTGTCTGCGACTGGGAATAATACCATGCATGATGGTAAGCATCATGACAGTAGTGGTCAGGTTGTCAAGATTGGCAGAAATAACAAATGTCACCACAGAAAGTGTCCAAATCATACGCTTGCTATTACGGGTGCGAAGCAACTGGCGGATAAAATCGAAACAACCATTATTGTTGAGAATTTCAACAATCGTCATCGTCGCCAACAGGAACAAGACTATCTCTGCAGCTCTTCCCACATATGGCAGGAAGACAAAACGGGAAATAAAGCTCTTGACTGTTGCGCTGGATTCTGGGATGGCAGGAGTCTGACTGTGCAGATAGCTCGAAAAATCATAAGCATGCTGACTGGTTACGAAATCCATACCAAAACAAATATACAAAACCCATCCCACCGTACCAGCAAAAATGGCCACGGCAGCACGATTCACCTTGGTAATATTCTCCGTTGCTATAAGGAGACATCCCAACAATAATATGGACACAATGACTATCGTCATATAACTATGCTCTCTTGATTTAAACGCAAAATTAACAATTAATCTGAAATAACAAGCATTTAGTTGCAAAAAAAATCTATTGTTTCATGGAAAAGTAACATATTGCAACATTTTACCATCCATTTTGCTATGTTGAGATAGCAAAAAGCAACTTATTTGTATTTAAAAATCGAATGACAAATAATCGCAAACAACAAGAGAAAGTTTACTTTTCCTTTCTCTTCAACAACCTGTCAAAAACCCGAGTCTGGGTCTTCAACAAATACAAGGTACCCATGACATTGGCAGCAACCCAAACAAAACAAAAAGCCCAATACAAAACTGAAGGCTGCCACATAAATCCTCCCAACAAGCCTCCAGCAACAAACACCAACTCCACGGCAATAAAAATCACACCCTTACGTGAAAGTACATAACGATAGAGACATCGGCTGTACACAAGCACAAACAAAGTTTCTATCAGATAAGCACCTACAATGCCGAAACCAAGCCCCAACAGCCCCTTATAGCGATAGCCTGCAATCTCCATCAAGATGAGTAACATGACACATACAGCCTCCTGGAACAAGAACTTACGCGACTGTCCTTTCGATAAAGGCAGATATTCTATCGGAATATAAACAGCTCTGAAAAGCATGCTGACAGCTGCCAACTGTGCCATACCGAGCACATCCAAAAACCGATGGTCGTAGAGAAGTGGAATCAAGACTGGCAAGGCCAAAATCATGCCCGTCAATATGGGCCCCATCAGCAAAACATTGATTTCCAACTGCTTGTTGACACAGTCGTTCTGTTCCACACCCATCTCCTTTACAGATGACAGACGGGGAAAATAATCTGCCTCCATCGCCGAGAACACCAAGCCCGCATAGACAACAGCCAAGGTCCAGCCGGCATTAAAAAGCCCGACATCAGACAACTCGCCTATTCTATTAATGTACGCGCGTATCAAAAACTCAGCTCCCGAACTCATGAGTCCGGCAACAACAAACGCCAAACCTAACCTGACAACATGAATGCCACGCCCTAAGAACTTGGCAGAAAAGGATACCCGATAAGGATAATGACGAGAGGAATAACGAAGAGAAAGCAACATCTGTGCAAGCGACTGCAACACAAGCACACCCACAATTCCCTGATAACGCCACAGATAATAAATAGGAACAGAGACAACTAGAGAAGCAAAGACTACGCATAAAGAGGAGAAAGCCAAGGCTCGCAACTGCCGTGTGGCCTTCAGCACAGCCGTTTCGCCACCTGCTACTATCAGGAATGCTACAGCAGGAGCCAAAAATATGAAATGACACACATGATCACCTCTGTCAACAAAGGTAATGCCATCAAGCAAAGGACTGAAGAACAGACAGACAAACATTCCCAACAAGGCTGCAAACAGACACCATGAGCGTATGAGCAGAATGGTGGAAGAAAGTTGCTCGTTGGAAGCATCATACTGTTCTGAGATTTCACGCACACCACTGGTAGGAATACCAAAATTAGTAGCCGAAACCACCATGTTAATGGTTGAATTAAAAAGCGCAACAAGTCCCATACCAGCAGTTCCCAAAAGCAAGGCCGCAAACTTATTGCGCACCAAACCAATGAGAATACTCAATCCCTGTACACCGCCGAAAATGCCGGTATACTTCAGTATATGAGAGTAACTGTCGTTCTTTTCCGTCTTTTCCATTTATTATAAAACGCAATCTCCTTTCTTTTATTATCTATGACACATAGTTTTTACTCCATCCTACATCTAAAATAAGCAAAAGGAAAAGTTGAATAGAAAAGCCTCGAAAAATGAAAGCGGCTTCGATAGTCAATGAAGCCTATTTCGTAGAGCAATGAAAGCGGCTTCGTAAGCAGTTGAAGCCTATTGCATTATTCTGATAGAAACTATCAAAAAATATAGTTGACAACTTTAAACTTTATTAACAGCGCCCTACCTGCAAGGGGCACATTTGTGCTCTTTAAGGAACATTTTACCGCAAAGGAAAATTACACAGAATGGAAATAATATGGTCAACTGTTTAAGCACTAATCCTTATCCCAGAAATAGAATTTACACAGCAAGCACCTGCGTAGAAAAAATGACAAAGAAAAAGGTCGCTCCCAAAGGGAACGACCTTTATTCTTTTCATCGAAGAAGATGAGTTGAAGCGAGAATTAAGCCTCTGCAGGAGCCTCCTCAGCAGGAGCAGCCTCCTCAGTAGCTGCAGCCTCAGCCTCTGCCTTAGCAGCAGCCTCAGCAGCCTTCTTGTCAGCTACCTTCTTAGCGATTGCTTCATTTACTTTCTTCTCAGCCTCGAGCTCCTTAGCAGCAGCATCCTTCTTTGCCTTAGCCTCGTTCTCGCGAACAGCAGAAGCCTTAGCATCCTTGCCATTCTTCCAAGCATCGAAACGCTTCTGAGCCTCAGCCTCATCGAAAGCGCCCTTCTTTACGCCACCACGGAGGTGCTTCATCAGGTAAACGCCCTCGCCCTTGAGGATGTTACGTACTGTGTCTGTAGGCTGCGCACCTGTCTCTACCCAGTAGAGGGCACGATCGAAATTCAAATCTACAGTAGCAGGATTGGTGTTAGGGTTGAAAGTACCAATCTTCTCAGTAAATTTACCATCACGTGGTGCTCTAACGTCAGCGATTACGATGCTATAGAAAGCATAGCTCTTACGACCGCCGCGCTGCAATCTGATTTTTGTTGCCATTTTTTTAAAATTTTATTTATTTGAGGTTTGAATTTTATGCTGTTATCACGTAACAGCCGTGCAAAGGTACGGCTTTTTTCCATACCTCACAAGTTTTTTCTTTTATTTTTCTTCTTTTTAACGTATTCTGTCGGCTGCTCTGACCAGTTTCTCATCATCTGCCACTCCTTTACGTGCCAATACAACCATAATGATGGCAATAAGTGGCAGACAGGCAGCAAACTTCACCTCTACATTTCCTTCCACCTCGGGCACTGTCACCATGCCGAAAAACAGCAAGGCGTAATCTATGTACCACAATACAGAGAACAACAGATTAGTGGCACAAAGTGACAACTGCAGCTTGCGGTTATTATACAGGAATATTGTCGCCAACGACAAGGCTGTAGAGACAGCAAGCAAAATAAAAAGAGGCAGACAGGTGCCCGACACGGTAATCGTTCCGTTATCATCTACGAAACCAAGGTTGTAGAGAGAAACAACTCCTCCCATTCCCTTTGGCAGAATGACACCTATCGGCATAAAGAAGCACAGCAAACTGGCGATGACAGCAACAAGCAGAAACAATGTTTGTTTGCGTTGTATCATATTCTTTACTGTTTTTAGAAATCCAAAGAGTCCTTTTTGCTTGCCATATTGTCCTTAGAAGGATCGCGCCAGTAGATGTTGCCTTCTACAAACTCCTGTGTAGCAAGCAATGTTGGCTTTGGCAGTTTCTCATAATAACGTGAAATCTCAATCTGCTCACGGTTTTCGAAAACCTCCTCCAAAGAATCGTTATAAGAAGCAAACTCCTGAAGTTTCTTGCTCAGGTCTTGCTTGATCTCAACAGATATCTGGTTGCTACGCTTTGCGATAATGGCCACACTCTCGTAGATATTGCCAGTATTGTCACAAAGGTCCATAATGTTGCGGGTCACGGTATTTACCGGTGCTTTTGATTTCTTGTAATCCATAATCTTGCTTTTATTCTATTTTATTTTCTTTATTTCATTATTTATTCTCTAATTTGCTGTAGCTGTCCTCGGGATGTGCTTTCTCAAATTCCTTGCATTTGGCAATAAACTTTTCGGCAGTAGCACGCTCCTTTGAGTCAGGATACTCGTTGATGAATCCGTAGCACTCGTCCTCTGCATCCTGATATCGCTCCAACTGCTTGCTCTCCACACTCATCTTGGCGAGTTCGTACTTGCCCTTCATAATCAGAATGGCAAATTCCTCGCGCTTGTTGCTGTAGGGATAGTCCTTCAAGGCGTTCTGTGCAGTCACGATACAAGCCTCATAGTTGTTTCCGCCACTGGTACAGTTGCCAAAGTATGTACCCAGATCATAATAGAGCTTAGCGTTCTTGTATTCCTTCTCTACCAAGAGGTCCTGCAAAGCAAACAGGCGGTTGGTTGCCTGTTTCTTCAGTTTCGCATCGGGATAAAGATCCAGATATTCCTGAAAAGCAGCTATGGCCGACACGGTGAGCGACTGGTCAAGGCGAGGCTCGGGCGCATTCTTGTAAAGACTCTCTCCTACATAATATTTGGCATTCTCTGCATAAATGCCTTTTGGATAAGTCTGATAATATTTCTTGAAATACTCCGAAGCTGTTTCATAGTCACGCAAGCCATACTCAGCCATTGCCAACATATAGAGACACTCTTCAGCCTCTGTACTACCCTTCTTCAGAGTTACCAGTTCCTGAAGCAATGTTACTGCACGGGAATACTTTCCTGTGGCAAAGCATTCCTTTGCATACTCATATTTAAAGTTGTAATTGTCAGATTTATAAACCTGATTAAACTGGTTGGCGCAGCTCGTCATGAGCAACGCAACACATGCTGTGATTAAAACAGTTTTCTTCATAGGTCACGTTTTGAGATGCAAAGTTACAGATATTTTGCTTATCCGCAAAGGAAAAAATACATTTTTTCGCAATTTATTAGTCTTTATAACGATTAATGCTCTTTTTTTTGTACTTTTGCAATTTAAAAGACAGTGCATTCACAACTTATTCGTAAGAAAAATGCATGATATCTAAAAAAACAGGAACAGAACATGAACTTTAAGCTGACATCCAAGTACCAGCCTACAGGCGACCAGCCACAGGCCATCAGACAGCTCACCGAAGGCATAGAGCAAGGTGAGCCGGCACAGGTTCTGCTCGGAGTAACAGGCTCGGGCAAGACTTTCACAGTGGCAAACGTCATTGCCAACGTAGGAAAGCCAACCCTCGTGCTGAGCCACAACAAGACTCTTGCAGCACAGTTGTACCAGGAAATGAAAAGTTTCTTTCCAGAAAATGCTGTAGAGTACTATGTGTCTTACTACGATTACTATCAGCCAGAGGCTTACCTGCCGACAACGGATACTTATATCGAAAAAGATCTTGCCATCAACGACGAAATAGACAAGTTGCGCCTGGGGGCTGTATCGGCTCTGCTTTCCGGACGGAAAGATGTCATCGTGGTGTCTTCTGTCTCGTGTATTTATGGTATGGGAGGTCCTACCGCCATGCAGGAGAACATCATCAAGATAAAGAAAGGACAGCAACTCGACAGAAACGAGTTTCTACGACAGTTAGTGGATGCCCTGTATGTAAGAAACGATATCGAACTGCAACGTGGCAACTTCCGTGTCAAGGGCGAAACTGTAGATATCTTCATGGCTTATAGCGACAATGTGCTGAGAGTTACCTGGTGGGACGACGAGATAGACTCTATCGAGGAGGTGGACTCTCTCACCTATCACCGGTTGGTTTCGTTTGATGCCTATGAAATTTATCCTGCCAACCTCTTTGTCACCACCAAGGAACAAACCGAGAAAGCCATACGCATGATACAGGATGATCTGGTTGTGCGCGAGCAGTTCTTCAAGGATTTGGGCGACAACATCAAGGCACAGCGCATCAAGGAACGAGTGGAATACGACATGGAGATGATCAAGGAATTGGGTCATTGCTCGGGTATCGAGAACTATTCGCGGTACTTCGACGGTCGACATGAGGGCGAACGTCCCTACTGCCTGCTCGACTTCTTCCCCAAAGACTTCCTGCTGGTAGTAGACGAGAGTCATGTCAGCATTCCGCAAATAGGAGCTATGTATGGTGGCGACCGCGCCCGCAAGCAAAACCTGGTGGAATATGGTTTCCGTCTGCCAGCAGCCTTCGACAACCGTCCGCTTACCTTCGATGAGTTTCACAGCATGATACATCAGGCCATCTATGTAAGCGCCACTCCCGCCGACTACGAGTTGAGAGAGTCGGAGGGTGTTGTAGTAGAACAACTTATTCGTCCTACAGGTTTGCTTGACCCAGAGATAGAAGTACGCCCCAGCGAGAACCAAATAGACGACCTGCTCGACGAGATACTTACCCGTACCCATCGCAATGAGCGAGTACTTATCACAACCCTGACCAAACGAATGGCTGAGGAATTGACAGAGTTCTTGCTGAACCACAGCGTGAAAGCAGCCTATATACATAGTGATGTGGCCACACTCGACCGAGTAAAAATCATGAACGACCTTCGTGCTGGCGTTTATGACGTTTTGGTGGGAGTCAACCTGCTGCGAGAAGGACTCGACTTGCCGGAAGTATCACTTGTTGCCATCCTCGACGCAGACAAGGAGGGCTTCCTAAGAAGCCACCGCTCTCTTACCCAGACAGCAGGACGTGCCGCCCGTAACGTCAATGGTAAAGTCATTATGTATGCCGACACTATCACCGAGAGTATGCAGCGAACTATTGATGAGACAGCTCGCCGCCGTACGATTCAGTTACAGTATAATGCCGACCACAACATCACTCCTCGCCAAATAGTGAAGGCTATCACATCGGCCCTGCCTACTTCTAAAGAAACAGAACCTACAACCAGTATGCAAAAGACAGCAGCCCAGCGCGTATATATCGAACCAGAGGGAGCCTCCTTCGCAGCCGATCCTATCGTGCGCAGCATGAGCAAAGAGGAACTGCAGAAGAGTATTGCCAACACGACAGCTCTCATGAAACAAGCTGCCAAAGACCTTGACTTCATGCAGGCAGCGCAATATCGCGATGAGATTATCCGCCTGCAGAAAGAGCTGGAGGAAAAAGAAGCGTAAACCACATACATGTCCAGACCTCTTCCCCCAAAAATAAGAGACACTCTGGCAAAGACACTGATTTGGACAAAACTATATAAAAAAGAGGCAGTACTTACTTGGTCAAGAAAGTACTGCCTCTTTTTATGTAAAAAATTTCATCAAATGGAATCTCTACAAAAAAAACTATTCAAACGACAGTTTCTTGAGTCTTCCTCTCAACGTCTCTGCTTCCGATTTACGGATAGAGAGAGTGATAGAACAGGTGTTGTCATATTCCTGACTCACAATACGGGGTTGCATTTCCTTGACAACCCGCATCACATCATTCATCATCACATAAGGGAAATCATACTTCACCAGTTCTTCCACCTGTCTTGTCTCTTGTACGGAGTCTTCTATGGCCAAGGCTGCAGCAGCCTTGTATGCCACAATGAGTCCACCTGTTCCCAGGTTGACACCACCATAATATCTCACCACAATAATCAAGATATCAGTAAGGTCGTTGCTGTTAATCTGTCCCAAGATTGGTTTGCCTGCCGTACTGCTCGGCTCGCCATCATCATTGGCCCGAAACTCAGTCCTCTCTGCCCCAAGCATATAAGCATAGCATACATGTCGGGCATCATAATACTTCTTGCGGTAAGAGGCAACAATCTCCTTCACCTCATCAAGTGTTTCCACATGATGTGAAAAAGCAAGGAACTTACTCCGTTTTTCAGAGTAAGTCCCCTCGCCTATTTTATTTGTTATAGTCTTATATTCGTCAATCACCGTACAAATGTTGATATTCGTATTCTTTATTTAAGTTTGTGAATAATGAGTCCGCTGCGTAACTTAGGCTCGAACCATGTAGCCTTAGGAGGCATTATCTTTCCACTGTCAGCAATATCCATAATCTGTTGCATAGTGACAGGATGCAAGGCAAGAGCCATACGCATCTCTCCACTGTCTACACGACGCTTCAACTCACCTAAACCACGAAGACCTCCAACGAAATCGATACGCTTGTCGGAACGCAAATCCTTAATACCCAAGATTTCGTCAAGAATCAATCGGGAAGAAATATCCACATCCAGCACCCCGATAGGATCGCTGTCATCATAGGTTCCTGGCTTGGCAAATAGTCCATACCATTTTCCGTCCAGATACAAGAGGAAAGAGTGAAGGGCAGCAGGCTTGAGAACATCCAATCCAAATTTATCAATAGCCTCCTCAACAGACATCTTCTCATAACAAGGTATTCCTTCTTCCTCGCCCGACACATTGACATTGACTGCGTCAATCTCTATGACCTCGAAGTTCTCTGTCAACTTGTCAAGGAACTGATCGGAAGTAAGACCATTCAGGTCTTTCACGACACGATTGTAGTCGAGAATGGTCAACTGACTGGCCTGGAAACAAACTGCCATGAAGTAGTTGTACTCTTCCTTACCGGTATGATTGGGGTTCAGCTTTGCCTTTTCTGCACCAACGAGTGCGGCAGCAGCAGAACGATGATGCCCGTCGGCAATATAGAGACTTGGCATCTTGGCAAACTCAGCCGTAATTGTAGCAATATCCTTATCGTCGCCTACCACCCAGAACTGATGACGAAAACCATCAATGGGAGCTATGAAATCATATTCGGGTGTAGTCGCAGCATAGCGCATCAATATCTCGTTGAGAACAGCGTTATCGGGATAAGCAAAGAATACGGGTTCGATATTAGCATCGCATACACGCACATGCTTCATGCGGTCTTCCTCCTTGTCGCGACGAGTAAGTTCATGCTTCTTGATAACACCTGTAAGATAATCATTCACGTAGGCACCAACGACCAGACCATATTGTGTCTTGCCGTTCATAGTCTGCGCATAGATATAATACTGTTCCTTGTCGTCCTGCTTCAGCCAGCCGTTTTCCTGAAACTTCTTGAAATTTTCAGCCGCACTTTCATAGACGCGCGGATCATACTCAGAGGTACCAGGTTCGAAGTTGATTTCTGGTTTGATGATATGATAAAGACTCTTCTCATTATCACCAGCCTCTTCACGGGCTTCCTCAGAATTGAGGACATCGTATGGACGAGACTCCACCTGTTCTACAAGATCCTTAGGAGGTCTCACTCCCTTGAAAGGTTTAATAATTGCCATAATAGTTTTCTTTAAGGTTTTGAATATAAAACCCAATCGGTCATCAGACCCAAGAGATGGGCTTACATCATAATTGTTTATATCCTATAAAACGCAAAAAACTTTGAGACTTGACCAAGAACCATGATGACAACCTTACAAAAAGTAATCATCCTGCTCTGTGTTCAAATCTCAAAGTCCTATATCAGTTTACTTGTTTACCTGGAACTTTGTGCAGCCGTCCTTGAAGAAGGCATTGATTTGCTTGGCAGCAGCAATACCAGCATTGATATTTGCCTCAGCAGTCTGCGCTCCCATCTTCTTAGGTGTAGAGAAATAACGACCTTCAAACTGTGCAAAGTCGGCATCAGCATCAGGCTTGATGTCTGTGATAAACTTCAAGTCCTCACGCTCAGCAAGAAGCTTCAACAATTCAGGTTCATTGATTACTTCCTTGCGGGCTGTATTGATAAGAATACCACCCTTTGGCAACTGATTCACAGTCTTATAATCGATACTCTTGATCGTTTCAGGAGTTGCAGGAATATGAAGCGACACAATATCGCAAGTCTGGAACAACTCATCCTGGCTCTTTACTGCATGAACACCAGCAGCCTCTATTACGTCGGCAGGACAGAAAGCATCATAAGCAGCCACTTCCATACCAAAGCCCTTAGCGATACGTGCTACGTTTCGGCCTACATTACCAAAAGCAAGGATACCTAATTTCTTACCCTTCAACTCAGAGCCGGCCTTTCCATTATAGAAGTTACGAACGGTAAAAACGAGCAAGCCGAAAACAAGCTCTGCCACCGCATTAGAGTTCTGACCAGGAGTATTCTCAGCCACTACATGATGGGCAGTAGCTGCAGCCAGGTCGATATTATCATAACCAGCACCAGCACGAACAATAATCTTCAGATTTTTGGCTGCCTCGAGAACCTCGGCATCAGCCTTGTCTGAACGAATGATCATTGCATCTACGTCTTTCACCGCATCGAGAAGTTGCGCTTTCTCTGTATATTTCTCAAGCAGAACCAACTCATTGCCGGCTCCTTCTATTTCTTTCTTGATACCCTCTACAGCAGCTGCTGCAAAAGGTTTTTCTGTTGCAACTAAAACTTTCATAATAATAATTGAATAATAAAATTCGAAAGTCGAATATAAAGATATAAAAGAGGAGGTAGGATGCTGTAATCTGACAGTTTGCCTAACAGCAACATCCTACCATCTATTTTCCACTTAGATTAATGTTGTGCCTCAAAATCCTGCATGGCCTTGACGAGTGCGTTGACACCCTCCATAGTCATGGCGTTGTAGCAACTTGCACGGAAACCACCCACTGAACGGTGACCCTTGATACCCACCATACCACGTTCGGTAGCAAACTCGAAGAAAGGCTTCTCCAACTCTGCATACTCATCGTTCATTACGAAACAGATGTTCATCAAAGAACGAGAAGCTTCTTCAACAGTACCCTTAAACAACTTGTTGCGGTCAATTTCAGCATACAAGACCTCAGCCCGTTCATGAGCACGCTTGTCTGCAGCCTCCACACCACCATTCTTTTTCAACCAGCGAAGATTCTCCATCAAAGAATATATAGGAACTACAGGAGGTGTATTGAACATACTTCCCTTGTCTACATGGGTACGATAATCTATCATAGTAGGCAACTCACGTGGAGCCTTACCCAACATATCGTCCTTGACAACTATAACAGTAACACCCGCCATAGAAAGATTCTTCTGTGCACCTGCATAGATAGCAGTATACTTGGAAACGTCTACAGGACGGCTCATGATATCTGAACTCATATCCGCAATCAGTGGGACCGCAACATCAGGATCACGACGCAACTCAGTACCATATATAGTATTGTTGGAAGTGATGTGCAAATAATCAGCATCAGCAGGAACGTTGTTCTCAAACTGTGGATAATAACTGAAGTTGGCCTCGGACGATGATGCGATCTCAACGACCTCACCAAAATGCTTAGCCTCTTTCATCGCCTTCTTGGCCCAAGTACCAGAATTAACGTAGGCTGCCTTCTTGATGAGGAAGTTAGCAGGAATCTGCATAAACTGTAACGAGGCACCACCACCAAGGAAGATTACGGAATAGCCCTCAGGTATATCGAGAAGTTCCTTGAAAAGGGAGACTGCCTCGTCAACAACTGGCTGGAAATCTTTTGCACGGTGGCTGATTTCCATCAATGAAAGACCAGAACCATTAAAATCCAAAATCTGCTTAGCTGTGTTCTCAATCACTTCGCGTGGAAGCATTGATGGACCTGCATTAAAATTGTACTTCTTCATCTGTTGTTTATTTAAGTTTTAGTGTAATGTTCTCCTTTATTGGAAAAATACATCGGCGAAATTACAATTAATATTTGAAACTACCAAATATTTCTGCACATTTTTAGCATTTTGAGCAAAAAACTAACAATTTATCACTCCGTTTCTAAAAAAGCATGCATATTCATGCAGTTTACCTCACTTCTTCTACAACTGTCCTGATGCCTTTAATCTTCTCGCCTGCTACTTGTCGGAGCACCTGTCTGAGGCGTGGACGTGCCACAGCAACATAGGCATATCTTTCTTTTACGTCTATCTTTCCAATCTCTGTAGTCGTAAGACCTCCTTTTTTACAGAGGAAACCTACAATATCGCCCTTGCTTATCTTGTCTTTCTTGCCCTTGCCGATATAGAGCGTTGCCATTCGTGGAAGAGCAGGCGCAGGCAGTTCGGCCGGAATCTCATAATCTTCCACCTCAGCATCAACATACTCAGGAATGCTTTCTGTAGGTCCCAACAGGAAATAGGCTTTACCTTTCGACTCCCATCGTGCAGTTCTTCCCACACGGTGTATGTATCCGTCCTCGCTCTCGGGAAGATGATAGTGAACGATATTGTCGATATTAGGAATATCAAGTCCACGCGAAGCCAAATCGGTGCTTACAAAAATGTTGGCACTGCCATTGCTGAACTTGTAAAGCGCATCCTCACGCATCTTCTGTTCCATACCTCCATGGAAGCAGGAGGTAGAAAAGCCTTCCTGACGCAAAAACTGGTCAGTACGCTCCACACTGTCTCGATAGTTGAGGAATACAATACTGCTTTCATCTCCAAAGCTGCGAAGTAACTTCGACAAAGCCTCAAGCTTGTCTTTCTGCTCACTCCTTACCTTATATATATGTACACGCTCAGGAACCTGCTCGTCATCCAGCCGATAGTCAACCTTCTCTACCCTTCCCATATGCACAAACTGCGGGATGGCTTCAGCCTCTGTAGCAGAAAGCAGGATACGCCGTTCCAGATGTGGCAAGGATTGCAAGAGTCTGCTCATCTCGTCCTGAAAGCCCATCTCTAAACATTTATCAAACTCATCGATAACGAGATACTTGACATGCTCGGCAGAAAGGTTTCCTTTATCCAGATGATCGTTGAGACGTCCTGGTGTACCGAAAATGATCTGCGGTCTTACCTGACGCATCACCCTATGTTCATCCATCGTCATTCTGCCTCCATAGCAAGCCATGGCACGCAGACCACTTCCCATATCCTTGAGAACAGTAGCCGACTGCAGGGCAAGTTCTCTTCCTGGTGTAACCACAATAGCCTGCGGCATATCATCGCCAGCATCCACCAGTTGGGTAAGGGGCAAGAGATAGGCCAGGGTCTTTCCACTTCCCGTAGGCGAAAGCACCACCACGTCTTTGTCACTTCGTAACAAGGCATGCATTGCATCTTGCTGCATGGCATTAGGGGTTATCCCCATTTTATCTAATATTGATTTCATTTTAAATATTCTAATGTGTTGAATGAAAATAAATGATGACATCATCCCTTCGATTTCATCAGTCGGTCGATTTCATCAAACTCCTTTCCCTTGTTCAGATTGAGGTAAATTGTATACAGGGGCAAAGCCCATTTTTCCTGAGCACCAGGCTCCATTTTACGAAATTTCTCTAAATAGGGCAAAGCTTTTTGGTAATAACCAGTTGTCTCCTGATGGCTTTTGCGCGACAGATGTGTATTTTTGTCGAGCTCCACCGCCATATTGAAGTAAGCCAATCCGGCATTGTAATACACCTCGGCAATACTGTCATTGCGCTGTATCAGTTTGTTACTCAACTCAAGGCTTTCTTTGTTTTTTCCCTGATTAAGCAAAATTGTGCTTTTAGTGAAAAGATATAGTCCGCTCTCAGCATCAACCTGCAAAGCCTTGTCTACTACAGCCATTGCCGAATCAAGTTGGTTCTGCTTCGTATAATACTCAATGAGTCGTGGGAAGAAGAACGGGAACTTAGGTGCATGCTCGAATCCTTCCTCAAGAGTCTGCAGATAACGGACCGTATCTTTCTCCAGTTTATAGGTCTCTGCCAAGAACTGGAGCATATAGTCGTAGTGAGCCGTATCTTTCAGGGCTTCATAAGAGTGATGAAGTGTTGCCTTGGGATTCTTCATCTTGTATCCACAATACACAGCCCAGTAAGCCGCTGAAGGCAGATATTTGTCATGCTGCTGATAATCGTAACCTTCGAAGAGAGGAATATGCGCGCACGAGATATATTTGTCGAAGAACCTGTAAGCCTCGGCATAGTTCTGCTTACGCACAAACCAACTACCGCCATTGTATAGGTTGGGACGTATCTGGTTGAGATATTCGGCATGTCCCTTCCTTGATTCTATCTCCACCTTTCCTTTACGGTTGGGTATGCTTTCTACCGAGTCGATTCCCTCGGCTATGACAAAAAGCTGACGAGTCAGACTGAACAATTTCGCCGTATCATATTTCTGTTTCAGATACAACTGCTCATTGCCCTGCTCATATTGTTTCCTCACGGCATCGTAGAGCACAGCCCATATCTTACGGTTGGTACGGTTGGCAGAATCGAGCAACAGTTTTTCCATATTCTGCTGTGCTTGGTCGAGTTTTTTCCCGGCCTTGACCAAATCTTTAGCTGCAGCAATCTCCTTCTTCTGTGCCTGCACAGGCTGCACATAGAGCCATGCCATACCTGTCAGCAGACACAGCATACATACGAACTTCTTGAGTCTTGTCAATCTTCTCAATATTATCAATCTTCTCATCAAATATTTAGTTCTAATTACTTACCTATTGCCATACTGATAATAATACCAATATGTATTTCCATATGTATCTCGCAAGGCAGCCTGCGTCTGCATAGCATCAGCAAACTTATGTTCCAAAGCCTGATAGTCCTGGAAGTCGGCCTCCATCACATCATCGTGCAGCACTACCATAGGATGAGTACGCCTGTGCACATAGAGGACAAGAGCCTCTTTATAGTGCTTTGGCAAAGGAATACTGTCGGCAATATAGGTGCGTTTTATCTCTGCCACAAAGCGGTCGAGATTCTTGTCGAGCAACAATCCGCACAACAGATAGTCCTTAGGCATACGCAGTTTGTTTCCTGCGGTCTTGTTTTGTCTCATCCAGCGTGGCGTTTGCCACATCATTGCCTTGACAGTAACACCATCAGGAATCATCGCCTTGCTTCCTCCCATGAGCGGATATTCGAACAGATGCTCTCCCATGCTTCCGCAGCGATGCAGACAAGCTATACGCAACATGGTCAGCGAAGAGTCGGCGTCCTGCGACTTGTGTCCCACCTTCAAAGCCTGATCATACTTGCCTTCTTTCATGAACCGTTCCATCTTCATACGCTCATGGAACACCCTGTCGTTGTTGGCCACGAGAATGGTGAGCAGCATCATAACCAAAAGCTGCAACAGGTTTTGCCAAGTGAGTTTTGTAAACCAACCTTCATTATGAGGCAAAGGCTCGAAAGGTTCCACCTGTCTTGCCACCCACATGCCTGTCCCCCATAGCGCGAGCAGCAAAGGGATTATCCACCACCAGGCTCCCAAACTATGATGCTCATCAAAGTCGACCGGAATATCGGTCAATACTGTAAGCATCAGCATCGATGGGAAATAAGTCAAGGCATGGAAGCGACGCTTTACCTGTGTAAGGGTACACACACCCATCTGCAGTAGAAACAATGCCAACGTAAGGAGAATGGGTGCCAGTACATAGCTGTAGGTCGTCATTCCTTTCGAAAGCACATATTGTGCTACTGCCAACACATCATCCTGAAAACAATCCAGGTAAAGGTATGTAAACGATATAAAGACAATAGCCATGGTGAAGCGCATCTCCACCATGCTATTCTTTTTATTTCTCATTCTTTTCAAATTTCTATCTTAATTTTTCTTCAACACCAAGGCCGAGCGTGCAGGCAGATAGAGCTTGAGCCACTCCTTACGGTCGCCCACATAAAGAGGATCGTAGGTGGTGAGGTGAGTCATGGAATCATCATTGAGCCCATTTCCTCCAAACTCCTTGTTGTCGGTATCAAGCACTATGCTGTAAGCACCTGTTGGTACAAGAAAGCCATAGTCTGTAAACGAGCGCGTTGGCGAGAAGTTGAACACAAAAAGAAGGTCACCTCTCATATATGCCAACACCTGGTCGCCGTCGTTGTGCCATATCTCCTGCACCGGTGTCTTATTGAAGTTTTTCTCACTTTTGATGGTTTTGATCATTGCCTTATCAAAATCACCCAAGTAGCAGTAGCACAGTTCCTTGTTGTCGACCAGGTTCCACTGCCTGCGTGCATACTTGTAGCTCCATCCGTTGCCCTCACGAGGGAAATCAATCCACTCAGGATGTCCGAACTCGTTGCCCATGAAGTTGAGATAGCCTCCATTGATGGTAGAAGCTGTCACGAGTCTTATCATCTTATGCAGGGCAATTCCTCGATGTGCCATGTCGTTTTCATCTCCCTTCTTGAAATGCCAGTACATGTCAGCATCGATGAGTCTGAAGATAATGGTCTTGTCGCCCACCAAAGCTTGGTCGTGGCTCTCGCAATAGGATATTGTCTTTTCGTCAGCACGGCGGTTCTTCACTTCCCAAAAGATGCTGCTTGGTTTCCAAGCCTCATCGGGCAGTTCCTTGATGGTCTTTATCCAGTAGTCTGGGATGTTCATCGCCATTCGGTAATCGAAGCCATAACCTCCATCTGTAAACTTTGCTGCCAGTCCTGGCATTCCGCTCACCTCTTCGGCAATGGTAATGGCATGCTTGTTCACCTCGTGAATCAGCAGATTGGCGAGGGTAAGATAACAGATGGCGTTGTCATCCTCGTGTCCGTTGAAATAGTCGCCATATCCCATAAAGGCCTCTCCGAGTCCGTGCGAATAATAGAGCATGGAAGTCACTCCGTCAAAACGGAATCCGTCGAAGTGGAATTCTGCGAGCCAGTACTTACAGTTGCTCAACAGGAAGTGTATTACCTCGTCCTTTCCATAGTCGAAGCACAGGCTGTCCCATGCCGGATGCTCATGCCGGTCGCCAGGATAGAAGTATTGGTTGGGGTCGCCAGCCAGATTGCCCAATCCCTCAACCTCATTCTTTACTGCATGCGAGTGCACGATATCCATGATGACAGCAATTCCGTTCTGATGGGCAGTATCAATGAGTGACTTCAGCTCCTCGGGAGTTCCGAAACGACTGCTGGCAGCAAAGAAACTGCTCACATGATAGCCAAAGGAACCATAGTAAGGATGTTCCTGAATGGCCATGATCTGTATACAGTTATAACCATCGGCAATGATGCGTGGCAGAACCTTCTCCTTAAACTCAGTATAAGTTCCCACCTTTTCTGCATCCTGTCCCATACCGATGTGGCATTCGTAGATAAGCAGAGGCGATGTATTAGGTCTGAAAGACTTTTTCTTCCAGGTGTAAGGCTCAGGATTCCAAACCTGAGCCGAGAATATCTTGGTCTGCTCGTCCTGTACCACACGCTGCGCCCATGCAGGAATTCGCTCACCTTCTCCACCCTGCCAGTGAACCTTCATCTTGTAAAGGTCACCATGCTTGATGGCTTTCTCTGATAGTTTCAGTTCCCAGTTGCCTGTACCGCTGATACGCTTTGCCTTGTACTTGGGGCATTCCTTCCAGTCGTTGAACTCGCCTATCAGATATATCTCAGTAGCATTGGGAGCCCACTCACGGAACACCCATCCACGGGCTGTTTTGTGCAGCCCGAAATAGTCGTAGCCATTGGCGAAGTCGTTGAGTGTCTTCTTGCCATTATGTGTCAGCTGTCCCAACTTCCACAAAGCATGTTCGTGCCTGCCTCGTATGGCGTCCTCATAGGGTTCCAGATAGGGGTCGTTCTTCACCAGTCCGATATGCTTGGGCTGTACAGTCTTTTTTGTTTTTGCCTTTACTCCTTTGGCGGGAGTGGTAGTCTTCTTTGTTGCCATAATAGATTATTTAAAGTTGAAAGTTGAAGGTTAAAAGAAAATTGTTGCGAGCAACTAAGCCTTCACCTTGAATATAGCTTTGTGAATATCACCTTCACCGATGCATGGCTGATGACCGTCCTGTGGCCAGAAGATGGCAAACTCGCCTGGCTTGCAGTTTACATAAGTCTCTGCCTTTGCACCTGGATATTTTGTGACATCCTTCTCTGCGTTGTACTCTGCTTCTGGCAGGTCGGTAAGAGGCAGATATCCATAAGTCTCATTATTGTCGAGTGGTATCTGTATGTCGAGCATATTCTTGTGTGTCTCAAAAACAGCCTCGTCAGCAGTCTTTCCGTGAGCTGTAGTGATGTTTACAAACAAGTCTTTATCCTTGATGAAGTGCTTGCCTGCCTCCAACTTGTTCAGATCATTTTCCTTGATGAACTTCACTACTTCCTCGAAAAGAGGATTCAGAGAAACATATTTCTCCAGATTGTCTAATGTATCTACTACCATATCGTTTAAAATATTGAAAGTTACTATTTTGTGTCTGATATTTGCTTGTTATTATTTTGCTCAACTTCCGCTGGGTTCAAAAGTTATAGAAATTAAAGAATCTATCTCTTCCTACGGTCGTTAGAAGTTATAGCCTACAGCCTTGGAGGGCTACACCTTTTATATATTATATATATAGATAGGCATCTCCACCTTTTATATAGATAGGCATCTCTGCCATAATATGATACTTGTTCGACTCATCTATGATGACAGCGTCGACTCATCTATTAAAGGCGATGGCTTTCTGATTTTATTCCTCAAATCGCTTTCCGTTCTCGTAATAGCCTTTTGCAGTAACCTGCCCGTTGCGGTCTTTCTCTACAAACTTTCCATCACGCCTGTCGGCACGATAAGTTCCCTCAAAGCGCTTTCCGTCTTTCGTCTCCTCGATACAGAAGCCTTCACGACGTCCTCCACGATACACTCCCTTAAAGCGATTTCCATTTGCATAGTGAATAATCACCTCGCCGTCTACCAATCCCTTTTTGAAGTCCCCCTCGAAGACATCGCCATTCTTCTTTGTCAGTTTGCCTCTTCCGTTCTGTACATCGTCCATCCATGAACCTACATACATGTCGCCATTCTTCCATACAAAGGTTCCCTGACCCGAGCGCTGTCCGTCGTTGAACTGTCCTGTGTACTTTGAGCCATTGGCTGCGCGGAAGATGCCTTCGCCCGTACGCTCGCCCTGTACATAATCGCCTTCGTAGACATCACCATTATGGAACTTATATATTCCTTTTCCATCCTGTATGTCGTCTTTCCAGTCGCCTATATATATGTCGCCATCAGCATATTTGAAGGTTCCCTTCCCAGAGCGTTGGTTGTCCACCCAACTGCCTTCGTAGGTGGTTCCGTCTCCCCAGTTGAAGAAACCTGTACCATTCTTCATGTCGTTCATCCACTGTCCACGATAATATGCCCCTCCGGCATAGGTATAGGTTCCTCTGCCCTGTCGCTTGTCCTTATACCAGTCGCCGTCATATTTGTCACCATTGTAATAGTACATGATGCCATGTCCGTGCTGATAGTCACGGAACCAGAGTCCTACGTATTTATTATTGTTTTGGAAATAGAAAGTACCCTTGCCGTGCTGCTGGTCCTGCATCCACTGGCCTTCATACTTCTCGCCGTCAGAGAAAGTATAAACGCCATAGCCCTCTCGCTTGCCTTTGAGGTAATTGCCCTCATAGGTATCGCCATTTGGGAACACAGTAGCTCCCTTTCCCTGTGGCTTTCCACTGACCATTTCGCCTTTATACTGTCCTCCGTCCTTGGTGGTGCAGGAGCCTAATGAAATCTTCTGAGCTCCTGCCGACAGGGGTATAAAAAACAGCATCCATGCTGCTATCCGTATCTTGTAATTCATATTTTTCTATTTGTTTGACCTCCAAAGTTATATATTTTCCGGCAAACAGCAAAATAGATTAAGCAAATTTAACTCAAGTAGCATGTTTGCTATTTCTCAAAATTCGCAAACGGGGAAGTTGAATTTAAAAACAAAAAGAGCGTACCACAAGCAGAACACTACTTATGATACTCTCTTTGTCGTATTATTATGCCTCTTTCATTTGGCGCAACAGCTCTTTCTGTCTGTCATTCAGCGTGGTTGGCAACTTCACGTTGTATGTAATCATCAAATCGCCAAATGTTCCATCACCACGGTCGCATCCTTTTCCACGAACCCGAACCTTGGTTCCGTTCTGCGTTCCAGGCTTAATCTTGAGTTTGATTTTCGAACCATTGCTCAATCTGATAATACCCTCGCCACCCAGCAAGGCCGTATACATATCGATGTTTACGTTCATCTGCATTTCTCCTGTGCTTTGACGCATATTCTGCGAGCCATATTCCGTTCCGCCACCAAAGCCATCAAAGCCTGCACCTCCAGAACGGCGACGAGCGCCACCGCCAAACAGGTTCTCGAAGAAACTGCTGAATCCACTACCGCCCGAACCAAAATTGCTGAAGTCGAAGCCCTCGAAAGGATTTCCTCCAGCTGAGCCTCCAGCTCCGCCAAAGCCTCCGAAGCCTCCTGCCCCGCCAGCCTGCTCGTAGGCAGCAGCATTCTTCCACTGCTCACCATACTTATCGTATTTGGCTCGCTTGTCAGGATCGGAAATCACATCGTATGCCTCATTGAGCGCCTGGAACTTAGCCTTTGCCTTAGGGTCATTAGGATGCAGGTCGGGATGAAACTGTTTGGCACGCTTGCGATAAGCCGCGCGCACATCATTCTGTGGTATATTCTTGTCAACACCCAAAATCTTGTAATAATCTACGAATGCCATATTCTTTTGTCCTCCATATTTATTTTAATAACTTTTCTCTAACAAAAAGTATGCCTGTTTGACTTCTTTTTTGTAATTTTGCACTGTAAAACAAAAAATGGCAGATTATGAAACAAATTCTGACAGCGCTGTTCCTGGCGCTCACATTCAATTCTCAAGCTATGGCACAACAGAAAACCATTAAAATCAGAGTTGTAGAAACCAGCGACGTTCACGGCTGTTTCTTCCCATACGACTTTATCAACCGCAAGCCCAAGGCGGGTTCGCTGGCAAGGGTGTCGTCGTATGTCGACTCGCTGAGACAAGAATACAACGACCGACTCATCTTGCTCGACAATGGCGACCTGCTGCAGGGACAACCCACCTGCTACTATTACAACTACATCAATACCAAGGCTCGCAACGTGGCTTCTGACGTACTCAATTACATGAAATACGATGCCGAAACCTTCGGCAACCATGATGTAGAGACAGGACACGCCGTCTACGACAAGTGGGTGGGCGAACTGAAATGCCCTGTCTTAGGAGCCAATATCATCAATACCAAGACCGGCAAGCCTTACGTCAAACCCTATGTCATACTGGAACGTGAGGGAATAAGAATCGCCATCTTGGGCATGATCACTCCAGCCATCCCCAACTGGCTCACCGAGAACCTATGGAGCGGCATGCGTTTCGAGAATATGGTGACGAGCGCACGCCAGTGGATGGAATACATACAGCAAAACGAACAGCCCGATGTAGTGATAGGACTCTTCCATAGCGGTAAGGAAGGAGGCATCCAGACACCCGAATACGACGAGGACGCCTCTATGAAGGTGGCACGCGAGGTTCCGGGATTCGACTTGGTACTCTTTGGTCACGACCACACACGCCATGCCGAAACCATCACCAATGTAGCTGGCAAGCAGGTGGTTTGCCTCGATCCTGCCAACAATGCCATGAGTGTGGCAGATGCAGAGATTACGGTAACCATAGACGAACACCAGTTGCATGGCAAGAAACGTCACATCCTGCAGAACAAGAGTGTGGAGGGAAAAATAGCCGATGTGACAGATTGTCCTGTCGATGAGAAGATGCTGAAGATTTTCGAACCACAGATAGCCGAGGTAGACAAGTATGTAAGCAAGCAGATTGGCACATTCAAGAACACCATCTACAGCCGCGACTCCTACTTCGGAAGCAGCGCCTTCAACGACTTCATCCTCAATCTGGAGTTGCAGATTACCCATGCCGACATTGCCTTCAATGCTCCTCTGCAGTTCAACTCCTCCATACAGGCAGGCCCTATCCGCGTGAGCGATATGTTCAAGCTCTATAAATACGAGAACCAACTCTACGTAATGCGCCTCACAGGCAAGGAGATACGCCGCCACTTGGAGATGAGCTACGACCTGTGGGTCAACACGATGAAGAGTCCCGATGACCATCTCCTGTTGCTCGACCACCAGACGCAAGGCGACCAACAGCGCTTAGGCTTCAAGAATTTCTCGTTCAACTTCGACAGCGCAGCAGGCATCGACTACGAAGTGGACGTCACCAAGCCCGATGGAGAAAAAGTACGCATCCTTGGCATGAGCAACGGCGAGCCTTTCGATGAGAACAAATGGTACAAGGTGGCTGTTAACAGTTATCGGGGAAATGGCGGAGGAGAGCTGCTCACACGTGGCGCAGGCATTCCAAAGGACAGTCTTGAATCACGTATCATCTGGCGAAGCGAGCGCGACCAGCGCTACTATCTGATGCAGGAAATAGAGAAAATGGGCACCGTAGACGCCAAGCCCAACAACAACTGGCGATTCGTTCCCGAAGAATGGGTAAAGCCTGCTGCAGAGCGCGACTTCGAACTGCTCTTCAAAAAGAAATAAACTCACTCGAGGAGTTAAGGAGTTAAGGAGTTAAGAAGTTAAGGAGTTAAGAAGTTAAGGAGTTAAGGAGTTAAGGAGTTAAGGAGTTAAGACAAATGCTTTAGTGGACTTGAAATTAAACATTAAACATTAAACATTCCCTCCAAAGCTATTGGCTTTAACTTCTGAACGACCGAAGGGAGTGATAACTTCTTTAACTTCTATAACTTCCCGAAAATTAACTTTCCCCAAAAACGAACAACTTCTGAACTTGCTAAAGTTCAAAGAAAGAATCTCAACATAAAGAATAAATAAAGAAATGACCTATTGGTTTATATTTTGCAAGACCGACCTCTTGCTGCAGAAACAGGCAGACGGAAGCTGCACCATTCCCTGCTCTGAAGAGAGTCCGATAGAACTCAAGCCCTGGACTCATGTCCTCAACATCAGTCCGATGGAAGATGGAACCGAGGTAAAGGCTTTCACCATCGACACCCCTGTCACCGACAATCCCAACTATGAGATGTGCGGACTCCGTCCCAGTTACTACAAACTGAGCAGAGACCTGTACCTCAAGGCAGGAAAATGCCATGAACTCATCTACTGGGACCAGAACACACAGTTCTGCGGAATATGCGGAGCACCCATGAAGATGTCGACCGATATCAGCAAGAAATGCACTCAATGCGGCAAGTCGGTATGGCCCTCGCTCGCCACTGCCATCATCGTCCTCATACGCAGGGGAGAGGAAGTCCTTCTGGTACATGCCCGCAACTTCAAGAGCGACTTCTATGGACTGGTGGCTGGCTTTGTCGAGACAGGCGAAACCCTTGAGCAAGCCGTACACCGTGAAGTGATGGAAGAGACAGGACTCACCATCAACCACTTGAAGTATTTCGGTTCTCAGCCCTGGCCATATCCCAGCGGGTTGATGGTAGGCTTCACCGCCGACTATGTAGATGGAGAAATCCATCTGCAGAAAGAAGAACTCTCACGCGGCAAGTGGTTTACCAAGTACAATCTGCCCACCATTCCCGAAAAACTCTCCATTGCCCGACAGATTATCGATGCCTGGCTCGAAGAACAAAAGTCTAATCTATAATAACAATGAATAGCAAAGAGAAACTCTGGAATGTCAATTACATCAAGGTGATGACAACAAACTTTCTGTTGTACTTCGCCTTCTATCTCCTCACCCCGCTCCTGCCCCTCTATCTGAGCGAAACTTTTGGAGCCACCAAAGACACCATAGGCATCGTACTGAGCGGCTACACCGTGGCAGCCCTTATCGTGCGCCCATTTTGCGGCTATGTGGTAGACAGTTTCTCGCGCAAGAAAGTGCTCATGCTGTGCCTTTCGGGCTTTGCCGTCTTCTTTGCCGGATACATAGCAGCAGGCACAATCCTCATGTTTGCCATATGCCGAACATTGCATGGCGGACCCTTCGGAGCCGTCACCGTAGCCAACAGCACCTGCGCCATCGACGTGCTGCCTTCCAGCCGGCGAAACGAAGGCATCGGGCTTTATGGTCTCAGCAACAACTTCGCCATGGCGATAGCTCCATCCATCGGCATCTATCTGCACAACATGGTAGACAGCTACATGATACTCTTCTGGATAGCTTTCGTCGTAGCGATAAGTGCAGTGCTCATCGCCTGGACTATCCGGTTGCCCGAAAAAGACATCATTCGCAACAAAGAGAAATTGTCGCTCGACCGCTTCTTCCTCACCCGTGCATGGCTCCTCGCCATCAATATCGCCATGTTTGGCTTCTGCTGGGGCGTATTGAGCAACTATCTCGCCATCTACAGCAAGGAGGTTTTGTCCATCACAGGAGGAACAGGCACTTATTTTGCCCTTCTCTCTATGGGTCTTTTCAGTTCTCGTCTGCAGGGCCGTAAAGCCCTCAGCCAAGGCAAGTTGACACAGAATGCAGCCGAGGGAATGCTCATTTCACTCGTTGGCTTCACCCTCTTTGTGGCCATTCCCCATCCAGTGGCATATTACCTCTCTGCCATCCTTATCGGACTGGGCAACGGGCATCTCTACCCTGCCTTCCTCAACATGTTTGTCCACGTGGCACGACACGACCAGCGAGGCACTGCCAACAGCAGTATTCTTACGGGATGGGACCTTGGCTTCGGCATAGGATGTCTGTTGGGCGGAATCGTTGCCGAACACTTTGGATACACTGCCACCTTCTGGATGGTGGCTGCCGAGAATGCCGTTTCTGTAATCCTCTTCTTCCTTGCCTCACGCCAGTTCTTCGAAAGAAGGAAGATCCTGAAAGACTGAGACTTCCGCTAACTTCTCTTAACTTTTCTGCCTGTAAAGTTCATACTGTTAAACTTTCATAACTGAAAGCAAAAAAGCGTTCATAAACTTGCTTCTTTGGAATTATTACAATATCTTTGCAGACACGAGTTGTAAGATACGCTGCTAAGATTATTAGCAATATAACTCAAAATTATTAACATTAAAAACAAAGACATCATGAAAGAACTGAAAGGAACCAAAACCGAGAAGAATTTGTGGGAAGCATTCGCAGGCGAATCGCAGGCCCGCAACAAGTACACCTACTTTGCCAGCAAGGCCAAGAAAGATGGTTATGTGCAAATAGCCAACATTTTTGAGGAGACAGCAGCCAACGAGAAGGAACACGCCAAACTGTGGTTCAAGTACCTCATAGGCGGCGAGATAAAGAGCACAGCCGAGAACCTCTTGGCAGCAGCCGAGGGTGAGAACAGCGAGTGGACCGATATGTACAAGCGCATGGCAGAAGAGGCTCATGCAGAAGGATTCGAAGAAATCGCTGCCAAGTTTGAGATGGTGGCAGAGATAGAAAAGCACCATGAGGAGCGCTATCGCAAATTACTGAAGAACGTAGAGGACAAAGTGGTGTTCTCGCGCGACGGCGACTGCATCTGGCAGTGCTCCAACTGCGGGCACATCGTAGTTGGCAAGCAGGCTCCTGAGGTTTGCCCTGTTTGCAACCATCCACAGAGCTACTTCCAAATAGAAGCTCGCAATTATTAAATCAACTGAGTCCACTTGAAAAAGTCATTTTTACGAAAATCAGCTATTAATTGTCAATATGTTACAAAGACAAAAAAATACGATTTTCGACTTTATCAAGTGGACTCATTACTTTTAGAATGGAAGATCGTCTGCACTGCCTGTCTCAGCAGAAGCTGCAGGAGCAGCAGAAGCTGGAGGGAAAGGAGCAGTGGCTCCAGCTGCAGGAGCAGCTGCTACAGGAGCACCTGCTGGTGGGAACGGAGCACCAGCTGGCTGCATTCCGCCAGCCATGGCAGCAACAGTATTAGGATCTACGTGCTGAACATTCCATGCACGAATATTATTAAACCAGCGGCCATTATATTCGTGAGCATCGATATCAAAGGATACCAAGATCTCTTCGCCGCTCTGAATATTAAACTGTGCCAAGCGTTCAGCTCCGAAGACATCGAAAACCAACTTCTTGGGATACTGCTCATGAGTCTCAATGACAAACGACTGTGATTTCCACTCACCTCTTGCAGAGACACCGCTTCTTTCAGGCAAAACGGCAATAACCTTTCCTTGTAATTCCATATTATAATAATGTTTGAATAATGATACTTAAACTTTCCTCTCGAGAAACTATTCACACCCGCAACTCACAACAGAGGTGAAAGATGAAGAAAGTTTTCTCTTTAGACTGCGAAATTACTAAAAATAGTTCATAAACTGAAACTTTTTATCGATTTTTTTGTACGTCATCGATATTTTTTGTATTTTTGTGGTCAGTAAGAAAAGAAATGTAGAACATAAACAAAATTATAAACACTCATGAGATTTGTTTTATCAAGCTCTGCCTTGAGCAGCAAGCTCAACATGCTTGCGAAAGTAATCAGCAGCAAGAATTCCTTGCCCATCCTCGATTGCTTCCTTTTCCAGGTTGCTAACAATGTGATGACCATCACAGCAAGCGACAGTGACAACGTGATCAAAAGCGTCATCGACCTGACTGAATGTGAGGGAGAAGGCGAATTCTGCATCCCCAACAAGGTGATTCTCGACGCACTGAAAGAGTTGCCAGAGCAGCCTCTCACCCTGGACGTGACCCCCGACAGCTACGCCGTGAAAATCGTTTACCAGAACGGTTTGTACA
Source organism: Segatella copri (assembly GCF_009495355.1). Classification (GTDB taxonomy): domain Bacteria; phylum Bacteroidota; class Bacteroidia; order Bacteroidales; family Bacteroidaceae; genus Prevotella. The sequence continues at coordinate 62,783 of NZ_VZAD01000059.1, forward strand.
ACTTCACAGCGCAGAGTGCTGAGGACTATCCTCGCACACAGAGCATGACCGATGCAGCCAATTCTATCATAATACCTGCCACCGTCCTGATCGACAACATCTCCAGAAGCCTGTTTGCCACAGCCAACGACGAGTTGAGACCTATTATGAACGGTGTGTACTTCGATTTAACCCCCGACGCACTCGCCATTGTAGCAAGCGACGGCCATAAGTTGGTACGCAACAAGAACTTCTCTATCACAAGCGAGACTCCTGCTTCGTTCAATCTTCCCAAGAAACCAGCCAACCTGCTGAAGAACATTCTTACCAAGGACGGCGGTGACGTGCTTATAAAGTTCGACGACAGAAATGCCGAGATCAAATACAACGACGGAGTACTTAACTGCCGACTGATAGACGGAAGATATCCTAACTACAACTCAGTGATTCCTACCGACAATCCAAGTCAGACCACAGTAGACCGCCGTGCCCTTCTCAGCGCCTTGCGCCGTGTGCTCCCCTTCGCCAGCGAGAGCAGCCAGTTGGTTCGTCTGCACATGGAGAATGGCCACTTCGAAGTATCTTCCGAGGATATCGACTTCGCCACATCAGCTAAGGAACAGCTCTCTTGCGAGTACACCGGCGCACCTATGAGCATCGGTTTCAAGGGCAGCAGCCTCATGGAGGTTCTGAGCAATCTGAACAGCGACCAGGTTGTCATCATGTTGGCAGACCCAAGTCGTGCCGGCATTATCGTTCCTGCCGAGCAGCCTGAGGACGAGGACGTGCTGATGCTGATTATGCCAATGTTGCTCAACGACTAAAATAATAAAAACATATAATGAAATTAAATCTTAAAAAGCCCTTAGTAGTCTTCGACCTGGAGACTACGGGGCTTGATATGGTTAAAGACCGTATCATCCAGATGTCGTATATCAAGGTCATGCCCGACGGTAGCGAGACTCGTAAGAATCTCTACGTAAACCCCGGAATGCCTATACCCGAAGAAGTCGTCGCCCTTACCGGCATCAGCGACGAGGATGTGAAAAACGCACCTACATTCAAGCAGCTGGCAGCCAACTTGCAGAAGGAGTTTGAGGGATGCGACTTTGCAGGCTACAACTCCAACCGTTTCGACGTGCCTATGCTCGCCGAGGAATTTCTGCGTGCAGGCATCGACTTCGACTTCAACAAGTGCCGCCTGATAGATGCGCAGACCATCTTTATGAAGATGGAACGCCGCAATCTTGCTGCCGCCTACAAGTTCTACTGCGGAAGAAAGATGGAGGAAGACTTTGAGGCCCACCGTGCCGACCAGGACACCGAGGCTACTTACCGCGTGCTCATGGGCGAGCTGGACAAATATGCTCCTGGAGTACAGGAAGAGCCAGAGCGTGTGCTCAACAATGACATGGACGAGCTGGCCAAGTTCTCCATGCAGAACGACAACGTAGACTTTGCCGGCCGCATCATCTGGCAGGAGCTGAAAGATGCTCAGGGCAACGTGCTTACCGACGAACAGGGAAATCCACGCAAGCATGAGGTGTTCAACTTTGGCAAATACAAAGGCTGGGACGTGGCAGAAATCCTGCACAAAGATCCAGGCTACTACACATGGGTATTGGGCAGCGACTTTACCTACAACACCAAGCAGGTGCTTACCCGCATCCGTCTTAGGGAGTTCAACAAAAGATAAAGTCATGTTCTCAACTTTCGCTGGACGAGTTGTTTTTCAAGGAGTTAAGAAAGGTCCCTTCCAGCGAAGGTTCAACCATCAAATGTTCAAATCAGAAAAATGAGTCTTAAAGGAAAGAAAATAGTACTGGGCATCACAGGCTCGATAGCTGCCTATAAATCTTGCCTCATCATAAGAGGCCTCATCAAGCGAGGAGCCGAAGTGCAGGTTGTCATCACACCTGCCGGCAAGGAGTTCATCACTCCCATCACGCTCTCTGCCCTTACCCACAAACCCGTTGTCAGCGAGTTCTTCTCGCAGAGAGACGGTACATGGAACTCGCATGTCGACCTCGGCCTCTGGGCTGACGCCATGCTCATTGCGCCCTGTACGGCTGCCACAATGGGAAAGATGGCAAACGGCATCGCCGACAACATGCTCATCACTACCTATCTGTCGATGAAGGCCCCTGTCTTCATCGCTCCAGCCATGGATCTCGACATGTACAGACATCCGTCCACCCAGCACAACATGCAGACACTCCTGAGCTACGGCAACAGAATCATCGAGCCAGCCTCCGGATTCCTGGCAAGCGGACTGGAGGGCAAGGGACGCATGGAGGAACCCGAGATCATCGTCGACAGCCTGGACCGTTACTTCGATGAACAACAGCAGCAGGACCTCAGTGGCAAGAACATCATGATCACTGCCGGTCCTACCTACGAGAAGATAGACCCCGTAAGATTTATCGGCAACTACTCATCGGGCAAGATGGGATTCGCCCTTGCCGAGGAATGCAGAAAGCGAGGCGCCCACGTCACGCTGATAGCAGGCCCCGTGGCGCTGCAATGCGACAACGACATCAGACGCATCGATGTGGAGAGCTGCGAAGAGATGTACGAGGCTGCCACCCATGAGTTTACAGGCTGTGATGCAGCCATCCTCTGTGCGGCAGTAGCCGACTTCCGTCCTGCCGTTGTTGCCGACAGGAAGATCAAGCGCGAGAAGGACGACCTGGTGCTCACCCTGGCTCCCACCCACGACATCGCAGCAGCCCTTGGACAGATGAAGCAGAGCCGCCAGCGCATCGTGGCTTTTGCCCTGGAAACCAACGACGAGGAAGCCAATGCCGAGAAGAAACGCAGGAAGAAGAATGCCGACTTCATCGTGCTGAACTCCACACGCAACGCCGGCACCACATTCCGCACCGACGACAACCAGATAACGATCATATCCGAGAAAGGCAAGAAAGAATATGAGAAAAAGCCGAAGACTGAAGTGGCTCGCGATATCATTGACGAGCTGGCTCGCATGCTGTAGTTACGGCCTTCAGGCGCAGGAACTGCAAGCCAAAATAACCATTAACCATGCCCAGATACAGGGCACGGACAATGCCGTATTCGACAATCTGCAACAGACTCTCGAGCAGTTTGTCAACGACCGGCAATGGACCCATCTGCAGTTTCAGAAAAACGAACGCATCAACTGCAACTTCAACATCACGGTGACAAAATACGCCAAAGACCAGAACCTCTTCACGTGCAAAGCGCTGATACAGGCCAACCGACCCGTATACAATGCCGCCTACACCACTACTATATATAATAATGTGGACGAGAACTTCACGTTCAACTTTGCACAGTTCGACCAGCTCGACTTCAACGAGGAGAATCTCGACAACCAGCTCACAGCTCTCTTTGCCTATTATGCCTACCTCATCATCGGACTCGACCTCGACACCTTTGCGCCCATGGGAGGCGAGGATGTGCTGCAAAGATGCATGAACCTCACCAACAATGCACAAAACCTGTCGTACCCGGGCTGGAAAGCCTTCGACGACAACAGAAACAGATACGCCATCATAGCCGACTATCTCGACGGAGGAATGCAACCCTTCCGACAGATGCAGTACGACTACTACCGCAAGGGACTCGACGAGATGGCCAACAATGCCGAGCGAGGACGCACGGAGATTACGACCACACTCGAAACCAATCTGAAGAAAGCAAAGGAGAACAAACCGCTCAGTCTGCTGCCACAGATATGGACCGACTACAAGAAAGATGAGTTGGCAAACATCTACAAGGGCAAGGGCACGCAGAAGGAGAAAGAGAGCATCTACGAACTGCTCTTCAGCATCAATCCTTCGCAGAATGCCCAATGGGACAAAATAAAGCAATAAAGAAACCGACAACATGCTCAAACAGCTATACATCAAGAACTTTACACTCATCGACGAGCTCGACATCCAGCTGCATCCAGGCTTTTCCGTCATCACGGGCGAGACAGGTGCAGGCAAGAGCATCATCCTGGGTGCCATCGGTCTGCTGCTCGGCAACAGAGCCGACACCAAGGCCATCAAGGCAGGATGCGACAGATGCACCATCGAGGCACACTTCGACCTGTCGAGATACGACATGCAGAGCTTCTTCGCTGAGCACGATATCGACTATGACGCCGACGACACCATCATCCGCCGCGAGCTGACAGCCGCAGGCAAAAGCCGTGCCTTCATCAACGACACACCCGTGGCGCTCAGCCTGATGAGAGAGCTGGGAGAAAGCCTGGTCGACATCCACTCACAGCATCAGAACCTGCTGCTGCAGAAAGAGGATTTCCAGCTCAACGTGGTTGACATCATCGCTCAGGACAGCAAATTGCTGGGCGACTACAGGGCCACATACAATCAGTATCACCAGGCCAGGCAGCGACTCGCCAAGTTGGAGGAAGAGATAGCGAAGAGCCGTGAGAACGAAGAGTTCCTCAGATTCCAGTACAAAGAGCTCGACCACGCCCAGTTAGAGGAAGGCGAGCAGGAATCGCTGGAGCAGGAAGCCGAGACGCTGACTCATGCCGAGGACATCAAGACTGCCCTCTACGAAGCCGACAACACGCTGACCAATGAGGACGGAAGCATACTCGAAAGGCTGAAGTCCACCTGCCAGCAGCTCGCATCCATCAAGGAGGTCTATCCCGCCATAGCAGAGGCTGCCGAAAGGCTCGACAGCAGCTACATCGAACTGAAGGACATCGCTCAGGAGATAGGCACCAACGTCGACCGCGTCGACTTCGAACCGGCAAGACTCGACGAGATCAACAGCCGGCTCGACACCATCTACTCGCTGCAGCAGAAGTTCCATGTACAGGACATCAGCGGCCTGATAGAAATCAGAGACAACATCAAGCAGCAGCTCGACCACATCGGCAACAGCGACGAGGAGCTGGCAGCCCTGCAGCAGGAGGCCGAGCATTGGCTTTCCAAGGCAGAACAGGCGGCCAGGAAGCTCACCGAGCTACGCACCAGGACAGCCAGGAAGATAGAAACCGAGATGCAGCAAAGACTCGTGCCGCTGGGCATTCCCAACGTGCGTTTCGAGATCAGCTTCACCGCCAAACCACTCTCAGCCGACGGAGCCGACAAGGTCAACTTCCTCTTCAGCGCCAACAAGAGCACACCCCTGCAGCCCGTCAGTCAGGTGGCTTCGGGTGGCGAGATAGCCCGTGTGATGCTCTCACTCAAGGCGATGATCAGCGGAGCCGTCAAGTTGCCAACCATCATCTTCGACGAGATCGACACAGGTGTAAGCGGAAAGATAGCCGAGAAGATGGCACAGATCATGGCAGAGATGGGCGAACTCGACCGCCAGGTCATCTCCATCACCCACCTGCCACAGATTGCCGCCATGGGCAGACATCACTACAAGGTGCTGAAGGAAGAAACCCCACAGGGCACACGTTCCCACATGACGGAACTCACCGAGGAGCAAAGAGTAAGCGAGATAGCGCAGATGCTGAGTGGAAGCGACATCACCGAGGCCGCCCTCGCCAATGCGCAGGAACTGCTCAGAAGCTATCGCAAATAAATGCTATTGTGGGCATGAAATTAAACATTAAAAATATATGAAAAGACTGTACATCATCATTGCCGCCATGATCATAAGCATATCAGGCATCATGGCACAACCAGGGCCAGTACAGAAGATGGCAAAGAGCGTCTTCACACTGACCACATTCAACAAAGACGGACAAATCATCGCCTCGACACAGGGCGTGTTTATCGACAATAAGGGAACAGCCATCAGTACCTTCAAACCATTCATAGGAGCCACCAAGGCCACTATCGTAGATGCCAGCGGACGCTCTACAGACGTAGACGCCATCCTTGGTGCCGACGAGCTGTATGATGTCGCTAAGTTCAGAATCAAGGCATCCACAGCCGCCGCCACCCTGGCGAGCAGCACCACACCGGCAGGAAGCAAAGTGTGGCTCGTGCCCTACTCCATCAAGAAGCCAGCCTTCCAGCAGGAGGAGATCAGCAGCGTAGAGACATTCAACAACACCTACAACTACTACATCTTCATCACCACGGTGCCCGAGAATGCCATCGGCTGTCCCTTTGCCAACAAGGACGGACAGGTTATCGGACTGATGCACAGCAACGGATCGGTGACAGCCATCGATGCACAGTACGCCAAGCAGCTCAAGGTGACAGGACTCTCCACCCTCGATGCCGCACTCCGCGAGACAGGCATCCGCACAGCCCTGCCCGACACCGAGCAGGAGGCAGTCATGATGATGACACTGAAGAAGGGACAGATAGCCTCCACCGACTACGACAAGTATGTCGACGAGTTTATCGGCAAGTTCCCGGCATCCGCCTACGGATACAAGGAAAAAGCATCCCGACTCTCCAACGAGGCAAAATATGAGGAATCATCAAAGCTGATGGAGGAATGCATCAAGAAGGCAGCCAAGAAGGACGAGGCTTACTCAGCCTATGCCGACATCATCTATCAGAAGGCAGTGTACAAGGGCGACTCCATCTATACAGCATGGAACATCGACAAGGCCATAGAGATGATACGCAAGGCATACAGTATCAACGCCCTTCCTGCCTACAAGCATCAGGAGGCACAGTACAGCTATTTCAAGGGCGACTACCAACAGGCACTCAGCATGTTCCTCGACCTCACCAAGACCAACATCAACAGCGGCGAACTGTATTACGAGGCAGCCCAGTCGAAAGCCCAGCTCAATGCACCCGCCGGCGAGATAGAGGTATTGCTCGACAGTGCCATCGCCGTAGGACAGAAGACAGGACTGGCAGCTCCCTACTATCTGGCGCGTGCACAGTTTTTCGACCGCAAGGGCGAATATCGCAAGGCGCTGCCCGACTACAACCAGTACGACTCCCTGACCCATACCGTAGACCCCACCTTCTTCTATGCCCGCTACAAGTGCGAGACGAAGTTGCGTATGTGGCAACAGGCGCTGCTTGACATAGCCCGCACCTGCTACTTGGCGCCCAAGGAGCCCACCTACTTTGCCGAATGGGCAAGTCTCGACCTCCGCGTCAAGCGCATCGACGAGGGCATCAGCGCCGCCAAGGCCTGCATCAACCTCGCTCCCGAATATGCCGACGGCTATCTGCTCTTGGGTCTGCTGCAGCGCGAGAAGGGACTGAAACAGGAAAGCATCGAGAACCTCAAGAAGGCACAGGAGTTGGGCGACACCCGTGCCGAAGAATATCTCAAGCAATAATTTTATCGGCTTCCATGCCCTGTCAACGAGATAAAGTTGAGTGATAAACACTTAGCGGACAGCAATAATAGCAAATAATCCCGAAAATATTTGGTAGATTGCAAAAAAAGCAGTAATTTTGCATCCGCATTAAGAAACAGAGTATGGTTCCGTAGCTCAGTTGGATTAGAGCAACAGCCTTCTAAGCTGTGGGTCTTGGGTTCGAACCCCAACGGAATCACTCTCATCATGATGCAAAGCAGGTGATATGATCATTAGATTGTATCACCTGTTTTGTTTTAGTACATCCGAAATCGAAAATGACTAATGAGCGAGTCATAAAACGTTTTCATCAATCTAAGTAGTTACCAGGAATGATTTTATTTTTGTCAAGAATATTTTTATTTTTGTTGAGAAGATTTTTGTTTTGTCAAGAATTTGAGAATTTGAGATTTTTTCTCTGATTACCTATCCGCTACGCGCGGTGAACGTTAATTCTCTGTTTCTCAAATTCTTGACTAAAAATACTCTTGACTAAAAATTATTCTCCGTCACCAGTGCCGCCGCCTTCGGTCT
>NZ_VZAD01000056.1 GCF_009495355.1 Segatella copri
ATACCTGCGACTGGAGTTAAACCAGTTAGGTTAGTGTCATGCCCGACACACAAAAGAAGAGCGGAAATCCTTTCGGACTTCCGCTCTTTTTATGTCTTAGCGACCTACGATGATTAGTCGAGGTTAGCCAACTTGTTGTCAGAATGAAGAACATCCTTGATCTTGTGGCTATAGAGGTCAACCATGTACTCACGAGCCTTACCGCAGTACTGACGTGGGTCGAAGTACTCTGGGTGCAAAGCAAATGTCTCACGAACACCAGCAGTGAAGGCAAGACGAGAGTCAGAGTCGATGTTGATCTTGCAAACAGCGCTCTTAGAAGCCTTTGTCAACTGCTCCTCTGGGATACCTACTGCGTCTGGCAACTTGCCACCGTACTTGTTGATGATGTCAACATACTCCTGAGGAACTGAAGAAGAACCGTGGAGAACGATTGGGAAACCAGGAAGCTGCTTCTCTACTGCCTCCAATACGTCGAATGCCAATGGAGGAGGAACGAGGTGACCAGTCTTAGGATCACGTGTGCACTGCTCTGGCTTGAACTTGTAAGCACCATGAGAAGTACCGATAGAGATAGCCAATGAATCAACGCCAGTACGTGTAGCGAAGTCAACAACCTCCTCAGGCTTTGTATAGTGAGACTCCTCAGCTACTACGTCGTCCTCAACACCAGCGAGGACACCGAGCTCACCCTCTACAGTTACATCGAACTGATGAGCGTAATCAACAACCTTCTTTGTCAATGCAATGTTCTCCTCGTATGGAAGTGCAGAACCATCAATCATTACAGAAGAGAAGCCGAAGTCTACACAGCTCTTACATGTCTCGAAGCTATCACCGTGATCGAGGTGAAGAACGATCTCTGGATGGTTGCAACCCAACTCCTTAGCATACTCTACAGCACCCTCTGCCATGTAGCGGAGCAATGTAGGGTTAGCATACTTGCGAGCACCCTTAGAAACCTGAAGGATAACAGGTGACTTCAAGTTAGAAGAAGCCTGGATGATAGCCTGAAGCTGCTCCAAGTTGTTGAAGTTGAAAGCAGGAACGGCCCAACCGCCCTTGATAGCTCTTGCGAACATTTCCTTAGTGTTCACAAGACCGATTTTCTTGTAATCTACTGCCATAATAGTTTTAATTTTATAAGTTTTAATGAAACATTCAATTCATTTTTTCGAAAGAAACCATCTCCAAGAGGATGGCCTCTCTTCAAACTTCGAGTGCAAAATTACCTTTTTCAAATGAAACAGCAAAATGTTGAGCTAACTTTTCACCCCTCAAACAAGTTAAAAAAGTTTATATTTTACACGAATCCTACTCTGCTTTCATTTTTGCAAAATACAGATAGCAATTTATGCGCTCTCTCCTTTTTGTACGTTCACCTTATTAATATAATACTCACGCACGGCATAAGCCAGCACAACGACAAAACCTGCCAAGGGCACCACAAAAGGCATCACCACATGGGTGCGGTCGGCAATGAGCCCCATCAGAAGGAAGCCACAGCCACCTATAGGGGTCATCATCAGAAGCGAGGAGGCGCTCTTGGTAAGATTGCCCAATCCTACAAGGGCTATCGAGAAGATGGTGGGGAACATGATAGCCTCGAAGAGATAGTTGCACAACAATGCCACCAAAGACACTTTGCCTAAACAGCACAAGACCAAGACATTGCACACCACGCAACCCACAGCACAAACAAGGAGCATCGTGGTAGCTGCCACATGGCGCATCACCCAACTGCCCAAGAAGCGACCTACCATAAAGAAAGCCAAAGCCCCCGTCAACACCAATGAGGCTGTGCGGTCGGACATCCAGTGCATGCCGGTGACGAAGTTGATGAAATAGCTGTTGATGGAAATCTCAGCCACCTCATAACTCAGCAAGGCAAAAAGGCCAAAGACAAACATCTTGTGATGGGTGAAGAGCTTGCGGATATTGGAACCGCGCTCCTTATCCTCTAATGTCTGCTCATGACTGATTTCGGGCAGGTTGACACGCGAGAAGACTACGGCTATGGCAAGCACCAAGACACCCAAGATGGCATAAGGCACCACCACATTGCCACCTTTCTCGGTATTGTTGAAGAGAAACTGACCGATGCAGAACGTGGCGAAGATGCCACCCAATCCATTAAAAGACTGGGACAGATTGAGGCGACTTGTCGCCGTCTCCTTGCTGCCCAACTCGGTGACATAGGGATTGGCTGCCGTCTCCAAGAACACCAGTCCGCACCCGATGATGAACAGGCAAAACAGAAAGGCATAGAAACTGCCTACCGAAGCTCCGGGGATGAAAAGCAGGGAACCGATGCCGAAAAGCATCAGTCCGAAGACCACACCACGACGATAGCCATAGCGATTGATAAAGATGCCCGCAGGTATCGCCATCAAGAAATAGCCCAAATAGGTGGTGACCTGAATCAGGGCGGAGTGAGTGATACTGATATGCAAAGCATTCTGGAAGTGCTTGTTGAGCACATCCAGAATGGCACGAGCGAAGCCCCACAAGAAAAAGAGCGACGTTACCAATACAAAAGGAACAAGATAATTTCTGTCTTTTGTTTTCTGTTGTTCTATTGACATTATTATTTATTTTTCTTCTAAAAAATGATTATTAGTATATAACGTCAAATCGCAAAAAATATTTTATCAAAAGGAGTTTTCTTTGCAACAACCTTCCAAAAGCCATCATTTCTCTTCATAATGGAAATACTGGAACACTCCTGCTCCACTCTGTGCGTTTTTACATTCCGTATGCTATCAGCCCACAAATCCCGATTATTAACATATTTTCAGGCAGACTCCAAATGCTATACTTATGCCATCAGCCTTAAATCCCTGTGAATCGTTTGATTAATACTGGAAAAGTCTTACCGTTATACTATAAAAATTATCATTTTAGCCTACAAAAACAGACTGATCATAGCAATATCTTTACGGTCAAAACGTTACCTATAATATAGATAGTTTTTATTCCACAGAAAACTTCAATACACGGCTTGCTGTGATGTCGGGAAACGGCATCGCATGACAAAGCGCCATACAAACGAACAAGTTACGACATGAAAGATTTTGCAGCAATAGATTTTGAGACAGCCAACAACGAGCGATCATCGGTATGCTCTGTAGGCATTGTCATAGTACGTGGCGGAGAGATAGTAGACAAGTTCTACTCGCTCATCAAGCCCGAACCGGAGTATTACAACTACTGGTGCAGTAAGGTGCATGGTCTGTGTGCCTCTGATACAGAAGAGGCTCCTGTCTTCCCCGATGTATGGAAGCAGATAGAGCCCAAGATAGCCGGGCTCCCTCTCGTAGCTCACAACAAGGCTTTTGATGAAAGTTGCCTGAAGGCTGTCTTCCGCGTCTATCAGATGGACTATCCCGACTATGAGTTCTACTGCACTTGCGTGGCATCTCGCAAAGTGTGGCCCCAAGGCAGTCACACCCTCGATATTATCGCAGCCCGTTGCGGCTATGATTTAACAAAACACCATCATGCTCTGGCAGATGCGGAAGCGTGTGCAGCCATCGCGAGGGAGATATTATAAGCTAAGACTCTGGGCTCTTATTTGAAAGCACAACTATACAAATAAAAGCCCATAAAGCCTCTGTTCGGGATAAGAAACAGCGCACTAAAAACATATAACTTCCTTTGCCAGAAAAGTGCTCCTTAAAGGGCACAATACTGCTCTTCGCTGGGCACTATTGTGCCATAAGTAGGCATTTTTACTGCATCAGTATTTATAAAAATGGATTACGCAAAACCCCTTCACCCTTCATCATTTCTTCTGAATCCCTGTGTTTATCGGGGTTTCAGGGGGCGAAGGGTACAAATTCACCCTTCATTACCCTTCAACTTTTTGCCATTTTCAGATTCCGGCTAACTGATGCTACTACTGCATAAGCAGTCAACTATAAATATGACTAAAATGAAGTCAGTCAACGTAAATTACAAATAAGTAATAACCAAGTCAACTCATATTAGAAAAAACGCAAAGAGTGGTCAACAGAAATTCTTAAAACACAGAAATATTTACGACCTGTAGGCTGGCACGGGCTGAAAGCCCAGAAGCTCTTAGGAGGGCGTATTGAGGAATTTCAACCGTACAGCTCGAAATATTTTTCTTATACTATATAAATATTTTTTAAAGCCTACAAAATCTATGTTCTAAAGTTTAGAACTTATGTTCGAAAGTTTAGAACATAGATTTATCCGCAATTGGCAAAACAAATTCATAACTGTAGATTTGCAAACAGGGGAATTAGGAAAGTTGAGTACATAACAAACAGGAAAAAATGGAATGAACGGTGGATGAAGGGTGATGAAGGGTGGAAAAGTACCCTTCAATCCCTGAAACCCCGATAAACACAGGGGATTCCGAGGGATAGATGAAGGATGAAGGGTTTTGTGCCTATCCTATTTCAAAAACGCTTTGATGAGTTTTTAGAGCGGGAAATTCTTTGCAGAAAGATTTTGCCAGAGCAACCATCCTTGATATATAAAGATGATAGCCAAGCCTTTGTACCCTTCTCTAAAAACATTATAACGTTTTTATGCATGGCTTATTATCCTGAACGGATGCAAATAATCATGTTTGTAGGGTATAGAGAGAAAAGCCGGAATTGTATTGCTTTTAGAAAAAGGGTAGCAACATGCTTTTGTTTGCCAACTACATCGATGCAGCAACTGCAATGTCAGATTCGTGTGGAGGTGGTGGCGGTTCTTCTCCTGAATCTGGTTGGGGCAAGAAGGATGATGAAGATGACTGGAAGTTCGCCCACCGTTGTATTCAGATGGCTCACTCTATGTGCAAACCTAAACCACGTTATCGTTTCTGTAGATAAACAAACTCAACTATGATCAAGAGAAGCAAAAACAGAGAAGAAAAGCCAGACTTCGATGATATTGTAAACGACATCGAATTGGAGGTTGAAACTCAGCAAGTCGAACAGGATATTGTCAATCGACTTTTAGAACTGAAACAGTTTAGCTCAGCCATTGACAAAGCGACAACCGCTGTTATCAATGCCCAACTCACTTTAGAGTCTGCAATCCGTCAGACTCATCGTGAGGAAGGGAAACTGGGTGAAGCTGTTATCAAAATCAGCAACAAGGTTGATTCAATTAATCAGAACATCGACAAGGTTCTGGATGATGCACCGACTAAGCTAAAAGTGTCTGTTACAGTTTCAGATGCAGACTGGCAGAAGATTGATCAACTGTTTGCAGAACAGCGTGAGTGGACTATCAATGAGAACAGAAAGTGTTTCCGTGAAATCAATGATATGCTTGTGAAGGAACGCAAGGATGTTCAAAAACGTTATAAGGAATATGACGGCTGCTACCTTGGTTACTATGCACAGTGGTTCTTCTGGTTCTTTTTTACCATAGGTATCTTTGTTGTTGTAGGAGGTATTGTGGTGATGATTGCACAGTACTATGACAAGTAAAGATAAATTAACCCAACCGACTAACCTTAGCTTGCCTGCGCTAAAGATTGGTAGGTTGGGTTTGAATGTCTATTAGTCCCTATATATAGTAATTTATCGAACTATATTCTATTCCCATCAATAGAGGTATACCATTCTCTTCTGCTATAGTTTCTAATTGGTACTTGTTAATTTCCGCATTCTTCATGTTGGGGCCAAGAATTATTCCTTGGAGAAATGCTGGATATTGAACTTCTTCTGAGGATAATGGCAGGTCCTTATACCCACTTATAACACCATTTGAAGCAATGGTGTATCCATCTGGCTGAGCTTTATCAATTAGTAAATATCTGAGTTCTTGTTCCATACTAAATCCTTCTGGCTTCAAATAATATTGCCATATTGTTTCCAGCGACTTAAAAGTAAATTTATACCCTTGTTTTAATAATTCTTCATAAATACATTTAACTTTCTTGAGTAAACCATTTGAATTAGTACCCAAATACTCAACAGGAAGATAGAACAGACAATCATCTGGTTCAGAAAAGATAAGGCAAACTCCATTTCCATTATCTCCATATAATCTCCACATCGTTAAATCATCAATTTTGTTTGTGAAACTTGTGATATATCGATGTTGCGCATAATCCATTTTTGTCTTATTTTTTAAATGTTCAGATTCATTTTTACTTATTTCATAAAACAGATGACCTATTTCCTTTTTGTCGTTCATGGCGGTAACAGACATCATACGAACTTTTCCACTTTTAAGTATCATTAATGCAGTTTCAAGTGAAGTATATTTAGCAATCCTCCCTACCATATATGGTTTGTGGATAATCGCATGTTTTTGTACTCCGTGAAAAAGATTCCGGAAATAATTCACGAAGAAGAGCGATTCTTTTCCATTAGGTTTGTCCCAATCTACAATGAAATAAGTGTGTTCATTAATATCATATCCCAAATCCTTAGGGTCAATATCAGTAGGCATAAATCTACTTAGGAGTTTAGCTACAGTAGGAATGTTAGAGAGTTTAGCTTTTATGTCACCAAAAACAATCTTTATTACGTCATCACATGTAAAGTCGTAATAATTAATAACCATTTTATTATTCTTCATGAGGCAATATTCACCTTTTTCATTAGGAACACAACGATATACTGCTTTCTGAAATTTTGTTTTAGGACACCACTCAAATGATGCAGTAGAATTATCAGACCCTATATGTAAATAGTTTTGTCCGTTAACTTCAACAATCAATAATTTGGCAATACTACCATCTTTTTTTATACCTTCTAATGGCACTAATTTGTAATGAGTACCCAATTTCGAAACAAAGTTTGTTACAGAGTTTGTTATTTCAGTAAATAATACATTTTCCATACAATGTTAATAATCAATTATTATAATTAAATGCCAAAACAATTATCTAGACTTATTATCTGAGCGTCTACATTTTGGACATCCACAATGACCTTTATTTCTTTCTGCTACAACCGCTTGCCATTCAGTTCCACAAGTAGAACAAATCCACCATACTTTTTTATTACTTCCATCTGTTATTGAATTTGGAGTTATATTAGTATTTCTTTCATAATTCCATTCGGACGCTAATGAAGGATTTGTTGTAGCTAAGTCATTATGTCCTTCCCATATAATTTTTCTAAGACACGCAGGACATCCCTTCTCAAAAGAAGTTCTTCGATTTGAAGAATTAGGTGGAGCCTCCCATTCATAGCCACAGAAACGGCATTTCCACCATACTTTTCTATCACTACCAATTGAAATTTCTTCTGGTTTTATAATATTCTTTCTGTAATCCCATTCTTCGAGCAAATATGAGTGAGTTTGAGCAATAGATCCAGTCTTCCTCAATGCTGTTCGTGTCTGAACTTCTCCCAATATTTTTTTATTACAGTATGGGCAACCACTACCTCTACTTGTTCTATTACTGATATAAGCCATCCAAGTATGACCACACTTTTTACATTTCCACCAAACCTTTCTGCCGTTATGAGCAGTTAACAAATAGGGATCCAAATCTCCATTTTTTTCAAAATCCCATTCTTCTAGAAGTTCAGGTTTTACATCAATAAAAGAACCATTTTTTTTAAGATAATACTTGCTTCGTGATTGATCACATTTCTGTCGTCCACAAACAGGACAACCTTTCCCTTCACTTCTATGAGCAACGGAAGTTTTCCATTCATGGCCACATTTAGAACATTTCCACCAAACCTTTTTACCATTTCTTATAGTAACCATATTTGGCGTTAGATTTCCATTTTTCTGTGCATTCCATTCTTTGGCTAGTTTGGGATTTTGTGATAACAAGTCGTTTTCACCCAGAACAAGAGTTTTCCCAGAGCAACAAGGACATCCATTACCATTTGCTCTACTATAAGCACTTGCTGCCCAACTATGACCATTTTCACATTTCCACCAAAATTTTTGGTTTGAAGAAGCTCTAATGTATTCTGGTTTGATTGTACCATTTTTGAGGTAATCCCATTGTTTTGCAACATCTGGCATTTTTTGAACAATGCTATTTTTTTTCTCATTAACAACATATTGCTCTAGAATTTGCATTCTATCCCGAATAGGATCTATATCAATTTCTTCGCATAGTTCAATCTTATTGATGATAAAATTGATTGCATCCTTTAGATAATCATAATTTTTCGTAGGAACAATGAAAATTGTATCACCAACAACTTTATACTCAGTTGATTCTTTAATGCGAATTAATCGAATGCCATCAAATTCTAATATTTTATTCTTCTTAACCTCTTGCTTTGCTGATTTCGTCGAATTGTGAAAATAGATTCCGTCATACTCTATGCCTACTTTGAGCGACGGAATGTAAACATCAATTTCAATACCTTTATGAAGGTATCTATTTTCGGAAGGAACAATGGTATTTATGTAAAAATATATAGTTTGTTCTGGAAATGAAGTTCCACTTTCTCTAGCACAAACTGGGCAACCTCTCCCCAATCTTACTCTTCTATTTGGAGCAGACTCAAATTTATGCCCTTTTATACATATCCAATGAACCTTCTTGGAATAATGCCATGAAATAGAATCTGGAGATATGTTATTCAAGGCAAAATCCCATTCTTTTAGAAACTCAGGATTAGTTTTTGCTAATGAGCCATAGCGCTTAAGTTTATTTTTTTCTGTCGTTTCTCTCGCCTTTTCTTTACCACATTCTGGACATCCAGTGCCATTTTTTGTTCTGCTTTGAACACTTGCTTTCCAACTATGGCCACATTTTTTACATATCCACCACACTTTCCTCCCTGTTTGAGGGGGAATTGACTGAGGTTCAAGTGTATTTTTATTATAATCCCATTCTTCAAGTAACGCAGGGTAGCATAATGAAAGCGAGCCTCCCTTTTCTACTCGCTTTTCAAGGTTATGTTTAACTAACTTTTTAATCCCACATTTAGGGCATCCACACTTTTTTTTACCACTACGAGAATTTGGAGTTGCTTCCCATTCATTACCACAAACACTACATTTCCACCATATCTTTTTGCTGCTACCACAACCTATAGAGTATGGTGAAATTCCTTTATTCTTATTCCAGTTCCATTCCTTTAGTAAAGAGGGTATTTCTGAAATATAATGTTTGGGAATCTTCATAATAAGATAATTAATAGAATAAAACTATAAAACAATGAATTAAATTTTATACACTACAGACTCTGGAAACAGTAATGGCATTCCTTTTTTCTTTATTTTGAAAGAATAAGTATCGCCATGTCCACTTGGACGGCAAAGGATAAGATCAACAGTTATAATGCTCTGTTCAAGCAGAATGTCGAACTGCCCCACATTTGGATTCTTTGTATGCTCAATCTGCTTATAGCGAAAGTATTCCTTGCCATCACTTACCTCATTTTCTACCTCTATCCAGAATGTTTCATGATGCTTTATTTGCAAACGTTGATGCAACTTTACTAATCGCCATACTGCAATATCTTCTATCTTCTTTTTTTGAGCCTGTAATTCGAGAAGTTCATTCAAGTGATTGACATTCAAAAACAACATATTGCTATTAGGGATTGCACATTGCACAGTATTCTGATAGGTCTTGAATCCATCAGCATTTATATACCCATAATTTTCTACAATTTCACGACCTGATTTCAACGTGCTTAAATCCCAATCTGGAGTCTGAGTAAACAACACGTTCTTTTTGCTACTTCTCTTGTCACGATGACTTTTCAATTCAATACCTTTGTAATCTGGAGTCTTGTCACTATTCATGCTGATACCAAGGAAAGATTCAATGGTTCTACCAATGCCTGTATCTGCCGTTACTTCTGACTCAAACCATTGCCCTTTTACAGCACGGAATCGATTAAGAAGTTCTACTGATGCAGAGTTACCTTCTTTGTTTATATTACTTAGAACTTCTTTCATAGGTGTGAGAATGGCTGAGTTATAGCATTTTTCAATATCTATATGAGTGATATTGATGCTATACAATGTCTTATTATACCAAAATAGTACATGAATATCGTTGCATTTCGTGTATGAGCCAAAACCATAAATCCACATTCGTGGGTCACCTTTCTTTGTATTAGGACGATAGAAAGAAGCTTTCGTAAAGAATTGTGTTGTATCTGTAAGGATACATGCTGTTTTTATTTGCTTATATTCCTGACCTTGAAGCTGTTCTTCATAGTTATGAATGTCATTTTCAAGGAAATAGGTTCGCATAGGAGCGGTTGAGTCAAGAATACCCTTACCCAAACCAGTAGGGGTAATCTCAACTTGTGTAAACTTTACATTGTGGTTTACAAGAAATTTCAAATTTTTTTGCTCAAAAGCAGTAAATGGACGCATATTAACCATGTGATTTCTACTTTATATGTTTCAACAATGTATTGGCAATTGCCCTTGCCATTAGTGGTGGAACAGCATTACCTACAAGTGTATATTGAGGTATCTCTTTTTGGCGATTGTTACCACCTGTCTGACGTTTCCCCTGAAATACAAACGAATCATCAAAACTCTGAAGACGAGCCATTTCACGAACTGTCATTGGACGATACGCAGAATAATGAATAAAGTCATCTGGCATTGTACAAACTGTAGGACTTTGTCCGAGAGGATTCAATACTACATAGTTTCGTTTCTGAGACTCCAGTCCTTTCTTTTTTAGTTCAGTCTTTGCGTCATCATAATCCCCATGTTCGGCAATAATTCGCAGTCGCTCACGAACTTTTTCGTTCTGCAGACTTGTTTGGTGATTGAATAAACCCATGTGCTGATATTTCTGAGGTCTATCCAACTCGTTCATATTCAATACATAGAATGGCTCATGGTCGAATGTAAATCGATGCCCCAAGCGCCCAATTCTTGACCATTCAGAAAACAAAAGTCCACGTTCATCCGGCTCACCTTGAATAGCTCTTTGAATTTTTGTATCTTCAAATTTTAGGTTCAACTTTGGCTTCTTATACGAAGTTACTGTTTCGCCATTTCCAATCATATCCAAATCCCAAAGTGCTTCATAAACTTTCACTTTCTTGCTATCACTGACGGTGGCAGGAATCTCTTTAATAACCTCTTGGTCATTTCTGCAACCAATAAAAACTACTCGCTCACGATTTTGAGGAACACCATAGTTTGAGGACAAAAGTATAAATGGCTCTTCAATATTGTAAAGCCGAATTTCCTTCATCATTTCATTGAGATGATTGAGAAGGTCTTTTTTTCCTTTGAGTTGCTCTTGAATATATTCTATACACTCATCAAAAGTAGATGTTAGTATTTCCAAAGACTTCTTTAAGGACTGCGCATCTTCTGCACAATCTCCCATTTTTGCCACTTTGTCAACAGCATCTAAAGTCTTTTCAAGAATCTGCTCATCAGAGATTGTCTCAATTATAGCATTGTAGCCATCCATAAAAGTGTCATTGTCAATATGGGCACTGGTTTTCAATTGAATGACCTGTTTGCGGATAGAATCTCTTTGCTGTTTCATTTTTAACAACAAAAGTCCATGACGAATAGTATTTACACTTTCGTCACTCTTGCTTATACTATACGGCAAATGTTTAGTTACATTCTTCAATTGTTGCTCAAGATTCTCAAAGAAAATCTCATTCTGCTTGTCCCAATTCTCAGTGGACGTTTCCATACAAAGCCTAATATATAAGGCATAGTACAAGGATGTTGGCATCTGTGGTTTCAACACATCGTCCAAGAAAGCATAGAGTTGATTCATTTTCGCATCATCAACGATAGATCTGATTTCACGAAGAATTCTCTCTTTTATTCGCCCTTCATCCTTTGTTAGTATTCCCTTTACATTCTCCATTACAAAGTATTTTGGACGTAAAGCCTTAATTACCTTTAAGTAATGAAAGAACAAGTCATCACGTTTGTCCAGCTTCTTTCTACGTCCAGCAAGACTAAACGACTGACAACTTGGACCGCCTGTTACAACATCGATTTCTTGATTACCTATTTCTTTGAGAAGATTAGATAAAAAAGAATCTTCCATAATATCTTGACACAAGAATTTAGTATCAAGACCAAGCATCTTGTTATAACGAACACGATGTGTAAGCTCACAATTCTCGTTAATATCGCTTGCTAAACGAAAATCGTAATACTTGTCATCCGTATAGGCTTGCATGAAGCCCTCACTGAAGCCACCAGCCCCAGCAAACAAATCAAGATATGTAATACCCTTTCGGGTTGAAATAAACTCTTTCTTTTCAGACATAATTATATTTTGTCATTTATCCAATTCTGTTATTCAACTCTTACCAACTCGGTATAATTCACTTCAAGAAGTTCTGCTATTCGAAGCAAAATTTCTAATGTTGGTTGAGATTGATTTGTACACCACTTTGAAACCGTTGTGGGGTCTTTCCCTAACTGTTCAGATAACCATTTACTGGTACGATGCTTTTCTACCAGAACCATTTTTATTCTATTTAAATCTTTTTTATTCATGACTGAAAACTTTTTCGAGTACAAAGATACGAATTTATATATAATAACTCCGTATTTCGATTAATATTATATGGTTTATCACAAAGTTATTTGATTATTTTCATATTTATCAGGAAATAATCATTTAGAATATGACTATTTATAGAATCTCAATTATTATTGTCTCAGAATTATTCACTAACCTTGTATTTCAGCGTGTTACCGAATATGCGGTACAAGCGAGGTACAAACCATCTGTTTTTTCATGCTTGAAGGCTGAATTGTAATCATCAACAAGAGGGAGGAAAGTGACGTTTTCAGACCGCAAAACCAACTTTATATCTATGCCTATGATTTGATGCAAAAACATCACTTTTGTATAGAAAAAGCACTTGCAAGGCTAGTAACTACTCATGCCCATAGGGGTGCTGAGTAGTTACATCCAAACTCACAGCTTACAGAATTGCCATTCGCCATAATCTTGACAAAACAAATTCATCAAGAATGCATGGAAATCATGCGCGAATTGTTTTGCTGTTCATGTGGGTGTTCATCCAAGAAGAGAAAAGGAAAGTTACGGAGCAAGTCGAAGGGCTATGGAGAGAAAGGATTAGTTTCTCTCCAAAATCTTATTCAGCAGGAAGGTGGCGTTCTGATTGCGTGCTACTCCCGGCTGTATCTTATAAGTATAGGTGACGTCGGTACCGAGATCTATCTCAAAGCAATAGTTGTGGAAACGCCCGGGACTGCTTTCTGCCATTCGGGACAACTCCAGGTCGTGGGTGGCAATGACTCCCGTAACAGGCATGCGGGAGATGGACTCAAGAAAGAGTCGGGAGCCGTTGAGTTTGTCCAAGGAATTGGTGCCTTTCAGAATCTCATCGAGGATGATGAGGGTGCGAAGTTCGCCGCGCTTACAGAACTGCATGAGTTGCTCGAGACGCAAGAGCTCAGCATTGAAATAGGAAATGCCATGAGTAAGGTCGTCGGTGGTGCGCATGCTGGAGAAAAGTTGGAAACGTGACACCTTGAGAGAACTGGCAAAGACGGGCATGCCCGACATGGCAAGAATGTAGTTGACTCCAAGGGAACGGAGGAAGGTGCTCTTGCCTGCCATATTAGCTCCTGTAATAATATAGTAGTTGTCGTCATGGATAGCGAAATCGTTCTTCACTGCCTTGGCTCCCAAGAAGGGATGATACAGATTCTTGGCCTCGAAGAGCACAGGAGAGCCGTCGACGATTTCTGCATCCGTAGCCTCAGGATGGTTGTATCTGAAATCTGCCATCGAAACGGCTGCATCCAGTTCGCTCACGATGTCCATCCACTCCTCCATCTTCACCACATAGGTATTCTTCCATTTCAGGAAACTGCGAACCAAGAAGAAGTCGCTCAGCATGAAGGCATCGGTGAAGAAGAGACCGAGAAAGTTGCCACGACGGTCGTATCCCTTGAGGATTTTCTCGAGTTGAACAAAGGAAGGAAGCGCCTCCGAAAGCGTAGACTGCATTTGCTGCCCCAGCTCGCTACGGAAATGGCGACGGGCTACAAGCTGGAGTATCTGCGAGTAAGCCACCAGTTGGTCGCGGAGCTTACCGCCATGGCTGTCAATCTTGTCCAAGGTCTGCTTGCAGACAAAGAACACTACCATGTACTGAATCATCACCCACCAAAGGGGGACGTTCACGGAAACCACGCCAAAGACAGAAAGCAACACCGAGGAACATACACCGATGATGAATGCCCAACCGAGAAGGAGCGAAGCCTTCGAACCATACCACGCAGGCACTGCCATTGCCGAAACCTTGCGGATGGCTTCAGCCACTGCAGAGGAATCTATCTTGCGATAACCCACTACCCTTCTGACTGGTTCTGCCGCCATATCGACATGAAGACGGTGAGAGTTGTCGGGGTCTGGCGCATCAAGCACCTGCTTTTTGTTCCTCTCTCCCAAAGCCAGGAACTCCATTCGCCAAAGTTCGCCCTGCTGCTCGTCGCCTGCAAGTTCCTTTTGCAAGGCAACACGCCGGGCTATCTCCTCTGCCTTCAAAGGAGTCTGAAGAGAAAGATTTCTTGCCAAGGCATCAGAGCCACCCGTGGTTATCGTGCGGCAGATGCGATGGAAGAGTGAATCCCTGCCAAAGACATCGAGATCGAAGGAATAAGCATGCTGTGGATTCTGGTATTGATTGCCCATTTCGAAAGACGAGAAATCGCCCTCCAAAGCTCTGATCTCGTTCTGGTATACTGCGAGGAGCGCAGAGAGATGGGCTATCTTCTCCTTGTTCTTATCGTCCAAACGACGGATATTGAAATAGGCAATGAGAGCCAACACGGCTCCCAACAGCCAACGACTACTACCCTCGTCCATAGCAATATAACATACCACGAAAGTAAGGATGGCTCCGAACGAGAGCAACTCGCCCGTGATGAAGCCATTGTTCTTGCGCCTCAAGGCTGCCACCTCGGAAGCATACTTATCCACATGCTGTTGATAACTTGTCTTTAAATCCATTTCTGTCTATATCATCTATTTTGTAGGAATGAGCACGGCTCCCTCCTGTTTCTTACCATCCATCAATATGCGCAGCGGATGCTCAAAGCGCACATGGCGAACATATTGTGTTTCCTCGACCGCCGGCATCGCATCGAGCACAGCCTTGTCGACGAAGCCACCCTCCCCGGTATTGGTATCTACCGTAAAGTAACCCACCCCGAAAGAGGTGAGGTTCTGGAAGAAGTGGGTCCCCTGGCTGGGATCGATGTTATAGTTCTTCAGCGCCACCTCCACGATAACCCGGGCTGCACTGATATGCGGCCACTTGACGGGAACACCGAGATAATGGTCGCTGGAGCCCCATCGGCCGGGACCTATCAGCACATAGTTCTTGCCTTCGGAAAGGAACTTGCGGTTGATGCGCTCTATATCGTCAGCCACATAATAATTGTTCATCGCTGAGAAATGGTCGTCGTACTTCACATACACTACATCCACGACATCCTCGCTGATACCATGACCGAGTGAATTGTGCGAACGCAACAAGCACTCGCTGTCGGGAATGGCCTCCACATCCTCATCGAGCATCTCTTTGGCATCCACGATGGGACGTATCTGGAGAAGATAGAAATCGCAGGTTCTGTCGGCATGGATATTGCAGGCAAACTCTATCTCTACAGGACGGCGCATGGCTCCGGAACCATACTTCATGGACATCTGGAGTATTTCGGGAAGGGGAACGACTCCATGTTGCAGCACACTGGCAAAGGTGATCAGCTTGCGACCCTCTTCGTACACGCCGTCGTTGATGACTTGGTCGTAGGGGTCGAAGGTGGAGGCTATAAAGTTGAGCGACTGGTCCTCGACAGCATCCTTGATTCTCAGTTTCTGAATATTAAACCCATCATCCACCTTGAAGTCTTCACCCACATGTTGCATATCGAGGGCATAAAACTGGGTTTGGGTCTCCCTGAGTGCCTTGTCGACCTCTGAAGTCTGCAACACCTGGTTGGGATGATAAGGACATACCCGAAGGGTCTGGCCACCATCCACAATGTATTTGCCCAGTCCAAGAGCCAGACTGGCAATACCTTCTTCTGCCGTTTCGTCACCTATCGGATAATAGTTGAGCGAACGGAGCACGCCACTCATCGTGGGATAGAAACGGGTGCCATAGTCATTACCCACCACTTGCTGCAGGATGACTGCCATCTTCTCTTGGTCGATGACATTGCTCGTTGCGGTCATATAAGCCTTGGAATCGCGATAGAACACCGAGGCATACACGCCCTTGATGGCACACGCCAACATCTGAAGCATCTGATACTTGTCCTCAAGATAAGGTATCATATAGGTGGAATAGATTCCTGCAAAGGGCTGATAGTGGGCATCTTCGAGAAGCGAGCTGGAACGGATGGCTATAGGACTCTTCGTCGCCTCGAAAAAGGTGAAGAAGTCGGCCACCAATGTGTCGGGCAGCTGCGCTCTGAGGAAATGTCGCAGGATTTCGTCATCGCTCGCATCGCTCAAAGCTATGGGATAGAGATTGTTGTTCTCCATGAACGCATCGAAGATATCGGTGCAAAGGACAACTGTCTTCGGAATCTGAACCGTGGCATTGTCATACTGGTTGAACTCCGGATGGCGCTTGATGACATTGTCGAGAAATGCCAGACCTCTGCCCTTGCCTCCCAAGGAGCCCTCACCTATACGGGCGAAGTGGGCATACTGGTCGAACTTCATACGGTCGAAGACAGCTACCACACCGATATTCTTCATGTGACGATACTGCACGATGGCATCGAAGATGATCTGTCGGTGAGCATCCACATCCTGCAATTTCTGCCAGGTGACATGGCGCAGGAAAGCCGACACGGGGAAGATGGCACGGGCACAGAGCCAACGGCTCATGTGATTGCGACTGATGTGATAGAGCATCGAGTCGTTGGGAATCTTGAAGATATTGTCCTGTAACTCCTTCAGACTGCGGATACGCATAATCTCCTCGTGGGTCTTGGGATCACGGAAGATAAAATCGCCAAAGCCCATGTGTTCCTCCATCAGGCGGCGAAGGTCTACACTCATCTTCTTGGAGTTTTTGTCTACAAAACGAAAGCCCTCGGCTTCGGCCTTGGCCCGGTTGTCGCTCTCGGAACTCTCAAGGATAAGAGGCACGAAAGGATCGTTCTTGCGGATATAGCGGAAAAGCTGCAAACCGGCATCAGGACACTTCTCACGTCCGAAAGTATCAGTACGATGCTTGGGCTTAGCCTCTGTTTCCACCTTATAGCCAAAGGCCTTGGCGGCACTCTTCAAAGGGAAACGGGCATCGCTGATGACACCAAGAGTATTGTTGGAATACTTGTCATAGAGTTTCTGAGCTTCTTCGTAAGTACGAGCCAGAACCACCTTGGGTCGACCACGCATACGCATGGTGGCTGCATGACGGTTCAATGCCTCCTTGGAGAAGTTCTTGCTCTGTTCCAATATGTAATTGTAGAGATTGGGAAGAATGGAACTGTAGAAGCGGATGGAGTCTTCGACAAGGAGTATCATCTGAACTCCGGCTTCCTGAATATCGTGTTCCAAATTCATCTTGTCCTCTATCAACTTGATGATGGAAAGAATGAGATTGGTATTGCCCAACCAGCAGAACACATAGTCGAAGATGCTCAGGTCTTCGTTCTCCATACGCTTGGTGATGCCATGAGAGAAGGGAGTAAGCACCACACAATGGATATTGGGGAACCTGCTCTTGATATCTCGTGCCACATCGAAGGCATCATTGTCGGCATTACCCGGCATACAGATAACCAGATCAATAACAGTGGAGCGAAGCACTTCTGAGGCTTCCTCGGTGGTAGAGACCTGTGTAAAGGTAGGTGGATATCGAAGTCCAAGCTCCATATATTCATTATAGATTTTCTCTTCGATACGTCCATCATCCTCGAGCATGAAGGCATCATATGGATTGGCAACGATCAACACATTATAGATACGTCGCATCATCAAGTTGACGAACGACACATCTTTCAAATAAAATTTATTCCACTCTTGGGGTACATTATTCTCCATTTCCTTTTATTTTACTCATGCAAAGATACTGTTTTTCTGATATTTACTTGCAACTTTCAACATATTTTATTATTTTTGCAGCAATAATATTTTCTAACACCCTTAAAATGAACAGAATAACTTTTAAAATATTTGTCATTACCTTGCTCGCCTTCTTCTGCCTCACGGCATGTTGGGCTCAGAATAAACAGCACGGCAAAGCCTCCTACTACTCAAAAAGAGCTACAGGAGCAAGAACTGCAAGCGGTCAAAGACTACATCACGACAGTCTGACGTGCGCTCATCGGTACTACCCTTTTGGAACACATCTGAAAGTAACCAACTTGAGGAACAATAAAAGTGTGATAGTGAAGGTCATCGACAGGGGGCCTTTCGGAAGAGGCAGAATAATTGACCTTTCATGGGCTGCCGCCAAAGAGATAGGCATGATTGCTCAAGGTGTGGCGTCGGTAAAGGTAGAAATCGTGGAAAAGCCAGTTCCTTTCCGTCCTGAGGAGGAGAAACTTCCTCAGATCGACTTCGAAGTGGCAGAATCTGACTACACCTTAGAACCTCACTGGAACTCGAAATCTGCCAAGGGCAAAGCTCACCAAGGTAAAAATCTGAAAAAAGTGGTACATTCAACAAAGTTGAAAGAAACCTCTGCAAAGAAAGATGAGGAGAAAATGCTCAACAGGAAAGAGAGCTGGAATGACACAGAATCTAAAAGCGGCAAGGCAACTAATGCTGAGCATGAGCACAAGGTTCATAGAAACAAATAGCCTCCAGAAATAGGACGAGGCAAAAAAGAGTAAACCCCGAAAGTAAATGTAAAAACTTCCGGGGTTTACTGTTTTAAACGGTGAGCCTTCTTCTTAAAGGTCACCTTTTATCAATCTTCTACAAATACGCCTATGACCTATCTGCGAGTCGGGATATTGAACTCATTGACTTTTGATATAGACTTGCCTTCGTGTATCACAGAGACACAGAAATGAGCCATACCATTCTTCAGTCGGTTATCCGCCTTCACCATCGCTGTATAACGGATACCTCGTCCTGGTGTGATTTTCTCCACATGAATGCTCGGAGAAATATAGATATGTTTGTTGCCTGTGGTTTCCACTACAGTAGGAACAACATCATAAACGGGACTGTTGCCACGATTCATTATCTCGAATATCACCTTGCAAGTCTCGTTCCTATTCAAAGTATTATCTTCATTGGAATCTACAAAACGGGCATTCACTATCTCTAATGTAGGAGAATACGACCAGTTACTCCCCAATGCTTCCATCTTCGAACTTGGCATCACTGTAATGGGTTGCTGTGCGCTGTAATCGCCTACATAATCCTTACCATTAAAATCGTAAAGACGGTCATCGCCACTGTTGGTGGAATCGAATACATCGGAATTATCCTCATTATTGGGCGTACCATAAACAGGCTGATCGTAACCTCGCTGACCATAACCTGACTGTTCATAGCCATACTGATCATTGGAGTTTTGATGCTGGGACCGAGCTGCCCTTCTTTCGGCTCTACGGGCCTTGTCTCGCTGATACTGTTCAGCCTGTTGCTGTTGTTTCTGATCGGCCTGACTGCCGATAACAGCACCAACAACTGCACCTCCAGCCATTCCTATAATAGTACCCATATCAGAGCCACGGGGACCTCCACTCAAACCACCAATAGCAGAGCCTAAAATAGAGCCGATAGAACCGCCCATATAGGCGCCACTACCAGTATAAGTGTCACAACTGCTCATCAAGAACAAAGAACAAAGCGCGAATATTAGAAACTTCTTCATAACCTATTCTTTTAAGAAACTATGCAAAGGTAAGTCTTTTCGAGGAAACTGCAAACAAAGTTTCCCTAAAAAAGATAGGGAAATCCCTAAAAACAAAAAAGCGCTTCCATAAAAATGAAAGCGCTTCTTGATATTGAGAGTTGAATTATTCAGCCTTAGGAGCTTCCTCTGCTGGAGTTGCCTCAACAGCAGCCTCTGCCTGTGGAGCCTCTTCTGCCTTAGCCTTGCGGCCTGCACGACGAGTCTTCTTTGCAGCAGCCTTAGGAGTCTTAGCCATGTTCTCATCGAAGTCTACGAGCTCGATGAAAGCAATCTCAGCTGCATCACCCTGACGAGAACCCAACTTGATTACGCGAGTGTAACCACCTGGACGGTTAGCTACCTTCTCTGCTACCTCACCGAAGAGAGCCTTAACAGCATACTTGTTCTGGAGATAACGGAATACAACACGACGTGAAGTGGTGGTATCGTTCTTTGAACGAGTGATCAGTGGCTCAACGTACTTCTTAAGAGCCTTAGCCTTTGCAAGGGTCGTAGTGATTCTTTTGTGCTCACTCAAGATAAGAGATGTAGCCATGTTAGCCAACATCGCATTACGATGAGAAGCAGTACGACCTAAATGGTTGAATTTTTTATTATGTCTCATTTTAATTTTTACTTTTTTGGACAGGATTTAATTAAGCATCCTTGTCTAATTTATACTTTGAAATGTCAGTTCCAAAAGACAGATTCAGACTCTCGAGCAAATCATCAAGCTCAGAAAGCGATTTCTTACCAAAGTTGCGGAACTTCAAGAGGTCAGTCTTGTTGTACTGTACCAAGTCGCCAAGTGTCTCGACATCAGCTGCCTTCAAGCAGTTGAGAGCACGAACACTGAGATTCATGTCTACGAGGCGAGTCTTAAGCAACTGGCGCATGTGAAGAACTTCCTCATCAAACTCCTGATTGCCTTCCTGATCGGGACTTTCAAGAGTAATCTTCTCGTCAGAGAAGAGCATGAAATGATAAATCAGAATCTTCGCAGCCTCCTTAAGAGCATCCTTTGGACTAATGGAACCATCGGTAGTAACCTCAAGTACGAGCTTGTCATAGTCGGTCTTTTGTTCAACACGATATGGCTCTACCGCATACTTTACGTTACGGATTGGGGTGTAGATGGAATCGATTGGGAGAACGTTTACGTCAGTGCAGAATTCTCGATTCTCATCAGCAGGAACGTAACCACGTCCCTTGTTAATTGTCAAATCTATCTGCATCGAAGCTTTGGCATCTAAATGACAAATCACCAAATCAGGGTTTAACACTTCAAATCCAGTCAGATACTTACCGATATCACCTGCTTTGAATTCTGTGGAATTCTCTACGGTGATACTAACTTTCTCATTCTCGAATTCTTCTACTACTTGCTTGAATCGAACTTGTTTGAGATTCAAGATAATGTTGGTAACATCTTCCTTAACACCAGGTACTGAAGAAAACTCATGCTCAACACCAGCTATACGGATGGTATTGATGGCATAACCCTCCAGAGATGAAAGGAGAATGCGGCGCAAAGCGTTACCAATGGTAACACCAAAGCCAGGCTCCAAAGGACGGAATTCAAACTTTCCGAACTTATCATCAGCCTCCAGCATTACTACTTTTTCAGGTTTTTGAAATGCTAATATCGCCATTAATATAATGATTTATTTAGAGTACAACTCAACGATTAACTGCTCCTTAATGTTCTCAGGGATATCGGCACGCTCTGGCTTGTGCAAGAACTTACCACACTTTGCATTGTCATCCCATTCGATCCATGGATACTTGCTATGATTGAAACCAGCAAGAGCGGCCTCGATGACCTCGAGAGACTTAGACTTCTCACGAACACCTACAACCATACCTGGCTTAACAGCGAATGAAGGAATGTTTACTACCTTACCATCAACAACGATGTGCTTGTGACCAACCAACTGGCGTGCAGCTGCACGTGTTGGAGCGATACCCAAACGGAATACTACGTTGTCAAGACGGCACTCAAGATTCTGAAGAAGAACCTCACCAGTAATACCCTCAGCTTTAGCTGCCTTATCAAACATATTACGGAACTGACGCTCTAATACACCATAAGTGTACTTAGCTTTCTGCTTCTCTGCCAACATGACACCATACTCAGACATCTTTCTGCGACGGTTGTTGCCATGCTGTCCAGGAGGGAAGTTTCTCTTGGACAAAACTTTGTCGGCGCCGAAGATTGGTTCACCAAAACGACGCGCAATTTTAGATTTCGGACCTATATATCTAGCCATAATATAAAAAATGCTATAAAAAGTTTGTATCTTATTAATGCTAATACTAATAGCGGGAATTATACGCGGCGACGCTTTGGAGGACGACAACCGTTGTGTGGTAATGGAGTTACATCAACAATCTCAGTAACCTCGATACCTGCACCGTGTACGGCACGGATAGCAGACTCACGACCGTTACCTGGACCCTTGACATAAGCCTTTACCTTACGGAGACCCAAATCGAAAGCTACCTTAGCACAATCCTCTGCAGCCATCTGAGCAGCATAAGGAGTGTTCTTCTTAGAACCACGGAAACCCATCTTACCAGCAGAAGACCAAGAAATTACCTGACCCTCATTGTTAGCAAGAGATACAATAATGTTATTGAATGAGCTATGTACGTGCAACTGACCAATTGCGTCAACACGAACATTTCTCTTCTTAGATGTTGCTTTTGTCTTTGCCATAATTAATTTCCTCCTTCAGAATTACTTAGTAGCCTTCTTCTTATTAGCAACAGTCTTCTTCTTACCCTTGCGAGTACGAGCATTGTTCTTTGTGCTCTGACCACGGACAGGAAGACCATTACGATGTCTAACTCCACGATAGCAACCAATATCCATCAGTCGCTTAATGTTCATCTGGATCTCAGAACGGAGATCACCTTCTACCTTGAACTCAGCGCCGATAATTTCACGGATCTTGGCTGCCTGATCGTCAGACCACTCGCTGACTTTCAAGTCACGGCTCACACCTGCCTTATCCAATATCTTTGCTGAACTACTTCGACCGATACCATAGATATAGGTCAATGCGATTTCGCCACGCTTATTCTGGGGCAAATCTACTCCAACAATTCTTATTGCCATTTGTTAATTAAATAATTAAAAATTAATACCTTTCGTTAAAAGCGGTGCAAAAGTACGACATTTTTTTGAAACCACCATACTTTTACAAAACTTTAACATTAACCCTGACGTAACTTCATCTTAGGGTTTTTCTTGTTAATAACGAACAGACGACCCTTACGACGTACAATCTTACAGTCAGCTGAACGCTTCTTCAAAGATGCTCTTGTCTTCATACCTTATGATTATTATTTGTATCTAAATACTATTCTACCTTTTGTCAAGTCGTATGGACTCATTTCCACTTTTACCTTGTCGCCAGGTAAGATCTTTATGTAATGCATTCTCATTTTACCGGAAATATGGGCAGTAATATCTACACCATTCTCCAACTCAACGCGGAACATAGCATTGGATAAAGCCTCTACAATTGTTCCATCTTGCTCTATAGCAGCCTGTTTTGCCATAATTAAATTTTTTGTCCTTCTAAATGTTCTACTTCTTGAAATGAAGATAAAATTTCAGCCTTACCTTTTCTTACAACTATCGTATGCTCAAAATGAGCAGCCGGTTGATGGTCAACAGTAGCAATTCCCCATTTGTCTGGAAGAAGTCCAATCTTCCTATTTCCCATCGTAATCATAGGTTCAATAGCAATGCACATACCTTCTTTAAGCATCACTCCATTACCGCGTCTGCCAAAATTGGGGACGGGAGGATCTTCATGCATGGCTTTACCTATGCCGTGTCCCACCAATTCGCGTACAACGCCATAACCGTGAGACTCACAATAGCTCTGTATGGAAAAACCTATATCTCCAACATGATTTCCTGCTACAGCATTCTCTATACCTAAATATAAAGACTGTTTTGTTACTGAAAGAAGTTGCTTCACTTCTGGATGGACTTCACCAACACAAAAGGTATAACAACTGTCTCCGTTGAATCCATCAAGCAAAGTACCACAATCAATAGAGATGATATCTCCCTCTCTTAGTACGTCGTCTTCACTCGGAATTCCGTGTACAACTACATCATTAATAGATGTACATATATTAGCGGGAAAAGGCTCTCCAAATGGATTAGGAAAATTCTTAAACGTAGGAACCGCACCATGATCTCGGATAAATTCCTCCGCAATCCTATCCAATTGGAGAGTCGTTACACCTGGTTTTATATGTTTACCTAATTCTGCTAAAGTCAAACCAACAAGTTGGTTGGCCTTGCGCATCAGGTTGATTTCATCTTCTGTCTTTAGAAATATCTGCATTCTAAAAGATAAAGATTAATATGCTGCTACTCCGCCCTGACGAGTATGGCCCGAATTGAGCAAACCATCATAGTGGCGCATGAGCAAATGACTTTCGATCTGCTGAAGTGTATCGATAACAACACCTACCAAAATCAGAAGAGATGTACCTCCAAAGAATTGAGAGAAGGCTTGCTGCACATCGAGAAGTCCTGCAAGAGCAGGCATAATAGCAATGAATGCTATAAACAAAGAACCTGGGAAAGTAATACGAGACATGACGGTATCAATGTACTCAGCGGTATCCTTTCCTGGCTTTACACCTGGAATGAAACCATTGTTACGTTTCATATCCTCTGCCATCTGAGTAGGATTCAATGTAATCGCTGTATAGAAATATGTAAAGGCAATAACCAAAAATACATAAATGACATTATACAACAAACTGCGATTATCCATCAACTGCTGTACTACACTGCTGGCATTTTCAGACTGATAGCGAACAACGGCCAAAGGAATGAACATCAAAGCCTGAGCAAAGATGATAGGCATTACGTTGGCAGCAAACAACTTCAATGGGATGTACTGGCGTGCACCACCATATTGCTTATTGCCTACCAAACGCTTGGCATACTGAACAGGAACCTTGCGAGTGCCCTGTACCAAAAGGATAGAAGCACAAACAACAGCATAAAGTATCAGGATCTCTACGATAAACATAATGATACCACCACTAGAGATAGCTGTCAGACGAGAGGAAACCTCCTGTACAAAAGCCTGTGGCAATCTTGCGATGATACCAATCATAATGATCAATGAGATACCATTACCAACACCCTTATCAGTAATACGCTCACCTAACCAAAGGATAAACATACTTCCTGCTGCCAAGATGATAGTGGCAGGAATCATAAATACAGTCCAACTGATACCTGTTGCAAGCGCATTAGCTGCTTGCATTTTCAGGTTCAGAAGGTAACTTGGAGCCTGGAAGACCAAAATGGCCACTGTCAAGGCTCTAGTATACCACTGTATTTTCTTACGGCCACTCTCACCTTCACGCTGCATCTTCTGGAAATAAGGTACAGCAACAGCAAGAAGCTGCATAACAATAGATGCTGAGATATATGGCATTATACCTAATGCGAAAATAGACGCATTGGAAAATGCACCACCAGAGAACATGTCCAGAAGCGACATAAGTCCGCCTGAGGTCTGCGACTGAAGTTTGTCCAACATGCTCGGGTTGATACCAGGAAGCACAACAAACGAGCCAAAACGGTAAATAGCCGTAAACAGAAGAGTAATGAGGAGTCTCTGACGGAGGTCCTCAATCTTCCAACAGTTCTTTAGTGTCTCAATAAACTTTTTCATCTACTTAGATTATAGTTGCATTACCACCTACTGCCTTGATTGCCTCTTCAGCAGTCTTAGAGAATGCATTAGCTTCAACTTCCAATTTAGCTTTCAATTCACCATTGCCGAGCACCTTAACGAGCTCCTTGCCACTGGTGAGACCTGCAGCCTTCAACTCTGCGATACCAATCTTGGTAAGGTTCTTTGCCTCAGCAAGAGCCTGAAGAGTAGAAAGGTTAACAGCAAAATACTCCTTATGGTTGATGTTCTTAAAACCAGCCTTTGGAACACGACGCTGTAAAGGCATCTGACCACCTTCGAAACCAATCTTTCTCTTATAACCAGAACGAGCTTTGGCACCCTTATGACCACGAGTAGAAGTACCACCGAGTCCAGAACCTGGACCACGACCAATACGACGACGTGAGTGGGTAGAACCTGCAGCAGGTTTCAAATTATTTAATTTCATAATCGTTCTTATTCTTTAAAAGATTAATTAATCAACTACACTTACGAGGTGATGAACCTTACGGATCATACCACGGTTGCTAGGAGTATCTTCAACCTCAACAACCTGAGAAATCTTGTGAAGACCTAAGCAAGCGAGTGTACGCTTCTGGTCAACTGGAGCACCGATTTTACTCTTAATCTGCTTGATTTTAATTGTTGCCATATCTGATTTATCCTAATTAACCGTTAAATACTTTATCCATACTGATACCACGCTCACCTGCTACAGTGTAAGCATCACGCATCTGAGCAAGAGCAGCGATAGTAGCCTTTACAAGGTTATGAGCATTAGAAGAGCCCTTAGACTTTGCAATGACATCCTTAACACCTACGCTCTCGAGAACGGCACGCATAGCACCACCGGCCTTCAAACCGGTACCGGCAGCAGCAGGCTTCAAGAGTACCTTAGCACCACCATAAGCTACTTCAACCTCGTGAGGTACAGTACCCTTCAATACAGGAACCTTAACCAGGTTCTTCTTAGCGGCCTCTGTACCCTTGGCAATTGCTGCTGTTACTTCACCAGCCTTACCAAGACCATAACCGATAACGCCATTACCGTCACCTACAACGACGATAGCAGCGAATGTGAAAGTACGACCACCCTTTGTAACCTTAGTTACACGGTTGATAGCAACCAAGCGATCTTTCAGTTCTACTTCACTATTAACTTTTACTTTATTCATTGCCATAATCGTTTAAAATTTAAGACCACCCTTACGAGCACCATCAGCCAACTCCTTTACACGACCGTGGTAAAGATAACCATTACGATCAAAAACTACTGACTCAACACCAGCAGCCTTTGCCTTCTCAGCTACGAGTTCACCTACTTTCTGTGCCTGCTCCTGCTTTGGCATCTTTTCCATGCCGAGAGAAGAAGCAGATGCAAGTGTAGTACCAGTCAAATCATTAATAACCTGAGCATAAATCTGCTTGTTAGAGCGGAAAACACTAAGACGTGGACGCTCAGCAGTTCCATTGACGTTCTTGCGAATACGGAACTTTATCTTAATTCGTCTTTCAACTTTCTTTGTTGTCATAATCGTAAAAAATTAAAATTACTTAGCAGCAGCGCTCTTACCAGACTTTCTGCGAATAACTTCACCCTGGAACAGGATACCCTTACCCTTGTAAGGCTCAGGCTTACGGAAAGAACGAATTTTTGCACAAATAAGTCCCAACAATTGCTTGTCGCAAGACTCCAAAATTATGATAGGGTTCTGATTTCTTTCAGACTTAGTCTCAACCTTAACCTCCTTAGGAAGCTGGATGAAGATAGGGTGTGTATAACCAAGAGCGAACTCAATAAGGTTGCCCTGGTTAGAAACACGATAACCAACACCAACCAACTCCAAAGTCTTTGAATAACCTTCACTCACACCAACAACCATGTTGTGAACAAGTGAACGATACAGACCATGGAAAGCTTGCTTCTGCTTAGGATTAACTGGACTGTTCTCATCAATTTCGAAAACTATCTGACCGTCCTGGTTGTTGAACTTGATAGAAGGATCTATCTTCTGTGAAAGTTCACCCTTAGGACCCTTTACTGTAACAACATTTGAATTAGCATCAAAGTTAACAGTAACACCAGCAGGAATACTAATTGGCAATTTACCTATTCTTGACATATTAAATCCTCCAAATTAATAAATATAGCAAAGAACCTCACCACCGATCTTAAGGTCAGCAGCCTCTTTGTCTGTCATTACACCTTTGGATGTAGATAAGATTGCAATACCTAATCCGTTAATTACTCTCGGCATGTCCTTGTAACCAGTGTACTTACGAAGACCTGGTGTAGACACACGCTTCAAAGACTTGATAGCGTTTTGCTTAGTTGTAGGATTGTACTTCAAAGCAACTTTGATAGTACCCTGTGGACCATCCTCAATGAACTTGTAATTGAGGATGTAACCTTTCTCGAAGAGGATCTTTGTGATCTCTTTCTTCAAGTTAGACGCAGGAACTTCAACAACACGGTGATGAGCCATGATTGCGTTTCTGAGTCTTGTCAGATAATCTGCTATTGGATCTGTCATAAAATATAAAAATTTAATTAATCGGGACTACCCCGACAATATTAAAAAAATAATTTTCTTGGGTCTGATAATTGATTACCAACTTGCCTTCTTAACACCAGGAATCAAACCAGCAGAAGCCATCTCACGGAACTGAATACGAGAGAGTCCAAACTGACGGATATAACCCTTTGGACGACCAGTAATCTTGCAACGATTGTGAAGACGGATTGGGTTTGCATTCTTAGGGATAGCCTGAAGCTTACGAGCTGCCTCGTATGCTTCGGCTGGATCATTAGAAGTTGCAATAATCTTTTTCAGTGCTGCGCGCTTTTCAGCGTAACGAGCTACAAGCTTTGCACGCTTAACCTCGCGAGCTTTCATTGATTCTTTTGCCATATCTCTTAATCTTTGTTTGCGTTCTTGAATGGAAGACCGAATGCCTTAAGGAGAGCAAAACCTTCCTCGTCAGTCTTGGCTGATGTAACGAAAGTGATGTTCATACCCTGGATACGATCGATCTCATCAATGTTAATCTCTGGGAAGATAATCTGCTCTGTGATACCCAAAGTGTAGTTACCACGGCCATCAAACTTGCTTTCAATACCCTTGAAGTCACGGATACGAGGCAGAGAAACGCGAACGAGCTTCTCAAGGAACTCGTACATGCGCTCACGACGCAATGTAACCATTACACCGATAGGCATCTTCTTACGAAGCTTGAAGTTGGCGATATCCTTCTTTGAATATGTGGCAACTGCCTTCTGACCTGTGATAGCAGTAATCTCATTGATTGCTACATCAACAATCTTCTTGTCCTGTGTAGCATCACCAAGTCCCTGGTTGATAACAATCTTCTTGAGAGCTGGAATCTGCATAGCAGAGGCATAGTTGAACTGCTTCTGCAAAGAAGGAGCGATAGTCTCCTTATAAACTTTCTTTAACTGTGCTGTATCCATTACTTGATTTCCTCCCCTGACTTTTTAGCGATGCGAACAACGTTTTTACCCTCGTGCTTGATAGCCACACGAGTAGCCTTGCCACTCTTAGGATCAATCAAGCTCAAATTTGAGATATGAATAGGAGCCTCTTGCTTAATGATGCCTCCCTGAGGATTCTTAGCAGATGGCTTAGTGCTCTTTGACACCATATGTACGCCCTCTACGATGGCACGATTGTCATCAACGAGGACCTTGAGCACCTTACCAGTCTTGCCCTTGTCGGCACCAGCAATAACGATAACCTTATCGTCTTTCTTTATATGTAACTTACTCATTACTATTAATTTTAAAATATTAAAGAACCTCAGGTGCCAAAGAAACGACTTTCATATTTACTGCACGAAGCTCACGAGCAACAGGGCCAAAGATACGGCTACCACGAAGCTCACCAGCATTGTTGAGCAGTACACAAGCATTATCGTCGAAACGGATGTAAGAACCATCTGCACGACGAATCTCCTTCTTTGTGCGAACAATCAAAGCCTTTGATACTGCACCCTTCTTCAAATCACTTGATGGAATGACGTTCTTGACTGAAACTACAATCACGTCACCAACACTTGCGTAACGACGGCCTGTACCACCGAGGACACGAATGCAAAGAGCCTCACGAGCACCGCTGTTGTCACATACATTAAGTCTTGATTCTGCTTGTATCATAATTACTTAGCTTTTTCTACGATTTGTACTAATCTCCATCTCTTTGTCTTAGACAGAGGACGAGTCTCCATGATCATAACAGTATCACCTACGTTAGCCTCATTCTTCTCGTCATGTGCATGGTACTTCTTTGTCTTCTGGACAAACTTACCATAAATTGGGTGCATCTCCTTGAACTTAGCTGCAATAACAATGGTTTTATCCATTTTGTTGCTGATGACAACACCCTGTCTTACTTTTCTTAAATTTCTTGTTTCCATCTGGACCATTATTATTTGTTAAGTTCTCTCTGACGAAGTTCTGTTTTCATACGTGCGATATCACGACGAGCAACCTTAATCTCTGATGGATTCTCAAGAGGAGTGATGTTATGGTTGAGCTTCTTCTGATTGTAAGCTGCAACAGCATTCTCCAATTTCTCTACCAATTCCTTGGTTTCGAGTTCCTTTACTTCTTTAATCTTCATAATTAAGCGTTTTTATCGAAATCACGTCTAACAACAAATTTTGTTTTTACAGGAAGTTTCTGTGCTGCGAGACGAAGAGCCTCCTTAGCAATGTCGAAACTTACACCTTCTACTTCAAAGAGGATACGACCTGGTGTAACAGGTGCAACCCATCCAGCTGGATCACCCTTACCTTTACCCATACGCACATCAGCAGGCTTACGAGTGATAGGCTTATCAGGGAAGATACGAATCCAGACCTGACCTTGGCGGTTCATGTAGCGGTTTACTGCCACACGAGCAGCCTCAATCTGACGGCTATCGATCCACTTTGGCTCAAGAGTCTTGATACCGAAAGAACCGAATGCCAATTGTGTACCTCTGTGGGCGTTGCCTTTGTTGCCGCGACCATCTTGAGGTCTTCTATATTTTACTCTTTTTGGCTGTAACATGATAGCTTTCTAATTTAACGGTTATTGTTTCTCTTAC
The DNA here is from genome assembly GCF_009495355.1 of Segatella copri. GTDB lineage: Bacteria > Bacteroidota > Bacteroidia > Bacteroidales > Bacteroidaceae > Prevotella. The sequence continues at coordinate 30,613 of NZ_VZAD01000056.1, forward strand.
GATTACCGCCGCGGTTAGAGCGACCGTTATTACGGTTGTTGCCCTTATTGTCCTGAGCGAAGTTAGGTGTAAGGTCAGCCTTACCATAAACCTCACCACGGCAAATCCATACCTTGATGCCAAGCAAACCTACCTTAGTAAGAGCCTCGCACTGGCAATAATCGATGTCTGCGCGGAATGTGTGAAGAGGAGTACGACCCTCTTTATACATTTCCTTACGTGCCATTTCTGCACCATTCAGACGACCTGTAATCTGCACCTTGATACCCTCGGCACCAGCACGCATTGTGTTGGCAACAGCCATCTTGATAGCACGACGATAAGCAATCATGTGCTCAATCTGGCTTGCGATATTTTTACCTACGATAGTAGCATCAAGTTCAGGCTTCTTAACCTCGAAGATGTTGATCTGAATATCTTTCTTGTAAAGCTTCTTCAACTCTTCCTTCAACTTATCTACATCCTGACCACCTTTACCAATGACAAAACCTGGACGGGCTGTGCAAATAGTAATGGTAACAAGCTTCAATGTACGTTCGATAACGATACGAGAAACACTTGCCTTTGCAAGACGCTCGTTAAGATACTTACGGATTTTCTGATCCTCAACGAGGTTGTCACCGAAGTTCTTACCACCGAACCAATTTGAATCCCAACCACGGATAATACCAAGTCGGTTACTAATCGGATTAACTTTCTGTCCCATTCTACTTATTATTTTTCATCATTAGTTTTTGCATCTACAAAAAGAGTTACATGGTTAGAACGCTTACGGATTCTATAACCACGACCCTGTGGTGCAGGTCTCATACGTTTCATTGTAACGCCTTCGTCAACGAAGACCTTGCTAATATAAAGCTCACCGTCTTCAGCCTTGCGATCATTCTTAGCTTCCCAGTTTGCGATAGCTGAACGAAGTAATTTCTCAACGTCAGCAGATGCTTGCTTCTTAGAGAAGCGAAGTACTCCGAGGGCGCGATTAACTTCCATACCACGAATCATATCTACAACGTAGCGCATCTTGCGTGGAGAAGAAGGAACGCCAACCAATTTAGCGAAGTACAAGTTTTTACGGGCTTCTTTCAATTTTTCAGCCGCGATATGTTTTCTTGCTCCCATTATTTACTTAAATTTTAATTGGTTTAACCCCGATTACTTTCTGTTACCAGAGTGACCGCCAAAGCGACGTGTTGGAGCGAACTCTCCAAGCTTGTGGCCTACCATATTCTCTGTAACATAAACAGGGATAAATTTGTTACCGTTATGAACTGCAACAGTATGTCCTACGAAATCAGGAGATATCATTGAAGCTCGAGCCCATGTCTTAACAACATTCTTCTTTCCACTCTCGTTCATAGCGAGAATTTTCTTCTCGAGAGAAACGTTGATGTATGGACCTTTTTTAAGTGAACGACTCATAATTTACTCTTTATTTTTTGTTAGCTCTTTCAATAATATACTTGTTAGAAAGCTTCTTAGGTGCGCGAGTCTTGAGACCCTTAGCATACAAGCCCTTGCGTGAACGTGGATGACCACCACTCTGGCGACCTTCACCACCACCCATTGGGTGATCAACAGGGTTCATAACAACACCACGGTTGTGAGGACGACGACCCAACCAGCGTGAACGACCAGCCTTACCAGACTGCTCAAGTGCGTGGTCAGAGTTACCTACACTACCAATAGTAGCTTTACAAGCACTCAAAATCTGGCGCAACTCGCCAGAAGGGAGCTTAATTACACAATAACTGCCCTCACGAGAAGTCAACTGAGCAAAATTACCAGCCGAACGAACCAACAAAGCACCCTGACCTGGACGCAACTCAATGTTGTGAATCACTGTACCTACAGGAATGTTTGCCAAAGGAAGTGCGTTACCTACCTCAGGAGCTGCGTCAGCACCTGACATCAATGTAGCGCCTACCTGGAGTCCGTTAGGAGCAATAATGTAACGTTTTTCACCATCAGCATAGTAAAGCAATGCGATGCGAGCTGAACGATTAGGATCGTACTCGATCGTCTTTACAACTGCTGGAACACCATCCTTCTCACGTTTGAAGTCGATAAGACGATACTTCTGCTTATGGCCACCACCAATGTAGCGAACGGTCATCTTACCGGTGTTGTTTCGACCACCGGTATGACGCTTACCGTAAACGAGAGACTTCTCTGGCACGGATGCAGTAATATCCTCGAACGTGCCAATAACTTTGTGTCTTTGACCCGGAGTAACGGGTTTTAATTTACGTACTGCCATTTCTTATATTAAATATTGCTGTAAAAATCAATTGTTTCGCCCTCTTTCAGAGTAACGATTGCCTTCTTGAACGCATTCTTCTGACCCTTAACAAGACCTGCCTTTGTGTAACGTGCAGAACGCTTGCCGGCATAACGAATTGTGTTCACATCAACTACTGTAACATTATACAGACCTTCGATTTCCTTCTTAATCTCGAGCTTATTAGCCTCAGGACGAACAACGAAGCCATAGCGGTTAGGCTGCTTGTCTGTAATCTTGGTCATCTTCTCAGTAACCAATGGTTTGATAATAAATGCCATATTCTAATATCTCCTTTTTACTTTGTTAAGATTTGGTCGATAGTCTCGAGCGATTTTTCAGTAATCACTACAACATCAGCATTCAAAACTTTATACGAATTGACATTTGATGCAAGGATAACCTCAGCACGCTGCAAGTTACGAGCGGACAAATATACGTTTTTATTTGATTCTGGCAAAACGAAGAGCACCTTCTTGCCTTCAATTTCAAGATTCTTAAGAATACTTAAGAACTCTTTAGTCTTTGGAGCCTCAAAAGAGAAGTCTTCGAGCAATAAGATGCTATTCTCCTGAGCCTTGTAAGAAAGGGCTGACTTACGAGCAAGAATCTTTACTTTTTTATTAAGTTTGAAGCGATAGTCGCGTGGCTTAGGACCGAAAACACGAGCACCACCTACGAGTACTGGTGAGTTGATGTCACCACGACGAGCACCGCCGCCACCTTTCTGACGACCAAGCTTACGAGTAGAGCCGCTCATTTCGCTTCTCTCCTTTGACTTAGCTGTACCCTGACGCTGGTTAGCGAGATACTGCTTTACGTCGAGATAGAGAACGTGATCGTTAGGCTCAATACCGAAAACAGCCTCATTAAGAGCTACCTTGCGGCCGGTCTCCTGACCTTTGATATCTAATACGCTAACTTCCATTATTTCTCAATTAAAACAGTTGAACCTTTGCATCCAGCGAACGAACCCTTTACTACGAGGAGGTTCTGCTCTGGAATTACCTTTAACACCTGAAGGTTCTGAGTAGTAACTCTGTCACCTCCCATTTGGCCGCCCATGCGCATACCCTTGAATACCTTTGCAGGATAAGAACATGCACCGATAGAACCCGGTTTACGAGCGCGGTCATCCTGACCGTGAGTAGACTGACCTACACCACCGAATCCGTGACGCTTTACAACGCCCTGGAAGCCTTTACCCTTAGATGTACCGATTACATCAACAAACTTGCAGTCGTTGAAGATTTCAACTGTAATGGTGTCACCGAGGTTGTACTCCTCATCAAACTTGAACTCGGCCAAGTACTTCTTAGGTGTTGTGCCTGCCTTCTTGAAGATTCCCATCATAGGCTGAGATGTACGATTCTCCTTAGCCTCGCCGAAACCTAACTGATAAGCCTTGTAACCGTCTTTCTCTAAAGTCTTTACCTGGGTTACAACACAAGGACCTACTTCGATAACAGTGCACGGAATATTCTTACCGTCGGCACTGAAAACGGATGTCATTCCGATTTTTTTTCCAATTAATCCTGGCATTTCAATTTACTTTTAAATAATTAGACTTTGATTTCTACTTCTACACCACTTGGCAACTCAAGCTTCATCAATGCATCTACAGTCTTAGCTGTTGAGCTATAGATGTCGATAAGACGCTTGAAATCTGAGAGCTGGAACTGCTCGCGAGACTTCTTGTTAACGAAAGTACTGCGGTTTACAGTAAAAATACGCTTGTGTGTTGGCAATGGAATAGGACCGCTGACGATAGCGCCTGTAGCCTTAACAGCCTTCACAATCTTCTCAGCTGACTTGTCAACCAACTGGTGGTCGTAGGACTTCAGCTTAATTCTGATTTTCTGACTCATTGTTAAAATTAAGTTATTAATATATGAATTGATTTAGTCTAATGGAAGAAGAGGTACGCTGCTTAAGAGTCATTCGCTAAGCAGCGCCTCATCTTACCTATTTGTTTCTTTATTACAGGAGTTCTGCGTGACCCTTAACCTCTTCCAACACTGCCTTAGCAATTGTTGAAGAGAGAGGTGCATGGTGATCATACTCCATTGAGCTGGTAGCACGACCAGAAGTGATGGTACGCAAAGCTGTCACATAACCGAACATCTCTGCCAATGGAACCATTGCCTTAACGATACGCGCACCGCTGCGGCCTTCCTCCATACCCTGAACGAGACCACGACGCTTGTTCAAGTCACCGATAACATCACCCATGTTCTCCTCTGGAGTAACAACCTCAACCTTCATGATAGGCTCCATCAGGACAGGACCAGCCTTAGGACAGAGAACCTTGAATGCCTGATGAGCAACGAGCTCGAATGACAACTGATCAGAGTCTACTGGGTGGAAACTACCATCGGTCAAAGTTACCTTCAGACCAGTCATTGGGAAGCCACCGAGAACACCATTAGACAAACAATCAGCAAAACCCTTCTGTACTGATGGAATGAATTCCTTAGGAATGTTACCACCCTTCACCTCGTTAATAAACTGCAAGTCGCCCTCCTTGTAATCCTCGTCCTTAGGACCGATTGTTACATCAATACAAGCGAACTTACCGCGACCACCAGACTGCTTCTTGTAAGTCTCACGGCTCTGAGCGAACTTAGTGATAGCCTCCTTATAGTTAACCTGTGGCTTACCCTGGTTACACTCAACCTTGAACTCACGCTTCAGACGGTCGATGATGATATCCAAGTGGAGCTCACCCATACCAGAGATGATTGTCTGACCACTCTGCTCGTCGGTACGTACGGTAAAGGTTGGGTCCTCTTCAGCCAACTTAGCGAGACCGTTATCCATCTTAGCGATGTCAGCCTGGCTCTTAGGCTCAACTGCGATAGAAATCACAGTATCAGGGAATGTCATAGACTCCAATACGATTGGGTGATCCTCATCACAGAGTGTATCACCTGTACGGATATCCTTGAAACCTACACCTGCACCGATATCACCAGCATCGATAGACTCCATTGGAATCTCCTGCTTAGAGTTCATCTGGAACAGACGGCTGATACGCTCGCGCTTGCCAGAACGTGGGTTGTAAACATAAGAACCAGCAACAACCTTACCTGAGTAAACACGGAAGAATACCAAGCGGCCCATAAATGGATCAGTAGCGATCTTAAATGCAAGAGCTGATGTTGGCTCATCCTCAGAAGGCTTACGATCCTCTTCCTCCTCAGTATCAGGGTTGGTACCAACGATATTAGGAGTATCCATTGGTGAAGGCAGGAATGCACATACATAGTCGAGCAAAGGCTGAACACCCTTATTCTTGTATGAAGAACCGAGCAACATTGGGCAGCACTCCATAGCACAGCAGCCCTTACGGATAGCTGCGAGAATCTTCTCCTCAGGAATATCCTGACCATCGAGATAAAGCTCCATTACTTCGTCATCAAAGTTGGCAGCACCCTCGAGCAACTTATCACGCCACTCAGCAGCTTCGTCAGCCAAGTCAGCAGGAATTTCCTCTACGTCATACTCAGCACCCATGGTTTCATCGTGCCAAAGGATAGCCTTCATCTTGATGAGGTCTACTACACCCTTGAAGTTTTCCTCTGCACCAATAGGAATCTGAATAGCAATTGGATTAGCACCCAAGATATCCTTCATCTGCTGTACTGTCTCGAAGAAGTTTGCACCAGAACGGTCCATCTTGTTTACATAACCAATACGAGGTACATTATACTTATCAGCCTGGCGCCATACAGTCTCAGACTGTGGCTGTACACCATCAGCTGCAGAATATGTAGCAACAGCACCATCAAGTACACGGAGAGAACGCTCAACCTCGGCGGTAAAGTCAACGTGTCCCGGAGTATCGATCAAGTTAATCTTGTAAGACTTGCCAAGATAGTTCCAGTTACAAGTTGTAGCAGCAGAGGTAATAGTAATACCACGTTCCTGCTCCTGAGCCATCCAGTCCATGGTAGCTGCACCATCGTGCACCTCACCAATCTTGTGAGTTTTACCAGTGTAGAACAAGATACGCTCTGATGTTGTTGTTTTACCGGCATCGATGTGAGCCATAATACCGATATTACGTGTCAAATGTAAATCGCGATTTGCCATTTTCTTTTTACCTATTTATTAAATTAGAATCTAAAGTGAGCAAATGCACGGTTAGCCTCAGCCATGCGGTGCATATCTTCCTTACGCTTGTATGCGCCACCCTGATTGTTGTAAGCATCCATAATCTCAGCAGCCAACTTGTCTGCCATTGTCTTACCACCACGCTTACGAGCGAAAGCAATAAGATTCTTCATAGAGATACTCTCCTTGCGATCAGGACGAATTTCTGTAGGAACCTGGAAGGTAGCACCACCGATACGACGGCTCTTAACCTCAACCTGTGGAGTGATGTTATCGAGGGCCTGCTTCCAAATCTCAAGGGCAGACTTCTCCTCGTTAGACATCTTAGCCTTAACGGTATCAAGTGCATTGTAGAAAATCTCATAAGATGTATTCTTCTTACCGTCATACATCAAATGATTCACGAATTTAGAGACCTTTTGGTCATTGAAGACTGGATCTGGAAGGATCACTCTCTTCTTTGGTTTTGCTTTTCTCATTTTTTAAAAGAAAAAAATTAAATTCTGCATGGGGCTGTTCATTGTCTCTTCAACACTCGCACCCGAGTATTTACTCAACCTGTTACTTCTCCAGCAAAACGTTTGAAATAAAAATTTTGTTTTTGTTTCCTCAACTCTCGACCTTCTCCGGTCGTGAGTCTTTGGTTTTACGGCTTTACAAAGATTACTTCTTTGCCTTTGGACGCTTAGCTCCGTACTTAGAACGACGCTGTGTGCGGTTTGCTACACCTGCGGTATCAAGAGTACCACGAACGATGTGATAACGTACACCAGGGAGGTCCTTAACACGACCGCCACGAACCAATACGATTGAGTGCTCCTGCAAGTTGTGACCCTCTCCTGGGATGTAAGAGTTAACCTCCTTAGAGTTTGTCAAACGAACACGGGCAACCTTACGCATTGCCGAATTAGGCTTCTTTGGAGTTGTTGTGTAAACACGGACACAAACACCACGACGCTGAGGACATGAATCCAAAGCTGGTGACTTGCTCTTGTCTACGAGAACTCGTCTGCCTTTTCTTACCAATTGTGAAATAGTAGGCATAATTTTACTTTTTAATTTATTATTTTTGTTTTGTTATTGTCAAATCCATAACGTCCCAAATATTTCTGGCCGTTTTCGGGGTGCAAAGATACGACTTTTCTCGCAAAACACCTAACTAATTAAAAAGGAAGCTTTTCAAAATCGCAACATTTAACTTTATATAACTATTTGTTGCGTTTTTTAGAAGCCTTTTTAGTATTTCATGACATACAACTTACCAAATAGAAAGACGAAGTTGAACTAAAAAAGAGGTAAACTTTCAATGGTTCAGAACTTAAAGGTATCAAAGGAGTTAAGGCAGATGTGTGCTTGAAAACGAAACGAAGGACTAATTACTGTCACATTCATTTGCATACTTCTATAGAACACGCCATAACTCCTTTAATTATCTCTGTTTCAAATTATGCTTCACCCTTAGGAGTATTGAATGGAGCGATTGTACGCTCTGGCTCATTAGGCATCTTGATCTTACCAAATGTCTGCTCATAATTGTATATGTTGCTCTGCAAAGCCTGCAACAAACGCTTGGCATGCTCAGGTGCCATAATGACGCGACTCTTTATTTGCGGCTGTGGCATTCCGGGGAGTGCGCAGGCGAAATCGAGGATAAAGTCCGAACTGGAATGGGTAATGAGCGCAAGGTTTGAGTAAATTCCTTCTGCTACCTCGGGGTTGATTCCCATCTGAAACTGATTCTGATTGTTCTTGTTATTATCTTCCATAATTCTTTAAGTTTATAAGGTTATTAATTTTATTGACGTTGCAAACTTACATAAAAAATCTGAGAACTGCAACTTTTTTGCAGCTTTTAATAAATACACATCAAATAACAGCAATTTCACTCCCGTATAAACGACTTCAAAATATCGTGGTTGTCACATTTATTATAATGTACGTCCGCATGCGCGCAAACATATTATATATAAAGAACAACTATAAAATAGCAGAAATCATAACTATATGTGCATAATAAATCCTTTGTGCCTGCAAAAAACATGCTTCCAAAAGGAAGCGCATGCATAAAATCCAACGAAGTATTTATTGTAGTCTAACGAAGCGCTTCATTAAGTGTTAAGGAAGCGCTTCATTAGGTGCTAAGGAAGCGCTTCGTTAAGGTGCAACAAAGCGCTTCGTTGAGTCATGAAGTTAACGACATTCTACGACACTCTTCGACACATGGGAGAAATGCATATTGTAACTTTGCCACCCAATAGCTATTACTACGGAATATGACAGGCAAGGAAAACGCGAAACATTCACCTTGACATGATAACAAAGGTTACAATGCTACTTTAGAAAAAACTATTTTTATCTACAATTATATAGATACAAAAAGGGATATGCCATTACTGACATATCCCTTTTATTTTATCAAATACTAAGATTACTCTCCCATGCCGGAGTCAGAATAATCAAGCACGTTCTTGCGATTAGCCTGCATGCGCTCATATTCTTCCTTAGAGCCAACAATAATCTTCTCCCACTGGCGAAGGCCTGTACCAGCTGGAATCAAGTGACCACAAATCACATTCTCCTTCATACCCTCAAGGTAGTCCACCTTACCACGGATAGCAGCCTCATTCAAGACCTTGGTAGTTTCCTGGAATGAAGCGGCACTCATGAAGCTCTTAGTACCCAAAGCAGCACGAGTAATACCCTGGAGTATCTGAGTAGATGTTGCAGCTACAGCGTCACGGACCTGAACCAACTTCATATCACGACGCTTCAGACCAGAATTCTCATCACGCAGTCTGCGAGCTGTAATAATCTGGCCAGGTTTGAGATTCTCACTGTCACCAGCGTCGGTAACAACCTTCTTGCCCCAGATACGATCATTCTCCTCGGCAAAATCGAGTTTATCTACCAATTCTTGCTCCAAGAATGTAGTATCACCCGGATCATCAATACGAACCTTACGCATCATCTGACGAACGATGATCTCAAAATGCTTGTCGTTAATAGCCACACCCTGAAGACGATAAACGTCCTGAACCTGGTTGACAATGTACTCCTGTACGGCAGTAGGGCCCTTGATAGCAAGAATATCGCCTGGAGTCACGACACCATCAGAAAGAGGTGTACCAGCACGAACGGCATCATGCTCCTGAACCAGAATCTGCTTAGAAAGAGATACGAGATACTTTTTCTGGTCGCCAGTCTTGGATGTAACAATAATCTCACGGTTACCACGCTTTACCTTACCCATGGTAATCTCACCGTCGATTTCAGAAACAACAGCAGGGTTTGATGGGTTACGAGCCTCAAACAACTCAGTTACACGTGGAAGACCACCAGTGATATCACCAGCACCACCTACGGCACGTGGAATTTTCACCAAGGTCTCACCCGTCTTGATAGTCTGACCATCTTCTACGGCTACGTGTCCACCCACTGGGAAGTTGTATGTACCCAATACCTGTCCGTTAGCATCAACAACATCACAAGAAGGAACCATGGTCTTATTCTTGGAGTCGGTGATAATCTTCTCGGTAAGACCGGTGGTTTCATCAGTCTCAGCACGGTAGGTAACACCCTCCTGAACGTCATTGAACTTCAATGTACCAGCATACTGGCTTACGATAACGGCATTGAATGGGTCCCACTTGGCAATAACAGTGCCCTTATCAACGACCTCACCTTCCTTGTGATAGAGTGAAGAACCATAAGGAACGTTCAATGTTGAAAGAACGATATTTGTATTAGGATCGACAAATCGGATTTCTGCCAAGTGGCTTACTACCATCTCGCACTTTACGTCATTGCCTTCCTCGTCTTCTTCTACAAATGGAACTGTGCTCAACTCATCGAACTCGATTCGTGATTTATTCTTAGCCTCTATCTTAGCATTGGCAGCCGCGTTAGAAGCAATACCACCGGCGTGGAATGTACGAAGAGTAAGCTGTGTACCTGGCTCACCAATAGCTTGAGCTGCGATGACACCTACAGCCTCACCCAACTGTACCATGCGGGCAGTAGCCAAATTACGGCCATAACATTTCATGCAGACACCCTTCTTGCTCTCGCAGGTAAGTACCGAGCGAATCTCAACACTCTCAATAGGAGAATCTTCGATAGCTTTGGCCTTAGCCTCTGTTATCTCCTCACCGGCACGTACAATCAACTCGCCAGTTGTAGGATGAATAACATCATGTACAGATACACGACCGAGGATACGCTCATACAAAGTAGAAATCACCTCGTCACCGTTCTTCAAGGCTGTACAAACCAAACCACGCAAGGTACCACAGTCCTCCTCAGAAATAATCACATCATGGGACACATCGACAAGACGACGTGTCAGGTAACCAGCATCGGCAGTCTTCATAGCGGTATCAGCAAGACCCTTACGGGCACCGTGTGAAGAAATGAAGTACTCCAACACAGACATACCCTCCTTGAAGTTAGACAGAATTGGGTTCTCAATAATTTGAGCACCTTCAGCACCTGCCTTCTGAGGCTTAGCCATCAAACCACGCATACCAGACAACTGCTTAATCTGGTCCTTAGAACCACGGGCTCCAGAGTCAAGCATCATATACACAGCGTTGAATCCCTGATCAGCCTCGGTCATTTCCTTCATCAGCACATTACCAAGGTTGGTGTTTACATGAGTCCAGGTATCGATAACCTGGTTGTAACGCTCCTTATCGGTAATGAAACCCATATTATAGTTATTGGTGATTTCCTCAATCTCCTTATGACCCTTAGCCACGATTTCTTCCTTCTCTGGTGGAATAATGATATCACCAAGGTTGAACGAAAGACCGGCAACGTAAGCCATACGATAACCGAGGTTCTTGATACCATCGAGGAACTCGCAGGCCTGTGCCATACCGACAGCCTTGATTACATCAGAAATAAGTCCGCGCAAAGTCTTCTTTGAAATAACATCATTGAAGAAGCCTACTTCCTCTGGAATAATCTGGTTTACAATAACACGACCTACAGATGTCTCAACCATACGCTTCTGCAACTTGCCATCTACGAGGTCGTTGACAATAACCTTTACAGGCGCGTGCAAGTCGCAACGTCCCTCATTGCGTGCAATCAAAGCCTCTTCAGGACCATAGAAAGACAAGCCCTCACCCTTGGCTCCTGGACGAATCTTGGTGATGTAATAAAGACCGAGCACCATATCCTGTGAAGGAACGGTGATAGGAGCACCATTGGCTGGGTTCAAGATGTTATGACTCTGAAGCATCAAAATCTGTGCCTCGAGAACAGCCTCATTGCTCAAAGGAAGGTGAACAGCCATCTGGTCACCATCGAAGTCAGCGTTGAAGGCTGTACATGCCAATGGGTGCAACTGAATAGCCTTACCTTCGATCATCTTAGGCTGGAAAGCCTGGATACCAAGACGGTGAAGAGTAGGAGCACGGTTGAGCATAACAGGATGACCCTTCATCACATTCTCGAGAATATCCCAGATCACTGGCTCACGACGATCAACAATCTTCTTGGCGCTCTTTACAGTCTTCACAATACCACGTTCTATGAGCTTGCGGATAATGAATGGCTTATAAAGCTCGGCAGCCATCAACTTAGGAAGACCACATTCACCCATCTTCAACTCAGGACCTACAACGATTACCGATCGAGCAGAATAGTCGACACGCTTACCCAGCAAGTTCTGACGGAAACGACCCTGCTTACCCTTCAATGAGTCAGAAAGAGATTTCAATGGGCGGTTGCTTTCGCTCTTCACAGCAGAGCTCTTGCGAGAGTTGTCGAACAAACTGTCAACAGCCTCCTGCAGCATACGCTTCTCATTACGGAGGATTACCTCTGGAGCCTTGATTTCCACCAATCGCTTCAAACGATTGTTACGAATTATAACACGACGATAGAGGTCATTGAGATCTGAAGTAGCAAAACGACCTCCATCCAGAGGTACCAATGGACGGAGTTCAGGAGGAGTTACAGGGATGATCTTCATAACCATCCACTCAGGACGGTTGATACCCTTGCTGGCACGGAAGCCTTCTACAACTTGAAGACGCTTCAGAGCCTCAGTCTTACGCTGCTGGCTTGAATCATTGCTAGCACGGTCGCGTAACTCGTATGACAGAGAGTCGAGATCCAAGTTCTGCAGCAACTGATAAATAGCCTCAGCACCCATCTTTGCAATAAACTTGTTTGGATCCTCATCAGGAAGACGGTCGTTATCTGGGCTCAACTGATTGTCGATGATATCGATATACTCATCCTCTGTAAGAAGGTCGAGAGTATGAGAACCATTCAATTCCAAACCATCAGCATCCTTTCTGCCAGCCAGCGCACCTGGCTGTACTACAACATACTTCTCGTAGTAAATGACAGCATCAAGCTTCTTGGTAGGCATACCTAAGAGATAGCCAATTTTGTTAGGCAATGAACGGAAATACCAGATGTGAGCCACTGGCACAACCAGTTCAATATGACCAGAACGTTCACGACGGACCTTCTTCTCGGTCACCTCAACACCACATCGGTCACAGACGATACCCTTGTAACGGATACGCTTATACTTACCGCAAGCACACTCATAGTCCTTGGTAGGACCAAAGATGCGCTCGCAGAAAAGTCCGTCACGTTCGGGCTTATATGTACGATAATTAATGGTTTCGGGCTTTGTAACCTCACCATACGAATTTTCCAGGATCTCCTCAGGAGAGGCAAGACCGATGGTAATCTTCGTAAAATTATTCTTTACCTTTGTATCTTTTTTGAAAGCCATGTTTCTATATCTAAATTAGGGGTTCTCAAAATTAATCAAGTTTGATGCTCAGACCAAGACCACGAAGCTCATGGAGCAATACGTTGAGAGACTCAGGAATACCAGGAGTTGGCATTGGGTCGCCCTTAACGATAGCCTCATATGCCTTGCTACGACCTACAACATCATCCGACTTGATAGTCAGGATCTCCTGCAGTACGTGGCTTGCGCCGAATGCCTCGATGGCCCAAACCTCCATCTCTCCAAATCGCTGACCACCAAACTGGGCTTTACCACCAAGTGGCTGCTGTGTGATGAGAGAGTAAGGACCGATAGAACGAGCGTGCATCTTGTCCTCTACCATATGACCCAATTTCAAGAAGTAAGTCATACCAACAGTAGCAGGCTGGTCGAACTGCTCACCAGTCTCACCATCGTAAAGATATGTAGAGCAGAAACGTGGCAAGCCAGCCTTGTCTGTCCATACTGAGAGATCATCAAGCTTAGCACCATCGAAGATAGGAGTAGCAAACTTAACACCCAACTTCTTACCGGCAGCACCAAGAATACACTCAAAGATCTGCCCCAAGTTCATACGAGAAGGCACACCCAATGGGTTCAACACCATATCAACGGGACGTCCATCTGCCATAAATGGCATATCCTCTGTGCGCACAACCTTAGACACAATACCCTTATTACCATGACGACCTGCAAGTTTATCACCTACCTGAATCTTACGCTTCTTGGCAATGTAAACCTTAGCCATCTGAAGAATACCAGAAGGAAGTTCATCACCAATAGTAATTGCAAACTTGCGACGCTTCAGTTCTGCATCAAGCTGCTTGTACTTGCGGATATAGTTCATAATCAGAGTCTGAATCAAACCATTGGTATGATCGTCATCAGTCCAGTTGTTTGACTGAACGCCATCATATTCCAGGTTCTTCAGCGCAGCAGTAGTAAACTTGCTGCCCTTGGTGATGATTTCAGCACCAGTATAATCCTTCACACCCTGAGAAACCTTACCCTCGGTCAATGTGAGCAACTTGTCAACAAGGATATCTTTCAAGTCATCGTTCTTTGCCTCGTATTCCTCGTCAATCTTGGCAAGAATAATCTTGTCCTGCTTCTTTGACTCTCGAGTTTTAATAGCACGAGAGAAGAGTTTCTTGTCAATAACAACACCACTTAGTGATGGGTTAGCCTTCAATGAAGAATCCTTCACATCGCCTGCCTTGTCACCAAAGATAGCACGAAGCAACTTCTCTTCAGGAGAAGGATCGCTCTCACCCTTAGGAGAAATCTTACCAATCATGATATCACCGGGCTCAATACGAGCACCAACACGTACGATACCATTATCATCCAAATCCTTTGTCGCTTCCTCGCTAACGTTAGGAATATCGCTGGTAAACTCCTCCATACCACGCTTGGTCTCACGAACATCAAGTGAATACTCGTCTACGTGTACAGAAGTAAGCACATCCTCGCGAACCATACGCTCTGAGATAACGACAGCATCCTCATAGTTGTAACCCTTCCAAGGAATATAAGCTACAAGCAGGTTGCGGCCCAATGCCAACTCTCCATTCTCGGTTGCATAACCCTCTGTCAGGATATCACCCTTTTTGACACGCTGTCCCTTATTACAGATAGGACGGAGGTCGATAGTCATATTCTGATTGGTACGGCGGAACTTTGGAATGCGATACTCCTTCAAAGCTGGCTCGAAGCTTACAAATTCCTCTTCCTCTGTACGATCGTAAAGGATACGGATAGTAGTAGCATCTACATATTCGATAACACCCTCACCCTCAGCAGTAACCATGGTACGAGAATCCTCACATACCTGCTTCTCCAAACCAGTTCCTACTATAGGAGCATCGTTGTGAAGCAATGGAACAGCCTGACGCATCATGTTACATCCCATCAGCGCACGGTGACCATCATCATGCTCCAAGAAAGGAATCAGACCAGCAGAAACAGAAGCAATCTGCTGGGGAGACACATCAACAAGGTCAACCTCAGAAGGCTCTACAACTGGATAATCAGCATCCTGACGACATTTTACAACATCACGGATGAATGTACCATCTTCCGTCAAAGGAGCATTTCCCTGACCGATAATCTTATTCTCCTCATCCTCAGCAGTGAGATATACCACATCCTTGTTGTCCATATCCACCTTACTGTCTGTTACCTTACGATAAGGAGTGATGATAAATCCAAGGTCATTAATCTTTGCATACATACAGAGTGAAGAAATCAAACCGATGTTAGGACCTTCAGGACTCTCAATAGGACAAAGACGACCATAATGGGTATAGTGAACGTCACGAACCTCAAACCCCGCACGCTCACGTGACAAACCGCCAGGACCCAATGCTGAGAGACGACGCTTATGTGTAACCTCTGCCAGAGGGTTGGTCTGGTCCATAAACTGAGACAATGGGTTGGTACCGAAGAATGAGTTGATAACACTTGAGATAGTCTTTGCGTTGATCAAATCGGTAGGGGTAAACACCTCATTGTCGCGAACGTTCATACGTTCACGGATAGTACGGCTCATACGAGCCAAACCAATAGAGAACTGGTTAGCCAACTGTTCACCAACAGTGCGTACACGACGATTTGACAAGTGGTCAATATCGTCAACTGTAGCATTGGAGTTAACCAGCTGAATCAAATATTTGATAATCTCGATAATGTCGTCCTTTGTCAAAACACGAACGTCCATATCAGTATCGAGACCTAATTTCTTATTAATACGATAACGGCCTACCTCACCCAAGTCATATCGCTTATCAGAGAAAAAGAGGTTCTGGAACACCTCACGAGCACTTGCATCATCGGCAGGATCAGCATTGCGCAACTGGCGATAGATATAAGTAACAGCTTCCTTCTCTGAGTTACTTGGATCCTTGGCCAAAGTATTGAAGATGATAGTGTACTTATTGGCAGCCTCCTCGTCCTTATGCAACAGCACAGTAGAAGCTCCACTATCACAGATTTCGTCGATATTCTCAGCAGTAAGTTCTGTCTCACGCTCCATGATCACCTCATTACGTTCGATAGAAACAACCTCGCCGGTATCCTCATCAACGAAGTCCTCATTCCAACTCTTCAATACACGAGCAGCCAACTTACGACCGATGGCAGCCTTCATGTTTTTCTTATTCACCTTTACCTCCTCAGCAAGGTCGAAAATCTGAAGGATGTCCTTATCCTGCTCATAACCAATAGCACGGAGCAAGGTTGTTACAGGCAACTTCTTCTTACGGTCGATGTAAGCATACATCACATTGTTGATATCTGTAGCAAACTCTATCCAACTACCCTTGAATGGAATAATACGTGCAGAATAAAGCACAGTACCATTGGCATGAACGCCCTGACCGAAGAACACACCAGGTGAACGATGCAACTGCGATACAACAACACGCTCAGCACCATTGATGACGAAAGTACCGTTCTCTGTCATGTAAGGAATAGTACCCAAGAATACATCCTGAATGAAAGTACCGAAATCCTCATGATCTGGGTCTGTACAGTAAAGTTTCATCTTAGCCTTCAAAGGTACACTATACGTAAGACCTCTCTCCAAGCACTCATCAATAGTATAGCGTGGAGGGTCAATATAGTAATCCAAGAACTCAAGAACGAAATTATTACGAGTATCGGTGATAGGGAAGTTCTCAGAGAACACCTTATACAAACCGTCATTCTTGCGTTCCTCAGGCGGAGTATCCAACTGTAAGAAGTCTTTAAAAGACTTTAACTGCACATCGAGGAAATCCGGATATGGGTACGGATTATGAACGCTGGCAAAATTTACTCTGTTATCAACAATTTTTGTAGCCATTAGAAGTTATTAAATGGTTTATCAAAATAATAAAAGACACAAAAAGGTTAGGACTCGCCTACTGGGAGAATCCTAACCATATATTAAGAGATGTAAACTCTAAATTACTTGAGCTCTACCTTAGCACCAGCTGCCTCGATAGCCTTCTTCAAGTTCTCAGCCTCGTCCTTAGCAACGCCTTCCTTGATTGTAGAAGGAGCACCGTCTACGAGATCCTTAGCCTCCTTCAAACCGAGACCACAAGCCTCCTTAACGGCCTTTACAACCTGGAGCTTTGTAGCACCAACCTCAGCGAGGACAACGTCGAAAGAAGACTTCTCCTCAGCTGCAGCTGCACCACCAGCAGCAGGACCAGCAGCTACAGCTACAGCTGCAGCAGCAGGCTCAATACCATACTCGTCCTTGAGGACTGTTGCCAACTCATTAACTTCCTTAACAGTAAGATTTACTAACTCTTCTGCAATAGCTTTAATATCTGCCATTTTTATTCTAATTTAAATTTTGTTTATACTAATTAATTTAATAACATTGTGAGATTACTCAGGACGCTCGCCCAATGTCTTAAGCACACCATGGATGGTGTTGCTTCCTGATTGAAGAGCAGATACAACGTTCTTCGCTGGAGACTGAAGCAAAGCCACAATTTCAGCGATAACCTCATTCTTGCTCTTGAGTGCTGCGAGTTCTCCAAGTTTATCGGCACCTACATAGAAGCTTTCTTCTGCATAAGCAGCCTTCAAAGCTGGGATACCTTCCTTGTCATACTCTTTCAGCATTTTAGCTGGTACATTAGCAGTGTTAGTGAACAACACAGCTGTATTACCCTTCAAACTTCCGTACAACTCAGAGAAATCGATGTCAGAAGCCTCAAACGCCTTGTGAAGCAAGTTGTTCTTAACAACAACCATCTTGATTTCACTCTTGAAGCACTTACGACGAAGATTGCTGGTCTTCTCAGCATTCAATCCTGTAACGTCTACAAGATAGAAGTGAGGATACTCCTTAATCTTCTGTCCAAGTTCGGTGATAATGGTATCTTTAATTTCTTTCTTCATTTTACAAAACTTTTAGAGTTATTCAACTGATTTAGGATCAATCTTGATACCCTTACTCATAGTGCTTGAAATAAAGATACTCTTGATATATGTACCTTTAGCAGCAGCAGGCTTCAACTTGATAACGGTTGCAATAAACTCCTTAGCATTTCCGTAGATCTGCTCAGCTGTCATGCCTACCTTACCGATTGATGTGTGGATAATACCAGCCTTATCAACCTTAAAGTCAATCTTACCTTGCTTAACTTCCTTAACTGCCTTAGCAACGTCCATAGTTACAGTGCCACTCTTAGGGTTAGGCATCAAGCCACGAGGACCAAGCACGCGACCCAAAGGACCAATCTTACCCATGCAAGAAGGCATAGTGATGATGACATCAATATCTGTCCATCCACCCTTGATCTTTTCAACGTATTCGTCGAGACCAACATAATCAGCACCTGCTTCCTTAGCAGCAGCTTCCTGATCAGGAGTACAAAGCGCGAGCACACGGGTAACCTTACCAGTTCCGTTTGGCAATGAAACAACGCCACGAACCATCTGGTTAGCCTTACGTGGGTCTACACCCAAGCGTACATCAATATCCAGAGATGCATCAAATTTGGTTGTGGTAATTTCCTTAACTAACTCTGCAGCCTCTTTCAATGTGTATGCCTTCCCTGCTTCAACCTTATCAGCTACTGATTTTTGATTTTTTGTCAGTTTACTCATTTTTCTAATTGAAGTTATAAATTATTTACCAGGGAAGTCCCCTTTTACAGTAATACCCATACTTCTTGCAGTACCAGCGATGAGCTTCATAGCTGATTCTACAGTAAAGCAATTCAAGTCCTTCATTTTGTCCTCAGCGATAGTCTTCACCTGATCCCAAGTAAGACTTGCTACCTTCTGACGGTTAGGCTGAGATGAGCCACTCTTAATTTTAGCAGCTTCCTTCAACTGAACAGCAGCAGGAGGAGTCTTGATGATGAAATCGAATGACTTGTCAGTGTAGTATGTGATAACAACTGGCAATACTTTACCTGCTTTATCCTGGGTACGGGCGTTGAATTCCTTGCAGAATCCCATAATGTTAATACCTTTAGAACCCAGTGCAGGTCCTACTGGAGGTGAAGGATTTGCAGCGCCACCTTTAATCTGTAATTTGATTAATCCAGCAACTTCTTTAGCCATTTCTTTGTTAATATTTAAAAATTGAAACTTTATAAAAGGCAATGTACTCGTAACAATACATTATTCCTTTTCTACTTGCATAAAACCAAGCTCTAACGGAGTCTTACGTCCGAAGATCTTAACCATCACCTTCAGCTTGTGCTTCTCGGCGTTTACTTCCTCGATAACACCACTGAAACCACTAAATGGACCATCTGTAACCTTAACTGTCTCATCCACTGCATAAGGAGTATCAAGATTCTCCTCAAATTCAGTTTCTTCGGCAGTGCCCAACATACGATTAATGTCAGACTGAGGTACCGGTGTAGGATCATCCAAACCTCCAAGGAAACCCAAAACATTAGGGCAAAAACGTAACGTATGAGCTACATCACCCTTCAGTTTAGCTTCCACAAAGACATAACCTGGGAGAGCCACTTTATCCTTAACGACTCTCTTACCATTACGTACAGTTGCATGCTTCTCAACTGGTATCAACACCTGAGAAACATTAGCTGCAAGTAAATCATTGTGCTTCATCTCAGCCTCGATGTATTCTTTCACCTTAGCTTCTTTACCACTAACGGCTTTGAGCACATACCACTTATTTCCTGTGTCTGCCATTTCCTTAAAAATTAACCTGGATAAACTACTCCCATTAACGCTTTAAAGATAGAATCCATTGCGAACACCACCAATGCAATGACAAGGGAAGCAGATAATACAACCATTGCACTATGGGTAAGTTCGGCACGTGTAGGCCAAGTAGTCTTATGCGCAAGTTCATTATAACATGTCTTGCAATAATTTACTATCTTATTCATATTATCTTCTAATTAGCACGGGTTGGAGGGCTCGAACCCCCGACACCTGGTTTTGGAGACCAGTGCTCTACCAACTGAGCTAAACCCGTAAAAAAATCCCCGCCACCGCAGTAGCGGGGACATATATAGTAAATTACGTATTTACTTAATTACTTAACGTCGTCGAGAATTGCTGTAATCTGACCAGAACCTACTGTACGACCACCCTCACGGATAGCGAAACGAAGACCCTCGTTCAAAGCAACCTTGTAGATCAACTCTACCTCGATCTCTACGTTATCACCAGGCATTACCATCTCAACTCCCTCTGGAAGCTTGATCTCACCTGTACAGTCCATAGTACGGAGATAGAACTGAGGACGATATTTGTTACCGAATGGAGTGTGACGGCCACCCTCTTCCTTCTTCAATACGTAGATAGAAGCCTTGAAGTGATCGTGAGGAGTAATAGCACCTGGGTGCACAACTACCATACCACGCTTAACCTCTGCCTTATCAATACCACGGAGGAGCAAACCTACGTTATCACCTGCCTCACCCTCAGCGAGAACCTTGCGGAACATCTCAACACCAGTGATTACAGACTTCTTATCCTCACCAAGACCGAGCAACTGAACCTCGTCACCTACCTTGCAACGACCAGTCTCAATACGACCTGTAGCAACAGTACCACGACCAGTGATTGAGAATACGTCCTCAACAGGCATCAAGAAAGGCTTGTCAACCTCACGCTCAGGCTCCTGAATCCACTCGTCAACAGTGTCCATCAAAGTCTCTACAGACTTAACCCACTTTTCAACGCCGTTCAAAGCACCGAGAGCAGAACCACGAACGATTGGAGTATCCTCCTCGTAACCATACTGCTCAAGGATCTCATGAAGCTCCATCTCAACGAGCTCAAGCATCTCCTCATCGTCAACCATATCACACTTATTCAAGAAAACAACCAAACGAGGTACGTTTACCTGACGTGCAAGAAGTACGTGCTCACGTGTCTGTGGCATAGGACCATCAGTAGCAGCACAAACCAAGATAGCACCATCCATCTGAGCAGCACCAGTAACCATGTTCTTTACATAGTCAGCGTGACCAGGACAGTCTACGTGTGCATAGTGACGCTTTGCTGTTTCATACTCAATGTGAGCTGAGTTGATAGTGATACCACGCTCTTTCTCTTCAGGAGCATTATCGATCTGATCGAAAGACTTAACTGCCTCAGATGTACCGAGCTTCTCGTTCAATACCTTAGAGATGGCAGCGGTCAGAGTAGTCTTACCATGGTCAACATGACCAATTGTACCAATGTTAACATGCGGTTTGGTACGCACGAATTCTTCTTTAGCCATAGCTTTTCTTTTTATTTATATAAATGAATAATCTGTTCCTCTACCATTCTACTATCTTCTTAGAACGATAGAGCTGTAACTGAGAGTTGAACTCAGGACCTCTTCCTTACCAAGGAAGTGCTCTACCACTGAGCTATTACAGCAAGTTAATAAATTGAGCGGAAAACGGGGCTCAAACCCGCGACCCCCAGCTTGGAAGGCTAGTGCTCTATCAACTGAGCTATTTCCGCAAGTTAAGAAAATGTGGGTGGTGATGGATTCGAACCACCGAAGGCATAGCCAGCAGATTTACAGTCTGCCCCATTTGGCCACTCTGGTAACCACCCTTATTTTCTTTCTTGAGCCTCTTGTCGGATTCGAACCAACGACCCCGAGATTACAAATCACGTGCTCTGGCCAACTGAGCTAAAGAGGCAAATCCTTGCAGCCATTTTAAGGCTTAAAAAGGAAGCTGTTGTAAAACGGCTGCAAAGATACGACTATTTTTTGGAACCACCAAAACTTTTCGTTATTTTTTTAGTGATTGCGCATTTTTTCTTTAAATTTGGTCAACTGAACCTTCATTGCATCCACTGTCAGATCTATTCCTTCCTCAAAAGTGTCGCATACTTTTTCGACAAAGAGTTTAGATCCTGGCACTGCGACCTCCAGCTGAACTTCCTTATTCATTGCTGTGGCTGGTTTCACGACCTTTAATTGCACCTCTACTTTCTGTATATCTTCATAAGTTTTCTCTAACTTGGCGACTTTCTTTTCGATAAACGCCTGTAACTTCTCGGTAGCATCGAAATGAATCGACTGAATCTTAATTTCCATAGTGACCTCCATTTTTTAAAAGGTTATGCCCTGGGGTGGGCTTCTGTATAAACTCGCTTCAACTGCTCAAAGGTCGTATGCGTATAAATCTCCGTTGTGGAGAGCCGCGAATGACCAAGCAATTGCTTTAAACTCTCAATATCTGCCCCATGGTTTAGCATAGCTGTTGCAAACGTATGTCTTAACACATGTGGGCTTTTCTTTTTCAACGAGCAGAACCTTGCAAGGTTTTCCTTTACGATGCGCTGCACCAAATCAGGTTTGATGCGCAAACCTGTTTCCGATACCAACAGTGCCGCTGTCTTACGACTTACAGTCCTGTTCCTCTCTTCCACATAGTTTTCTATCATGGATTTCAACTCGTTGCCAAAGGGAATAACGCGCTGCTTATCGCCTTTTCCTGTCACCTTTATGAATTGCCCCGTCAAGTTCACCGCCTCATCATCCACGCCTACAAGTTCCGCTAAGCGAACTCCTGTTTCGTAGAGCATCATGATTATCAAACGGTCCCGAAGCCCCTTAAAGTCATCTCCCCAAGCCTGCTTATCAAGCAAGTCATTAATCTCATTCTCTTTCAAGAACTGCGGGAGAGGTCTGCTGCGTTTAGGGCTTCGAATGGCATGAGCAGGATCTGAGGAGATAAATCCCCTTGCCAGAGCAAACTTAAAAAAGCCTTTCACCGCACTAAGACGGCGCGCCACTGAACTGGGGGAATTTCCTTTATCTACCATGCTTTCCATCCAGTCTCGGATAATGTCGGTATCTATGGTCTCCCACGTCAATCCTTCATCTTTATCCAAGAAGTATGCCTCAAATGCATACAGATCTTCAGCATAACTTATTACCGTCCTCGGAGACCTATTAAGTTCCTGCGACAGGTAATCAAGGAATTCTTTGACAGTCATTTTACGTTACTCATTACCTTTATCGGCAACGAAAATACGAAAATTAATTTGAACCACCAAATTTTTTGAGGTTTTTTTACTATTATTCCTCGTTTGCGCGCAACTGCTGTACGTAGATGGCGTGTTCCATCTTGAGACGCTTCAAAACAGAAGGCTTGTCATACTGCTGACGAGCGCGGAGCTCCTTAACAATGCCTGTCTTTTCGAACTTTCTCTTAAACTTCTTGAGAGCTCTCTCGATGTTCTCACCGTCTTTAACTGGTACAATAATCATTTTGTTTTGCTTTTAATTTATTATGTTAAACTTATGTTGTTTCTTTGCTAAAAGGGCGTAGCGCCACAATTTGCGGGTGCAAAATTACGCTTTATTTATCAAACTACCAAGATTTTACACGTTTTTTTGTTCTAAATTGTTCATTTTAGTGGCTTTGTGGCTTCCTTAAGCCAGTTTTTATCATCTTCTTCGAGCCAAGGTGACAGTTTTTCAAACACCATTCTATGATAATCATTAAGCCACATCTTCTCTTCGGGCATCATCAACTCCATTTCTATAGGAGCAGTGTCTATAGGGCAAAGAGTAAGAGGCTCCATCTGTAGGAATTTTCCAAAATCTGTCTGCACGTAATTTGTAACAAGCAGAGTGTTCTCTATACGAACGCCAAACTCTCCTGCCAGATAGATGCCAGGTTCATCAGTAATGGTCATTCCTGCTCTCAAAGGTGT
Organism: Segatella copri; assembly: GCF_009495355.1. Lineage (GTDB taxonomy): Bacteria > Bacteroidota > Bacteroidia > Bacteroidales > Bacteroidaceae > Prevotella. Next base: position 54,432 of record NZ_VZAD01000056.1, read on the forward strand.
AGGCTTCCATTCCATACGTATCTGATGAGGACCTTCATGCACGCTCAAGTAAGAACCTACACCATGACCGGTTCCATGCAAATAGTTAAGGCCTTCACGCCAAAGGCATCTGCGCCCCACTGCATCAAGCTGTGTACCCGAGGCGCCATCAGGGAACTTAACAAGTTCTATCTGTATATGAGCTTTGAGAACGAGTGTATAGATGCGTTTCATCTTCTCGCTCACAGGTCCAAGAGCTATCGTTCTGGTTATATCTGTGGTTCCGTCTTGATATTGGGCACCAGAATCGATAAGAATCATCCCTTCAGGACGAAGCTGAGCATCCGTCTGCGGTTTGGCTTCATAATGAACGATGGCACCATGTTCCTGATAACCGGCAATGGTATCGAAGGAAATATCACGAAAAAGAGGTTGTTCCGAACGGAGGGATGTCAACTTGCGATCAACAGACATTTCTGTTTGTCCACCCATCTCTACCGCCGGCTTCAACCAACGCAGGAACTTCACCATTGCTATTCCATCCCGCAACATAGCCCGCCGGAATCCCTTCACCTCGGTTTCGTTCTTTACGGCCTTCATAACAGGAATAGGCGAAGCCGAAGACACAATCTCCTGACATTTCACAGCCTTCCACAGCCGATAGCTTGTTTCGTCACCATCAAGCAAGATATTATATTCCGAGTAAGTCCTCAGTTCATCTTCCACCTTATTATATTTATATAGGGAGACACCATTATCGGCAAGATAAGTCGTCACCTGCGGTGTAAGTTTTCGCTCGTCCACAAAAAGAGAAACCTTATTGGAAGAGATCAGCAAATAACTCACAAAGACTGGCACACAATGAACATCCGTACCACGAAGGTTGAGTGTCCAGGCTATATCATCGAGAGCCGACACGAGCATACCATCTGCATGCAGCACACGAAGAGCCTTACGAATACGCGAGAGCTTAGACTGCAATGTCTCACCTGCATATTCCAGAGGTTGAATCTCAACATGAAAATCAGGAATAGACGGACGATCTTTCCAGATAATATCTAACGGATCAAAATTGGTACGCACAGTGATACCTCCCTTCTGGCGAAGTTCGGCAACCAGCGCCTGCGTCTCATGATAGGAGTTAACCATTCCATCGAGTCCCACCTCAGGAGAATCAACCTCAGCCAACTGCTCTCCCAACCACTGAGCTATAGTAGGCGTACCTTCCACCCGCTGTTTCATCAGTTGATATTCAGTGCCTTTCAACTGCTGTTCTGCAGCTAAGAAATAGCGCGAATCCGTCCACAACGCAGCCTTCGTAAGAGTAACTACAGCAATACCAGCCGAACCATTAAAGCCCGAAATCCACTCACGGCCCTGCCAATGAGGAGCCACATATTCACTCTGATGGGCATCAGTGCTGGGGAAGATAAATGCCGCCAATTTTTCACGCTTCATCACTTCTCTCAGACTATCTAATCTTTGTTTTATCACATCTACCATATCCTTAATTGCTAAATAGAGATTACAAAGATAAACATTTTAAGAATTAATCACAAATTTAAGCGAAAAATATTGCACGATTTACATTACTTTTTAGTAATTTTGCGGTCGAAAAAGAAAAAAGCACTCAGAAGGAGCGCTGAAGGTTCAGTCAAAACTTTTCAACAGAAATTATAAACAATTTAAAATATATTGTAGTTATGGAATTTTTAAGTAATGACAAGCTTTTGATCGTCGGTGCCGGCGGTATGATTGGTTCTAACATGGTACAGAGCGCTTTGATGCTCGGCCTCACTCCCAACATTTGTCTTTATGACATCTATGAGCCAGGTGTTCATGGTGTTTTCGACGAAATCCAGCAGTGCGCATTCCCAGGCGTTAACGTAACTTATACAGTAAATCCTGAGGAGGCTTTCACTGGTGCCAAATATATCATTTCTTCTGGTGGTGCTCCTCGTAAGGAAGGTATGACCCGTGAGGATCTTTTGAAGGGCAACTGCAAGATCGCTGCTGAATTCGGTGACAACATCAAGAAGTTCTGCCCAGACGTAGAGCACGTTGTTGTTATCTTCAACCCTGCTGACGTAACAGCCCTCACTGCACTTATCCACTCTGGTTTGAAACCAAACCAGCTCACATCTCTCGCAGCCCTCGACTCTACTCGTTTGCAGCAGGCTTTGGCTCTCGAGTTCGGTGTACAGCAGGATAAGGTAACAGGTGCACACACTTATGGTGGTCACGGTGAGCAGATGGCAGTATTTGCTTCTCAGGTAAAGGTAGACGGCAAGCCATTGTCAGAGATGGGTCTTTCAGCTGAGCGCTGGGAGGAGATCAAGCACCACACAGTACAGGGTGGTTCCAACATCATCAAGCTCCGTGGCCGTTCTTCATTCCAGAGTCCTGCCTACAATGCTGTCAAGATGATCGAGGCTGCCATGGGTGGTGAGAAGTTCACATTGCCTGCAGGTTGCTATGTAAATCATGACAAGCTCGGCTTCAAGAACGTAATGATGGCAATGCCTACTACTATCGACAAGACTGGTGTTCACTTCACAGAGCCTACAGGTACTGCGGAGGAGATCGCTGCCTTGAACAAGTCTTATGAGCACCTCTGCAAGATGCGCGACGAGATCGTTGAGTTGGGCATCGTTCCTGCAGTAGATGAGTGGAAAGAGATGAATCCAAACTTGTAATTCTTCTCTCGTAGAAAGATTATAAGATAAAATAAAAGGCTGAATTGTGAGAGTCTAATTCTTGCAATTCAGCCTTTTCATTTTATCTACCTTTAGCCACGATGTACTTCTTCCGCCACCATATCATGCTTTACATTATCAGCATAATATTTCGGAAGAGGCTTGCTCATCGCATAAAGATATTCTGGTTCAAAACCGATTTCATTATTCCAATCGATCGTAAATGGATCAAGGGTAAAATGACGAAAATACTCTTTATCTGCCAACATTTTAAGCATACCCCTACCCGATGTAACAAGTTCGCTAAAATCAAGCAATCTTGTCTCACCATTGCTAAACTCAGCAACTATACTATAATCACCGACATAGCTTGCACTCTTTATCGTCAAAATATCATCCATGTTATTCCAAAGGTTTAATTTTATTAGGAGACTTGAACTCTCGTAAGAGTTCCCAATTCTCCATCAACTCTCGTTTGTGCAAGTCCAACCACTCATACACAAGGGTCAAGGCTCTTCTGGGAATCGAACCTTTGACGATACCTTCCTCTATGGTAACAATTGCTTTGTAATCATTGTACCACACATGGAAATGTGGCGGATTATGCTCACTCACATACATATAAATAACTATCCCATAAAAATGACTTATCTCTGGCATATTTTTGTATTTTAATTTTGATAAGGCAAAGATACGTTTTCATTTCCTATTTTCCAAGAGTTTTGCAAAATATTTCTTCAAAATATATTTTCTATAATATCAGAGCATATACGTGCAGATTTTCCAACTGTCACTGTCACCGTCACCACTTATAAGCAATAAAGTTACATCTTTCCGTAAAAATGATAATCACATTTTGGCATTATTTTTGTAACTTTGCAACCGAAATGGAAAAGATTTCTTTCCTGACAGATAATAGCATATATATAATAAGGTATAGAAAAAAAAATGAAAAAGATAGAAAACAAGACTTTCGGAGGCGAACGACCTCTATTCGGCGCACACGACATCTGCATAGAGGGAATCACCATAATCGATGGCGAATCGGGCATCAAGTGTTGCAACAATATAGAATGCCACAACTCCAAGTTCTATGGCAAATATCCATGGTGGCATGTAGACGGATCACTTATCACCAACTGCTATTTTGCACCCGAGAGCCGTTCGGCAATATGGTATTCCGACAATATGGTAATGAAAGACTGTACCATTGACGGCCCTAAGTTCTTCCGCGAAATGAAGAATCTCGAATTAGAGAACGTATCCATCAATGATGCCGACGAGACATTCTGGAAGATAGACGGTCTGAAACTGATAAACGTTAAGTTGCACAATGGCACCTACCCCTTCATGTTCTCAAAGAACATCTATGTAGACGGCCTGGAAAGCGACTCTAAATATGTATTCCAATACTGCCACAACGTAGAGGTACACCACGCACATATCACAACCAAGGACAGTTTCTGGGAATGTGAGAATGTGTCGGTTTATGACTCTGAGCTCAACGGCGAATACCTTGCCTGGCACAGCAAGAACATCAAGTTGGTGCGTTGTCATATCAGTGGAGAGCAACCACTCTGCTACATGGACCATGTGACATTGGAGGATTGCACCTTCGACCCAGGATGCGACCGTGCCTTTGAGGACTGTTCCAACATCGATGCACACATTAAAGGGGCTATTACCAATATCAAGAACCCCATCTCGGGCAGAATAGAAGCAGACGGAATAGGAAGCATCACCTATACAGAATTCGCCAAAGCACCCAAAGAAGCATGCAAAATCATTGACAAGTCAAAGTAAAAAGGAAGGAAACTGAATTATGAAATACAATTTTGATGAAATTATAGACCGCCGTGGCACCAACTCCTACAAATGGGACTTGGTGAAAGAAGAAGGCGTAATACCCATGTGGGTGGCGGATATGGATTTCCAGACAGCCCCTTGCGTCATCGAAGCCCTGCAGAAGCGTGTGGCTCACGGCATCTTCGGTTACACCCTTGTTCCCGACTCTTACTACGAGGCCATCATCAGCTGGTTCTCGCGTCGCCACCAGTGGAACATACAGAAAGACTGGATTCTCTACACATCAGGCGTAGTGCCAGCCATCTCTTGCTGTCTGAAAGCAATCTGTATGCCAGGCGAGCAAGTGTTGGTACAAACCCCAGTGTACAACTGCTTCTTCTCTTGCATCAGAAACAGCGGTTGCGAAGTGATAGAAAATGAGTTGAAACGTGTCGGCAACTGCACCTACGAAATCGACTTCGAAGACTTCGAACGCAAGTGCGCCGACGAGAAGACGACAGCCTTCCTGCTCTGCAACCCTCACAATCCGGCAGGACGTGTATGGAAGAAAGAGGAACTGGAACGCATGAGCAACATCTGCCAAAAGCATGGTGTAAAGGTAATCGCCGACGAAATACACTGCGAGCTTATCATGCCTGGCTATCAGTACACACCCTTTGCCAGCATCAACGAGGCTTGCCGCGACAACTGCGTGGTATTGAATTCTCCATCAAAGTCCTTCAATATCGCCGGCCTGCAGATTGCCAACATTATTTGTCCTGACGCATCATTGCGCCGCCGCATCGACCGAGCCATCAACATCAACGAGGTTTGCGATGTCAATCCATTTGGCGTGATTGCCCTCCAGGCAGCCTATAACGAGGGAGAGGAATGGCTCGACGAACTCAATCAATACCTTTACGAAAATTACCAGGCAGTGAAAGAGTTCTTCAATACAGAGTTGCCACAGGTTCGCGTTACCCGACTGGAGGGAACCTACCTTGTATGGCTCGACATACTGCCATTCGAGCTGTCAAGCGACGAAGCTTACGAGAAACTAATGAACGACGGTAAGGTATTCGTCAACAGCGGAACGATGTATGGCAGAAAGGCAGGACAAGGTTACTTGCGCCTCAATATCGCGTGTCCACGTCAGACCTTAATGCAGGGACTGATTCGCATCGCATGTATTCTGAGTCAGTATATGGACGAAGAAGACTTGAGCGGTTGCCCTGCATAATGTTAGAAACAGAAACATATATAAACAGAAAGTTCTTTCAAAATCAAATCAATATGGAAAATGATGTTTTAAAAGCTATAAAAGAGAGAAGAAGCATTCGCCGGTTCAAGGCAGACCAGATAACCGACGAGGAGTTGAAGACAGTATTGGAGGCTGGCACTTGGGCCGCAACAGGACATGGCACCCAGAAGCCATTTATCGTTGCCGTACAGAACACGGAAACATGCGCCCAACTGCGCAAGATGAACGCAGAGGTGATGGGAGTGGAGAGCGACCCCTACTATGGCGCACCTACCATTGTCATCGTCCTGGCCCCCTGCGACGAGGTGAACAGCGTGAAAGACGGAAGCCTCATCCTTGGCAACATGATGCTTGCCGCCCACTCCATCGGGCTTGCCTCATGCTGGATAAACCGTGAGGACGCGATGTTTGCCAGCGAGGAAGGCAAGCAGTTGATGAAGGAATGGAACCTGCCCGAGGGACTGATGGGCATCGGTGCATTGGCCCTCGGCTATGCTTCCGCTCACCCTCACACCGTAAAGCCTCGCAAGGAAGATTATTATCGCATCATCAAGTAAAGCGACAATCACAAAAAACATATAGAAGGATAGCCTCAGCACAGAAGCTATCCTTTTTGGTTATTTGAAAAGTACGATAATAGACCCTTGTGGATGTTAATTCTGCCTAAAAATCACCGAAATATTTGGTAATAATCTAAGTTAGGTGTATATTTGCAGCAAAATTAATCTAAGTTAGGTGTATATTTTCACAAATAATAATCTAAGTTAGGTGTATTTTTGAGCAAACAATAATCTAAGTTAGGTGAAATTATGAGACGAAAAGTATATGAACAACTCTTAAAATGGAAAGAAGAACAGCATGGAGAAAGTGCAGTTCTTATCAACGGTGTTCGACGTGTCGGCAAGAGCTATATAGTGAAAGAATTTGCCCAGAAAGAATACAAAAGCTACATTCTTTTGGATTTCAACAAAGTAAGTTCCAACATCAAAGCATTATTCGAAGATTATTTGGACGACTTGGATACATTCTTCATGTATCTAAGCAGTTATACCAACACCCCACTTTATCCACGAGAGTCTATCATCATCTTTGATGAGGTTCAACTTTTCCCTCGTGCACGCACAGCCATCAAATATTTGGTAGAAGACGGAAGGTATGATTACATCGAAACAGGTTCGCTCGTCTCTATCAAGAAGAATGTGGAAAACATCATGATTCCATCCGAAGAAGATGAAATTCTCATGTATCCTATGGACTTCGAAGAGTTTCTTTGGGCTCTTGGCAATGAAACACTCATGCCTCTTATCTGCATGAACTTTGAGAAAAAGCACGAGATGGGGCAAATGATGCACCGCAAGGCAATGAACTATTTCAGGCAATATCTTATCGTCGGTGGTATGCCACAAGCCGTGGCAAAATTCGTGGAAACGCGAGATTTCAACAAAGTTGACCATGTGAAGCGACAGATACTGACCCTCTACCGCAATGACATACAGAAATATGCATCTACCCATGTATCGAAAGTAACCAAGATTTTCGATACCATCCCTTCTCAACTCCAAAAGCATGAGAAGAAATTTATGTTGAAGGCACTGACCGAAGGGGCAAGAATGAGGGATTATGAAACCGCTTTCTTTTGGTTAAGTGACGCCATGATTGTAAACATGGCTTACAATACGACCGAGCCAAACATAGGTTTGGGCATGAACACCGACGACACAACTCTCAAATGTTATATGTCTGACACAGGGCTGCTCATTAGCCATGCTTTCAACGAGAAAGCCATCGTATCAGAAAGCCTTTACAACAAACTTCTCACTGACAAGTTGGAGTTCAATAGTGGCATGGTTATAGAGAACATCGTCGCCCAAATGTTGCGTTCGGCTGGGCATAACCTATTCTTCTTCTCCAAATACAGCAAGGAGGCAGAGGACAGAATGGAGATTGATTTCCTCATAGCCAAGGACACTATCACCACGAAGCACAACATTTCACCTATCGAAGTGAAATCAACCAACAGATACACGTTGACCTCTCTCAAGAAGTGTATCGCCAAATACGGAAATTATCTATCCACCCCTTACGTCATCCATACGGCTGACTTAAAAATTGAAGATGGAATCACCTATTTGCCGCTGTATATGACAGGGATGCTGTAAAAAGCATCCCTGTCATAATATAAAAAGAGGTTATACAAGCACTAATCCTTGACAACATCTCCTCCCTTGACATACGAAAGAACCAAACGGCGAACCACGGCATGGATGTCGTCTTGAGGGAACTTTTGGCGATATTTCTCCGTGAGGTCTTCACAGAAATACATTTTACTGCCAACCAAGGAAGCAGGAACATCTTGCTTTATAAACACATCGTATGTTGCGATTGCCTTGCCATCCCCTGTGGCAATAGGCACTATATCCCACTTATACCAACTACCAGAAATTCCTGAGCCCACAGAAAACAACTTATAGTTTTCTTTCCATTCTGCATTATCCACCAAAATCATACGATAGCTGTAAAAAGAAGTCTCGTTCTTGGTGTCCTGCACATTTAATGTATACGTTGCAGCAAGAGCTGAAGAAACTTTTCTAATAAGAATTTGATACTTTTTAGCCCCACCGAAAGGAGGATTTTCCGTCAAGTCTTGCTCTATTTTCTCTTTAATTTGTGGTGCATCCACTACAAATTCCACTTCCCCTGTATGATTGTAAATAGACTCCGATGGTTGAGATGGATTTGGGTAAACACATTTCCTGTCATCATCACCATCATTCTTGTCGCACGCACAGAACGCAAGGGGCGACAAGCAGAGTAAGATTGATATTTTTAATAACTGTTACATACGTTTTTTCTCCTATAATCAACTATGACTTTTGCGTGGTATGACACCACTTTTTGACGGCACAAAGATAAGACTTTTATTTGAATAAAACAAGAAAATATGGTGGTAAGTATTTATTTTTTACGACTTACCGCCATACTTCAAGCACTTTCCATCATACAAACAAAAGACAAAGCGCTGACGCTGACACTGACAGTCCAATTTTCCGAGCCTTATCCAAGAGAGTAAAAGAGTGTTAATTATTTTTTATATTTATATATATAATTATATATATAAATATAAACTTCTACCCTTACCCTTTTTACCCTGCGGAAAATTGGACTGTCAGTGTCAGCGTCAGCGAATACCATCTTTTTTCTTACAGAGAGGCGACCATATGAAACGCACGGCTGCCTCATGTCTTAGGAGATGATACCGTATGAAACGTACGGTATCAACTCATAAGATAACGAGGCGTAAAATTTAGTTTTCTTCATCACAAAACTATGAGTTGCAGAAAACAGCCCCTTCACGCACACTGAAATTTGGTGGTTACAGAAAAAAGCAGTACTTTTGCAACCGTAATTACAAAAATACTGCTTTGTGAAAAGCACCTCGATTCTTTGCGAAAAAGAACCATCCCGCTTTGTGAAAAGCACCGCTCTTGTGAAAGAGTTTAAAGCTCCACTTTAGACAGAACCTTATCGGTAGCACCCGAAAGACTCGCTACGAAAGCACCAGCCTTGTCACCGGCCTGCTTCAGGAAAGCCTCATCATTCATCATAGAATTCATCAAGCCCTCAAAACTCTCATAGTTCTGAATCTCAAAACCACCACCCGACTTGAGCAAGCCCTGGGCTTCCTGGAACTTCTTGTTGTTAGGGCCAAAGATGACCGGCATATTCCATACTGCAGCCTCCAAAGTATTATGAATACCAACACCGAAGCCTCCACCTACATAAGCCACATCACCATAATGGTACATGCTGCTCAGCAATCCGAAACAGTCGATGATCAGCACGTCAGCCTGAGCTGCTTCCTCGGGAGTGGTCTGTGTGTAGCGCACCACCTTTTTGTCCTTTATCAGAGAAAGAATCTGACGCAGATGATCCTCGCCTATGACATGAGGAGCTATCAGCAGACGCCAGTCCTTATGCTCATTGAAGAACGGAATGAATATCTCCTCATCTGGAGGCCAGGAACTGCCTGCCACAAAAACCTTATAGTCATCTTTAGCAGGGATTTCTCCAGCAGCCGAAGCCTCTGCAACCTGTCCCTTGCGGAAAGCATCACATATAGGCAACTGCTTGGCAGCCTCCTTGATCTGGAGCACACGGTCAAAACGGGTATCTCCCACCACGTCGACAGCAGTTATGCCAATACTTTCGAGCAGGCGCTTGCTTTCCTCGTTCTGCACGAAGAAACGGGTGAAGCACTTCAGTACTCCGGCATAGCTCCTGCCATACCACTTGAAGAACACCTGGTCCTCGCGGAAGATGCTGCTCACACTGTAGGTAGGAATATTGCGATGCTTCAGAATGTGAAGGAAGTTTGACCAGAATTCATACTTGATGAAGAAAGCCATCACCGGGCGCACCAGACGCAGGAAACGAATGGCATTCAATCGAGTATCCACCGGCATATAACAGATAATGTCGGCTCCCTCGTAGTTCTTGCGCACCTCATAGCCCGATGGCGAATAGAAGGTAAGCAATATCTTGTACTGAGGGAAATCCCTGCGAATACGTTCCATGAGGGGACGCCCCTGCTCGAACTCGCCGAGCGAGGCTGCATGAAACCACACATACTGAGCCGTAGGGTCTACCTTCTGCTTGAGCAGTCTGAATGCTTCACGCTCGCCACGCCACATCTTGCGCACCTTATGGTCGAAAAGGCTCGCAATGGCTATGCCCCAGAGGACCAAATAAATGACTACGTTGTAAATCATGATACCGGTAGTTTGATTGACACTTTATCCTAACACTTCGATGGCCTTGCGCAAGCGCTTCAGGGTTTCCTCCTTGCCAAGGAAGGCTGAGATGTCGAACATGCCTGGGCCCTTGCCCTCGCCAACGAGTGTGAGACGGAATGCGTTCATCACGTCGCCAAGCTTATAGCCCTTATCCTCTACCCATTTCATCACGACAGGCTCCTGTCCCTCGATAGAGAAATCATCGATACCCTCGAGCACCTCAGCAAGCTCGGTCATCTGCTGAGCCGAATACTCCTTCCAGCGCTTCTTGGCTGTCTTGGCATCGTACTCGGTTGGTGGAATAAAGAAGAAAGAGCAAAGAGGCCACAACTCATAGACGAAGTTCACACGGTCCTTCATCATGTGCACAACCTGCTTCACACGATCCATCGTTTCCTCCACACCATTGTTGGCAACGATAGGGGCAAAGAGATTGGCTATTTCGTCATCGCTCTTCATCAGTATATACTCATGGTTGAACCAAATACCCTTCTTGAAGTCAAACTTGGCACCAGCCTTCGAACAACGTGAGATATCGAAAGCCTTCACCAACTCATCGAGCGAGAAGATTTCCTGTTCTGTACCAGGATTCCATCCCAACAGAGCCAGGAAGTTGACCACTGCCTCGGGGAAGTAACCACTCTCGCGATAGCCTGATGACACCTCGCCGGTCTTGGGATCGTGCCACTCCAATGGGAACACAGGGAAACCCAAACGGTCGCCATCACGCTTGCTCAGTTTACCCTTACCCTCTGGCTTGAGCAACAAAGGAAGATGGGCAAAACGTGGCATAGTGTCTTCCCAGCCAAAAGCCTTATAGAGCAACACATGCAAGGGAGCACTTGGCAGCCACTCCTCACCACGAATCACGTGGGAAATCTCCATCAGATGATCGTCCACGATGTTGGCAAGATGATATGTTGGCAACTCGTCTGCGCTCTTATAGAGCACCTTGTCGTCCAAGATATCACTCATCACCTTCACATCTCCTCGTATCATATCGTTGACATGAATCTCCTCGCCGGGCTCAATCTTGAAGCGCACGGTATACTGCTTGCCGTCTGCAATGAGCTGGTCAACCTCCTCCTTGGAAAGAGTGAGCGAGTTGCGCATCTGCATACGGGTATGGGCATCATACTGGAAGTTCTGTATCTCGGCACGCTTTGCCTCAAGCTCCTCGGGAGTATCGAAAGCGATATAAGCCTTACCCGCATCGAGCAACTGCTGCACATATTTCTTATAGATGTCGCGGCGCTCACTCTGGCGGTAAGGACCATGCTCTCCACCAAAGCTTACACCCTCGTCAAACTTGATACCGAGCCATTTGAATGACTCCAGGATATACTCCTCAGCTCCTGGCACAAAACGATGTGAGTCAGTATCCTCAATACGGAACACAAGCTCACCACCATGCTGGCGAGCAAACAAATAATTATATAAGGCAGTACGAACACCGCCAATGTGCAATGCACCCGTAGGACTGGGGGCAAAACGCACTCTTACTTTTCTATCAGTCATGTCTGAAAATAGCTATTTTTTAAATTTTCTGCAAAATTACACTTTTTTTTGCGATTTTAGCAGTTTTTTTTCGTATTTTCGCAGAGTAATCTAAAAATAGTGGTATAAAATGAGCATATTCAACAACACAGAAGAGAATTACTGGCGAAATCTCGCCACCAAGACCGTACTCGTATGTATCACCGTAGCCATCATCGTGTGGTTCCTGCCACGCAACGAGGGCAGAATGTATCGCTACGATGTGGGAAAGCCATGGATGTATGGATCGGTCATTGCCAAGTTCGACTTCCCTATCTACAAAACAGACGAGGCCATCAAGCACGAACAGGATTCCCTGCTCAAGCACTTCCAGCCTTACTACAGTCTCAACCCGCTTATCGAGAAAAAGCAGGTGGAGCGATTCCTGCACGACTACGAGCAGGGCATCAACGGTCTGCCCAAAGAATATGTGGGCATCGTGGCAAGACAGATGCAGGAAATATACCAGATGGGCATCATCAACACCAACGAATACAACAACATCTTCAAGGACTCCACCAGCATGATACGATTCGTGAGTGGTAAAAATGCCAAGAGTCTCAAGGTGAGCAGTTTCTACTCCACCATAGCCGCCTACGAGCACATCTTTGCCAACGAGAAACTCGCAGCCCAGCGAGCCATCCTCTCACGGTGCAACCTCAACAACTATATAGAGGCCAATATCGTGTACGATAAAGAGAAGAGCGATGCCGAGAAAAACGATCTGCTGAGCAGCATTCCTTTGGCAAGTGGCATGGTGATGAGCGGACAGAAAATCATCGACCGTGGAGAAATCGTCAACGATTACACTTGCCGTGTGCTCAACTCTTTCGATAAGGAGATGAAGCGCAGAAGCTCCACTCAAGATGAAATCATGACCACCTTCATCGGCCAGATTCTCTTCGTGCTGATACTCGTCATGATGTTCACCTCCTACCTCACGCTCTTCCGCAAAGACTACTTCGAGAAGCCACGAAGCCTCACCATGCTCTACACGATGATCACCCTCTTCCCTATCCTCGTGTCGATGATGATGAAGCACAACTTCTTCTCGGTCTATATCATCCCCTTTGCCATGGCTGCCATCTTCGTCAGGGTGTTTATGGATTCCCGAACGGCATTCATCACCCATGTCACGATGATTCTTATCTGTGCCGCAGCAGTAAAGTATCAGTACGAGTTCATCATCGTGCAGTTAGCATCGGGACTGGTGGCCATCTACTCGCTCCGCGAACTGTCCAAGCGATCGCAGATATTCATCACAGCCATACTCGTCACCATATCGAGTTGCATCGTCTACTTAGCACTTCAGCTCATGCAGGACAACCAGATGTTCAACATCGACCCGAGCATGTACACCTATTTTATTATCAACGGCATCTTCCTGCTGCTCTCCTACCCGATGATGTACCTCATCGAGAAGATGTTTGGATTCATCTCCAACGTGACACTCTTCGAGCTTTCCAACACCAACAAGGGACTGCTCCGAAACCTGAGCGAGATAGCTCCTGGCACCTTCCAGCATTCCATCACCGTAGGAAACCTGGCTGCCGAAATTGCCAACCGTATTCATGCCAACAGTCTGCTGGTACGTACCGGTGCGCTCTATCATGACATCGGCAAGATGACCAATCCAGTATTCTTTACCGAAAACCAGGCTGGTGTCAATCCTCACGACCAACTCTCCGACCTGGAGAGCGCACAAATCATCATCAGCCACGTTACGGAAGGACTGAAGCTTGCCGAGAAATTCAATCTGCCAGGCATCATCAAGGATTTCATCTCTACCCACCACGGCACAGGACTCACCAAGTATTTCTATATTAATTATTGTAACGAGCACCCCGACGAGCAGGTGGACAAGGAGATGTTCCAGTATCCTGGTCCTAACCCCTTCACCCGCGAGCAGGCCATCCTGATGATGGCAGACACCGTGGAGGCAGCCTCGCGCTCACTCAATGAATACACAGAGGAGAGTATCAGCACGCTCACCAACAAGTTGATAGACAGTCAGGTGGCAGACGGTTTCTTCAGGGAGTGTCCTATCACCTTCCGCGACATAGCCTTGGCCAAGTCTGTACTCATCGAACGACTGAAATCCATCTACCACACCAGGATTTCCTATCCACACCTGAACAAGTAATATTTTTGCATAAAAGAAACGAGGGTGCGTCATCACTCAATGACGCACCCTCACTCTTTTCATCTCGATTTATCAATTAAGATTTTTTACTTCACAACAACCTTCCTCACAGTTCCGTCGCTATACTTCACGATGTTCAAGCCCTTAACAGGAACAGCCAATCGCTGACCATTTAGAGAATAGCGAGATACCTCCTCAACATCAGTAGAGGTTGTAGTCTTGTCGATACCTGTTGCATCGAATTCTACTATATTCTCAAAGTAGCCAAATTCAGAGAGCCTGTAATTATCATAAGTTCCCTTAGGTACATAAAGTGTACATTTCCTGGAAGCACAACCTCCGAATGCATAACGACCTATTCTTGGTACTTTCTCTGCATATACATATATACTCGTTAATCCGCTACAGTAAGAGAATGCGAACTCGCCTATTGAAGTAATACCAGCAGGAAGGGTTAAACTCGTTAATCTGCTACAGCCAGAGAATGCGTACTTGTCTATTGAGGTAATACCAGCAGGAAGGGTTAAACTCGTTAATCCGCTACAGCCAGAGAATGCGTACTCGCCTATTGAAGTAATACCAGCAGGAAGGGTTAAACTCGTTAATCCGCTACAGCCATAGAATGTGTCATCGCCTATTGAGGTAATACCAGCAGGAAGGGTTAAACTCGTTAATCCGCTACAGCCATAGAATGCGCGACTGCCTATTGAGGTAATACCAGCAGGAAGGGTTAAACTCGTTAATCCGCTACAGTCCAGGAATGCGTACTTGTCTATTGAGGTAATACCAGCAGGAAGGGTTAAACTCGTTAATCCGCTACAGTATGAGAATGCGTACTCGCCTATTGAAGTAATACCAGCAGGAAGGGTTAAACTCGTTAATCCGCTACAGTTAGAGAATGTGCTCTCGCCTATCTCGGTAATACCAGCAGGAAGGGTTAAACTCGTTAATCCGCTACAGCCATAGAATGCGTACTCGCCTATTGAAGTAATACCAGCAGGAAGGGTTAAACTCGTTAATCCGCTACAGCCATAGAATGTGTCATCGCCTATTGAGGTAATACCAGCAGGAAGGGTTAAACTCGTTAATCCGCTACAGCCATAGAATGCGTACTCGCCTATTGAAGTAATACCAGCAGGAAGGGTTAAACTCGTTAATCCGCTACAGCCATAGAATGTGTCATCGCCTATTGAGGTAATACCAGCAGGAAGGGTTAAACTCGTTAATCCGCTACAGCCATAGAATGCGTACTCGCCTATTGAAGTAATACCAGCAGGAAGGGTTAAACTCGTTAATCCGCTACAGCCATAGAATGTGTCATCGCCTATTGAGGTAATACCAGCAGGAAGGGTTAAACTCGTTAATCCGCTACAGCCATAGAAAATA
>NZ_VZAD01000038.1 GCF_009495355.1 Segatella copri
GTTTGCAGATATAAAGATTTTTATCTCTTTATTTTTCCAAGTGCAAATATAATAGTAAGGGCAAAAGCTTTAAAATTCCCGGCAATTAGTAAAGCTTTTGCCCTTACAGGTAGGGTGTTCAAAATCCGTTTAAAATTTGGCACGTTTTTTAGTCGAATAATCGGTTTAACTAACTGATATTTCAATAATTATCGATACGAAGATTGCGCAGAACTTAAAAAAGTCACATTTTTGAATTCTTAACACGTTGATTTCGTGTGAATTAACTTGTATTTCGACGCAAAAAACGTGTCGAAAAATTGATAGATTTTGAACACCCTACCTTACAGGGCGACTTGCTGACTGCCTTTATACCCAGGGCGTTGCCCTGGGCTAAGAGCTTCTGCCCTTTCAGGGCGTTCCAACCATACAGGTCGAATTGTTTTCAGTTCTTCATAAATTTGTTCTGACACTTGCGAAAAATCTATGTTCTATACTTTAGAACATAAGTTCGATACTTTAGAACATAAGTTCCATACTTTAGAACATAAGTTCCATACTTTAGAACATAGATTTTGATAGGCTGAAAAAACTTTTTCTGTGGTTTTTCGATTTGAGTTGACCACACTTAGTGTTATTTTTAACTACCCAAAAGCTACAGATTATCACAAAACAAAGAGGAAAAGTATAAAATTGACTGATACTATTTGGTTATTTACTCAAATTGTCGTACCTTTGCAACGAAAACAAAACAATTAGTATGAGAAAGACCATTTTACTTGTCATTATGACAACTGCTATCATATTCTCTGCTTGTACAGGCAGACAAGCCAAAGAGAAAGAGAAGGCTCTCGACACCATTCCCATGATGGTGATGCAGATACAGAAATGCAGTCGTCTATATACAGCCGAGGCACAGGTTCACAGAATCATCACCCACGACGACCAACTCAGACTGAAAGGCTCTATACTGAAAAACGAGTTCGACATCAGTCTGCCTGGAGGAAAGCGCAAGGTTGCCATCCCTATGGACGCCACCCTCAAGGCATATATCGACTTCAAAGGTTTCAACGAAAAGAACGTGAGACGGCAGGGCGAGAAGATAGAAATCATCCTCCCTGATCCTAAGGTGGTGCTGACAAGCAGCAAGATAGACCACGAAGGAATCAAGAAATTCGTATCGCTGACACGCAGAAACTTCAGCGATGAAGAACTCAGCAGCTACGAGCAGGAAGGACGAAAGGGCATCATCAACGACATTCCACGCATGGATATTCTGGAAACAGCCCGCCAAAGTGCCGCGCACACCTTGGTACCCATGCTCGTCAACTTGGGATTCAAAGCCGAGAACATCAAGATTAGTTTCAGAAAGAAGTTTACCTCATCCGATCTTTCAAGCCTCATCGACGGCACATCGGTTGAGAACAAGTAAGGTACTACAGATATGAGAAAATTTGAAATTATCATCATACTCCTGCTCATCGTCATCATCGGCGGAGGTCTGTACTGGCTCAACAAGGACAACTCCATCTCGATGCAACAAGAAGGCAAGACCATACTCTCGCCTACACAGATAAAGAGTATCGAAGCCATCGGACAGTGGGAATTCCTGTCCATCAGCGATGAGGAACTGATAGACACCGTGAGAAAGGGACTCATCAGCGACGACGAACTGGTAAGGATCTACTATGGCACCCTCAGGCTGGGCATCAACATGCGAGAGGTGGGCACAGAATGGCTGAGCGCCGAGGGCGACACCATCATCTGCACCCTGCCTCCCATCA
The DNA here is from genome assembly GCF_009495355.1 of Segatella copri. GTDB lineage: Bacteria > Bacteroidota > Bacteroidia > Bacteroidales > Bacteroidaceae > Prevotella. The sequence continues at coordinate 1,764 of NZ_VZAD01000038.1, forward strand.
GGCTCCTCGACCGCAACTTTATCGATGAGGCAAAGACACGTTCGTTCTTCGAAGAAGGCAAATGGACCGGTAAAGACCGACAGGACATGTACAAAAGAGCCTATGAAGCTATGAGCAGACGATGCTTTACAAAAGCCAACATCGCCAAGGCAGAGGAAAATGCCAAGGCGCAGTTTGAGGGAATGTTCCAGGCCATGGGTTACAGCAACGTAAGCATAAGAATAGAACATGGGATCATAAAAGAGAAAGACAAATAACAAACAGGTAAAAAAATAAGAGAGATTATGGATACACTAAACGACATTTTCGCAACGCTAAGCTCATTCTTGTGGGGTTGGCCCATGATTATTCTGCTCTTGGGCACACACCTCTTTCTTACGATCCGTCTGCATTTCCCGCAGCGTAAGATTTTCAAGGCCATCAAGTTATCCGTCAAGAAAGACAAGAATGCCACGGGTGATGTATCCCAGTTTGGCGCTCTTGCCACTGCACTTGCCGCCACTATAGGTACGGGCAACATCATCGGTGTGGCAACAGCCATCGCCCTGGGTGGTCCGGGTGCTGTGCTGTGGTGCTGGCTGACAGGTGTATTCGGTATATCCACCAAATATGCCGAGGGTTTATTGGCTGTTAAGTATCGTGTGAAGACCCAGCGCGGCCAAATGTTGGGTGGTCCTATGTACGCCTTGGAGAAAGGCCTGGGCTGGAAATGGCTCGCCATCCTCTTCGCACTCTTTGCCGCGATAGCCTCTTTCGGCATCGGCAGCACCGTACAGGCAAACGCCATCTCTACCCTCGTAGAAAACCAGTATGGCATTTCTCCCTACATCACAGGAACCGTCGTATGCGCCTTGGGAGCAGCCGTCATCATAGGAGGAGTGAAATCAATATCAAGAGTATGTGGAATGCTTGTTCCCTTCATGGCACTTTTCTATGTGTTGGGATGCATCTATATTCTCTTTGTCAACCATGCCTATCTGTGGCCGGCTATCAAGGTTATCTTTGAGTCTGCCTTCACTACCCGCGCGGCAGGAGGCGGTTTCGCTGGCAGCACATTGATGATGGCAGCCCGATATGGTATAGCCCGTGGTCTGTTCTCCAACGAGTCGGGTCTTGGTTCTGCTCCTATCGTAGCCGCAGCTGCACAGACACGCAACCCTGTGCGCCAGGCTCTTGTTTCATCGACAGGCACCTTCTGGGACACCGTCATCATCTGTGCCCTTACAGGTCTGGTCATCACCTCAAGCATCATTGCCTACCCCGACATCGACTACCACAACGGAGCAGCCCTTACGAAGGCTGCCTTCAGCAAGATACCTTACATAGGAGCACCCTTGCTCACCTTTGGTTTAGCCACTTTTGCTTTCAGTACCACCTTAGGTTGGAGCTATTATGGCGAGCGCTGCGTGGAGTATCTCAAGGGCAAGCGCTGGATGCTGACCTACCGTGTGCTCTACATCGTCAGCATCTTTGCGGGCAGTGTCATCGGACTGGAGATGGTATGGAACATCGCCGACTGTATGAACGCCCTGATGGCAATACCTAACCTTGTATCCCTGCTCTGCCTCAGCGGCATCATCGTACACGAAACACGCAAGTATCTGTGGCGCGACCGGTTGGACCGCGACATGGATGAGAACGAGATAGAAGAACTGGAAAAATAATAATAAAAGCTACAAAAGAAATATGGCTGTCAACTCTCCTAAGGATTGTCGACAGCCATATTTCTTTAAGCGACCGTTCAGTCTATCTGATATTGCAGATGCCGCATCTCATGGCCTCCCCATGCAGAATCATTGGCGTACAGAAATCCCACCTTATTATATAAGGACTCCGCGCGAGGGTTTCCCTTGTCGACAAGCAGTCCCACAGCAGGCAATCCCATCTCACGTGCACGCTCGATGACTGCTTTCAGCAAATATTTGGCAATGCCATGCCCCCGGAACTCTTCCGACACAGCGATGCTGTCGATGTAAAGCTCGCCAGCCTGTGTCTCATCGTCCATATCCGAATAGTCGATACCAAACTCCCGTTGAGCAGCCTCTATGAAACGACGGCGCAAACGATGCAGCTCACCTCCATCATAAGATACACAGATGCCAGCCAACCGACCATCATCAGTAAAAGCACAAAGCGTATTGCGATAGCTGTACTGACTGTCATCGAGAGCCACCAGTTCCGTCATCACCCGTCGGAAATCCTCTATCGTATGTTCTTTACCTGCCAGATTCTGGCAACACTCATGATTCATCGCCTCCATAATGAGTGAGGCAATAGGCGCTGCCAAACTGGCAGTAGCCCCTTCTACTCGTACATTCATTTCCATGTCTTTTATTTTCTAACAACCTCTATCTTTGCATCACCAGGGCGATACAGATAGCCCACACATTCGGCAGCACTATTTTAAACATTTTGTTCCTTACGCCAGGCTGCTGGCGTCATGCTCTCAAAGCGCGAGAACACCCTTGAGAAATAAGAGGACGAGGAGAAACCGGAATAGATAGCCACCTCTTCCTGTTTGACATTCGGATTCTCACGCATATAGCTTTTTGCCTCTTCCAGACGCAGCTTCGTAATCCAGGTGCTGAAGTTGGTACCGTGTTTACGGTTGATATAGCGAGACATATATAGCTTGTTGGTACCCATCTCTGCCGCCAAGTCATCTATCGTCAACTGAGGAGCAAGGAACCGCTTTTCAGAAAGCCATCTCTTCACTTGCTCGCCAAAGAGCTGCTCATAGTTGTCAGTCCGCGATATTTTCTGTTCTTTAGTATCTGTCTCCATCCTTTCTTTGTCTGTCACCTCGGCACTGTTCAATTTTCCATACATGCCTGCATAGTTGATGAAACTGATGGCTATATAGAAATTGGCAGAGATGACATAAACTTGGAAAAGATAATTATAGATAATGCCCCCAAGCAACGTAGTGAAACTCAGTACATTGGTAAGGATTATAAGGATGATACTCTTCTTAATCCAGGACATAAACTGTTGCATATCCTCCGCAAAATAATTTTCCAGTTTCCTCCTCTTCTCATTATATAGGATATAGAAACGTCTCAAGAACAACACGTACTGCACAAATAATATAAAGAAGGGAAACCACGAGACCCAAGCATCCACCTTGCCAAAGACTCCTATGGTGGAAGTAATCATCAAGACTGCAGATAACAGGAAGATAGCCCAGCCCTTTCTGAAATTTCGCCACGACATATACTTCTCGTCCAACAAATAGAAGAAAGTGGAAAAGAAGAAGATGGCTTCCAGATAAAAAAATATAAAATCAGTACACTTGATATATGGATTGAGCGCTTTCCAATCGGCAGAGCTGGAAATAGCCAAATAGACAACAAGGTTGAATCCCATGATAAAATATGTAGTTGCCAAACATCTCTTTGCCTTGCGATAAGGAAGATATTCGGCAGCAAGAGGCACCTTTCCAAACAACAGGACAATGCCGAGGCCAAAATAAATGGCTCCAACACATTGGATCAACACATTGAAATAATGCTCTAATAACTCTTTCATATACAATTCTACTTATGAGATACAAAAGTACAAAAAAAAAATTATTCCACCTCAAATTAAGACAAAAAAGCGACATTGTTCACTATTTTTACATTTTTGCGTCATTTTTTCTATTTTTGAAATTGTAAAAAGGGTAATTTTTCTAATATTACAAGTACTCACACCAAAGTTTCCACTACCTTTGCAAATGTTTAAAACTGGCGCTCCAACTATTCATCACAAAATGCTGAGCGTCGAAAATAGGATGAGTAAAACTGACACAAAAACTTTTCTAAATTGAAATGAAATGAGAAAAAAGCTACAACAACAGCGCTACGAAGCAGCACAAAAGAGATTCACCTCTGTCATTACTTTTCTTGTCGTGCTTCTATTCGTCATTGGAGGAAGTCTCCAAGTACAAGCCCAGGATACCAATACGAATGGAACCCACATCACGGGCATCGAATCGCTGACAGGTTGCAGCAAGGAAGATGTAAGAGATGCTGTAATCAGCGACAACACCTTTCCTGAAGATGACAAAAACAAGATCTTCTTCCTCTACAATGTCAAGACGGGTCTGCTGCTCAATGCAGGAGGCTATTGGGGAACTCATGTCTCTTTGAAAGAATACGGGATGCCGCTATGGATACATATCGACAAAAACGACTGGATTCACCTTGGTCAGAAGTTTGACTCGAAGGAATCGAAAGAAGAGGGCAACTACCTGGAATACGAGACTGGGAATAAGCCTTCTGAAGACAATGGTGTGTATATTGACAGAGCATATATTTATAAAGGAACCACTGGCCTTTTGAACAATATCATCAAGAGAGGCTGGAAACTGGAGGCAGTTTCTGGCAAGACCAACACCTACAGGCTATATACGTACAGCACCACCTCATGGTCTACGAACATAGCTCCAAGTTTTGACGAGACCAAGTATTACCTCATCGCAGCCAAGACACAAGGCGATGTGGACAGAAACTGCTATGTTGTGAAAGAAGGAAACAAAGAGATAACCGAACACAACGATGAATGGAGATTCCTGTCTTACCAACAGATATTAGATCTCCAGCACGAGAACACCAACAACATCATCTCGTCCATCGACCTGACCTTCCGTCTGCAATGCCCAGGCTTCTCTCGTGAGAATGCGGCTATGAGCAACTGGAAGGCTTATCAATATAGAAGAAGTGAAGAAGGCAAGATCAGATTGGGTTTGGAGCATTATTACAAACCTTACGTTAACAGCGATGTAACAACTGCCGGCTATTGCACGATAAGCGAGTTATATACCAATGATTTCGAAAATAAAACGATAAAAAACTACAAATTTCCCGATGGCAGCAATGCTATCACGTTCACAGGAAACAAGAATTACGAGCGTCATTGCGGTAAGTATTATTGCGCTGATGCCAAGAATTTCCGAGGCACGATCTACCAGGATGTCAAAGTAAGTCATAGTGGTGCATACGTCATCGAGTGCAAGGGATTCTCCACTACCACTAAGGCAAAGCTCTATGCCTGCTTGGTGAATGCCGACAACACTGCGGACACCAAGACGATGCATGCCACCGTTCTGGGACAGACTGATTACATGTCTGCACAGGAAAAGAAAGCGCTACATATCGAAGAACAGAATATGGACTATGCTGCCAAGGAATTCTACGGCAGTCACAAATACTTCAACAGTGTGCTGGTACAAGTGCCAGAAGGTGGCGGCACTATCCGATTCGGTATCGAAATCGGTACAAAGGATGACACAACAGTACCGGGGGAATCGGAGAAAGAGTGGACGGTATTCGATGACTTCCGCCTCCTCTATACAAGCAGGACTATTGATGGCGACTTGGTCCTCGATCAGGACAGAGACAACCTGGAATATCTGAAATGCTCCAACACCTACAAGAGTGTGACACTACACCTCAACAAGACCTTCGACAAGGACAAGTGGAATGGCTTCGTATTGCCCGTAAGCCTTACCAAGGACCAACTCACGCAGGCATTCGGTCCTAACGTGAAACTGGCAAAGCTCGCCAAGTTGACCAGCAATGAGATACAGTTTGTCAGCATAAACATGAGCACGGTTGGAAACGACGAGATAGCAATGCAAGCCTACATACCTTACATCATTTTCCCTACCAAGCATGCCGAACAGGAACAGACTCCAGCCTACACGGCATCGCTGAGTAAGATAGTCAACGGCCAGGCAGAGAAGGTATCGGTGATCATCGGCAAGAACCATATCGACATTCCCAATGTCTCATTCGCTGTTGTTGACGGAAAAAACGAGAACGACCTCAGCAATATGAATACAAAGAACTGGACAACCAACAGCAGTATCGTTGTTAAGGGCTCTGGCACTCCATTCTTCGAAGGCAACGGCACCATGACAGCCTTTGGAACATTTGCCAGAACCTTCGGAAAAGGCACACAGAATAATACTACAGACAAGGACAAAGATGATTACGGCAAATGGACCATCACGGACAAGTCAACCATCATAGCGGGTCGCAGCGACCTAAAGGGCTGCTACTTCTTCTCCAATGGTAAGATGTATACTTCCGCTAAAAGAGCAAGAGGCTTGCGAGGCTTCAGCGTATGGTTTGCACCAACTACTGCTTCCGACGGCAACCCTGCCAAACCAGCCAACGTTTTCCTTGATGGTGTATCCTTGGACAAGACCACAGGCATCAGCCCCATCATCTATGGCGAAGAAGAAAGCAGAATTGACAGATTCGCCCATGGCATCTATAGCCTGAATGGTCAACTCATCAGCAACAGCAGTTCCTTGGACGGACTTCCAAGTGGAATCTACATTCTGAACGGCAAGAAAGTCATCAAGAGATAATCGGGAGCTACAAGTCTTGAGCAAGAAAGCCAGGACCAACAAAACAATTAGTTAAACACTAAAATCGACAGACGATGAAAAAAAGATATATATGCCCCATGACCACAACCATCATGGCTGAGACTTGCAGCATCTGCGCAGGTTCTCTTAAATGGACGGAACGCCCAGAGTCACAAGACCCTGAAGGGACAGAAGAGCCATCCAGCTGGGGAGAAATCATCTGGGACAAGGGACAAGGTTCATTCAAGCCAGAAGAAGACCCATTCGACCCAAACAACTGGTAAGGAACACGCCCTGAAGGGGCAGAAGCTCTTAGCCCAGGGCATCGCCCTGGGTAATTACGTTAGCAAACCTGTCGCCCTGTAAGGGCAAAAGCTTTAAAATACCGGACAATATACAAAGCTTTTGCCCTTACAGGGCGCCTTGCTGATTGGCATTATACCCAGGGCGCTGCCCTGGGCTAAGAGCTTCTGCCCCTTCAGGGCGTGTGGGGAAAAAATTGCGAAACTTCAATCATAGATAGCTTAATCTGCTAAAGCTGGATTTGCGCCTGTTGCAGATCTACCGCCTTGGCAGTTAGAGTACCCTTTCCCTTCAAGACAATTTGTTTTTAGCGTCATGAGCATCAGGTTTTTGTTGTCGGTATTAGGTTTATTCGGTAGCAGGCAGGTGGGGTATTTAAAGCTTCTCAGAACTTTCGCGTATCTTGAGAATCATCGGAACCACCTCCTTATATATCTTATTATCTCCATTGATATTTCTCATGAGCAGTTCGCAGGCTTTTGCACCCTGCTCGTGCGCCTTGTCCATAATGGCAGTGAGACGAGGAGTAACAAAGGCAGCAGCATCACCATCGGTGAAACCGATGATGGCCACATCTTCAGGTATGCGAAGTCCCTTGGCCTTGATGGCATCAAAGGCAGCATAGGTGATGATGTCATTAAAGGCAAGAATGGCATCTGGCGGATTGGGGCCCTCAAGCAGTCGGAGGGTATTGTTGCGAGCCACCTCGAAGTCTATCTTGTCGCACACCACAAGGTCTCGGTCTATCGTGATACGGTTTTCACGCAAAGCCTCGAGATAACCATGTTTGCGTCGGCGTACCATATCCAGATTATTTGGTCCTCCGATGAAGGCTATCCTCTTGGAGCCCGTCTCTATCATGTGCTGAGTGGCTTCCTGTGCTGCAACATCTCCATTAGCCACCACCTGCGAGAACTTGTCTTCGAGACAGCATCGGGCAAAGAATACGAGCGGAATGCTCATGTCATGGAGTTGTTCGAAATGGGAATAATCCACAGTATCCTGTGCCAGACAGGCGATGATGCCTTCCACATGCATATTAAGGAAGTTGTCGAGGGCACGCTCTTCGCGTGTATGGTCCTCATGACTGTTGGCGCTGATAACAGAGTAGCCCTGTTTGGAGGCATAATCTTCTATACCATCAAGCACAGCTGCATAATAATGGGTTACCAAGTTGGGAACGATAACTCCAATGACCCTTGGCGCTTCCTTACGAAGGCTTTGCGCAAAGGGATTGGGACGGTAGTTCAACTGCTTGGCAAGCTCTTTCACTTTTCGTGTCATCTCCTCTCCCACCTCATGGCTGTTTCGCAAAGCTCTTGATACGGTAGCTATGCTCACGCCCAGATGGTCGGCGAGATCTTTGAGTGATGTTCTGCGTGGCTTCATGTGTGGTAAATAAGTTTATGCTATATATTAATTTCAACATGGCATCTTGCTGCCTTTTTTGTACAGAGATAAAGCAAGCAAGCGCAATGAAAGTTACTTTCAAATTGCCGAGTGCCGCCAATCTTTTGCAAAGATTGTGCAAACAAGCGCAATGAAAACTTGTTTTCAAATTGCCGAGTGCCGCCAATCTTCTGCAAAGATACATCATTTTTTCGTGAATCGAAAACGTTTACGTGCATTTTTTAATGAAAAACATATTAAGGTTTCTTTTTTTCTTGTAATTTTGCACTCAGAAAAGTAATGAATAGTTGATAATAAGTTAGTTAGAAAATGGGAGCTTAGTGATGTCGTGAGACATTTCTAAGCTTTTTTTGTACGCTTACTTAAAGGCACTGCGCCTGTCGTGCCAATATATCACTCAACTATCGCAAGGTGTGGGAATTTATTGAAGTTAGATATAATATTCTGCCGAGTCGATGAGTCCTGCTCTCAAGGCATACTTGGTTGCTTCATGAGCATTGTTGACATCGAGCTTTCTGAAGATGTTCTTGCGATGAGTGTTGACAGTATGAAAGCTGGAGAAACGTTTTTCGGCTATTTCCTTGGTCGTCATACCGAGAGCGATGTCTATCAGAATCTCTGTCTCTGTCTTGGTGAGTTTCACTTTTTCCTCAGTCTTGGCAGGTGGCGGTGCAAGAAGCACCTCCGTCATGTGCTGGCAGATAAAGCGATTGCCCTGCACACAATACAGAATGGCAGCCTTGATTTCCGACAGCTGACTATCTTTGGTCAAGATACTGAACTGCGTACTGCTTGCTATGAGCACACGTACAAAGTCCACACTCAGGTCTTCGCTGAAGAGCAACCATCGGGTGTGGGTGAATCGCTGGTGCAGGATGAGCAGCTCATCGGCATCGTTGATATCGAAGAGCGTATAGTCAAGCACTACCACCGCATCGTCGTCATCCTTCAGGGCAAGCATCAATTCTGCCTTGTCCTCTACGTACTTCCACTCAATTCCAGGCATTTCCTCCTTATCGCCAACATTCATCTGCTGAATGATGTGAACCAGTCCCATACGGGTAATGTCCTGTCTGTCTGCCAACAATATTCTCATCGCATGCTTGTTTTTATGTTGATATTTTCTGCCTATACTCTTTCACACATTCTCCCATTTAGAATGTCATCGAGAATCCGAAACGTATGCCCCACTTGCTGATGTCCTCATTATTCAGATAGGTGAGTCGGCGCACATACTCTACAGCAAAGAACTTGAATATGTTGTGTACACCAGCCACACACTCCCAGTAGGGTGTATTGTTCATCACGTGCGATTTGCTTGGGAACTTAAACAGTTCCGTATCCCCTTGGTTTTTCTCCAAATAAGGATTGTTCTTATCGGTGAGGTTTCCCCATACGCCTTTCACGGCGAAATATTCACGCCACTTCAGCTTCTTGATGAGCGGAATACGGTTGAGCAACTTGCCGTTCATATCCCACGACAGAGACGCAAACACCTGACGGTCGTTGAGAAACTCCCAGTCTCTCATCAGGCTCACACTCGATTCAGACTCAAAGTACGAGAGGTTGACAGGCGGCAGGATGAGCATCGGGAATGGCACCTTGTTCCATTGAGCCTGTCCCACAGCATGGAAGTCGAGATAACCGAAACTGCCAAGCCACTGACGCTTATAGATACTCACTTTCGTGATGTTGCTGTGATACTGTCCACCCATAAAGCCTTTAAAGCCCATGGTATGCGAGATTCCTATCTCTGGACTGTCGAGGTTGATAGGCAGTCGTTGCTGCTTGGTGTTGACATAGGTGACTCCAGGATTGTAATTGATGCCCACATTGATGTCGGTCATTCTGATTTTCTTCACCTCGTTTCCATCCAGTGTGAAGTAGTGCAGATTGCCTGCAGTACGGTTGCTCTGCCAGCGTATACCGGTATTAAAACGCAGTCCCCAATCGGTCTCGTAGGTAAAGGCGAGCCGCTGTCGATGATAGAGGAACATCTCGTCCTGCGTTGCCGCACGGAAGGTCATGAAGATATTGTCCTTGTTGTGCTGCAGGTTGTCATCGGAAGGCGACATGATGTCACGGGACACCTCAAAGGTAACATTCCGCATCGGGAACTCGAAGGGACTATTTTTCTTCTTGTTGAGCGAGTAGGTCAACACATGTCCTGTATACCATTCGTTACTCTTCGTACCATAGGCCGCATAGCCGTTCCAGAAGAAATGGGGATTGAGCGCAGCCATGGTACGACCAGCCAGACGAAGACGTATGCCGTCTACATAGTTTTTCGACAGATAGGTGTTGACAGGACCGAGGTCGAACTTACTTTTCTTTCCGCCCGGACCACTTCCTATCTCCACATAGTTCTCCATGAGAGCCTTTACACCCAGGATGATCCACTTGAAACCTTTGGAATTCTCCATGCGGTGGATGAAACTGTCCATCGACGATTCACTCTTGGTCAGGTCCACCTGCCGGTACTTGTTCCAGTAAGCCTCATCGCGGTTCATGGCATCTATGTCATGCCGCACTTTAGCCTTGCCCTTGAAAAGTACCTTGGGCAGTTCGTCGAAGGAATAGTCGGTAAGTCGGGTGTTGCGCACCACGAGCAAGTCTTGCAGCACCTTGTTGGTATGTATTTCCGCCACCATATCATCCTTGGAAAGCACCCATTCGCCATTATCCAAACGAGTGAACTCCTGCTCTATCTTCATATCCTTCACCCAGTTCACGTCGCTGTTGTGAGGCATATAGAGATTGCATTTCTTGACATGCAGCGTACTGTCGGCTGTCACATACAGTTCGCCACGGAAACCGAAGTCCTGCGAGTTGGCAGGAATAAACTGCAGATGATAGCAGAGGTCGCGCTCCACATAGACCGTGTCCTCTATATAATAATGATAAAAGGAAATAGCCGTTCTGCCGATAGGCGACGGGAAGGGATACTGCAACAGGCGCACATAGTCATCATAGATATCCACATCGGTAAACACGTCTTTCATCGTGGTACTCAGAATCTCACCCGTCTGTATCACCTGCCCAATACCATTGGTCTGCTGTCCCTTGATGATATCTTTCTCGCTCTTGGGATCTTTGCGATAGATATGCTGCGATACCGTCTCGTCGACACTCACAGGGAGAGTGAGTTTACCATTATAGGGCGATTTCTCCACCTGGTCGAGCAGATATTGTCGTTTACTGAAAAACTTGCCTTCAAGCTGTTCCTTCGAAAGGTCGTTCAGGGCAAGGGTTATCTTCTGATATTTGTCATACTGATAGTATGGATGGTTGGCCAGATCGGTTTTCTTCTTGGCTGCGATAACGCGGCGCATCAGCTCCACAGCAGGATTGTCCTTGCGCTTGTACTTACCCCGTTTCGACTTCACCACCACTTCATTGAGCCTACGGCTGTCATCCTTTAGTTTTATCTCAAGGAAGTTGGTGTTGGCGTCCACCTTCAACGTCTGCGCCTTGTAACTCAAGGCACTCACGGTAAGCATCCAACCTTCATGCTTTTCTATGGAGAAGCGGCCTTCGCCATCGCTCGACACAGCTATTCTGTGTCCTCGGTACTGCACGCTGGCATAAGGTACAGCAAATCCGTCAACGTCGATGACGCGACCTGATATTTTCTGTTGTGCCATCATCTGCTGCGTCAAAGCAACAAGCAGCACAACCATCATATATATGCGGAGTTTAATCTTCATGTCCTAAATACCTTTTTGTTTTTTATAACTCTTCTCTTTCTTGTAATTCTTTCTGTCTTTATCAGGGCACACTCTCCCCTTCACTGATTTTGATTGCAAAGTTATAAATATTATCTGAAAAGAGAGGAAAACTTTTTAATTAATTTAGTTTTTTACCTTATTTTTGGCATATTTGTCGAATATTGGAAAAAACTATTTGGTTATTTAAGGTTTTTGGCGTAATTTTGCAAACTGAACGTTTTCGTTAAGCCAAATGGGCAGAGAAAGCTTGCTTTCGCTCTGCCATAGCGAGAAAAGGTGCGCGCAAGCGAACTGCAAAACTTGAGGTCTATATATAATAAGGTGTAAGGGCAAAAGAGAAAAGACTAAAAGAAATAGCAAAAAAACAGAAACCAAGATATGAACGATAAAGGCAACCTGACAGACAAACGTCCACCCCTGCTGCCAACGATTATAGGAACAGGCTTAGGCAGCGGTTTCTGGCCTTGGGGTCCAGGAACTGCTGGCTCAGTATTGGGCACGCTGATATGGGCCGTGATAGCATTATTTGCAGGATTGGACGGAACAACATTGCAGACCACCATGTTGCTGTTGACTGTAGTATTCACCATATTGGGCACATGGGCCACCGCACAACTCCAACCCTATTGGGGCGAAGATCCAAGCCGCGTGGTTATCGATGAGATTGTGGGAGTATGGATTCCACTGTCGCTCATCATACCTTTCGAAGAGGCTGGTCACAAAGCCGACTCACTCTGGTGGGCTGTGATTGCATTGGTGCTTTTCCGCTTCTATGATATGGTAAAGCCTCTTGGCATCAAGCGCCTTGACCGCATGAGAGGTGCTTTCTACGTGATGGCCGATGACATCCTTGGAGGTGTCTATGCGGCAATCACGATGGTTATTATCAAAATAGCATGGGCATGGGTAAGATAAAACATGAACTATATACTTTCGGCAAGGCAGAAGTTACGGCTTCGATGGGCTCCGCGGTAGACTTCGGTCTGGCATTCATGTTGTCCGACATCGTAGGAATCTATTATGGTCTGGCAAATGCCTTGGGCGTGGCGGCAGGTGGCGTGACCAACTGTTGTCTGAACTACCGTTACGTTTTCGGCGATTCCAATCGCAGGAAAAGAAGTGTGGCATGGCGATATTTCATCGTATGGGCCATCAGTTGGTTACTCAATTCGGGAGGCACCATCGCACTTACCGAGTTTATCAACAGTCACGAGCGCCTCGATATTCACTATCTCATCCCCAAGAGTGTGGTAAGCATCCTCGTTGCCCTGTTGGTCAACTATCCTGCCCAGCGCAAGTTTGTATTCAAGCCTGCCAAACAGAAGTCTGCCGAAGAAAATTAAGACATTGAGCTTTCACAAGTTCAGAAGTCAAAGAAGTTGACCAAAACATTCAGAATCAATATCAATTCAAAAAATATGAACTACAGAGATTTCTTACAGAAAGTCATCTATGTGATCATCAATCCTATCATCAAGGCGATGATCCGTTTGCACATCACCCCCAACATTGTTACCTTCATCGGTTTCATAGGCAATATCGTGGCAGCTGGTTTCTTCATTGAGGCAGCTCTCACACAGAGTCTGGAACTCTTGGGATGGGGAGGACTCATCATCCTTGCTGCAGGACTCTTCGACATGATGGACGGCCGTCTGGCACGAATGAGTGGAAAAAGCAGCCTTTTTGGAGCATTATGGGACTCGACACTCGACCGCTATAGCGAACTGGTAAGCCTCTTCGGCATCTGCCTTTACTTCTTGCGCATGCAAGACGAGATGGGCTTTTGGATGGGCATCGTCACCTTTGCAGCCATGATAGGCTCAGTAATGGTGAGCTACGTACGTGCCCGAGCCGAGGGACTGGACATCGAGTGCAAGGTTGGACTGATGCAACGCCCCGAACGAGTTGTAGTGACAGCTGTCACAGCCATGCTCACTGGTTGCATGGCTGATATATGGTGGCTTGCCGGCGGTATGATTCTCATAGCCGTACTCGCCAACATCACAGCTTTCTGGCGCATAGCACATTGCTACATCGTGATGAATAAAAAGGAGGCAGAATGACAAGTTTGTATCTCATCGCCGTCTTCGCCCTGCTCATAGCATGGCAGAAGACCCGCAAGTTTGCACTTTATTTCCTGCCATGGCTCATCTTTGCCGTGACATACGACTCCATGCGCTTCTACCCTAATTATATGGTAGGCAGCATCGATGTACGTGGACTTTACGAAGCCGAGAAGTCTCTTTTCGGCATAGCAGCACAGACTCCAACAGAGTTTCAGGCCATTGCCGACCATTCGCAGATGATGATTCCAGGCGAATACTTCAGTGTGCACCATGCAGCCCTGCCCGACCTTATGGCAGGATTCTTCTACCTCTGCTGGGTTCCTGTTCCAGTAGGCTTTGCGCTCTATCTGTTCTCGAAGAAAGAATATCGTTGGTTTGTGCGTTTCTCATGGACATTCCTTGTGGTCAACCTCATAGGCTTTGTAGGCTATTACATCCATCCAGCCTCACCACCCTGGTATGTGATGGAGTATGGGTTCTCCCCCATCTTGGGAACACCGGGCAATGTGGCAGGTCTGGCACGCTTTGACGAGTTGGTGGGCTATCCTGTCTTCCACTCCATCTATTGTCACAATGCCAATGTCTTTGCTGCCGTACCCAGTCTGCATGCAGCCTATATGCTGATCACCACCTTCTATGCAGCCAAGAGTCACCAGCATTGGTTTACCACTGCAGCCTTCGCCATCATCTGTATGGGCATTTGGTGGACAGCAGTCTACTCGGGTCATCACTACATCATCGATGTACTGCTTGGCATCATGACCGCAATCATTGGCATCCTGCTCATGGAGAAAGTAGTTTTCAAAAGATTCCTGAACAGGAATAGCCAAGAAGTACATTAACACCTCACGCGGGTGGAAGAAGCCACAGTTCAGGCAAGCACCTTTTTGAAACAGCGACGGCGTCGATGCTGTTCGCTCTCCAAATATTGCCACTGGTTTCTTACGCCCGTGTTCGACTCCATCTGCGGCATTGCCTCTGCCCACTTGAAACCATACTTATGATACTGCTCTATGAGATGGGCAAAAATGATGGCATTGGCACCCTTGACACGATAGGCAGGCAACACACCGATGAGCAACAGATCTACAGTATCTGTCTTATGCCACTTGAGCACCTTCAGCAGATGCCACCATCCCCAAGGCAGAAGCTTGCCGTTGCGTGTCTTCTGCAAGGCTCTGGCAAAAGAGGGGAAGGAAACGCCAAAGCCTACCAACTTTCCACCCAGCTCATCTATCTCTTCCTGCGAAACACCCTGCTCGTCATCAGCTGCTGTCACACTTCGGTCAACCACGCCAACCACCAGATCGAGGTCAGCCATCTTGATGTACTGGTCTATCAACTGGTTGATTTGCTTCTCAGACAACTGCTGGAAGTCGTACAGGTTGGCATAAGTCTCGTTCAGTATCTCGAAGATGCGATGTCCCATACCTTTCTTCACCAACTGACTGCGGCTGAAGCGGTAAGGATGCAGGTTGTATCTTCGTTCTATCATCTGTGCCGTCTTGGCAAACTTCTCGGGTGTCACCTCAGGCACCTTGATGCGATATTCCATCCAGTCGTTATCTTTCTCGAATCCTCCCAAAGCCTCAATGTGCTGAGGATAATAAGGATAGTTGTAGATAACATAAGCTGTGGCAAGACGGTCGAAGCCTTCGATAAGCATTCCCTCACGATCCATATCGGTAAAACCAAGTGGTCCTACCATTTCTGTCATTCCATGTTCACGGCCATACTGCTCCACCGTCTCCAACAAAGCACGCGACACATCTGGGTCGTCAATGAAGTCGAACCATCCGAAGCGAACCTGCTTCTTCTGCCACTCCTCGTTGGCACGATGATTGATGATGGCAGCCACACGTCCCACCACCTTTCCTCCTCTCAAGGCCAGGTAATACTCCGCCTCACAGAACTCGAAGGAAGAGTTTCGTTCCTTCGACAAAGTGTTCTCCTCATCGAATCGGATGAATGGAACAGCATACTCATTATCTTTATAAAGATCGCAGTAAAAACCAATAAAAGCATCCAAGTCTTTCTTACTGCTCACCTTCTTGATTTCTATCTGATTGCCTTGTAGCATTGTTTCTTTCATGCCGCAAAGTTACAAAGATATTTCAAAATATGCAAATTTTAGGTTTGAAATGTGTTCTGAAAAATTAACACTGATTTAGATACATTACACCACACAAGCCTTGGCTTTGTCGGAAAAAAGCAGTACTTTTGCACGCATGAAAAGAGAGACCGACAATTACACATTCCTCACCCATTCCCCAGTACATAAAGTGATATTCACAATGGCTGTGCCTACCATTGTAAGCATGCTTTCTACAAGTATGTACAATCTTGCTGACACCTATTTTGTGAGTAGTATCAACACACAGAGTGTGGCTGCCGTGGGCATCTCCTTCTGTATGATGGCTGTCATACAGGCTGTAGGATTCTTCTTCGGACATGGATCTGGCAACTATATCTCACGACGCTTGGGAGCCAAGGACACTGACAGCGCACGCAAGATGGCTGCTACCGGAGTCGTGCTCAGTTTCATTGCAGGACTCTGCATCACCATCCTCGGACTGTCATTTCTTACACCACTCTCTCTGCTGCTCGGTTCCACCCCTACCATTCTTCCCTATACAGAACGCTACTTGGGCATTATCCTGCTCGGGGCTCCGATAATGACCATGTCGCTGACTCTTAACAACCAGATGCGCTTTCAGGGCAACACGATGTATGCCATGAAAGGTATTCTGTCGGGTGTGTTACTCAACCTCGTGTTGGCTCCGTTGCTTATCCTATACTTCTGTTTAGGTATCACGGGAGCCGCCATAGCCACACTAATCAGTCAATGCTTCGGATGTCTCATGCTTCTTCGAATGACAACCAAGGGACAGAACATACGCATCGAGCCACGGCTTTTCACTCCTTCGAAGGCATTCCTGAAGGAAATCATAGCAGGAGGAACGCCCTCACTTTCGAGACAAGGATTAGGCAGCGTTTCCACCTTGATGCTCAACGTGGCAGCAGGCTCATACGGAGACGCAGCCATTGCCGGCATGAGTATAGTCACCCGAATCGCCTTCTTCACCTATGCCATTGTCATCGGTTTGGGACAGGGGTTCCAGCCTCTTTGCGGATTCTGTTATGGTGCCCGGCTCTACAGTCGTGTAAGAGAAGCCTTCACCTTCTGCATCAAGTGCGGCACAATCTTCCTTACCGTCTGCGCAATAGCAGGATTTGTCTCTGCCGAATCCATCATCAGCCTCTTCAGAGACGAGCACGAAGTGGTGAGTGTAGGAACAGCAGCCCTGCGCTGGCAGGTACTCAGCTTTCCACTCGTGGCCTTCATCGTATTGACCAATATGCTCACACAGACCATCAGAAAGCCCATACGCGCCAACCTGGTAGCCGCAGCACGAAGCGGTCTTTTCTTCATCCCGCTCATCATCATCCTGCCCCATTGTTTCGGACTTCTTGGTGTCGAGATGTGCCAGGCATGTGCCGACGTTTGCTCCTTTGCTCTGGCGGCTCCCATTGCCTGGAGTGCCTTCCGTGATATGAAGAAAGAACAGGCAGAAAAACAAAAAACACCACAAACTTTTGGGAAATAAGAAAAAAATCGTAACTTTGCAACGGATTTTTACTGACACAATTGAGAAATGAGCAAAGACAAGCTAACTCATCAGCTGACAGAAACCATCGAAGAGCTTTCATGCCCCAAGTCGCTGAAAGGTCTGTTTCATCAGCACAGGGACGGGAACCCGCTTCCTTCGGGCAAGGCGCTCGAAGAAATCATCAATTTATCCCGCTCCATCCTTTTCCCCGGATATTATGGTAACTCATCGGTCAACATATCCACTATCAAGTACCACATCGGAGTGAGAGTGGAGAAACTCTACGAGAAACTGACAGAACAGATTCTCGCAGGTCTCTGCTTTGCCAACGACTGCGAAAGCGAGACCTCACAAGAACTGCTGCGACAGAGAGCCAAGGCCGGCGTCATAGCAGCCAAAGCCATCATGGAGTTTCCCCGACTCAGAAAGATTCTTGCCACCGACGTGGAGGCGGCCTACGAAGGCGACCCTGCTGCTGTAAGCCAGGGAGAAATCATCTCCTGCTATCCTGTGATCAAGGCCCTCACCAATTACCGTATAGCCCATGTACTCTTCGAACTTGGCGTGCCACTCATCCCCAGAATGATGACCGAGCTGGCACACTCTGAGACGGGTATCGACATTCATCCCGAAGCAACGATCGGCAAACATTTTACCATCGACCACGGAACGGGTGTGGTAATAGGCGCCACCTGTATCATTGGCAACAATGTGAAACTCTACCAGGGAGTAACCCTCGGGGCCAAGAGCTTCCCACTCGACAAGGACGGCAATCCTATCAAGGGCATTCCACGCCATCCTATCCTTGAGGATGACGTCATCGTGTACGCCAATGCCACCATCTTAGGACGAATCACCATTGGCAAGGGATGCGTCGTGGGAGCCAACGTATGGGTCACCAAGGATATGCAGCCAAAGACAAAGAAATACAAGAAAGAAAAAACAAGTTTATTAGACATAGAATTCAATAATGGAACAGGAATTTGAACTCATTGCCAAGACCTTCATGGGCTTAGAGCCCGTCTTGGCTGAGGAGCTCACCCAGTTGGGTGCCAACAATGTACAGATAGGTCGCCGTATGGTTTCCTTCACAGGCGACAAGGAAATGATGTATCGTGCCAACTTCCAGTTGCACACTGCCATCCGAGTACTCAAACCCATCAAGCACTTCAAGGCTCGCTCTGCCGAAGAAGTGTACGACGAGGTGCAGAAGATTAAATGGGACGACATTCTCGACGTGAAGAAGACATTCTCGGTCGACTCTGTGGTCTACTCGGAGGAGTTCCGCAACTCACGCTTCGTTACTTATAAGGTAAAAGATGCCATCGTGGACTGGTTCCGCGAGAAACTCGGCACACGACCTAATATCAGCGTTTCCAATCCAGACATCCGCCTCAACATTCACATTGCTGAAGACAAGGCTACCCTGAGTCTCGACTCAAGTGGTGAGAGTCTGCATCGCCGTGGCTACAGACAGGAGCAGGTGGAGGCACCTCTCAACGAGGTACTTGCTGCCGGTATGATTCTCATGACAGGCTGGAAGGGCGAGTGCGACCTCATCGACCCTATGTGTGGTTCAGGAACCATCGCCATCGAGGCTGCCCTCATTGCCCGCAACATCTCGCCAGGAGTATTCCGTAAAGAATTCGCCTTCGAGAAGTGGAACGACTTCGATCAGGAGCTCTTCGACCGTATCTATAACGACGATTCACAGGAACGTGAGTTCGAGCACCACATCTATGGCTATGATATAGACATGAAGGCTGTCAACACAGCGGCTCTCAATGTGCGTGCAGCCGGTATGACCAAAGACATCACCATCGCACAGAAAGACTTCAAGGATTTCGAGCAGCCTGCCGAGAAGAGCATCATCGTGATGAATCCTCCTTACGGCGAGCGCATCTCTACCCCTAACCTCTTGGGCACATACAAGATGATTGGCGAACGCTTCAAGAAGGCCTTTGCCGGCAACGAGGCCTGGGTACTGAGCTATCGCGAGGAATGCTTTGAGCAGATCGGCTTGAAGCCAAGTATCAAGATTCCTGTATTCAATGGAAGCTTGGAGTGCGAGTTCCGTAAATATGTCATGTTTGACGGCAAGATGAAGGACTTCCGCTCCGAAGGCGGCATCGTGAAGACCGACAGCGAGAAGCGAGAGATGGCACAAAAGCACCGTTTCAAGAAGGAGCGCGAGTTCAAGAAGCGCATCACCGAGGAGACAGAGAACGAAGAAGACGATATTCGCTCATTCAAGTTCCATACCAACCGCTTTGCCGACTTCGAGAAAAACCGCGAGGACATCCGTCGTGGCAATAAGACACGTTCGGCAGGACGACGCAACGACGACAACGATGACAGACGCTCTGGCAAGAGTTTCAAGGGAGGCGACCGCAACTTCAAGGGAGGCGACCGTGACTTCAAGCGTGGAGGAAAAGACTTCAAGCGTGGAGGCGACTTCAAAAGAGGTGGCAAGGACTTCAAGCGTGGAGGAAAACGTGGCTTCGATAACTTCGGCGATGAGGACTAAAAAATAAAGAACAAACAAAGAATCATGAATTTTAGAAAATCTCTATACCAAGTTTCACTGGTTACTATAATGGCTATATCTGCAGTCAACACACAGGCACAGGGCGTAGTTCCTGCACAGAAGGGCGATAAGACATTTACACTCGAAGACCTGAACTTCGGCGGCAACAATTATCGCAATATGGTGGCAAAGAACCGCTGGTGCACCTGGTGGGGCGACCAGCTTGTACGTCAGGATGTAGATGCATGCTATCTGGTAAACAAAACCAATGGCAAGGAAACTAAACTCTTCGGCATCAACGACATCAACCAGTGGATTGCTCCTACCAAGGACGTAAAGGTAAGGGCTCTTTACAATGCCAGGTTCCCCTTTGTAGGCAAAAGCATCGTTATGGTAAGCAACGGCAGCAAGACCTATACCGTCGACTTCAGGAAGCACCGTCTGATCAGCGAGTTGGAGTTTCAAGAGGGCGAAAATCTCCTCGAAGCCAACACTCAGCAGAACGCCTTCGCTTACCTGAAAGGCAGCAACCTGTATGTACGTACCTTCAATGCGGCACCCGAGAACGCGATGACCAAGGAGAAGAAATCGCACGATTTCCAACTCTCTGCTGATGGAAGCCGCGAGATCGTATACGGGCAAAGCGTTCACCGCGATGAGTTCGGCATATCGAAAGGCACCTTCTGGAGTCCCAATGGTGAAAGACTGGCTTTCTATCGCATGGACCAAAGCATGGTGACCGATTATCCTCAGGTCAACATACCTGAGATAGGCTTCGATCATCCCGAGACACAGAGTTGCATCGCTACTCCCGCTCCCGACAAATACCCTATGGCTGGCGAGACCTCTCATCAGGTCACCATGGGTGTGTTCGACTGTCTTACAGGAAAGACCATCTATCTGAAGGCTGGCGACCCTACCGACCGTTACTTCACCAACATAGCATGGAGCCCCGACAGCAAGACCGTCTATATGTTCGAGGTCAACCGCGACCAAAACGACAGCCGCCTTACTGCCTATGATGCAGAAACCGGCGAGAAGACTGGCGAGCTCTATCGCGAGACCGATGAGAAATATGTAGAGCCACTCCATCCTATCATGTTCCTGCCATGGGACAGCAACCGCTTCATCATGCAGAGCCGCAAGGATGGCTACAACCACCTTTATCTCTGCACATTGGGCAAGCATGGCAGTCGCATGGCAAGCAACACCGAGTCGCTCGACATCCGTCAGCTGACTTCTGGCAAGTGGGAAGTGATGGAAGTGCTCGGTTTCAACAGAAAGCACAAGAGCATCATCATAGCCAGCAACGAGTGCTCACCTATTCAGAGAAACATCTTCTTAGTAGACACCCAGACTGGCAAGCGCACCATGATGGACGACTGTGGCAAGGGATGGCACAATGCCACCCTGAGCGAGAGCGGTCAGTTTGTCTATGACAACTACTCTACTCCTGATGTGCCTCGCAAGATAGCCATCGTGAATACAGAAAACGGCAAGCGCACCCCTTACTTCACTGCCGAGAACCCATGGAAGGGCTACAATGTACCGGAATACAGTTGCGGCACTGTCAAGGCGGCCGATGGCGAGACCGATCTCTACTGGCGCATGGTGAAACCCACCAACTTCGACCCTGCCAAGAAATATCCCACCATTATATATGTATACGGTGGACCTCATGCCCACAACGTAGACGCCCGCTGGAACTACAGCAGCCGTGGTTGGGAGACCTACATGGCAGAGAAGGGCTATCTGCTCTTCATCCTCGACAACCGTGGAAGCGAGAATCGTGGCAAAGCTTTCGAACAGGCCACCTTCCGTCAACTCGGACAGATAGAGATGCAGGACCAGATGAAGGGTGTGGAATATCTCAAGACCCTTCCCTATGTGGATGCTGACAGAATAGGCGTTCACGGATGGAGTTTCGGAGGATTCATGACCATATCGCTGATGACCAACTATCCTGAGGTCTTCAAGGTAGGTGTGGCAGGAGGACCTGTTATCGACTGGCACTGGTATGAGGTGATGTATGGCGAACGCTATATGGACACACCACAGACCAACCCTGAAGGCTACAAGAAAACCTCCTTGCTCTACCAGGCAAAGAACCTCAAGGGCAAGTTGCAGATCATACAGGGTTTGAACGATGTGACAGTAGTGCCACAGCATTGCCTCACCTTCCTCAAGGCATGCATTGCAGCCGGCACACAGCCCGACTTCTTTGTCTACCCTGGCGAGCCTCACAATATGCGAGGACATCAGAGCACGCATCTGCACGAGCGCATCAGCCAGTATTTCTTCGATTATTTGAAATAACAAACAATAACTTACAGCAAATGAAAATTTTATTGTTAGGAGGCGGTGGCCGTGAGCACGCCTTAGCATGGAAAATCGCACAGAGCGAGAAAGTGGAGAAACTCTTTATCGCACCAGGCAATGCCGGTACGATGAATGTCGGTGAGAACGTAGACATCAAGGCCGACGACTTTGAGGCACTTAAGAATTTCGCCGTAGAAAAGGGTGTCGACATGGTGGTAGTAGGTCCTGAAGACCCATTGGTAAAGGGTGTGTACGATGATTTCAAGGCAGACCCACGTACCAAGAACATCCCTGTCATCGGTCCATCAAAGGCTGGTGCCGTGCTTGAGGGAAGCAAGGATTTCGCCAAGCAGTTCATGAAGCGCCACAACATCCCTACAGCCAAATACGAGACCTTCGACGGCACCACCGTCGAGGAAGGCTTGAAATTTCTCGAGACCCTGAAGGCTCCTTACGTACTGAAGGCTGACGGACTCTGTGCCGGCAAGGGTGTCCTCATCCTTCCTACCCTTGAGGAGGCCAAGAAAGAGTTCCGTGAGATGCTCGGCGGTATGTTCGGCAACGCCTCTGCCCGTGTGGTCATCGAGGAGTTCCTCAGCGGCATCGAGTGCTCGGTATTTGTACTTACCGACGGCAAGAACTACAAGATCCTGCCCGAAGCCAAAGACTACAAGCGTATCGGTGAGCACGACACAGGCCTCAACACAGGCGGTATGGGAAGCGTCACACCTGTACCTTTTGCCACCAAGGAGTGGATGCAGAAGGTTGACGAGCGTATCATCCGTCCTACCGTAGAGGGTCTTGCCGAGGAGAACATCGACTACAAGGGTTTCATCTTCTTCGGTCTGATCAATGTAGAGGGCGAACCCATGGTCATCGAGTACAACTGCCGTATGGGCGATCCAGAGACCGAGAGTGTGATGCTCCGTCTGAAGAGCGACATCGTTGACCTCTTCGAAGGTGTGGCTGAAGGCAATCTCGACGAGCGCAGCATCGAGTTCGACGAGCGTGCGGCAGTCTGCGTGATGCTCGTCAGCGGCGGTTATCCTGAGGCTTACAAGAAGGGGTACCCCATCGAGGGCATCGACCAGGTAGAAGGCTCCGTTGTGTTCCATTCCGGTACTGCTCTCAAAGACGGTCAGGTAGTAACCAATGGCGGACGTGTCATCTGCGTGAGCAGCTATGGCAAGGACAAGGAAGAGGCACTGAAGAAGAGCTTCGCCGAGGCTCAGAAGATTCAGTTCACCGACAAATACTTCCGTTCCGACATCGGCCAGGACCTTTAAGACAATGTTTAATTAGTAGTGATTAATGATGAATCAGGCCGATGTCCTGTCATTTGCCTCACAAGCAAACATGAGTCACTAATCACTAAACACTAATATAGATGTTAAGACATAAGACTTTTCAGAACAAGATAGCGGTAAGCCGCTTCTCGTTACCAGTAACAGCAACCCTTATCGCCATGATATGGGTTGCTGTAGGTTTAGTACAGGGTGACATCTGGACTGAGCTGGCGTTTGCACTCGCCTCTACCCTTCTCATGGTAGAGCTCAACAACCGCAATGCCCTGATGCGTACCTACAGCCGCATGGTGTCGTGCAGTTTCCTGACACTCCTGTCGGTCACCTCACTCCCCGAGCCGTCGCTCCATGCCAACGTGGTGACCCTCTGTTTCATTGCCTTCACCCTGCTCATCTGGAACGGCTATCAGGACCGGCAATCCACGGGCCGCACCTTCTATGCCTTCGCCTGTTTGGGCATAGCCTCGATGGAGTTTGTACAGATACTCTATTATCTGCCCATACTGTGGGCGATGATGATGTTCTTCACCAACTCCTTCAGTCTCCGCAACTTTGCAGCCTCCATCCTGGGAGTCATCATCCCCTACTGGTTTGCGGCAGGATTCTTTGTCTATACCAACAACATCGACTACCTCATCGCTCATTTTGCCAGTTTCATCGACTTCCACACGCTGTTCGACTATTCCATGATAACCGTGCATCAGTTGGTGAACCTCAGCTTCATCACCCTGCTGGCGGTCATCGGAGCAGTCCACTTCCTGCGCACCAGCTACGCCGACAAGATTCGCACCCGCATGATCTACGAGTCGTTCATCATGCTCGACATCGTCAGCTTCCTCTTCCTCGTACTCCAGCCTCAGCATGAATACGAGCTCGAGGGCATCATGATAGTCTGTACGGCACCCCTCTTCGCCCATTTCATTACCTTCACCAAGGGTAAGTTGTGCAACATCACCTTCATCACCATCCTTGTGATGGCTGTACTGCTACTGTTGTACAACCTCCTGTTTTCCCCCGTCATGCTGTTATGATAGCCTGGCTTATTTCGTTCCTGGTAGAATGGGGCTACTGGGGCATGCTCGTGGCAGCATTCCTTGCCGGCAGCTTCTTCCCCTTCAGCAGCGAGGCGGTGATGGCAGGACTGCAGGCTGCAGGTCTTGACCCCGTCCCGCTCATCATCTATGGCAGCATCGGCAATGTCCTGGGCTCAATGTTCAACTATGGTGTGGGACGTTTGGGCAAGATGGAATGGATAGAGCAATACCTGCACGTGAAGAAAGAGAGTCTCGACAAGGCTGAGCGCTTCATGGCTGGACGAGGTGCCTGGATGGGATTCTTCGCTTTTCTGCCTCTGTTGGGTAGTGCCATCACCATCGTATTGGGATTGACAAGAGCCAACATTCCTATTTCCATCCTCAGCATCACCATCGGCAAGGTGCTCAGATACATATTGTTAGTCTATGGATTGAGTTTTATTTTTTAAAGTATGAAGAGATTTATATACCTTATTATAATATGCACTCTGTTGGTGGGCTGCAAGGGCAATCAACAGAAGTCTGCCCTCGCCGAGAGCGATGGCAAGCCAATGGTAACCGTCACCATACCTCCCTACCAGTATTTCGTCGATAAGATAGCCCATGACAAGGTGGATGTCAACGTGATGGTTCCTGCCGGCGGCAATCCCGAGACTTACGAACCCACTGCCCAGCAGATGGTGGAACTCTCTAAGAGTGCCCTCTATCTCAAGGTAGGAAACATCGGTTTCGAGCAGACCTGGATGCAGAAGCTTCACGACAATGCTCCTCACATGAAGGTGGTCGACACCTCCGTGGGCATCTCACCTGCCAAGACACCCGGCGGCAATATCGACCCACATGTATGGATGAGTTGCAGCAACGCCCGAATTATCTCCGCCAACATCCTCAAGGCGCTCTGCAGTCTCGAACCCAAGCACAAGGCTTTCTTTGAGAAGAACTATCAGTCGCTGCTCCGCATCATCGACAAGAGAGACAGCACCATCAGAATGAGCTTCCTGAAGAACCCTGAGATGGTACGCAAGTTTGTGATTTACCACCCCATCCTCACCTACTTCGCCCGTGATTACAAGTTGGAACAGCTCGCCATCGAGGAGGAAGGCAGGGAACCGAGTGTCGCCCAACTCAAGAGCCTCATCGAGAGAGCCAAGAAAGAGAAGATAAAATACTGCCTCATACAGACAGAGTTTGCCAACCGCAACACGTCGGTATTCATCAAGGAGACCCACACCCATGCGATGGAGATCAACCCCTTGCAAGGCGAATGGAACATGGCGATGCAAGAAGCATCATTGGCAATACAAGGCAAGCAACTGATTGTGGCTGACAAGTAAGAGTCGCCTCAAGACTATAAACACAGAACAACATGAATCCAATCATAAAAATCGAGCACCTCGCAGCAGGCTACGAAGGCAAGGAAGTACTCCACGACGTCAACCTCACCATCTATCAGGACGACTATCTGGGTATTATCGGCCCTAATGGCGGCGGAAAGACAACCCTCATGCGTCTTATTCTCGGACTGATGAACCCCACCGAGGGAAACATCAGCTACTATAAGGACGGCAAGCCGGTGAAGGAAATCACCATGGGATACCTGCCACAATACAACGACCTCGACAAGCAGTTTCCTATCTCTGTATACGAAGTGGTGCTCTCTGGACTCAACAAGTCGAAGAGTCTCTTTGCCCGTTTCAACAAGGAACATCACCAGCTCGTAGCCGATACCTTGAATCGTATGCAGCTGTCCGACTTGAAAGACCGTCACATCGGAGCCTTGAGCGGAGGACAACTTCAGCGTGTTCTCTTGGCACGTGCCATCGTGTCAAAACCCGATGTCGTGATACTCGACGAGCCCAACACTTACATCGACCGTCGATTCCAGAAACAGATGTACGAGATGCTAGAGCAAATCAATAAGGAATGCGCCATCATCATCGTAAGCCACGACATTGCCGAAGTGCTGCACAATGTGAAGCACATCGCCTGCGTGAACCACCATCTGCACTATCACAATACTGCCGACATGCCGAAGGAAAAACTCGAGGAACATTTCCTCAAAGTATAAACTTTCAAGAGCTTCAAAGGATATTACCCAGTTCAGTTTGTAACTACTCAACACTCATATAGTCGTGAGTTGTTACTTCAATACTATACAAATTGTTTCTGTTAGTTATGATTTGTTCATTCTCTTGCAGATAAATCTCTATTCAAAGGCTTTGAATGTCCGTTCAAAGGCTCTGAATGTCCGTTCAAAGGCTTTGAATGCACGTTCAAAGGCTCTGAACGGAACTTTTGTATGTGGTTTAACGATTTTAGTTGACCACTCTAAGCATTATTTTTAACTGAAGTTTCGCAAGTTTCTCCCTACACGCCCTGAAAGGGCAGAAGCTCTTAGCCCAGGGCATCGCCCTGGGTAATTACGGCTGCAAACCTGTCGCCCTGTAAGGGCAAAAGCTTTATAAATTGCCTGGAGTTTTAAAGCTTTTGCCCTTACAGGTAGGGTGTTCAAAATCCGTTTAAAATTTGGCACGTTTTTTAGTCGAATAATCGGTTTAACTAACTGATATTTCAATAATTATCGACACGAATATTGCGCAGAACTAAAAAAAGTCACATTTTTGAATTCTTAACACGTTGATTTCGTGTGAATTAACTTGTATTTCGACGCAAAAAACGTGTCGAAAAATTGATAGATTTTGAACACCCTACCTTACAGGGCGCCTTGCTGACTGCCTTTATACCCAGGGCGTTGCCCTGGGCTAAGAGCTTCTGCCCTTTCAGGGCGTGCTGCTTATTAGAGCTCCTGACACTTCAGGGCATACTGCTTATCAGAGCTTTGACACTTCAGGGCGTGTGGAGCAAACATGCGGAAGTTCTATAATATATAAAGGTACGCGCGCGCAAAGATACGAAATGCAGACAAGGAAGATGTCGAAGAGTGTCGCAGAGTGTCGTTTATCACATGACCTAACGAAGCGCTTCGTTACACCTTAATGAAGCGCTTCGTTACACTCTAATAAAGCGCTTCGTCAGCAGCTAATAAAGCGCTTCGTTAAATCGCCATGAAGTGCTTCTTGAAATTGATTAGCGGATTATTTACCCACTTTTGTCTCGTTTTTGTCCCTCGTTGTATTACTTTGTATCGCAAGTTAAATACTTGATAATCGGTGATAAAAGAATATATTAACATCAGAAAAGAAAGGAAATAAAATGGGACGAAAAAAGAAAGAAATCCGTTTGAAGGAGCCTGTGCGCAATTGGAGCGTGATAATATCTCCTTCCGATTGCAGTCAGGAAGGAAGCGGTATATAGAGAAAGGTGGAAAACTCGGGCGCAAGGTAGGCTCTGTAAAAACGGCAGAACAGATGAAAGCCGAATATAGAAAAATAATAAGTCTGCTTCGCAAGGGATATTCCATTCGGGATGTGGCAAAGTTGTGTGGTAAAGGGGTAAGTACCGTACAACGAGTGAAGCGATTACTAAAAATACAATCATCGCAATAATACTATTGATTTTACGTTTTTTTCAAAGAAAGGGGTTGTGTGATAGCAGTTTAAAGGCTAAAAGCATTACCTTTGAATGCTGTTAAATATGGTAATGTTCAAAGTCACAATTTGTGATTTTGGAAAAATGAATATAAATATGACAGATAAAATAGAAAAAAAGGAGAGCAGCGAACTGTGTATATCACATAGGTGCATCCATTAAGGACTTAGGCAAAAAGTGTTTTGGTTTCTCCAAGATGGCAACAAAATAGTTCAAAGAGCGAATCGCCCCACTTTGGGGCTATATTTAGGCTACAGGAGGCATTTTCACGTTGCATAAACTACTCGTTCGCCAACTGGTTGCCAGAGTTAGTTAACGCCGAGGATTGCATAAAGACTTTCCAAGGCATATGTTTAATTCAAATTTAATCCACTTTTTAAAGTGGAGTCATAGATAAAATCATATAGAATAAAGATGAAAGAATTAGTGGGTATTATATTATTGACAGTTTTGGTAGTATTTGGTTCATGCAACTCCAATACTAATGTGTCTCTTGTGGGAACATCTCCGCAACTATTTGATGTATGCCAAGTAAGCACAGGTAATCCTGACTATAGAAATAAAGAGTTGTTTATAAACGAATTGAAAAGAAAATGTAAATATCCTATTGAGTTTCAAAAAAATAATTTGGAGGCATACGTTGCTATTGAGTACAAGACAGACCAACGAGGATATATTGTAAAAAAAAGAGTGGTTATTTGCGACAATAAAAAATTCAAAAAGATAACAATGGAAATATTCAATCAAGTTAAAACTCTCAAAATAGCCACAACAGAGAAAATAGATACAATCTACTTCCAATACAAGATACAAGGTTCACCAACTTTAATCCATTCAAAAGTAGATGTCAAGATTATCGGCTATGGCTACAATAATAAATCAATTTTAATGAAGTAACTCGATTTATCATAATTCACTACTGTCCAATAAAAAAGGCAATTCAAATACACGTTCTTCTTCAAGTGGGAATGGTTTTGGTTCTTTTGGAAGTGGAAGCAATAGTAGTAGTCTGAATTTTAATAGATGATTGTTTATGAAGAAACTGTTAATAATTTACTTGATTATATCATTTCTAATGGTTTTTGTTTATGCTATCTTTGTGGTAAATGCGTATGTTAGTATAAAATACGAGGTAGAAACTATAGATAATGATGCTATCATAAATATGGTTTACCAGATATTCGATACTGGTGTTACTATAAATTTTATTTGGTTTGCCATAAATACGATAATAGTTTTGGGCTTGTATATAAAGCTTCGTCGTAAGTGAAAAATAATATGATTATGCAAAAGATTGCATAATGTTAAGTATTGAACTTGGAACAGAAATCCTAAAGCAAGGAACTAAATTAAAATTATCTGGAGTCGAAAGGATTACAGATATGATAATTGAAAAGAAACAAGAAGAAGTCAAAAACGATAGTACTATTTGCAAAAAGTAATAATTATGAACTATATTTGTCTTTGGGGAATATTAGCGTCTATAACAGGAATTGCAATAATGTTTTCTGTTATTAAGCACAAAAAGTCGGTAAGTGCCATAAAAAATGGCACTTACTTGATTTTTTCAATTTTGATGATATGCTTAGGAATAACAACCATCTTATTTAAAAGATATGATAGTATTTGTGCAATATCCTTTGGTATTACATTCCTAAATATCACATACAAAGACAGGCGTAATTTTCCACCGAGTTTTACAATAAGCTATATTGATTATCTTAAAGGATATGTTGTTGGTTTTATGTCTATAATGTATGCTTTGTTTAGAATTTTTGAATAGTAAGAAGAATGGAAATATTAAAGATTTATTGAAGCGGAATTCCTCCTAATCCGCCTTTCCAGATAAAGCCTTTGTCTTGCGCCCAACCAACGTAGGACAAGGGCTTTTCCTTTGTGGGCAGCAGCCATCGGCATCATCTTCTGTTACGCATAGCTTTATCTGCACCTTTTTGGTGAAAACAACCTGAATCAAAAGAAGATCTTCTCGAACACCGTACCGACGGCACTGATGCCTTCGATACCCTCTATATCGGCTGCGAGAAGTTTCCACAGCATGATTTATACCCAATTTGCGTGGGAGGGGTGAGATAATGCAATAAAACGAGGGAATTGCCGTTTTTATGGTGTAACTTTGTGAGGTTAAATTTAGTAATATTATGGATAGGGGTAGAAAAATTTGCGATGTACTGAAAGCTGTCAGAAAAAAGATTGCTGACATGAATGGCATTGCATACGAGCCAAGAGTTTGCCACTTCAAAGGACATTGCAGTGGAACATGTCCAGCATGCGAGACTGAAAGAAAATATATAGAGTCGGAATTGTCTTTACGCAAACGCATGGGAGAGGCTGTTTGTGTTACAGGTGTTGCCATTGGAATTTTGGCGACCCCATACAATGTATATGCCCAAACTTCGTCACCGTCTGTACCTATTGGTAATGAAGTAATCGCAGCAGACTCTCTGCCAACAAGAGCACAAGTTACAATCAATGGATGTGTGAAAGAAGCTGACGGAACTCCTATTGTTGGTGTAATTATTGTTGCAGGAAACAAACGACCCGGCAGCATTACAGACATTGACGGAAACTTTTCTGTTACCTTTCCAAGGGATTCCACGCTACGATTGGAATATATTGGTTATAAAAACAAGGTCTATTCATTCAGCGAACTGGACTTGAAAGGCTTTAACACGCTTTGCCTAACGGAAGCAGACGATAATATTTTAGGAGAGGTTGTAGTTGCACCACAAAAGCCTAAAACGAAGAAGCGTCGCAAGAAAAAACAAGAAGGAAAAATGGTTGTTGAAAATAAAGATTTTGACACAGGGCCATTCTATCCTGGCGGCAACAATGCCCTGCTACATTTTGTAGAACAAAATTTATGTGTACCTGAAACTTTACAAGGAGCATATCAGCAGCGCATAAATGTTTCTTTCTATGTGTTGGGGGATGGCAGTCTTGCCGATGTTAAAGTCATAACAATTTGTCCTCAAGAGATGAAAGAGGAAGTGTTACGACTTGTTAAAGCGATGCCTAAATGGAAGCCAGCCTTAAAAGACGGCAAGCCGACATGTGCGAAAATTATGATACCAATAGATATTATGCTAAAGTAACTTATGCCACCATTAGAAGCACCATTGATAGGAATTGACCGTCACCGCTTGGCTACAGACGGTGACGGCATCACTACTCTCGTGGCATTTCATGAATGTCCACTTAGATGTGCATATTGCATAAACGCCCAATGCTTCAAAGAATCTCCAGAATGTAAGCTTACTGTTGATAAACTGATAGAACGCTTGATGCCTGACAATATTTATTTTTTGGCTACGGGTGGAGGAGTTACTTTTGGTGGTGGTGAGCCACTGCTGTACGCTGATTTTATAAGTGAGTTTACTCGAAAAATGCCAGAGGAATGGAAAATCACCATAGAATCTTCATTGAATGTACCGAACAAAAATATTTTTAAAGTTGCTCAATTTGCTGACCTTTTAGTGATTGACATCAAAGATATGGACGAGTTTATTTACAAGCAATACACAGGCAAGGACAACTCTTTTGTATTAGCCAATCTCAAATGGCTTGTAGACAATGGGTATGCAGATAAGACCATTATCAGACTTCCTCTCATAAAAAACTACAACAATAAAAGCAATCAAATCAAAAGTAGGGAAATTCTCGAAAGCATTGGCTTTTCTCGCTTTGACATCTTCCGTTATGTTATAAAATAATCTTGGTTTTTCCCCCATACAAATGCTTCCGTACTTTCGCAGTATGGAAGCATTTTCACACTTTGATTTTTCATTATATAACGAGATTGAATCTTCTAAAAAACGACCTCAAACATTTGCTTGTTAAGAAAAAAAGTATTAAATTTGGCGCATTAAAAACCATAAAATATATAACAAATGAAAAAAAACTATTTGCAACCATGTTGCTTTTTACTTGCATCTTATCTTTAACTTCATGCAGCAAAGACGATGGTGATTGGGATGCCATGAAATGGGAAAAGAACAATTATGAAGAAGCACTGACACCAAGTTTTGGCAAGGCTATTGGCGTGCCAAAGTCTGGCGGTACATATACTTTCAAATGCAAGAATTACAAGAATTTTTGGATTGAATACGTTAATGAGTCGGTGGGTGATAAAACCATTAAAAACGTTCCTTCGTATGATGACAAACCTTATTCCGAAGTTAAAGGCAGCTATACATCTTCAAAGGTGGAAGGAAATACGCTCACTGTTACATTTGCGCCAAACGAAACACAGGATGGACGTTATGTTCGTGTAGAAGTTTCCGCAGGTGATATTTCTGATAAAATCATATTTGTGCAGAAACCAGAATAAACAAATTGTCTTTTCTCACCATACAAGAGGGTGTGTCATAAGTCTGTGACGCACCCTCCTAAGAGCTTTTGGGCTTTCAGCCCGTTTCAACCGTACAGTTAGAAAACTTTCAATCTGTACAGGTCGAAATAGTTCATCATTTCTCGCGCTGTGCGAATCGGCAAGCCTCGATGAGTTTCTGCTTCAGCTTGCCACGGCCAGCCATCACAGTTTTATTTTGCTTCAACACGCTGTTAGGCCAGCCATCCTCAAAGCAGGTCACACTGAGATACTCCGAGGTCTTGGCATCTTGGTCAACTGCCTTGTCTATCTCCTTCTTAAACTCGTCGTCCAAGTCCTTGATGTCGCCATCATGATCCTTGCCGTCCTCGGTCTTCTTGCCCTTCAGTCCTTCCATGAAGGCACTCATCAGTCCGCCCATCACCTCCTTCACGGTCTCCTTTGGTATCACGCTGACCACCTCGCAGGAGATTGTGTAGTTGCCATTCTTCTCTATGCTGGCATTGATATAAGTGTCGTTGGCGTAGCTATCCTTGGTGGCATCCTTGTGCTCGTGATGCTCGCCCACGGCATATTGTCTTCCGTGGCAGGCGAAGAGCAGTTCCAGCTCCTCCAGGTAGCCCTCCACCACCTCGTCGGTGTTAGCCTGGTTGCCTATCTTCATGAAGTCAAGACCTATCGCCTTCTTCATTTCCTGCATGATGGGCATGGAGGCGATGTCCTTCATGCTCGCCTTGAAGAGAGCCTTTGCCTGCTTCTTGATTTGCGAGAGATTGGTAATCTTGGTGATGCTACCATATTCATCGGTCTCAAAGTTGATGGTGGTGCCTATCACGCTCTTGGCGGTGCGCTCCGCTATCATGGCCATCATCTTGTCCCGGAAGTTGTCGCCCACCGAATCGGCCTTTACGTCCAGGAAGGTGTAGCTCATCTTATAGCCCTTGCTGGTGGAATCGTTTACCACAAGGCGCACCTGGGTGGATACGCCGAGCGTCTTCACCGTGTCCTTGTCGTCCACCTTCCACTCATTCTCATATATCCAGTATTCGCAGGTGTCACCCTTGCAGAAGTAGGCCACCACATTCACCACCGAGTCTTCGCCAGCTGTGTCCACTTCCAACGTGTCGGAGTTGTTCGATAGCCATTGACTATCAGTGATTTTCTTGGCAATCGATACCGTGTCTTCTACCTTAGGCGACATTTCTCCGCCCTTCACGATGCCGTGGTTGGCGAGCAGTCCGCAAGCTATCATGCAGCTCATCACTATCAACGAGATTTTCTTCATAAGTTCATTTTTTATGTTGTTTATTCTTCAAGTTTTTATTTCTCGCTGCAAATTTACGATTTTTTTCATAAAAATTACGCTAAAATCTGCCGAATTGCTTAGAATGAGCGATTTATGAGTTTTTCACCTCAATGGAGGTAATGATTTAGCAACGGTTCTAATTTCTACAATTTGCATACGTTTGATTGTCAAACAACTCTTTGTCATCTTGGTGGCAAAAATACAATTTTAAATTTAGAATACTGCATTGTTGCATGTTTTTTAGAGTTTATTATCATCTCAAATATAATTAGGACTCTGGAAATATGCAAAAATGTGCGGTATTTTATGAAATTATCCGTAGAATCTTACCGTATTCTCGAAATTTATTGTATTTTTGCAGCTGTAATGACATTTAATAAGAGGTGAAATGAACAATATAGTTTGCAAAGTAGCAGCACTTGGTGGCACTATCTCCACTACTGATATATCTCATCTGTCAGAGTATAAACGACTGTTGAGAGCTAAGGAGCGTGGCGACTTGATAAAGTTGCGTCATGGCATATATGCCGTTCCCGATGCTTTGCTTAATACAATGATTGATGTGGAACGGATTGTACCTAATGGTATTGTATGCCTGTACAATGCGTGGGCTTACCATCAGCTTTCGACAACTGTTCCACCTGCTTTTTGTATAGCCATCGCCAACAAGCGGAAGGTGGTGATACCAGATACGCTTCCGATAGAGCTGTATTATTGGAAGAAGGAGAACTTGGAGTTTGGCATTATGGAAGCAGAAATATCTGGTTTTCATGTTCGCATAACCGACTTGGAGCGAAGTGTTTGTGATGCAGTGAAATACAGAAACAAATTGGGGCTGGATGTTTGTGCGGAAGTGATTCGTTCTTATTTGAGAAAGCCCAATCGCAATCTCACTCGTTTGCAGGATTACGCCCAACGCCTCAGAGTGTTTAATACATTGAAAAATTATCTTGAAATAGCTATAGAATAAGATGGGAAAGAAAAACTACGGTAAGTCTGTTAAGACCCGCTTGCTCAATCTGATGAATGAGACTGGCTATAAATATATGTATCTCTTGGCAAGATATTTCAACGAAAGGTTGCTTTACAGAGTATCTGTTAGTCAATACAAGGACAATTTTTTGCTGAAAGGTGGCTCTTTGCTTTATGCTATGAACGGACTTGAGGCACGTCCTACAGTAGATGTTGATTTCATGGCAGATAGAATTAGCCGTGATAGGGATTTCCTTGCGCATGTGTTCCAGGAAATTTTGGGCATTGTATGCGATGAGGATGGAGTATCGTTTGATGTTGACAGCATCAAGTTAGAACCTATCACCGTCGAAAAGAAATATCCTGGCACCCGATTCTATTTTACTGCCCACATGGATACCATTTCTTATAACATGTCTGTTGACATTGGCTTTGGTGATGTTGTAACTCCATATCCAACAACTATTGACTTCCCATTGCTTTTGCCTGACATTCCATCTGTGAACATACAGGCATATTCCTTGGAGACTGTTGTTGCCGAGAAATTCCATACGATGATAGACCGAGATGTGCTCAACAGTCGCATGAAAGATTTCTTCGACTGTTACCAACTCCTGACAAAGAGAGACTTGTCTGATGACACATTATATAATGCGATTAAGGCTACTTTCGATAATAGAGGGCTTACATACAATCCCGAATTGCAGTTGTTTACAGAAAGTTTTGCGACAGACGCAGCACGTATAGTTCGCTGGAAAGCATTTCTGAAAAAGATTCAATGGAAAGAAACTCTTGATTTCAAGACTGTTATGGAAGTAATAAAGGAAAGGTTGCAGCCTATGGCTAAAAAATATTGGAAAAAGTAGTTTACCCTTTTATCATTCTTTCGTCTTTGAATATAAAGAACACTAAAAATAGCAGATTATGATAGACAGAGACTTGGCTGAACTTTACGGAGTGGAAACTAAGGTGTAAAATCAAGCTGTTAAACGTAATATGGAGAGATTTCCTGAACGTTTCCGTTTTCAACTAACTAAGGAGGAAATGGCTGAACTGGTCGCAAATTGCGACCGGTTCAATAGTTTGAAGCACTCAACAGTTCGTTCATATGCTTTTACTGCGAATTGGTAGAAAGAATCAACAAAGGGTAATACACTACTATAATACGTATAGCAGAACATTCTCGTTTGTGGATTGTTTTTCGTACTTTTGAATAACATAGAAAAAGATAACTTAAAAAGATAAAATATGGCCAACAAGATATTTCTTTTAGGATTATTTTTGCTTTCTGGTGCTAACGTGAAAGCTCAAACTCGGACGCAAACGGATTCGCTCACAATGGAGACAATGTTGCACAATCTTCCAGAAGTGATGGTAAAAGGTTCTCGCCCCATTGTCAAGGCAGAGCGGGGTATGCTGTCGTACAATATGCCGCTACTCTTAAAACAATTGCCTGCCGACAACGCTTACGAGGCATTGACACGCATACCTGGTGTCAGCGATGCCACAGGCAGCATATCGTTCTCTGGCAATGAAGTAACGTTGATTATCAACGGACAAGCCACAACGTTGACACAGGAACAGCTGACAGAGCGTCTGAAGGCAATGCCAGCCGCACAGTTGTCAAAAGCCGAGGTGATGCTGTCCGTCCCTGCTCGCTATCATGTGCGTGGCATGGCTATCAACATCGTCACGAAAGACTACGCCGGTACCAATCAGCTTTCGGGACAAATCATTGGTGGCATGCGGCAAAACAAATACGCCAATGAGTTTGGTAATTTATATCTTTCCTTGCAAAGAGACAAGTTTGGACTTGACGCACAATATAAATATGTAAACGGCAATTCCTACGGTGAGTCTTCACGCATAGCCAATCATCCACTTGGCAACAATCGTATACACTATAATGATGAAACCGGGCAGAAGTCGTTTGGCATTACACACGACTACCGACTTGGGATGAATTACACCTTTAGCAAGAACAATCGTCTTGACGTAGCCTATACGGGACAATGGGACAAGACAAACTCAAACAGCCGCACGACAGGTTCAAGCATCAGTGGAATGCATCGTGACAGTCATGAATATCTGCACAATGTGGATGTTAACTACGCGCTTCCTTTCGGACTAACCCTTAGCGGTTCGTACACTTACTATCGCACGCCTCAGCAACAAGCCCTCGATGGTACGATAACTACGGAAAACAAAAATGAAACTGAACGCAACCTGACAAGCGGCAGCGAGCAGACCATCAACAAATGGATGTTCACAGCCGACCAAACCCATTCTTTGTCACATGGCTGGGGAGTGTCGTATGGTGTGAAAGGGCAATTCACAAGCAACAAGAGTTATCAGACCACAATAGACAAGGATGGGAGCGTTTTGCCCGATGGGACAAGCAGCGTGGACCTCAACGAGCGTATATGGAACATATATGCAGGTTTCAGCAAGCAGATAAACAAGGCTATTAGTCTTGAAGCATCTGTTGCTGCCGAGCAATATCACTCTCCCATATGGGATAAATGGCGCGTATATCCTACGCTCAATGCTTTGTGGAACGTCAACGACAACCATTTGCTCAATCTATCATTCAGTTCCAACTCTGAGTTCCCGAGCTATTGGTCAACCATGAGCAACGTGTTCTACTCGTCCACCTACACCGAGATACATGGCAATCCCGATTTGAAACCCTTCTCTTATTATAATGTCAATCTGATGTGGCAGATAAAGCGATGTTATACGCTTATGGCTTTTGCAAGTCTGAAGCCCGATTATTCCGTGCAGCTACCCTACCAGACCACCGACCGCATGGCGGTGATAATGAAGGAAACCAATTTCAACTATTCAAACAGCTTCGGGCTACAAGCCTCTGCCATCTTCAATGCAGGCCAATGGCTCAACGGCAACGTGTTTGTCATGGGAACCTACAAGCACGACAAGAGCGACCATTTCTTTGACCTGCCTTTCGACCGCAAGAAGCTGTCTGTCGTCCTTGGAGGCACCGCATCCGTAAAACTCTGTAGCACGCAGGATCTCCGTCTCATCCTTAATCCGTTCTATCAGACAAAGGCTATACAAGGTGTCTACGACATAAGTCCTATCTTTAGTATGGATGCCAAACTGCAATGGTCGTCGCATGATGGAAGATGGGGATTGCGCCTTAATGGCAGCAACATCTTCAACAATAAATACGATACCCGTTCCGTGCAAGGCAACCAAGACTACCGCATGAAGATCAACTACAACTGGGCATCTGTCACCTTCGCAGTTATCTATAAGTTTGGTGGCTACAAGGAGAAGACGGTCAAGGAGGTAGATACCTCGCGCATGGGACACTGAGGATGGTATAACTTTTAGCATGAAAATATAGAAATAAAAAGTGCATCTCCAAGAAGTTCAAGTCTCTTGGAAAATAGGGAAGAAATAGATGAAAGCATTGTTAGTCATCATAATGAGTTTGTGCATACATGTAACTTATGCACAGAAACCAGATACAACTAAAACTTTTATTCAAGGCAAAGAACTTGGTGAAGTTGTTGTAAAATCATCTTATCTTACAAGAGAAGGTGATCATATCCTTGCTATTCCTACAAAAGAGCAACGTAAACATGCTGTAACTGGTTATGACCTGTTGAGCAATCTCATGATTCCGGGAGTGTCTGTCGAGCGTTCGACTGGAAGTGTGACAACTCCCAATGGGGCTGCGACTCTCTATATAGATGGGCGTGAAGTTGATTTTCGAGAGGTACAGTCTTTAAGACCGAAGGACGTTTCTCGAGTGGAATATTTTGATGTGCCAAATGGTAAATATGCAAAAGATGCATATGCTATAAACATAATAATGAAAACACTCAACAATGGTGGCTACACGCAACTTGATGCGTCTCAGAATGTAGGCTATCTCTATGGTGATTACAATCTTATTTCGAAATTTGTCACAGGAACCAAAAGTTTTAACCTTTGGGCTGGATATTCTTTGGAAAATCCAAAATCGTCTATGGACGAGGATGAGACTTTTATTTTCCCTGATTATCAACTGAATAGACTGCAGCATTACAATAATGCTGACAATAGGCAAACGGAAGAATATGTACAGGCATCAATCAGCAACCGAGGAAGAAAATATATTTGGATGCTTAGAGGTGGTATGGCATGGAATGCCTCAAAAAACGATGTCTATAATGGAATGACGGAGTATTGGAAAACTGCTGCTGCAATCAAGAACGGTAGCATTTTGGACATTAACACAAGAAACAAATCTTATCGTCCAAGTGTCTATTTTTACGGATTGCACACATTTTCTAACACAAAATCGTTGGATTATGTTTTTGATGGATATTATTCTCGAAACGATTATGACCGTCTCTATAACGATGATAATGTGTCTTTTCGTTCACTTGTCAAGGAAGATTATTATTACATCAAAGCGAATGCAAATTATTCTATGGCGTTCAGTCATAGAAATAGATTGGCTTTCAGTTTATACGAGTTCATGAGAATTAGTGATTCCGAATATGTTGGGACTTCTGCATATAATCAAAATTTGCATTCGTCCGAAACCATCCTTTTTGCAGACTATTCCCAACGTTTAGGGAGTTTTTTCTTTGATATTAATCCAGGACTGTCATTTCTAACATATCGTTTGGAGGGGATGAGGTCTATCAATCATCTTACGCCGAGACTTCAGGCAAGAGCTACTTATAGGATAGATAAAGTACAGCAACTTCAATTTATGTTCGCTTTGGGAAACACCTATCCGAGGATAAATACGATTAACAATGTAGAACAGCAGATAGATCCTATCATCATTCTCAAAGGTAACCCGAATATGGATAATTCCATTCTTTTGAATCCGCGATTAAGCCATACCTTGAACCTTAACAAATTCGCTTTGCAAACGGGAGTATCATACTTTTACCAAAATCATTCGATTATTTCGGATTACTATATTCGAGACGGGCATCTTATTAGCACTTTTAGAGATGACTGTATCTATCATCGTCCCAGTGCAGATATATCTATGACCTATAAACCTTCAGGTTCGCTTAACATGAAAGTTTCTGGTCAATGGATTGAACATTTAGTTCGAGGAGGGGCAGAGCATCGTAATTTGTCTGCATTCTCTGGGACTGCTATGATAAATTACTATGTTCGGGATTTTTCTTTTGGTGCATCCATAGCGTCACCGGCAAGAGATTTGATAGACAGCCAGATTAGTAGAAAGACATTTTGGCGGTATCAACTATCGGCAATGTGGAATCATGGGAATTGGGCTATCGAAGCTAATGCAAACAATTTATTCATGATGAAGAATAACATTGTAGATGAATTATCTGCATCATATTATTCTTTCAAACAAATAGATCAAAGTCGTAGTTATAATCAGTATGCAAATCTGAAAATTGTTTATAGTTTTGACTATGGCAAGAAGACATCAAAGTCACCAGATTACAAACATCAAAATAGTGAAAGTGCAATCTTAAAATAAGAAGGCAAAGACATAATCAAGTCATTGGTAACATGTTCATGCGAAATGCAAATTAAAAATTACGAATTATGAAAAAAATACCATCTATAATGATTGTAGTTTGGGGAATAGCGGTATTATGTACACTATTCTTGAGTTCATGCAAGCGACCAGAGGTCTTAGACAATAGTACTCTTGTAAATAGCGCAAGAAACGTGGCTTTGACCTTTGGTCCTGCGTATGTTCCATATTTTAAAGAGGCTAACGTATCGGATGTTCAAGTTTTCAAAAAGGAGGATTACGGAGACAGCCGCCCTCAAATAAGAAAACAGAATGGAAGAAAGTTCTATACTGTAACTTTTACATATGATAGTACTGCCGTTAAATTTGATTTTGGATTTGCAGCAAGAGTCAGAATATGGAAAGATACAGGAGAACCATTAGATGTTATATTTGGTAATGGTTGGGGAATAAATTTTCTATTTTTAAGTTTTAAGGAACAAACAGATCATTCTGCAAAGAAACGCATAAAGGAAGTGGCTTCTGACTCTATTGTTAAAGTACCATTGCAAACTGTACATGAACCAGAGAACATTTGGAATTCCAATGCTGACAACAAACAAGACAGCCTATCAACAAGGGATTTTCTAACAAATACAGAGAAAGAGAAAACAAAAGAATTGGCTTCACAAGTACCAGATAGCATAAGAAATCGTTTTGCAGTTTTAGTGGATAAATGGAATTTTGCAATAGACCATAATCCTAAGACGCGATATAGTGCAAGCACATATTCATATACAAAATTGCCTGAGTTCATTCCTCTCAAATCAATGGGAAAACAAATAGTTCCACTAATTATGGAACGAATGATAAACCCTACCGATTTTTATTTTCTTGTTCTTTATGAAGCTGTACTGGAAGGAAATGAAACGAATGACGATTCTAAGTTTAGCGAAAGCGAACAAATCAGAGCTATAAGGTGTGTAAAAAAATGGCTGAAAAAACAATAAT
Organism: Segatella copri; assembly: GCF_009495355.1. GTDB lineage: Bacteria > Bacteroidota > Bacteroidia > Bacteroidales > Bacteroidaceae > Prevotella. Next base: position 43,077 of record NZ_VZAD01000038.1, read on the forward strand.
AGGCAAGTTCTTCTATATTGAATCTACATCATTTCTCCTGTGCCGCATAATATAGATGTAAGTTTACTCCGAAAGGGGTATTCCATTCGGGATGTGGCGAAGTTAAGTGGAAAGGGCGTGAGTACGGTACAACGAGTGAAGCGATTACTAAAAGTACAATCATCGCAATAATACTATTGATTTTACGTTCTTTTCAAAGAAAGGGGTTGTGCAATAGTGGCTTAAAGGCTAAAAGCACTACCTTTGCAAATAATATCAAAATAGAGTATAATGGAAGGAAACAATATAACAGTAGATAAAGCTGTCCAAACCATAAAAGGGGCTATTTTGCGAGCTCAAGCACAGGCGAGCCAGTCAAGTAATGCCATACAATTGTCTTTATATTATGGTATAGGACGTTATGTGTCTATCAATTTACAGCAAGCACATTGGGGCGCAAAGGCTCTTGATACTATTAGTGACAGGCTGCAACGTGAATTACCAGGATTAAGAGGTTTTTCTTCTGGTAACTTGAAGAAAATGCGTATCTTCTATGAGGAATGGCAATGCCTTTCAATTGGTTCGCCAATGGCGAACCAATTACAACAGCTTGAAAATAAAATAGAAGAAGGTGTTGAAATAGGAGAAAAGACACTCCTTTGTATTAACAGACCTATAGAGTTAGCAGACTTGCGTATAGAAGATTTCGTGGGCATTAGTTTTACTCATCATATGGAAATTTTGCATAAAACTACCACTTTAGATGAGCGTATCTACTATATACATCAAGTGAACTTGCATCATTGGAACAAGTACGTATTACGGAAATACTTATCAGATGATCTATATCACCATCAAGGCAATATGCCTAACAATTTTCCAAAAGCGATAATTCATTAAAATTAACAGAATGAGATTCCTTGTTTTATTTATTACGATATTAATATGTTCGAACACTATTAAGGCTCAAAAGCTATATAGTGAGAGTGGCGATTTTTATGAGAAATCAAAGAGGAGTGTTGTTGATCATGCCAAGTTGGGAGTATTTTATGAATTAAAGTTCCGCAAAGATTCTACCAAGTTGGATGATTATACTGAAGCGCAAACAGTATTGATGGTTTCAGATAAGCACTTACTTTTTAGTGATTATAATCGATTGGCATTAGATTCAATAAATGACTATTTAGCCAGTAGCAAACAAAATAAAAAGGACCAAAAGGCTCGTGAAGAATGGATGCAAGCTATTAAAAAATGGACTTTTTTCTTTGTTACGCTAACTGATTTAGAAGAACAAAAAACCACGGTACAGACTTACGATGTATTGCGAAGCTACGAGTACACTTACCCAACGCCTCAAATGGACTGGCAATTGGTATCCGGGGATTCTATAATAAATCAAAGAGCTTGCAAAAAGGCCATTTGTTCTTTTGCCGGTCGAAATTATATTGCATGGTACACAGAAACTATAGCACTTCCTTACGGACCTTATCTTTTTACAGGATTGCCTGGGCTGATCATGGAAATCCATGATGAAGGTCGCAATTGGATTTTTACAAATAATGGGGTCGGAAAGATGCCTCAATACAGTGACATGTATCTTTATAAAAAAAGGTATATCAAAGATTTGATTGTAACCACACGCGAGAATGCCCTGACCGGTTATCGGAATGACATTGAGGATTTTGATAATCTGAGTATTGAGATTTTCAAGGTAAGGGTTGAAAAGAACGGCCAAATGGTTACTCCGGAAGCAAACAATCCGAAACGTCCCAGTAATATGCTTGAATTACAATGGTAAAGATTTTTAAAATATTATTTATGCTATTTCTGTTTCCTTTGTCTGTATGGGCGCAGGAAACAGAAGGCGTTTTTAAGGGTATTGTTACGAATACAGAAGGCATTGGCATTGCTAATGTATTATGTAAGGCATTAAGTGCCACGGATTCTTTACTGGCTTATGGTATCACCCAAAGCAACGGACATTTTCATTTACAATACAAGAAGAATGTAAATAAACTGACATTCTCGAAAATGGGCTATGCCACACAAATTATTTCAGTTCAAAAGGATAAATATCAATATACCGTTCAGTTAGAAAAAAAACCTTATGAGCTTGATGAAGTTGTAGTGAAAGAGGCCCCTATAACTCGTAAAAAAGATACGCTTGACTATTATGTAGAGTCTTTTCGTCAGAAAGAGGACTATAGCATTGAGGATGTGCTCAAACGCATGCCGGGTATTGAAGTGACGAATTCAGGACAAATTCTGTATCAGGGTAGCAGCATCAATAAACTGAACATTGAGGGATTAGACCTTATGGGTGATCAATATAACCAAGCCACTCAGAATATGCCAGCTGAGGCCGTATCTACGATTCAGGTTATGGAAAATAATCAGCCCATCCGTGCCTTGGAAGGAAAAATTCATAGTAATCATGCGACACTCAATATAAGGTTAAAAAAGAACTATAAAATGCGCCCTTTTGGTGACGCAGAAGTGGGAGCTGGAGGAACGCCTGCTATATGGGACGGTAGTCTGACAGGGATTCAAGTGGCAAAGAAGAATCAAGTATTATTTACCGGAGCCTTAAACAACAGAGGTGCCTCATTGCGCAACTTGCAAAATGGCATGTCGAACTATACGGGCATTTATGCACAAGAGCAATTGCCAGCTCCTTTCCTCTATTCTACTACAACCCGCCGTCCACCCATTTCACCTATTTATTACTTGAACAACCGTTCCTATTTTGCCGGACTGAATTATATGCACGCTTTCACTCCTTATTCCACTTTACGTTTCAATCTGCTTTACAACCACGAAGGAGAAAACCGTGAGGATAGCACCCGAAGCGAGTATTATGCGGGCGACACAATCAGTATTTACGAAAACAATCGGCAAAAGAGCTGTGAAGATGTAGTAAAAGGACAGGTGCGTTACGAATTGAATGGCAAGAAGGTGTACGTGGAGAACATCCTTTCGGGACAATGGCAGGATGTCAGCTCCTATAATCAAAATGTAACCAATTTAGGCTCTTTGGGAGAGGACATACATCGCAAACCTTATTTTATTCAGAATGTCGCCAATGTCAACCTGACCACTCCAAGTCGTGTCTATAGTTTGGCTTCCATTGTGCGTACCTATCAGACGCGCGAGCGACTTTCTGATTATTGGACAACAGCAGATAACGAATACAAACGGCAGAGCTATTATCTGAACCATTGGTTTATGCGCCACCGGCTTTCCACGGCTTTCGATATAGCGGGCAATCCCTTGACGTTGGGTTACATTATAGAATACAAGCACAACCGACTACACGATACCCAACAGACGGCTACTTCGTCCTATTGGCTGCACACACTCGAACCATCGTATCAAATTCAGTGGAGCGGTGGAAACGTCGAACTACTTCTTCCTGTGGAATATACCATTTCCCGCTGTGGCTGGCGGAAAGAAAAAGAACAAAAAGTTCTATTCTCTCCTTCGCTCGATTTCACTCAACAAATTAGTTATCTATTGCGAATGGAAACCTCGGTAGCCTATAACCAAAATGCTTCAAACGCCGATCCTTGGTTCAATGGAACGATGATGAACAACTACCGTACATTTACGACAGGTATCGACAGCCTTTCGGTGCAGCGTGTCGCGTTGGCGAATCTCCGTCTGTCGTATCTGAACACCATCACGCTCTTTTCGTGGAATGTTTATGTCGGCTGGACGCGCAGTACTTCCGACCATTATCTTAAAAGTCTTTATATGCCAGATTATACGCTCTTTGTTCCAGTGTGGAACGACCGCACGAAAACTACCTGGAGCATGGCACTGTCATGTCGTAAGAACTTTCGCAATGCCCACATCAATTTGAGCGGACAGACAAATTATTCATATAATAAGGAGTTTGTGTCTCAAAACGAGGTGGAAGATTATATGCGCTATCATGCCTTGCATGCTTCAGTCACGGCGCAATGGAGCGGACTGACATGGTTCCAACCCAAACTCACCATGGCCGGAAATATCAGTTGGAAAAAGCCTGATGTCTTCTCTGCAACTGACAACCTGCTGAAAAATGCCTATTATTCCTTAACTATGGATTTCTATCCTATCAGTAAACTCCGGCTGTATGCCGACTTTTCGCAATCGGCCTTCGAAATAGTCCGTAACCATTACTCTATTAACAGTTTTTTGAATGCCGGTCTGCGCTACGATTTCAATTCTCGCTGGTCTGCAAGCGCAAATATCAACAATTTGTTTAACCGCAAAGACTACGAAGTTTCGCTTTATCAAAGAGCCAATTTTCAATACTACCGCGTACCGCTGCGTGGTCGTGAGTTTATGATTTCGCTACGGCTTAAATATTAAGATAAAGGCCTATTTAACCCAAATCCTTTAATTTTTGTTGCAAAATATCTATGATTATGAGGATGGCATAGCCAAAGTGAGATGGGAGGTTAATCCTGATGGTATGTATTATCGTGATGAGGATGGCTTTGGCAAGACTGACGATGATGAACAGAACCTGTTCCACAATCGCTTTATGGAAGGGGCTTTCTGAGAAATATAATATTATCTAAAAAAAACAGCAAACTTCGCTCTTTTTCTTCTCTTTTTAGTATCTTTGCAGCGATTTATGCCCTGAGGCATCGTAAAGAAAGTAAAATCATACATTTAAGTTTTAAAACAATAATGAAACAGTACAAATTGGTGGACAATATCTTCGGATGGGTCGCTTTCCTTATTGCGGCCTTCGTGTATTGCTCCACAATTGAGCCGACAGCCAGTTTCTGGGACTGTCCTGAGTTTATCACAACTGCCTACAAGCAGGAAATCGGTCACCCTCCTGGGGCACCTTTCTTCATGCTCTTAGGTAATTTCTTTACTCATTTTGCCAGCGATACCACACAAGTCGCCAAGATGGTGAACACGATGAACGCTCTGCTGAGTGCCGTCTGCATCATGTTCCTCTTCTGGACCATCACGCACTTGGCACGCAAGCTCATCATCGGCGACTGGAAAGAGATGACCACCGCCAAGATGGTAGGCATCGAGGCATCGGGTATGGTGGGAGCACTCATCTATACCTTCAGCGATACCTTTTGGTTCTCGGCTGTAGAGGGTGAGGTATATGCTTTCTCATCTGCCTTTACTGCCGTGGTTTTCTGGCTTATCCTGAAATGGGAAGACCATGCCGACGAGCCTCACAGCGACCGATGGCTGGTACTCATCGCCTATATGACAGGCCTCAGCATCGGTGTTCACCTGCTCAACCTGCTCTGCATCCCTGCCATCGTATTGGTATATTACTACAAGAAGGTGCCACATGCCAACCTCAAGGGCTCGCTCCTGGCGCTGTTCGTATCTTTTCTGGTAGTCGTTGCCGTGCTCTATGGAGTGGTGCCTGGTATCATCACCGTGGGCGGATGGTTTGAGCTGTTCTTCGTCAACACCTTAGGCTGCCCATTCAATACGGGTGAGATCGTATATATCATCTGCTTGGTGGCTTCGGTCATCTGGGGTATCTACGAGACCTACAATGCCACTGACAAGAACGAGAAGCGACAGAACCTTGCCTTCGTCTTGGGCTTCGGCATGCTCGGAATCCCCTTCTACGGATATGGATGGAGCGCTGCCATCACAGGTATCGCGGTGCTCATCGTATTGTGGTTTGTACTGGGTTACAAGCGCAAGAAGGAAGTTGTGGTTAAGAACGACGAGACTACCGGACTTACCAAGACCAAAGTGCAGCTCCTGCCTCTCATCTCAGCCCGCGTGAAGAACACAGCCCTGCTGTGCATGCTGATGCTGATGATAGGTTACTCAAGCTATGCCCTCATCGTGATCCGCTCGGCTGCCAACCCTCCTATGGACCAGAACTCGCCAGAGGATATCTTCACCCTTGGCAGCTATCTGAGCCGTGACCAGTATGGCGACCGTCCTCTGTTCTACGGACAGGCCTATACCTCACAGGTGGCACTCGAGGTGGATGGCGACATGTGCAAGCCGGTGATGACCGAGGGTGCTCCCGTATACCAGCGCAAGGAGAAAGCCAGCAAGGACGAGAAGGACTCATACTTCGTAGTGAGCCACAAGAATAAATATAAGTATGCGCAAAATATGTTCTTCCCACGTATGTATGATGCCGCTCACGCACAGGCATACGAAGACTGGATGGGTGGCGTCAACGGAACAGAAGTACCTTTCGACCGTTGCGGTGAGAACATGACAGTAAAGGTTCCATCACAGTGGGACAACATACGCTTCTTCCTCTCCTACCAGTGCAACTTCATGTACTGGCGCTACTTCATGTGGAACTTTGCCGGACGACAGAACGACATCCAGGGCAACGGCGAGCCTGAGCATGGCAACTGGATTACGGGCATTCCGTTTATCGACAACGCCATGTTGGGCGACCAGAGCAAGTTGCCTGATGACCTGAAGGAGAATAAGGGACACAACGTGTTCTACTGCATGCCTCTGATATTGGGTCTCATCGGTCTCTTCTGGCAGGCATGGTACACCCGCAAGCGCAAGGTGGTGAAGAACGGAAAGGAGACAGAGGAGTTGCTGCCTATCGGTATCCAGCAGTTCTGGGTGGTGTTCTTCCTCTTCTTCATGACAGGTCTTGCCATCGTGATTTATCTGAACCAGGTGCCTATGCAGCCTCGTGAGCGCGACTACGCCTATGCCGGCTCGTTCTATGCCTTTGCCATCTGGTGTGGCCTGGGCGTACTGGCTATCCTCGACCTGCTGAAAGAGCATGCCAAATTGAGCGGTACTGCCGTAGCAGCCATCGTGGCAGTCATCACACTCCTTGTACCTATACAAATGGCTTCGCAGACATGGGATGACCACGACCGCAGCAACCGATACACCTGCCGCGACTTTGGTCAGAACTATCTGATGTCGCTCCAGGAGAAGGGCAATCCTATCATCTTTACCAACGGTGACAACGATACCTTCCCATTGTGGTACAACCAGGAAGTGGAAGGTGTAGGCACAGACGCACGAGTTTGCAACCTGAGCTATCTGCAGACCGACTGGTATATCGACCAGATGAAACGTCCTGCATACAATTCACCTTCCGTTCCTATCACCTGGCCACGACTCGACTTCTGTTCAGGAACCAATGAGTATGTGACCATAGAGCCAGAGGCCAAGCAGCAGATTCTCGACTTCTACAAGCAGGATCCCGAGACAGCCAAGAAGCAGTTGGGCGAGAATCCATTCGAGTTGAAGAATGTGCTGAAATACTGGGTTCGCAGCAAGAACCCCGACCTGCACATAATTCCTACCGACACCCTCTACCTCACTATCGACAAGGAGGCAGTAAAGCAGAGCGGTATGATGATGGCAGCCGACAGCATACCAGACAAGATGGTTATCTCATTGGCAGGAAAAAACGCGCTCTATAAGAACGACCTCATGATGCTCGAGATGCTGGCACAATGCAACTGGAAGCGTCCGCTCTATGTGGCACTCACCGTAGGTGAGGAGAACTATATGAACTTGGGTGACAACTTCGTACAGGAGGGACTCGTCAACCGTATCACTCCTTTCACCACCAACAAGCCTGGTGCCAAGAACTTTGATACGGAGAAAGCATACCACAACATCATGACCCGCTTCAAGTTTGGCAACCTGAAGCAGAAAGGTCTGTATGTGGACGAAACCACTATGCGTATGTGCTACACTCACCGTCGCCTGCTGGCTCAGACAGCCCTGGCGCTCATCGCTGAGCACAAGGACAAGAAAGCCATCGACATTCTGAAGAAAGCCGACGTGGAGATACCTTATTATAATGTTCCTGTCGACTATATGAGCGGCGGTCTCGACATGGCACGAGGATGGCTCCTCACCGGTCAGAAGGCCAAGGGTGAGGAATACCTCAAGAAAGTATGGACCAACGCCACACAGTATCTCAACTACTACCTCTCGCTCAACGCCGATCGATTCGCACAGGCACAGAGCGACTGCATACGCCAGATCATGATCATGCAGAGTGCAGCAGAGGTGGCTGGCATGGTAAGTCCTAAACTGGAAGCACAGTATGCCAAGCAGCTCAACGCCCTCTACACACTCTATCACGGACGTGGAGGACGTATGCCTGAAGGGTACTAAAATGAGGAGTTAACTCCTCAGCGACCGAAGGGAGCGATAACTCCTTAACTCCTTTAGCTTCTGAATATTAAACATTTAAAAAGAACTCGTCTATGTTTATCGAGCAACCAGCCAAATGGCTGAGATGGCTGTATCCGAAGGCAATTTGGAGGATGGATCCGAAGGAACACTCTGTTTACCTGACGTTCGACGACGGACCCATACCCGAATCTACACCTTTTATCCTTGAGACGCTGAGGAAATACAACATCAAGGCGACATTCTTCATGGTGGGAGAAAACGTGTTGCGCAATCATGACCTCTACAACCAGATTGTGGCAGAGGGCCATCAGATAGGCAACCATACATTCAACCACATTGGAGCCTTCAAGCATCGTGTGATCTCCTATGTGCTCAACACCAACAAGGCCAACGAAATCATCCACGCCCACCTATTCCGTCCGCCACACGGATGGATGAGACCCAGCGAGTACTGGTGGTTGCACCGCACCTACGAGGTAATCATGTGGGATGTGGTAACACGTGACTACTCCAAGTGGCTGACGGCAGAGGACGTGGTAGACAATGTGAAACGATACGCCCGCAACGGAAGTATCATTACATTCCACGACTCGCTGAAGAGCATAGACAAATTGAAGACTGCCCTTCCGAAGGCTATAGAATGGCTTCAGGAACAGGGCTACGAATTCAAGATATTCAAATAAATGAAGAAAAGAATAAACAGCTATCAGGCTGTGGCAAGTTTCGTAAGAGGTTTCTTCGAGGCTTACGCACGTGGCATCATCGATGCTGTCATAGAGGGCAACGACTTCGAGAAGAAAAACGATCCAAAGGAAATCAAGCAGATGATGTTGGAACACTATGGCGAGGTAAACCAATATTACTTCGACATCATGTTCTCTACCTTGGTACGTCTGAACTACAAGACTGCCGAGGAAGCCAACGAGCGCATGCACAAGAACTTCGACAGTATGAAGAAAGCCGACCCAACCTTCGAGCCTACCATGCTCGACTACCTGCGCATTGCCTGCAAGAGTCCACAGCTGTACAAGGCCATGGAGGCTGAATACAAGCGCAACTTCACCTGGCTTCTGCAGGGCAAGTTCACTACCCTTGAGGAGCATGTACGCGACTATACCCACGGCATCCTCATCAGTCTGGCCGACGAGCCCATGGCTGTGCACCTGCTGGTAAGGATTATCGTGAAGGCTTATGCCGCCGGGCTGAAATGTGGAAGCAAGGAGGGCAAACTGCCACAGTTGCACATGCCAACTATCCACGGCATGCTGCTCAACAACGTGAACATACTGCTCAACGAGACACCGCTGAAAAGCAGCAGCGAAGACCCTGTGGCGCTCTTCAAAGAGGCGTGCAAAGAGGAAGAAGAAAACATCAATGTACTCTTCAATACTCTCAACGACACGATGAAAGAACTCGCCGAAGAGTAAAAAGAAAACTTCACTACTCGTGTTGTGCAACCGCACAACACCTGAAAGACAACCGCCCAACAGCTATTGTGCAAGTGCACATCAGCTGTTGGGCGGTTTTATTACTTATATTCTGCAAGAACATTTCACCCATATTCCTGCATTTTTTCGTAGCATCTACTGCATATCATAAACCACCTGCATGAGCTTCTTACCGAGTTCGTCGGCCTGCTCCATGGTGGAAGCCTCGCTATATACGCGGATGATGGGCTCGGTATTACTCTTGCGAAGGTGAACCCACTTGTCAGGGAAGTCGAGTTTCACGCCATCGATATCTGTTACGGTCACATCCTTCTCCTTGCCATACATCTCCTTTACCTTCACGAGTATAGCATCTACATCAGTAGAAGGTGTCAGGTCGATACGATTCTTGGCGATGAAGTAGTTGGGGAAAGTGGCACGAAGCTCGCTCACCTTACAACCCCTATGTGCCAGACTGCTCAGGAAAAGGGAGATACCTACGAGGGCATCACGGCCATAGTGGCTCTCTGGATAGATGACACCGCCATTACCCTCGCCACCTATCACGGCATGAACGTCCTTCATCTTGGTGGTGACATTCACCTCGCCTACTGCAGCAGCAGTATATTTGCCGCCATGCTTCTCGGTCACATCACGGAGAGCACGGGTAGAAGACAGGTTGCTGACAGTATTGCCAGGAGTATGGCTCAGCACGTAATCGGCCACGCTCACCAAGGTATATTCCTCGCCAAACATCTTGCCGTCCTCGCAGATGAAAGCCAAGCGGTCAACATCAGGGTCAACAACGATACCCATGTTGTAGCCACCCTTCTTCAACTCGTCCATGATGCCACCGAGGTTCTTCTCCAATGGCTCTGGGTTGTGAGCGAAGTCGCCAGTAGGCTCACCGTTCAGGAAGGTATACTCCACTCCTAACGCATCGAGCAACTCAGGAAGGATGACACCACCCACAGAGTTGATAGAGTCAACACAAACCTTGAAATGTGCCTTACGGATAGCCTCCACATCAACGAGTTTCAAAGCAAGCACAGAATCGATATGGCGCTTGTTGAAGCTATTGTCCTCAGTATATTTGCCTAAATGATCGACATCGGCATACTCGAAGTCTTCCTTCTCGGCGATGGCAAGCACCTCATTGCCGTTGGCGGCTGTCAGGAACTCTCCCTTCTCATTGAGAAGCTTGAGGGCGTTCCACTGACGAGGATTGTGAGAGGCTGTGATGATAATACCACCTGCTGCCCCACTCATGGTGACAGCGAGTTCGGTGGTAGGAGTAGTAGCCAGACCTATGTTGAGCACATCATAACCCATGCCCATCAAGGTGCCACATACTACATTCTTGACCATCTCGCCAGAGATGCGGGCATCGCGGCCCACTACGATAGTATTGCTTGAAGACTGTCCGCTACGACGAATAAAGGTAGCGTAAGCTGAAGTAAACTTGACGATGTCGAGCGGATTAAGAGTATCGCCCGCTGGTCCGCCTATAGTTCCGCGGATACCAGAAATAGATTTGATTAGAGTCATAATATTCTTATTAAGACGTTAATGCTTGATAAATGTTCAGAAGAAAAGAAACCACTCCCTTAACGGGCAGCCTGGAAGCGAATGTCATACAGACAGGCATACACACTCGCTGAAGCTGAGGTAGTGCCATAAGTATGAGGTACCAACAGGCGCACATGCGCCAGTTCATCGTCGGCAGTAATGAGACGCCCCACCTTGATCCAAGTGAAAGGAATCAACCAGCCTGATGGAACCGTGGCACTCACGGTACCATAATAAGAGGAATTGTAGGTATTTGCCAAGAGACTTTTTTTAATGTCGACAAAAGAGCCTTCAAACGTTCCTGACGTATTGGTTACGCTTATCTCATCGGTCATTGCCGCATAAGTAGGCACATCATTGGTCAGTGTGATGGCCTCGTCGCATATCTTGGCACGGTTGGCAAGACAATACTCCGTGAATCGGCACAACACATTCTTGGTTTTACCCTTGGCGATATAGTCGCCACAACCATCGTTGATGACCTGCATATAGATACCATTGCTCTCGAAGAGCACATACTCGTTGTTATTGGGATCGGTATCAGTCAACTTGACCGTCTTGTCACCAGCCTTACGGGCTTCGAAACGTTTTTCAAACTCGGCCTCTTTGATGACTTTGATATTCTCATTGCGCAAGAATGCATTGATAGAGTCCAGCTCTCTGTCGCGCTGGTCTGCATATGTCTCATTATGGTCACACGCGGCAAATGAGATCAAAGCCGCTACTGCTATCATTGCTAATAATAGTTTCTTCATTCTTTAAGTTCGTAATTTTTATACAAATATGGCGCAAAGGTACAAAAAAAAAACAGGACTGCCAATGTTGGCAGTCCTATTTTATTATTATTTATCACTTATCTTTCTTATTTCAGCAATGACTCGAACGCTTTGATGGCTTTTTTGGCTACCACCTCTGCCTCTGCCATGCTGCAGAACAACTTGCCTCCCGAGGCATTGAGATGGCCTCCGCCATTGAAAAACTGCTCGGAAACCTTGTTGCACGGGAAGTCGTCGACCGAACGAAGACTCACTAATATCAGATTGTCGCGCTCGGTATCTTCGCGCAAGGAGATGGAAAACTTATGTCCCTTGATACGCAGTGGTTCGTTGACCAAACCTTCGAGGTCGCCCTTGATGAAATGGAATCGCTTCATATCCTGACGGGTGACACAATAATAAGATGCATGCAAGCCCTCCACCACACGGAGCTTCTCGCTCATCAAATAACCGCGAAAACGGATGGCAGAAAGGCTGCTGTTATTGAATACATTGCGATAGATCTTGTCTTTATCGATGCCCTTGGTAAGCAGCTGGCTGATAATAAAATAGATGGTAGGGTCGGTGGAATTGTAGGTAAAACCGCCCGTATCGGTCATCATGCCACAATATACACAGGCAGCCCACTTGCGGTCCATCTGCCCGAAGCCTCCCAACTGCCACACGATGCGGAACACCAGCTCGCTGGCACTGCTCATGTGGGGCTGAGAAATCTGAAGATCGACATCCATACAGGGTGCCAGATGATGGTCGATCATCACCTTACGGGCACGACAGCCGATAAGCACATCCTGCATCTCGTCGAGACGACCAGCGCCATTGAAGTCGAGACAGAACACCAAATCGGCCTCATCGAAAGCACGCTGCACCTCGGCAGGATGCTTGTCATAACGCAGAATGGTCTGACTGTCGGGCAGCCACTGCAGATAGTCGGGCATCATGTCGGGCATACATACCTGTGCCTGCTTGCCCTGCGAGAGCAAAAAGCCACGCCATCCCAAAGAAGAGCCGATGGCATCTCCGTCGGGCGACTTATGACAACATATCACAATATGCTGAGAAGCCGCTATCATCTCCTGGAGGGTAGCGGCTTCTTGTGAACTCAATATATTTACGTTCATTTAGAAGAGTTTGCTTGGATAAACGCCTTCGTCTATCAGACTCTGAATTCTTGCTACTACTGATGGACGGTCGGCAGCATAAGTGACACCAAACCACTTGCTTGTGGTGTCGAGTACCTTGACGGTAGCTGTGCCGTCGTTGATCAGCTTGTTGACCATCAATGGAATGAAGAACTCAGCTTTCAGGTTCTCCATATTCTTAGGATCGCTGAGGAACTCCTTGAAGTAAGCCTCGCTGTGCTCAAAATAGTCGGGAGTGAAGCCCCATACGTTCATAGATACAGGAGTGTTGTCCTCAACAGCTACCCACTTGCCGTCCTCGTCCTTGTAAGACACCTTGCCGTCTACGCGCATAATCTCTGTACGCTCCACGACTGTGGTCAGATTCTCAGCATCGTCCTTTGAGCAGATGCCACGAGCCACAGTACCATTCTCGCTCAAGGTGTTGCCTACACGGAAACCTACCATGGCATAGTTGTTCTTGCTGCCCTCTGGAAGTTCGGAAAGGAACTTGCCTATGACCTTGAAACAGTCACGATTGTAGAAGTCATCACAGTTGATGACACAGAAAGGCTCCTTGATAATGTCCTTTGCCATCAATACAGCATGGTTGGTACCCCATGGCTTCTCACGACCCTCGGGAACTGAGAATCCTTCAGGAAGAGCGTCGAGTGACTGGAAGCAGAGTTCTGCTGGGATATGTCCCTCATACTTGGCAAGTATCTTCTCACGGAACTGATCTTCAAAATCCTTACGGATGACAAAGACAATCTTGCCAAATCCTGCCTGAATGGCATCGTAAATACTGTAGTCCATAATGGTCTCGCCGTTAGGACCCAGACCATCGAGCTGTTTCAAACCACCATAGCGGCTACCCATACCAGCCGCCAAAAGCAATAATGTAGGTTTCATATTTTATTTGTTTAATAGTTGATATTATCTAACAGTATGCAAAAGTAATAAAAAAATGACTGCTGCACAATTTTTATCACTTTTTTTTGGCGATTTATATTTCATTCGTCTACATCTATGCGACTACCGGCAAAAATCAGAAAGGATAACCCACAGTCAGATGGAGGCTATGCGAGTTTTTGAAGGAATCGATATTGTAGAAGCCCTTCTTGCTGGTTTCGTAAGGCACATGAAGCCCCACACCCCAGTCTACACGGATGACGAACATACCCATATCATAGCGCACACCCACACCCGTGCCCACAGCCATCTGCTTGAAGAACTTTCGGAACTTGAACTGTCCCTGCGGACTGTGCTCCTCGCTGCGAAGTGTCCACACGTTGCCGGCATCAAGGAACAAGGCTCCATACAGGTCGCCCCAGATGCGAGGACGATACTCAATGTTGGCAAGAAACTTAATGTCGCCTGTCTGGTCGATATAGGAATACTTGCTGCCTGTAGGCAGATACTGACCGGGGCCAATGCTTCGCACATTGAAAGCACGCACACTGTTGGCACCGCCAATGTAGAACTGCTCGTAATAAGGCGCCTTCTCGCTGTTACCATAACTCCATACCACACCCGCATTGAGGTGACCCACCAAGGTGGAATGCTCGGCAATGCGCCAGTACTTCACAAAGTCGGTCTCCAACTTCAGGAACTGGGAATAAGGATTGCGGAACATCTCCTTGTCCTCGTCGTTCCACTTCTTGCCAGTACAGAGATAACCCAACGACAGGATGTTGCCTGCCTCGCTGACAGTCGTCGACCAGATGATGGGATGACGGTATTTCGCCGGACTGGTATAAGTATAGGTGTAGCTCATCTTGGGTACAAACTGGTCGCGCATGGCTATCTGCAGATAAGGACTCTCAGAGATGGCCTCATCGAAGGCTGCGGTACGGCTGTTCATAAACTCATACGACAACACTAAAGGACTGAACGAATGGCGATGCTTGGCTGAGGTAGCCCAGTCGTAGGTAAGTTCACCCGACACCACATGGCGACGGAAATAACCAGCCCTGTTGAGCACATTCATCGATGCCTTCACTGTGGTGGAAGGAACACCATAGAATGAACGCGGGATATGACCTTTGCGGAAACGGCGCTCACGCTGTGCCATGGTCGTAAATAGATTGAACGGGGTGACGATGCTTGGGAACGAGAGTGACACATCCGTACCATACTCATAGGAATTGATATGGTTGGAGCTGGCTCCGTTGCCCTTCTCGCCTGTCTGCCACTCGTAAGAGCCATGCAGATTGATATCGAGCTTCTCGCCTCCACGGAAGGCATTGCGCTTGGTAAAACCTACAACCAACTCGGGACCTACACGGCCTGTGGTTTTGCCCTTGACATTGGTCTCTATATAGAAATCATAAGGCTTGTCGAAAATCAAGTCGAGTGTGGCATCCAAGGTATCGCACAGAGCTGTGGTGTCACGAGGAGTAAACTGAAGGCTGGTATAATTGAAGACTCCCATCGACTGCAAATGCTGGCGCGCCTTTTCCTCGTTCTCTACCCTGTATAGCTGTCGGGGACGCAAGTTCAAGTCGCGCAACACCACACCAGCACGGATAGGCATCTTCTTGCCATGATAACGGATATTGAGGTAACGGCGACAGAAAGAATCGGTAAGCTCTTCTGTAAACTGCTTGCGGAAGTTGATATTGATATTGCCGAGATACCACTGGCGGGTGACCTGCGAGTCGAGGCTGTCGGCCATGATCATCTTCATGCTTGCCTTGCCTGGCACATCTAAGGTATCAGCAAGATAGGAGACATAGCCATTCTGATAAAAATAATAGCCATTGTTGCGGAACAGACGGGTAAGGCGCTGACGCTCACCTTCCAGGCGAGGTACATTGAATGGGCTGCCCGTATGTACCAAAGCCTCCTGACGGGTGGAATCGATCAAAGCAGAGACTACTGATGGGAAATTGACATACTGCAACGTATCAATGGTCATCAACGGGCCCAAAGACACATGATAAGCCAACTTGGCCTTCTTGGGATTTTTCTGGGTCAGAATCTCGTAGTTTACCTTGCCATGAAAATAGCCATACTTGGCAAGCTGGTTCTCTGCTACCTGTGCACGCAATCGTGGATTCACATTGCCCATCAATTTAGGACGTGAGCCGAATGCCTTGGTAATCCACTTGGCTATGGCGCCATCCGACTGCGAGAAAGCATTCCAAACCCAAAGGCGAACAGGGAAAGGCGTGCGATAATAACTGCTGCCGAAGAGGGCTCCATTAGGGGCAGAAGCCAGTACCGACTCCATTTCGAGAATCGTAGAATCGGCATAACCGCCTGGCTCATAATCGGTATATTCTATTTTCTTCAGACCCGTGAAGAGCTGCTCGCCTTCCTTGAGAGCACTCGTGGAAGAACAAGATGTACCTGCGGCAACCACCACTATGGCAACAAATACCATAGCCAACAGGCGGAAGCCGCGGGAATGATTATAGGGAATGCACTTTCTGTTTTTCATCATTTGCTTTTTCATTTTTGTTGAACAGCTGCAGGCACAGCCTTCAGGGTGTCGGCTGCAGCACGTGGCAAAGCCTGTTTCTCGGTCTTAAAGCGGAAGATATCACTGAAGCGCTGCAATTTTCTGCGCCACATAAAACCAACACCATACTCGCCGATCTGACCCTCTAACCAGTCGTAGATGTTGTTGTTGTAGAAACCTCGGATATACTGACTGGCTCCATCGTTGAGTCGATATTGTATCTCCACATTATTAAAGAAGGTATCGTTGTTGACAGCATTCTCCATCTCGGCTCCCGAAGAAACCTGACCGCCCACACTGAAGCTCAGACGATTGTTGAAGAATCGCTTGGCAAACTTAAAATTGTAGTCAGTATGCAATGCACCGGCAGCATTGAGAGAGTTGTCGACAGTCATGCCTATATCAAGTCCCATGGAGCGCATGGCGGTTCCTGCAATGTTGTTGATTTCGGAATTGAGGAACGAGCTGAGGGCACTGTTCATCGAGAACGAATTGGTATTGCCGTTGGCAAGATACATGCCCGAAGCCAGCATGGTGATAGCCACCTTGCCACGTTCGTCCACACTCATCGTGTTCAACTCATCCTGGACGTTCATGTCGGAAGGTGCTGAGATGATAAACTGTATACCAGGCTTATTCAGTGTCTGCGACAGTTTCACCCCACACTCGAAATCTACCGATCGGCCTGTACCCTGCCCTTCATTCACGGTCGATTTGATCTTCTCGGTAGCCGTGATGTTGAGCGTAGGATTGAAAGGATCGCCCGTAAACTCGATATAACTTCCGTCCTGAATGGTAAAGGTCTTCAGTGGAATGACAGGCAAGGAGTATTTCATCTCGCCATTACTCAATGTATACTTACCCGACAGACGCAGATTGTCGGCAGGATTGTAAGTCATACGCAAGTCGCCTCCACCCACAAGGTCAATATAATTGGACTTGTCGGCATTCAGCGCACAAAGAATACGGGCAGACTCATCTATCGACATACCCAAGAGCATATCGAAGCCTTCGAGTTTTGGACGCACCACCGTCTCTTGCTTACTGTCTTTGAAATCGGTAAACTTCACCAACTCCTCAAGCTGAGTATCAGTGGTGAGTTCCGACTCTCGCAGGATATAAGTCATGTCGGTATTACCCAGCACGTCGAGCTTACCTCGCATCTTCAGATTAGACAAGGCGCCACGCATACTTCCCAAAAAGTTGACATACGCCTTACCGAAAGCCTCGGAACGGGCATTCTCCTTAGCATCTACCAGGAGGAAGTTCTGGGCACGCATCCTGACATCAAGCATCATCTTATCGAGATTGGAGAAATCCAGATAGCCCTGTATGTTGAGCGGACTCTCATTGTTGGCATACATCATGAAGTTCTCGAAGAGCAACTTACTGCCGGCTATCCTCACTGGGTCGTTGTCGAAACGCATCCTCAGTCCGTAAGGCACACTCACTAAATAAACAGAGTCCATGTATATCTCGCCGTCTACCTGTGGCTTGCTCAACGAGCCCTTGATGGTAAGACTTCCCTCACCACAACCTTCCAGACCAACAAGCTGGTCGGGCACAAATCCATTGATGAAGTGGAGCGGCAGTTTGTCCATGCCGACAGTAGCGTCGAGATAGCCCTCGCCCTCCGACTGGTAAGTACCTTTGATGGTGGCTACGTCCTCATCGTTGTATTTCAGTATTCCGTCGACGGCATGAGTGCCATCGCTCATAGGCATATACACGAACTCGGAGCCGACATTACCCATCGGGCAATTCTCGTAAACCAAGTTGTCGACCGATAGATTGGACGATACTGACAAGGCCTCCTTGGTCTGCACGACATGGAAATCGCCATTCATGATACCTGAGACATCAGGCATATAAGGTATGACACTCAGTACCTTGTCCAAATCAAAACGGGTCATGCCGATAGTGATATCCTGCAGGGCATCCTCATTGCCGTCGTTAGAGTAGATACGCACACCCATTCCCTTGCTGGACTCCAACTGAAGCTTGGCAGAGATACGCATATCGCGTCCCAGCATCAGATAGTTGTCATCGTTGGCTGTAAATTTCTTATATCCCAGTATAGGATGAGTATCGGTAAGACTCACCTTGATGCCGTTTTCCTGCATCATTGCCGCCAACCCTACACGCACGCCCAACTTGCCGTTGGCATCATAGATGCGGGCTGCGATATCGGAGCCTCGCTCTGCCAACTCGCCATCCACCAATGCCTGGAATACGTATTGCGGATTCTTCTTGTTGTTCACAATCCTCGCCGTATACCGGATGGTGTCGCCCTGGGTCATCACGTTGGCACGAACCGTATCCAACTGTACACCTTGTGCCACCAAAGAGTCGATATTAAGATGACCGTTCAGACCTGATATGGGTGAGGTACGAAGATCCATGTCCACCGTCTTGAAATGATAGCCGTTGTACTCGATAAAACGGGAGATGAAATTGTCTTTTCCTGTGGTAAGAGTGATGCGACCCAAGGGGAACTCGCGACGGATAGCCACCTGGTCGATACGTCGGTTCTTGAGTTGACTCATCACCTCGCCTTGCAGTTCATCAAGTCTTGACAGCAACTTTTTATAACCTCCATGGGTGTCCATACGAAGATGGAAGTCACCACAATTGAGTACGGCATGGGTTGTATCGCGACGAGTCAACACGTCGGCAACAATATCCACGGGACGATATTCTTTTTGCTGAGTCTTGATGACGATACTGCCCAACATAGCCTGCAGGTAGTGGTCCTCCTTCAGGTTGGTCTTCAGGTCTACCTGTCCACAGGCAGTTGCTCTCATAGGCACCTTGGTGAGTCCCATGAGGTAAAGGTCCACATTCCTGACATCAGCTACTACTGTTCCTTCCAGATTCTTGCTGTTGGTCAGCGCATCCAGGCTCACCAATCCCTTGAGCAACTGATTATTGCTGTCGATGTCTGCATGTACTTTACCATTTGCTACATGGGCAACAGCCAACAAGTTGTTGATGTGATACTTGCCATAATGCAGCTGTGCCACCTTTGCCTTGGCGTTGAGTCGAGTATGGTTGGACAAGAAATCAGTGCCCACGCCCTGGGCTTCCATCGATCCTGTAAAAGAGTAAAGTTCCTGATGAGGCAGGAAATGACTCACCTGTATCTGATGGGCTTGTACCTTGGCACGATAGGCCAGCTGGTTCATGTCGAGACTTCCGTCTTTCTTTGTATGAGTAACAACAGATGCTTCTACATTCATTCGTCCACGACCTTCCCACAAGGTCATCTTGGTGGCATACTTAGAGCCGTCCACTGCGACATCTCCCTTCAGGATCATGCCATTAGGGATACGCACAACCTTCATTAGAGCCGGATCAAGCATCGCTGTAACAAATCCCAAATGATAGGTACGCGCATCTAAATGTATTTTCGCCTTCATCTGAGACATATCGTTGAGATGTGCCAACCAACCATCGGAGGACAACTGGAAGGCTGAAGGCAAATTGAGTTTCAAACCCGAATAGCTAAGACGCTGCATGTTTCCCTTTACTGTACCGGCAACCTCCATAGGATAATAAGGCCAGTTCCGACGCATCTTTTGAGGCATGTATGCACCGGCAAAAAGCATAAGGTCTTCTCTGCCGATACTGCCTCGTATCATAGCAGTCAACTTGCCAGGAGCACTGTCGGCAAAGGCATTCATGTCCATGTCGACCATGGTCTGAAGAGTGGAGGAAGGAGTTCGCAGACAGAGGTCGGGCAACTGCAACTTCAATGAATCCATCACAAACCGGCCATACATCTGCTGTACGTTCAGACCACAGCGTTCTCTGAACTGTGCCTGACGAATCTTTACATCTATCTTCGAGTCACAGAAATAGAATGAGTCAGCCTTCAAATTCATATCCGACAAGGCAATGTGGTTGAAGTCCAGACCTTCTGCCGGACGAAGCACAGAGATATTCTTACCAGCCAGCATTTCTGTCTGATAATTGTCGTAAGTTACCCTGCCCTTTCGCCAGTCGAGGGCACGCACTTGATAAAGTCCTTTGAAGAGATCGAGGTAGGTACAATGAGCCGTAGCATCACCCATATAGGCATTTACCCTGAGAGTATCTCCTGGCATGTGAAGCGCCAAAGCTGTGTTTTTCAACTTGAGCTTCTGGATATTCACCTTCCACTTGTTGGTCTTTGGCGTAGTATCGGGAGGTACGGTATCACTCAGTTCTACCGACAGACGGGCATCCGACAACAAGGCGTCATCTACATGGACAAGTTCCTTGCTCAGGTCGATGCCATGGGCACGCAATGCCATCTGCCCGACATCACCCTTGATACGCGCCTCGTGTATCCAGTTGGTGGTGTTGACCTTCATACGTCTGAAGTCCAACTCGTCCACCATTACCTGCTGCTTGAATAAAGGCATCAACTGAATGTCAACTACCATTTTTTCTATATCAGCAACTGTATCTTTTTTATTTCTGAGAGTTACATCATTACTGTTTTTCAACGAATCGATGGGCTGAAGCGCCTTCACACCCTCAACACCCAATCGCAGTGGAAAGACCAGTTCCACGTGCTTTACTGTAATATCCATGCCTGTAGACTCGGAAGCATAGGCAGCCACGCGCTTCACTGCCCAGTTCTGCACAGGTGGCAGATAAAGCAACAAAGTCAGCAAAGCTATCAGCAATATCGGGGTAAATACGATAACTGCTGCCCAAATTCCGCATTTTTTCTTTGTAGACATGGATTCTAAGTTTTATATTGTAAAACTGAAGTCAATTTCTTACTAACCATCGCCTATGGTATCAGTGATATGGATTCTATCGGTTATGGCGCTATCGCCTTCCATAGATTGTCATCGGGCAAAGGAGCCTCTACGACGATAGTCTCCTTAGATACAGGATGAACGAACTCAACCCTATGCGACAACAATGAAATGCTACCGTCGGGATTGCTGCGAGGAGCACCATACTTTAAATCTCCCTTGATAGGACATCCCATCTTTGCCAACTGGCATCTTATCTGGTGATGACGTCCTGTCAACAGATTCACCTCAAGCAAAGAGTAATGGTCGGAAGAACCTATCATCTTGTAACGCAGAATCGCCTTCTTCGAGTTTTTCACCTCATGATCATAGGCGTAGCTCTTGTTCTGCTTCTCGTTTCTCACAATCCAATTCACCAGCTCAGCCTCTTCCAAACGGGGCTTATTCTTCACTATGGCCCAATAGGTCTTGTGCACCTCGCCGTCTCTGAACATATTGTTCAATCTGCTGAGCGCCTTGGAAGTCTTGGCAAAAACAACAAGTCCTGATACAGGACGATCAAGGCGATGTACCACACCCAGGAACACATTTCCCGGTTTCTGATACTTCGCCTTGATATATTGTTTTACCGTCTCAGAGAGAGGCTCGTCGCCGGTCTTATCGCCCTGCACGATTTCACCACTTCTCTTTGAGACAATAATTATATGATTATCTTCGTAAACTACTTGCACGTTCTAATACAGATAGATTACATATTCATACCACCATCAATCTGGATAACCTGACCACTAACGTAGCTAGACATATCAGAAGCGAGGAAGAGACAAACATTTGCAATATCCTCAGTCTGACCACCACGACGCAAAGGAATCTTCTTCATCCAGTCCTTGCGGATATCCTCTGGCAACTGAGCTGTCATAGCTGTCTCGATGAAACCTGGAGCTACAGCATTAGCACGTACACCCTTAGGACCCAACTCCTGGGCAATAGACTTAGCCAAAGCAATCATACCTGCCTTAGAAGCTGCATAGTTACACTGACCAGCATTACCATGAACACCTACTACAGAAGCCATGTTGATAATAGAGCCACTACGCTGACGGAGCATGATAGGTGAACAAGCATGGATAAAGTTGAACGCAGACTTCAAATTTACATTCAGAACTGCATCCCACTGAGCCTCTGACATACGAAGCATCAAACCATCCTTGGTAATACCAGCATTGTTTACCAAGATATCGATAGAACCAAAGTCAGCCTGTACCTGCTTAACAGTCTTCTCTGTCTCCTCGAAATCGGCAGCATTGCCTGCATAAGCACGACAAGTTACACCAAGAGCCTCGATTTCCTTACGTGTTGCCTCCAAACCGGCAGCCATGTCATCGTTAAGAACGAGGTCTGTAAATGCGATGTTTGCGCCCTCTGAGGCGAATTTCATTGCGACAGCCTTTCCGATGCCGCGGGCAGCTCCTGTTACAAGGGCTGTCTTACCTGTTAATAATCCCATTTTGTTTTGTTTTATAGTTTATGATGTGTTTATAAATTTCTCTGCTTGGATATATTGAATACTCTTTGGCGGAGCATGATGAATACTTTCTACTTAGAGTCTGACTATACACCTTATTATATATAGCATGTTCGACATTGACAACATTAAATATAAATTTCGGTTTACAATTTTAGTCCAGACTTTCCTAAAGCACCATACACCACCTTGGCAACTAAAGGCTTGCTGCTCTCTTCAGTCAAGCCATGTCCCAGACGACCATAGATGAAGGGTACCTCCAAACCTTTGATACAATAGTGGGTGATATCGGCAACCAAATCTACGTTCTCTATGTCAAACTCACCGTCTTCCTTTCCTTCAGTATAAACCTTTCTGAAAAGTTCAATCTCGTCTTCATCAAAGTTCTTGCGAGCCTTTTCTACCATCCAGATATTACGGAAAAACTCTGCTCGAAGGTTACCGTTTCGAACCACGGTTTCTTTGATCATACTCAAATGGGTATAAATCAATTCGATAATCTTATCTTGGGGGCGAATCTTACATGCGGCAACCTCATCCAACTTGTCGGAAAGACGTTCCAACTCTGATTCTATAACCGCATAGTATACATCTTCTTTCCTACTAAAATAAGTATACAGCGTTCGTCTTCCCTTGCCCGAAGCCACAGCAATGTCATTCATCGTCGTGTTGGCTATACCATTCTTTGCAAAAAGTTGCCGAGCAACGTCTACCAGTTTCTGTCGAGTTTTGGATATTGACATATCAAAGTCCCCCTGTTATTATTAGTTGCACAATAAATTATCTGTGTGCAAATTTAGTGCTTTAATTCGATATAAGCAAATAATAAACTTTAAAATCCGTTAAAACGGTAATAATATACAGAAAACATTTGGTCATTTCAAGAAAAGTTAGTACCTTTGCACTCGCAATTCAGAAATGAGTTGATTATATCGCGGTGTGGAGCAGTTGGTAGCTCGCCAGGCTCATAACCTGGAGGTCGCATGTTCGAGTCCTGCCGCCGCAACTAATATCGGGTAAGAAGTTGATTTCCAACATTCTTATCCGATTTTTCATTTAAATAAGGACGGATCCAGACGATAAAGGGAATGACGAGGTCGCTATTTAAACCCATGAAAAAGCACTAAAAGACGAATCATTCGGCAATGTCAGCAATCTCAGATAAACATTACAGAAAGGACAAGTTATAAAACAAAAAATCCGATTACTCCATTGGAATAACCGGATAGTATAAAACCATTTCATTTTTTCAATAGCTTCATTACTTTCTCAAAATAGCGCTGCGTTCTCTTGACGCTGTAATGGTTACCACCATTCCAGGCACGGATAGCCTGCTCAATACTATTCAGAGGATTATAAACAGACTGCATCAACAGGAACATCTCCTTAGACTTAGAGATACTGTATCTATCAGACAACTTGTAACGCTTCTTACTATTCTTACGCTTCAAGATCTTATTGCATTCTGCTACCAAGATTGGAGTTATCTGCATCACGCCAACAGAATTACCACTCTTTGCTCTTGGATTTCCTTCACTCTCTACCTGAATTATCGCCTCCATCACTGGATTCCAATCAAACTCATTAGAGGAAACATTTTGTTTAGACATCGTTGCAGCCGATGCTGCGTCTACATTAAGCGTCAGCATGAGAATGCTGACCATCAACATTGTTATTCTCTTCATATTAATTATTTTATGGAACCTGAAAAGCTGAACTACAACATCAGTGATTTCGCGATGGCAACTTTTGAGAAAAAGAACGGTTGCTCATCTCAGTTCCGTTAGATACCTTAACGGATAACAGTCTATACGAAAAAACATAAGAAACTGTTATCCTTATTCTTATCGTTTGCAAAGATACGAAAAAAAAACGAATCTCACAAGTAATTCACTGATTATCAGCGGTATTTTAAATTCTTAAACACTTTATAACACTATTCTTTGACTTAAATCAATCAACTTTTCATAGATAAATTATAAAAATAGTCACTAATGAATAGAAAATGAATGAATCAGAAATCACCTGCATGAACTTGAAAAGAACAATGATGGAAAGACTCTGTGCTATAAGCGAAAGCGGCGCGAGCTACCTTGTCAGCAAGAGATACGTGCGAGAACTGCATTATCAACAAGAGCTGTTTCATTTGCAAGAATTGCAGCATCAGCATGATTAGCGTGAGAAAAACGAAAAAGCCTCAGGAATCTTTCGAAACCTGAGGCCTTGATGAAAAAAG
>NZ_VZAD01000027.1 GCF_009495355.1 Segatella copri
CGTACGTACGGTGCAATGAGAGGTGCTGGGGGTAACTCCCCACATCTACTCTATTTTAGTATGCATTTTCCAGTATCATAGGTTTAACCTATATCTTCTGGTACCATCATAGCTACATTTTTCTTATTTGGAAGTTTTCAATAGGGCTGTTCTGTTTCCACATATCGTGGAGCATTCTGATGGCTGACTCACCATATCTTGTAGTGCAATTGCTTGCATGATATGGGCTATTTTTAAAGTCTATAGAAAATATTTTTCTCGCAGACATGTTTTGTCGCTGAGATTTTTTATTTTTGCAGTATTAATTGGAATGTCAAACAATAAAGATAAAAAATATGGATATAAAAGAATTGTTAGATCAGTTTACACTCTTTGACTCAGCAAAAGGGCAAAGAGCAGAACTTCCTGCTGTGGAAGGCAATTATATCGTGGTGTTAAAGGCTGGCTGTAATATTCCTGACGTTTTGGGTAATTTCAAATATACAGAAGTCTCTTTGCACGGAGTGGATTATCGTGTGTTGTATACAGGTATAGCTTCTGATTTGAAAAGACGAATATGGACAAATCATCTGCATGGTAATGGAGGTAATTCTACGCTCAGAAAAACTTTGGGCAGTTTGTTTGGATATCAGAAGATTCCTCGTGATAAAAATTACCAAATCAATAAAAAAACGAAGTTTGGTGCGGAAGATGAAAATAGCTTGACCGGATGGATGGAGCGTAATTTGCTTTTTGCTTATCTTGCCAATGACAAGAGTAAAGAGTTGGAATCTTTTTTAATCGACAGTCTTTTGCCACCTCTTAATGTGGAGGGCAGTAAGGCCGCAACTTTACAAAGAGTGCATGAACTGAGATGTGATAAGTAAGAAGTAAACAGTTCCTGTTATGGCAAGACAAATAGATGGCATTCGTCGAATGTTGCTTATCATCAATAAGATTTATGCAACCAATGGTCAGTATGGGGACAGCTGTGTTTCCGTACATGAACTATTGAGTTATATTAATGACCATGTGGATGCTCCTATCTCAGAAAGAACTCTGCAAAGAGACATCAATGACATAGAAATGCTGTTTCATATAGAAATTTCCTTTGATAGGGCAACGAATAGTTATCGCATCAATGAGAGGTTTTCGAGCAGGGAGGATAGGCTTTCTGAAATGCTCCTTAACTTCGAATTGCTCAATGCCGTGGATGAAAGTCCTAACATGAGGTCGTATATCTTGCCAGAGCATCATCGGGCTGTCTTCAGCAAGTATATGCCTCAACTGATATATGCGGTGAGGAATCAGCATACCATCTCTTTCCAATATGTCCTTTATCGACATGGAGGTGAGGTGATAACGAAAGAGAATATCTTGCCTCATTATATCAAGGAATCTAACCAACTGTGGTATGTTTTGGCTTATGATGCAGATGGATATCAGCTAAAGGCATATGGCATTGATAGAATCCGCAATCTGGTGGTGCATGATACCCTGTTTGAACGAAACGTAGATATTGATGTGAATGGGATGTATCGTGATTGTTATGGTATTTGGAATGATGAGAGTTTGCCCGTAGAGGAGGTTATCTTGCAATATGATAATAGGGATGGCTATTTCTTGAAGGCAATGCCGCTGCATCATACTCAGAGGGTTTTAGTGGATGATGGTAAAGTGTTCAAGATTTCTGTGCATGTCAAGATTACCAACGACTTTGTGATGGCATTGTTGTCTCGAAGCCGTTCTTTGGAAGTGATTGCGCCGATGCATCTCAGAAAACGAATGATGGATGTTTATAGGGAGGCTTTGGTAAGAAATTCTGTACCAAATGATATGTTTAATAATAATAATGTAGAATCGAATAAATAGTATTGTTGCCTATGGATTACTTTTATGTTGATATAGAAACGGAACTGGGGGAGATGTTGACCTATTATGTAGCGGCGATGGATGAGGCTCAAGCCGAGGATTTTGCTACTGCTGCATTCGAGAATGGGGAAATAGAATGTATGGGGATACAAATCGTAAGCATTTATGCTCATAGGGCATGATTTTGAACATTCGGGTATCTTTCTGCCTCTTATCACAACCAACTGTGATAACCTTCAACCAGATGCAGCCGGTGGAGAGAGACGGCAGAAGCATGAGGTCTTGCCGATGTGAAAAGTGGATATATAAAGAAAATTCGTCCCCGATAGTTCTGTAAGTAGAACTGTCGGGGGCGAAATTGTTAGAAAAAGATATAGAAATGTTAGTTGCCGATATTATCTTATGTATTTAATTTCTTTTTTTGATATCTTTAGCTCAGTGCCATCCATATATTCAATAGTGACACTTGTCATGACAAGTTTTTTAGCTGTCCAATTGTAAATGATGCAGTCCCAACAACCGCCACCTGTTTTTCCAGGTCTAATAGGTCCAGTATCTTTCCCCCCAGACCCTATATCAATCACCCAGGGTCTGGGGGAATTTTTCTTTTACCAGATAAGCACGGAATTTGTCCGCTTAGGCATCTTTACTGATGTTTTGAAACCGTCTGGGCCGAAAAGGCGTTTGCAGATGACAAAGAAATTGACTATCTTTGTCATACATTCAATAAATGATAAAAAGCCTATGAAAAAGAAAATGACAAGCCTTTTGGCTTTGTTTTGCATGATGTTTTGTGCTGGTGCCTCAGCACAGAGTGCCTATCAGAAAGCCTACGACAAAGCTAAGTCGAAGTCGCTGGTGAATGCTCTTTCGTTCTCGTTGGAGAAGGATAAAGAGCGGCTGCGCAAAGCTGCCTACAAGTATCGTGAAGACATTCCGAAAGAGGTGCTCAAGATGGCAAAGAAAGACAATGCCATCCTGCATGGCACGTGGATACAGGGACAGACGAAGTCGTGGGACTTGTTTGGCAAGCCTTTGCCCATTCCTGAGGCTTATGTGCCCTTGTGCCGGTACAACGACTCTGTGTTTGCCATACGCAATACGATGATGGAAACTCAGCCCATCCAATTGTATAATGTGAACAGGGGTGTGATAAATGTTCTTGCCTACAGTCTCGACGGAATCGTCTATCAGCCTTTTCTGAACAGTGCCCTGTCTAATATCAAAGAGTCTTTTGGTTATTCGAACGTTTTGGCTTCGCTCGACGACAAATATTTCTTTTCGGTTATCGATATCAATGCTTTGAACTCTCTGCAGGTTGCCGACCTTTGCCGTAAGGATAGCGCCAAAGCAGAAAGCATGGAGTATGCCGACTATATGGATCGGTGGAAGCATTATTATTACACGAGTAAGGTGTCGGACGACAGAGAACTGTATAAGGATAATGTGTGGGTGCAAGATGCCGAAAGGTATTATGCCTTGGGCGAATACCGTAAGGCTTTGCACTGTATCGAGCAGTTTATGGCATTTGATATTGATGGTATGAACGACCGAAACGGAATGTTCGCTTATGAACTGAAATATATGCAGCTGAAATGTTACAGGGAATTAAAGAAATACAATGATGTGCTCGCTGCTATGGACTATCTGAAGAGGGCCGACTATCTGGCCGACGGCATGTATTTTTCTCCTCAGTCGAAATCTATCGTCGTGTGTGCAGGTGTCTCGGAAGACGTAGAGACTAATTTTAAATCCAAGATGTTGACTTTGTGCAAGGAATGTCAGACTCTGCAGGAAGAGCGCGAACGCAACAATGCAATTTTTGCGGCAGCTCTCTTGGGTGCATTGGGCACCACGGTTTCCAACATCACTGGCAGCTGCAACCAGTCGTCTGGTGTGGCCTATTCGGGCGGTGGAGGTGCAGCCTCGTCGGCAAGTACGGCAGCGGCTGGCAGTTCTGCTTCTACCAAGACCGCTACCAGGTGTACTGCATGCAATGGCAAAGGCGTATGCCAGTCTTGCAAAAACCATCCAGGCAAAGCCACTTCCAGCTCCAAGGATCGTACTCCGTGTAAAGTCTGCGGTGGAAAAATCACCTGTCAATACTGTGGTGGCTCTGGATTCAAGAAACTCTGACCTCTCTGAATTCTCTTACTTCTGAACCTGCTAACCCTTCATTTTCCATATAAATGGGGATTGCACAGTGCAGAAAAACTACGTACCTTTGCACCCGAAAACAGAAAACAACGAAAAAAATAATACAAGAAAAAAAGTAAAGGTACATGTCACAAAGAATCATGATGGGCGTTGCCATGATATTGGCAGCAGCCACAGGCAAGGCAGAGAGTATTTCGGTGGATAGCAGTAAGGTGTACGACATAGACGAGGTGATCGTCGTGTCGCAACCCAAGGAGGCTTTCCGCCTGCGTCAGCAACCACTAAGCAGCACTTCTTTCGGAAACTTCGAGATGAACAGGTTGGGAGCCCGCGACCTGCGCGAGCTGTCGTCGTATATCCCCAACTTCGTAATGCCCAACTATGGCAGCCGTCTCTCGTCGGCAGTCTATGTGAGAGGCATAGGCAGCCGTGTGAACAGTCCTGCCATCGGTGTGTATGTGGACGGAATACCCGTGATGAGCAAGTCGGCTTTCAATCTGCACACCTATCAGCTGAGTCGTGTGGACGTGCTGCGAGGTCCGCAGGGCACACTCTACGGACAGAATACCGAGGGCGGACTGGTGAGACTCTATTCGCGCAATGCCTTCGACTATCAGGGCACCGACGTGAGGATAGGCTATGGCAGCCGTCGTTACAGCAATCTTGAGGCTTCGCACTATCAGCGTTTAGGAGACGACGTAGCCCTGATGGTGGGCGGATTCTACAATGCTCAGACAGGCTTCTTCCGCAATACCACCACGGGCGAGAGGGCTGACGACTACCAGGAGGCTGGCGGAAAGCTGATGCTGACCGGCAGACTGCATTCGGGATGGAAGGTGAATGTGACGGCAGACTATCAGTATGTAGACCAGAGTGCCTTCCCCTATGGATCGCTCGACCTGAATACGGGCAAGGCAGAGCAGCCAGCATCGACCTTCCCAGGCAGCTATCGCCGCAACAATCTCATCACCGGACTCACGCTGAGCTACGATGCCAACACCTTCTCGCTGGCATCCACCACGAGCTATCAGTATCTGAAAGACCACATGTACATGGACCAGGACTATCTGGAGGCTGACTATATGCGCATGATGCAGGACCAGTTGCAGAACGCTATGACACAGGAGTTCTCGCTGAAGAGCCGCAAACCCGTAGGAGGCGTGTGGCACTGGGCTGCGGGAGCCTTCTTCTCGGCACAATGGCTGAAGACCAACGGCCCCGTGTTCTTCGACTCTGCCATGACCACTCCCATAGGCAATGCCATACAGCAGCAGATGTATGGTGCCATGTTGCAGTCTATGGCCCAGCGCATGATGCGTCCCGGCATGACCCATGAACAGGCCCTCGCCCTGGCTGCACAGGTGATAGAGCAGGCTGGAGGCGTGAGCATGAACGTGGAGATGGGAGCACCCGGAACCTACCATACACCCCAGTACAACATCGGCTTCTATCATGAGAGCAACATCGACATCACCCCACGACTGGTACTCACCCTCGGTGCCCGCTACGACTATATGCTCACCAAGATACACTATGAGAGCATGGCATACATGAAGATGAATGCCAACGTGATGGGCTCAAAGGCTACGAACACGCTGCGCTCGATGCTCGACGGCAAGGCACACGATGGCTTCGAGCAACTGCTGCCCAAGCTGGGACTGAGCTACCGCTTAGGCTCAAAGGGCAGCAACGTGTATGCCACCCTGAGCAAAGGCTATCGCGCAGGAGGCTACAACATACAGATGTTCAGCGATATCCTGCAGACCGAACTCAACGCCAACCGCCAGCAGGCCATGAGAGGAAGCTACGATGTGCCCCATACACCGGAAGACTATGACAACGTGAACCACACCATCGCCTACAAGCCCGAGACCTCGTGGAACTATGAGGCGGGAACGCATCTCAACCTCATGGACGGCCAGTTGCATGTGGATGTGAGCACCTACTATATGAAGGTGAGAAACCAGCAACTGTCGGTGATGGCGGGCAACTATGGTTTCGGACGTATGATGGTGAATGCCGGCAAGAGCCATACCTGCGGACTGGAGCTGTCGGCCAAGGGACAGTTCGTGGACGGACACTTGGACTGGATGCTGTCGTATGGCTATACCCGTGCCGTGTTCGACGAGTATGTGGACGGTGAGGGCGATAAGGCTGTGAGCTACGAGGACAAGTACGTGCCCTATGTGCCACAGCACACCCTGGCAGCCTCGGCCGACTATCGCTTCGACGTGGAAAAGCCTTGGCTGAGAAGCGTCACCCTCGGTGCCAACGTCAATGCACAGGGCAAGACCTACTGGGACAACGCCAACACCTATGCGCAGAAGTTCTATGCCGTGGCAGGCGCACATATCGATGCCGACATGGGTAAGGTGGTGGTGAGCCTGTGGGGACGCAACCTGAGCAATACCCGCTACAACACCTTCGCCGTGGACAATGCTGCCACAGGCACCAAGCAGTACTTTGCCCAGAGAGGCAATCCCATACAGTGTGGAGTGGATGTAAGAATGCATTTTTAGAAAAAAAGTGCAATAAGATAGTAACATTTTATACATAAATATTCCATAATCGCAAATTTTGTATTACCTTTGCACCGGAATTTTGATTCTTACACACTTTAACATAAAATTTTATGGGAGGCATTTTCGGGACAATATCCAAGAAAAGCTGTGTCGCAGACCTGTTCTACGGCACAGATTATAATTCACATCTCGGCACACGTCGAGGCGGTTTGGCAACATTCAGCAAGGAGAAGGGATTCATACGGTCTATCCACAACCTGGAGAGTTCTTACTTCCGTACCAAGTTTGAGCCATCACTCGACAAGTTCGAAGGCAGCACATCGGGTATCGGAGTCATCAGCGATACAGATGCCCAGCCACTCATCATGAACTCGCATCTTGGCAGATTCGCCATCTGTACAGTGGCCAAGATTCTGAATATAGAGGAACTTACCAAGGACCTGCTCGACAAGAACATGCACTTTGCTGAAATGTCGTCGGGCAAGACCAACCCTACGGAGCTCATCGCCTTGCTCATTATTCAAGGCAAGACCTTCAAAGAGGGTATCGAAAATGTATATCACCACATCAAGGGTTCCTGCACTATGCTCGTCCTGACCGAGGACGGCATTATCTGTGCACGCGACAGCTGGGGACGCACACCTATTATAATAGGTAAGAAGGAAGGCGCCTATGCGGCTTCGAGCGAGTCGACCTCGTTTCCTAATCTCGACTTCGAGGTGGAGTATAATGTAGGTCCGGGCGAGATTGTCAAGATCAAAGCCGACGGCATGGAGCAGATACGTCCTGCCAACAAGCGCATGCAGGTTTGCTCATTCCTCTGGGTGTACTATGGTTTCCCTACATCTACCTACGAGGGCAGAAACGTGGAGGAAGTGCGCTTCAAGAATGGTTTCAACATGGCTAAGACCGACGGAGTGGAGGTGGACTGCTGCAGCGGTATCCCCGACTCGGGCACAGGTATGGCGATGGGTTATGCTGCTGGTAAGCAAGTGCCTTACCAGCGTTGTATCGCCAAGTATACTCCCACCTGGCCACGTTCGTTCACACCTTCCAACCAGGCCATGCGCTCGTTGGTGGCCAAGATGAAACTCATCCCCAACAAGGATATGCTGAAAGGCAAGCGAGTGCTGTTCTGCGACGACAGTATCGTGCGAGGCACCCAGTTGCGCGACAATGTGAAGGTGCTCTTCGAACAGGCAGGACTCAAGGAGTGCCACATGCGTATTGCCTGTCCTCCATTGGTTTATGGTTGTCCGTTCATCAACTTCACCTCCTCAAAGAGCGACATGGAGCTGATCACACGCCGCATCATCGAGAAGTTTGAGGGCGATGCGAATAAGAACCTTGACAAATATGCCACCACAGGCTCGCCTGAATATGAGCGAATGGTGGCAGAGATAGCCCGACAGTTGGGATTGACCACATTGAAGTTCAATACCATCGAGCAGCTCATAGAGGCTATCGGACTGCCCAAGTGCCAGGTGTGCACCCATTGTTTCGATGGAAGCAGCAAGCACTCTCTCGAGCAGTTGGCTGACGAAGAGGAAGCTTAACAGAGCAAGAAAGAAGTCAGACAGAGCAAGAGAAAGAAGTCAGACAGAGCCCCAAGCGAAGGCTTGGCAGGCTATGAAAAATAAATCGGAGTCGGCTAAGCGAAGGCTTAACTGGCTCCGAATGTTTTTTTACTGTGTGTCAAGTGAAGGCTTGGCAGGCTATGAAGTGGAAACTTTAGTTGAGAAAACCCAGCAAAGCTCCTGCGGCTACGGCCGAACCGATGACACCCGCCACGTTGGGTCCCATGGCATGCATGAGCAGGAAGTTGTGTCGGTCGTATTCCAACCCCAGATTGTTGGAGATACGGGCGCTCATAGGTACGGCGCTCACTCCGGCATTTCCTATCAGTGGGTTGATCTTCTTGCCCTTTGGCAAGAACACATTCATCAGTTTGACAAACAGTATTCCGCTGGCTGAGGCGATGATGAACGCCAAGGCTCCGAGGGCAAAGATCTTTACCGTGTTGAGGGTAAGGAACTCTGAGGCCTGGGTGGAGCAGCCTACGGTAAGTCCCAAGAGCATCACTATCACGTCGTTGAGGCTGCTGCCTGCAGTCTTGGCAAGGCGTGTGGTCTTGCCACTCTCTTTCAGCAGATTGCCAAAGAAGAGCATTCCCAACAGCGGCAGACCGCTGGGCACGATGAAGGTGGTGAGCAGCAGGCCGATGATAGGGAAGAGTATCTTCTCGGTCTGACTCACCTGTCGGGCTGGCTTCATCTTGATGACACGCTCGTTCTTCGTGGTGAGCAGGCGCATCAGCGGGGGCTGGATGACTGGTACCAGTGCCATATAGGAATAGGCGCACACGGCGATGGCTCCCATGAGGTTAGGACTGAGTTTGCTCGACAGGAAGATGGCTGTAGGGCCGTCGGCACCTCCGATGATGGCGATGCCTGCTGCCTGGTTGGGCTCGAAGCCTAAAGCTAAGGCTATCATGTAGGCTCCGAAGATGCCAAACTGGGCTGCGGCGCCGATGAGTATCAACTTCGGATTGGAAATCAATGCCGAGAAGTCGGTCATGGCTCCGATGCCGAGGAAGACGAGTGGGGGATACCAGCCTTGTCGCACACCCTGATAGAAGATGTTGAGCACCGAGTTGTCTTCGTAGAGACCTATCTCCAGTCCGGCGTCGGTGCGGAAGGGAATGTTGCCCAGGATGATGCCGAGACCTATGGGCACCAGCAGCAGCGGCTCGAAGTCTTTCTTGATGGCGAGCCAGATGCAGACGATTCCCACCAATATCATGATGAGGTTTCCTGCCGTGGCATTGGCAAAGCCTGTATAGGTCAGGAACTCCTGAAAATTCTGTATGATGAAATCCATAATAGTTGTTCGTTAAGTTGGGGTTTATGTTGATGGATTCTTGGCAAGAGCAATGCTCTCTGGGGTTAAGCAATCGTTACCAAGGTGTCGCCTTCCATGACAGCATCGCCCTTGTTGACATTGATGCTTGCGACGGTGCCCGAAGTCTCAGCCTCGATGTTGTTTTGCATCTTCATGGCTTCGAGAATCACTACGGTATCTCCTGCGCTCACCTTGTCGCCCACCTTTACTTTAATGTCGTTGATGGTGCCAGGCAGTGGAGCTACCACAGGCTTGCCACCAGTGCTTGCTGAGGCTTTCTTGCTGGCAGCAGCTTCGGCATTTGCAGAGGAGGAAGAACTGCCTGTTGGGGTAGTCTTGGCACTGTCGGCAGACGATACTCCGCCCTTGTCATCAGTAGCCTCATTCGCTATGCGGAACTTCTGCTTGCCAGCCTTGACAGGTTGCTTCATCTCCACTTCGAAGGGTATGCCGTTGACGGTTACATTGGCGATATTGCCTTCTATATCTTGTATCTCTACTTCGTAGTCTACGCCTTTTACTTTATATTGGTATTTTGCCATAGTTTTATTCTTTAATATTTTTATTTTTTATCAGTAAAGCTGTTGAATTTTTCACTCTTCGTTCTTTACCCTTCGTTCTTCACTTATTATTGAATCTCGGTTCGTTCCATCTCGTCTGCTTGGGCTTAATGGTGATGATGCCCGGTTCGATGTCGTGCACATCCTCCAAGTATTCTTTGAGAGCCAGCGAGATGACAGCCATATAGATTTCCTTGTCGATGCCCTTGGTGATTAGGCCTTCCTTCAGCATCACGTTGGTCTTATGACCGATCTCTGTGGTCAGCTCTATGGTCTTCTTGCCCGTCTTATATAATAAGGTGGCGTGTTTCTCAGTGGCACGTGCGATGCGCTGCTTGTGCTTCATATAGGCACCGAAGAGCCAAAAGAAGACGAAGAGCAGGGCCAGACAGGAGAAGACAATGCCCATGGAAAGGGCTGCAATGCCGAAGCCATGAGGGTCTGTCGTCTTGAGAATCTGTGGCTTGCTGAGTCCTGTGTCTTGTGGAAGATAGCCCGGAGTGACATCCTTGGCAGCGCAAACCTTCCAGCTGCTGAGGTCTTTACTGAGGGCATATGACTGGTCGGCTGCCATCCAGGGAATGCTGACAGAGTCTATCAGGTCGACAGCATTGCCGTCGTAAAGAGCTATCCAGTTGTTCTTCTCGTGGAAAGCATCCGCAATTTCCTTGAGAGGCACCAGTCCGAGTTTCAAATGGAAAGGACCATTGCCCTCGCTCAGCCATCTGAAGTGTCCCTTGCCCTTGGGAAAACAGTCGGGACACGTCTTCTCTGAATCTTCCTGCCAGAGGTATCGGTCGTAGATGATCACGCTTTTCTTGCCAGCAAGGGTTGTGCGCGGCTCATTGTTGGGTAGGGGAGACATGAGTTTGCGACGTTCCTCGGGCGACATGTTCTTGTCGAGCACACGTCGGTCGGTGGTAAGGAACATGCCACGGATATTATAAGTAGTAAACGAGGTGTTTGACAGTTCCACCCATGCTTTGTGGGCACCATACTCGTCGACGATACTGGCTTGGTTGTTGGGCATCAACTCCGTTATGCGGATGCTTTTAGCTCCTTGTGCCCAAGTGGACAAGGTGGCAGTGACCAACAGGCTTAATAGGATTCCAAATTTCTTCATAGGCTTTCTCTCTTTTTGAAGGTTGGTGTATCAATAGGTATTCTTACAGCCTCAAAGTTACAAAGATTTTTGGAATAAGCAACAAAAGAGATGCACATTTTTTCTTAAATGTGCACCTCTTTTATAATTTATAAATTTTCGTTTATAAAAATTCAAATATAGTAAGTGAACTTTCTGCTGTCGGAGAGTCTTTGCTTAGCAAATGATTCGCTATGCTCCGCAGAAGAAAAGTACCACTATCTGGGCTGAGAAGATTCTGAGGAACATACTCAGCGGATAAACGGTAGAGTAACCCACGGCAGGAGCCTCCTTAGAGCAGGAAGCGTTGGCATAAGCCAGGGCTGGTGGGTCGGTATAGGTTCCGGCTATCATACCCATGATGGTGAAGTAGTTGAACTTGTACTTCAGTCGGGCTATGGTGCCCACGATAAGGATAGGAATGATGGTGATAAGGAAACCTGTGTACACATACTTGATACCGTCGCCCTGTACCACAGTGTCCCAGAAACCGGCACCAGCCTTGATGCCCACACTCGCAAGGAACAGCACAAGACCTATCTCTCGCAGCATCATGTTGGCAGAGGTGGTGGTATAGGTAACCAGTTTGAAGTGATAACCGAAACGGCCAATGAGGATGGCGATGATCAGCGGACCGCCAGCAATACCCAACTTCAGCGGAACAGGCATTCCTGGAACTGCGAAAGGCAGACTGCCGAAGATGATACCAATCATGATACCTACGAAGATGGTGGCGATGTTAGGCGCATCGAGTCGCTTCACAGAGTTACCCATCATTTCAGCCACACGGTTTACATTCTCCTCGGGACCTACAACGAGAATCTTGTCGCCCACGTGGAAGTGGTGGTTGCGACCGGCAAAGATGTCCATTCCCTGGCGTGAGATACGGGTGACGTTGACGCCATACACACTCGAGAAGTGCATCTTGCCAAGAGTCTTACCGTTCATCTCAGGACGTGTAACGACAATGCGGCGCGACACGAAGTGCTGAACCTCATCTTTCTCGCGATCCCATTCGGCCTCTATCTCAGGACCGATGAAGGCCTTGATGGCTTCGGCGTCAGCCTCGGCGCATACAACGAGCAGTTCGTCGCCCACCTCGAAGGTAGTCTGGCTGTTAGGAATGCTCACCTCGCCATTGTGGAGCAGTCGTGAGCATACGATGTCGCGGTTCAGAAACTCGGAAACCTGTCGGAGAGTGCGTCCTGCGATATAGGTATTCTCCACACGAAGGTGCATGTTGTGCGCCTTGGCATGTGGGTTGGCTGCGTCTTCTTCGTTTAGTTTCTCCTCCTCATCCGCGGTGTTCACCTTGCAGATGTACTTGATGAGAATGGTGGCACCGATGATGCCTACCACACCGAGTGGATAAGCGCAGGCATAACCGTTGGCAATACTTGGGGCACCATTGGGGAAGACGCTGAGCAGCGCCTCGTTGGCGGCACCAAGACCTGGCGTATTGGTGACGGCTCCATAGAGTGTACCCACCATCATTGGCAAGTTGTTGGGGTTGCTGGTGTCGAAGAAAAGATAATAGCATGCGAACATTACACAGACATTGAGGAATATCGCAGCCGTCGACAACAGGTTGAGCGTCACACCGCCTTTCTTGAAGCTTTCGAAGAAGCCCGGACCTACCTGCAAACCGATCATAAAGACAAAGAGAATGAGTCCGAAGTCTTGTATGAAGGTCAGAATGTCCTTGGGAGCAGTGAAGCCTACATGTCCTGCCAGGATGCCGGCAAAGAGCACGAAGGTAACGCCAAGTGAAATGCCACCAATCTTAATCTTGCCCAAATACACGCCCACTGCTATGACAATGGCATAGAGCAGGGCGATGTGAGCCACCGATTCGGTGTTCGTAAAAAGGTTGATAATCCAATCCATTGATCTGTCTTCTAAATGAAAATATGTTTATTTTAGGATTTTTAGTTGGGGTGAATAAAAATGGAAAAATCGGGGACACGTATTAAGGGTGTCCCCGACTTGAAAGTGTTTGATATATTGTAACCTATTGAATCCAATAAATCAATACTTCGTCACAACAAAACAAGATAGATATTTCTTTGTTCATCCATCAAGAATTGTATGTGTACGAATCTCCATTCTGATGAATTACTTCTCAATAGCAGCTACGCCTGGCAATACCTTGCCCTCAATAGCCTCGAGCAGAGCGCCACCACCTGTAGAGATGTAAGAAACCTGGTCAGCCAAACCGAACTTGTTGATACAAGCTACAGAGTCACCACCACCGATGAGTGAGAATGCACCCTCCTTAGTAGCTTCAGCGATTGCCTCTGCGATTGCCTTAGAACCACCAGCGAAGTTGTCGAACTCGAATACACCGGCAGGACCGTTCCAGAGGATAGTCTTAGCACCCTTGATGGCAGCAGCGAAAGCCTTGCGAGTGTCAGGACCTGCGTCCATACCCTCCCAACCGTCAGGGATATTGTTAGATGGGCAAACCTGTGTGTTGCAGTCGTTCTTGAAAGCATCACCGCAGATAGAGTCAGTGCCGAGTACGAGGTTTACACCGTTCTCCTTAGCCTTCTTGATTACGTCGAGAGCTACATCGAGCTTATCGTCCTCGCAGATTGACAAACCAATCTTGCCGCCGAGAGCCTTAGAGAATGTGTATGTCATACCACCACAGAGGATCAGGTTGTCAACCTTTGTCAAGAGGTTCTCGATGATACCGATCTTGGTAGAAACCTTAGAACCACCCATGATAGCAGTGAATGGGCGCTTAATGTTGCCGAGTACAGCGTCAACAGCCTTTACCTCTTTCTCCATCAAGAAACCGAGCATCTTGTGGTCCTTGTCGAAGCTGTCGGCGATGACAGCAGTAGAAGCGTGCTTGCGGTGAGCGGTACCGAAGGCATCCATTACATATACATCAGCATAAGAAGCCAACTTGGCAGCGAACTTCTTCTGACGTTCCTTCATCTCAGCCTTGGCAGCATCGTACTCAGGAGTACCCTTCTCAACGCCTACTGGCTTGCCTTCCTCTTCAGGATAGAAGCGAAGGTTCTCGAGCAGGAGAGCCTCACCTGGCTTCAGCGCAGCAGCCTCTGCATCAGCATTGCCGCAATCTTTAGCAAACTTCACCTCAACGCCGAGAGCGTCGGATACGTTCTTTACAATCTGTGAAAGAGAAAGCTCTGGCTTAACTTTGCCCTTTGGCTTACCCATATGGCTCATCATGATGAGAGCACCACCATCGGCCAGCACCTTCTTCAATGTAGGAAGGGCACCGCGGATACGAGTGTCGTCTGTTACATTACCATTTTCATCCAATGGCACGTTGAAATCAACGCGTACGATTGCCTTGTGACCGGCAAAGTTAAAATCTTCGATTTTCATTTTACCTAACGTTTTTATTATTAGTTATTTAATTTCTCTCTATATTATGAATAGAATGTTCTTTGTTGTAATCTGTCTCGTTCGTTCTGTCTGTTTATTGTTCTCCATGACAATGATGAACAGGACTTGTGTTTTAGACTTTGTGCCAACTGTCGTGGGTGCTGCCTTTTTGGCGTTTTACTCATTTGAAGTCGACTCTGCTGAAACTGTAGGCAAAGGTATGAAAAATAACTGAATGTTGCAAATTTTGGTGTTCTTTTAAGGATTTTTTTTATCGAAGAGGCTGGTAATGTAATATCGGCTTTGCAAAATGTAACCTTTTGATGTGAAAGTGTGGCGAATATTTGGCGAAAGTGAAAAAATAATGTACCTTTGTCCTTGATTTTAATACTCATCAGAATATGGCAAAAGACAAGATAGCTTATGTTTGCAGCAACTGTGGTCAGGAGTCGTCGAAATGGATAGGAAAGTGCCCGAGTTGTGGACAATGGAATACGTTCAAGGAGATTCGTATAGCCAATGATACGGGCTCCCAGGCTGCCCGCAACGCTGGCATGAGCATGCGGCATGGAGGTGCTGCCACGATGTTTGGCGGCAATCACAGCGATGGGGGAGCAAGGCCTGTACGTCTGCGCGATATTTCTGCTCATGATGAGCCGCGCATTGATATGCACGATGGTGAGCTGAACCGTGTGCTGGGTGGAGGACTGGTTCCTGGCAGTATCACGCTCCTGGGCGGTGAGCCGGGCATCGGAAAGAGTACACTCACACTTCAGACCATTCTTCATCTGCCCGACATGAAAGTGATGTATGTGAGCGGCGAGGAGAGTGCCCATCAGATTAAACTGCGTGCTGACCGACTGGCTTCTGCATCGGTGGGCGATGAGAGTGCTGATGGCAGGGCCTCGCTCGACAATGTGTCTATTCTTTGCGAGACATCGTTGGAGAAAATCTTCACGCATATACAGGAACAGGCTCCCGGACTGGTGGTAATAGACTCCATACAGACGATTGCCACCGACGAGGTGGAGAGCTCGCCAGGCAGTATCTCACAGGTGCGTGAGTGCGCAGCTGCCTTGTTGAGGTTTGCCAAGACAAGCGGCATTCCTGTCATCCTTATCGGACATATAAATAAGGAGGGAACCTTGGCCGGACCGAAGATTCTGGAACATATTGTCGACACGGTGGTTCAGTTTGAGGGCGACCAGCATTATATGTATCGCATCCTGCGCAGTATCAAAAACCGATTCGGAAGTACCTCAGAGTTAGGTATCTACGAGATGCAGCAGGGTGGACTCCGACAGGTGAGCAATCCTTCGGAGCTCTTGCTTACCGACGATCATGACGGTTTGTCGGGAGTGGCAATCAGCAGTGCCATCGAGGGTGTCCGTCCTTTCCTGGTCGAGACACAGGCGCTTGTATCTACCGCAGCCTATGGCACACCACAGCGCTCGGCTACGGGCTTCGACCAGCGTCGGCTCAACATGCTCTTGGCTGTGCTCGAGAAGAGGGTAGGCTTCAAACTGATGCAGAAGGACGTGTTCCTGAACATAGCAGGCGGACTGCGTGTCACAGACCTGGCGATGGATCTCAGTGTGATAGCCGCCGTATTGAGCAGTAATGTGGACACGCCTATCGAGGCTGGCTGGTGTATGGCTGGCGAAGTAGGTTTGAGTGGTGAGGTTCGTCCGGTGAGCCGCATCGAGCAGCGCATCGCCGAAGCCGAGAAGTTGGGCTTTCATGACATCATCATTCCCCGTTACAACTATCATTCGCTCGACAGGTCGAAGTACAGCATCACCATCCATCCTGTGAGGAAGGTGGAAGAGGCGCTCCGCTGTCTGTTCGGATAAGTGTGCACGCAGATTTTGTGGAGTACGCAGATTTTGCTAATATTGGATTGCAATATGATTTTATAAATAATAAATTCAAATACAAAATGAAGGATTCTGTAATCATTGTGAGCGGTGGTATGGACAGTATCACGCTGCTCTACGATAAAAAAGACGAGATTGCCTTGGGTATCAGTTTCAACTATGGCAGCAACCATAACGAGCGTGAGATTCCTTATGCCAAGATGCACTGTGAGCGTTTGGGCATCAAGCACATCACCATCGACTTGGGTTTCATGCATCAGTATTTCAAGAGCTCGCTCTTAGAAGGCGCCGATGCTATTCCAGAAGGACATTATGCCGACGAGAACATGAAGTCGACGGTGGTGCCTTTCCGCAACGGCATCATGCTGAGCATTGCCATCGGCATAGCTGAGAGCAACAACCTGAAGAAGGTGTTGATAGCCAATCATGGAGGCGACCACACTATTTATCCCGACTGCCGTCCGGAGTTTATCTCTGCCATTGACCGGGCTGCCCAGGCAGGAACCTTTGTCGATGTGCACGTGTCAGCTCCTTATACCAACATCACCAAGGCGGACATTGCCCGTATAGGCAAGCGATTGGGAATAGACTACTCTGAGACCTGGAGTTGCTATAAGGGTGGCGAGAAGCATTGCGGAAAGTGCGGTACGTGTGTAGAGCGCAAGGAGGCTCTTGCCGAAGCCGGTATCGAGGATAAGACCGAGTATCTGGAATAAAAAAATGAAGTTAGCTTCCATGACGAGTGAAGCTAACTTCCTTTTGTTTTTATATCCTTTTGTTTTTATATCCCTTTTTGTTTGCCTTGCCTTTTAAGCAGAGTGAGGATAGAGAGATTTATCAGTCTTTCGATACAGCCTGCAGGCGTGCGATGTATTTGCCCAGGATGTCGAACTCGATGTTGACAATG
Organism: Segatella copri; assembly: GCF_009495355.1. Taxonomy (GTDB): domain Bacteria; phylum Bacteroidota; class Bacteroidia; order Bacteroidales; family Bacteroidaceae; genus Prevotella. Next base: position 17,280 of record NZ_VZAD01000027.1, read on the forward strand.
GTTCCCACTTCTATGTTGCAGAAGTTGGTGTGGTCGTGAGTATAGGGAATGATAGCCACAGTGAAGGTGTTGTCGGTAGGCTCACAGACAGTGAGCGACACACCATTGACAGTGACCGAACCCTTGTCGACAGTGAAGTAGCCCTTGCGAGCCATCTCGCGGTCGAGTCTGTATTCGAAAGTATAGTAGGTGGAACCATCAGCATCACGTTTGTCAATACAGGTGGCAGTCTGGTCTACGTGTCCCTGTACGATGTGTCCGTCGAGCCTGCCGTTGAGCATCATAGAACGTTCCACATTCACCTTGTCTCCCTCTTTCAGCAGTCCGAGGTTGGAACGGTCGAGTGTTTCCTTCATGGCAGTAACTGTATAGGTGTTGCCTTCTAAAGCCACGACCGTGAGGCATACTCCATTGTGCGCCACACTCTGGTCGATACTCAACTCGCCAGCAAACGGGCATTCCAGTGTAAGGTCGATATTCTCCTTGTCCCTTTTCACAGCCACGACAGTAGCCATGTTTTCTATGATTCCGCTAAACATGATGTGATATTCGTATGAATTTAAAATGTTGATGAATGTTTTCTATGATGTAGAATATTGTTCAAAGAATGATGAGAGTATTCAATGACAAAGTTCTAAGAATAAAAAGAAAAGGGTCGCCCGATGATGTGATGAAACTCCGAACTTAGCAATAAGTTTGAGAGCCCCCCGCTTTTGTAATCCACCGGCTTTGCAGCTTCACCGAACGAAGTCCAGCTTATTGTGGCCCGCCATAGGCAAGAGAAGTCTTCTCGGTTTCATAATTTGTAATGTGATGAGTATCCCAATCTAACCGAAACGACCCTTATGTATTTGCAAAGATACTGCTTTCTTCTGATGCAGCCAAATTTTTTGGCATTTTTTTACAGCATTCTTTCTGCTTGTTCTTCTTTTTTTTACAGCATTCCCTTCGATGAAGGCAGTTCGAAGTGATAGATATCTCGCTTCACTGCCATCTTGAGTGATCGTGCGAGGGCCTTGAAGATACCTTCTATCTTGTGGTGTTCGTTCTCGCCTTCTGCCTTGATGTTGAGGTTCATCTTGGCAGCATCGCTCAGACTCTTGAAGAAGTGCTTGAACATCTCGGTGGGCATTTCGCCTACTTTCTCGCGATGGAACTCAGCGTCCCAAACGAGCCAGGGGCGTCCACCAAAGTCGAGAGCCACCTGGCACAGGCAGTCGTCCATAGGCAGGCTGTAGCCATATCTCTCGATGCCTCTCTTGTTGCCCAATGCCTGAAGCAGACATTCGCCCAGTGCAATGCCTGTATCTTCGATGGTGTGGTGCTCATCCACGTAGAGGTCACCCTTGGTGTGGATGGTGAGGTCCATCATTCCGTGCTTTCCTATCTGCTCTAACATGTGGTCGAAGAAGCCCAGTCCTGTGGAGATGTCGCAGTGGCCCGAACCGTCGAGGTTCACCTTAATATATATGTCAGTCTCCTTGGTGGTGCGTTTTACCTCGGCGACGCGGTCGCCGGCAAAGAGAATTTCGGCTATTTTGTCCCAGTCCATGCCATCTTTGCCCAGTATCAGACTCTTGCATCCCAGGTTCTCGGCCAGTTGAGCGTCGGTTTCACGGTCGCCGATGACATAGCTGTTGGCCAAGTCGTATTCTGGATTGTCAATATAGTGGGTCAGCATGCCGGTGCCAGGCTTTCTCATGGGCGAGTTGTCCTCGGGGAAATGGCGGTCTATCAGTTGCTCCTTGAAGTGGATTCCCTCACTTTCCAGTGTCTGGATGATGAAGTTGTGCACAGGCCAGAAAGTGTTTTCCGGGAAGGAGTCGGTGCCTAATCCGTCCTGGTTGCTCACCATGACGAGCTGATAGTCTGTGTGTTGGGCAATGAAACTGAGGTTTCTCATCACGCCCTTGGTGAAGACAAGCTTCTCGAAGCTGTCAATCTGTTCATCTTCCGGCTCCTGAATCAAGGTTCCGTCGCGGTCGATGAATAGCAGTCTGGTTTGTTTCATGTCTATGTCTTTTTTATGTTGAATGATTTTTAGCATTTAGCATTTCAGTTTTCTTCATTTCGTCGTTCTCTATACTGCCATAGAGAAAGACGTACGAGATAAACAACCAGTGCAGGATGTATGCGAAGATGAACAGCAGGAGAGCTGTCACGATGATGAAGAGGAAGGTGAAGTAGGAGGGCGTTCCTACCGGGTCGCCTTCGAGAGTGCCCATCTGTGCCGATACCTGTGCGCCTATCAGGATGGCGAGAGGAATGTAGATCAGGATACCTGCCACCAGGATGACAAGACTGCCCAGGAAACCCATCTTGAAGATGGAACCCATGTGGCGGAATCCGCACTTGAATGATTTCCAGGGGCGTAATTTTTCACCCTTTTCCTGCAACATGTATTTGGGAGTGAGATAGGCGAAAGGCAGACTCACCGCCATGCAGAGGGCGGTGGCAGCGACGATGGCGAGTGCAAAGAGCACGATGATGAGGAGCGAGGGCGAGCCTGCTGCCGAATCTGCCGTAGCAGCCGAGCCTGAGGCTGTGAGAAATGCCGTAAGGTAAAAGCAAGTTAGGGCAAACGTTGCGGCGAATGTGACGACGAAACTGACGACAGCCGAAACGAGATAAATCGTAGTAAACCGCTTCATCATTCTGCCAAAAGGCTTGTCGGTCAGCCAGCGCCATGCTGCTGCTCCCATGAGGAAAGCCGCCACGATGACACCCAAGTAAACGACCGTCTGCAGGCAGAACGACAGCATCATGTTTTCCTCGCCCCAGTCGTGAAGCATCTTGTTGGGTGTGCGCAGGTAAACCATGAATGCCACCATGAATGCATAGATCATAAAAGCCCACCATGTACTTTTCAGCAGGTTCTTCACATTGCCAGTCATCAGACTGTAAGCTTCTTTCATGCAGGCAGTTACACTGCGATGCTTTATCAAATCATTTATCTTCATAGTTTCATTGAATGCTTAGTGTTTAATGTTTAATGTTTAGTGTTTAATTGTGGGATAACAACCTTTCTGCACATTAAACACTAAACATTAGTTTCATCTCCTTCCTTGTCTTCTGAATTCCGAGCAGGTGATGGCCGTGGCTATTGCTACGTTCAGACTGTCGGCAGTAGGTCTTTCTGGAGGGAAGTTGGGGATGAGCAGCCTGCGGTTCACCCTCTGGGTGAGTTCGGGCGAGATGCCTTTTCCCTCGTTTCCCATGACGATGAATCCACGGTTGTCGAGCTGTTGTGCATAGATGTCCTCACCGTCGAGCAGGGTACCGTAGACAGGCACGTCGGCAGGCAGCGAGGCGAACAGCGCCATCAGGTCGCCATACAGGACCTTCACTCTGGCGATGCTTCCCATCGTGGCTTGCACCACCTTGGGATTATACACATCGGCAGTTTCGGGCGAACAGTAAATGTTCTCTATGCCAAACCAGTCGGCGATGCGGATGATGGTTCCCAGGTTGCCCGGGTCCTGCACTCCGTCGAGGGCGAGGTTCAGACAGTTGAAGTCGACGTTGGCAGAAGCGAAGTCTCTGTTGTCCCTTTGGTCAAAGACGGCGAGCACCTGTTGCGGATGCTGCAGGAAGCTCACCTTTCTGAGTTCCTCCTCGCTTACCGTGACCACTTCCGTCCTTGGGTCAATGCTTTTGTCTTTGAGCCATTCTTCGGTAGCCACAATAAGCGATGCAGGCTGCAGTACTAAGAGGTCGTCCACCACCTTGTGTCCTTCAGCCACGAACTTACCTTCCTTGTTGCGGTTTTTCTTCAGTTCGAGCGACTTGATATATTTTATCTTGTTCTTGCTGATCATCGTTGTATTTCTTTCTCCTGAATTTTTGGGAGTTTCTTCTTTTTATCCTTTGGGCCGCATGGTGATTTTTTCAAAGGCGAATCTCAGCCCTCTCTCACCATAGCTCACCTTTCCACAAAGGCAGAATCCCATAGACGAGAGCAGGCTCACCATGGGCAGGTTGTCGTAGTTGGTGTCCACCTTGATGCTGGGCACGTGCTCCACTTCGCACAGGCTACACACCTTGTTGATGAAAATGCGTGCGTATCCCTCTCTCTGCAGTTTGGGCAGGGTTGCGAACCGGTGTATGACGTAATAGTTGCTGTTGGTGAGCCATTTTCCTTCGAGAAACTCGTAGGCAGGTTCTCCGTTCAGCACCACCGCTCCGTAAACGGCTATCTGGTCGTTCACGGTGAGCACATAGGCATTGCCGTTGTTGATGTCTGCCAGGATGTCCTTGTAGGCAGGATATTGCTCTGTCCACTGGTGACGTCCCGACTTGATCATCTGTTCTCTGGCTTCGTTGATGACCGTCCAGCAACCGTCAAAGTCTTTCATGAAAGCTGGTCTAAAATCAATCTTCATGCTGTTTCTTTTTGTTGCGTATTATGTTGTGTTTAACTTCCGAACTTGCTGAAGTTCAGTTGCGTATTTATGTAATTTTTCTGCTGTGTGTCGACTTAATCCACGAGGCATTTGTCCAATTCCTTGCAGATGGCCTCTTTCTGCAGATGCTGACCGATGAATACGATCTTGATCATTCTGTCGCCCACCTTGTCGTCCCATTCCTTTCTGAGCTGTTCCTCACGTGCCAGCAGCTCGTCGAGTTGGTCTTTAGGCATGGTGGCTATCCATTGTCCAGCCTGCTTCACGGTCTTCTGTCTTCCAGCCTGTTCGAACACGTAGCACATGTCTCTCTCGTCGGCAAAGTAGCAGATTCCCTTGGCTCTTACCACGTCGCGTGGCCATTTGCGTGCCACGAAGTCGTCGAAGAGTCCCAGGTCGAAAGGCTTGCGGCTGTAGTACACGAAGGTGCCGATGCCGTATTCCTCAGCCTCTCCCTCATCGTCGTGGTGATGATGGTGATGGTCGTGGTCGTGATGATGATGATGCTCGTGTTTATCATGCTCGTGCTTATCGTCGTGGTCGTGATGATGATGCTCGTGCTCATCGTCATCGTGCTCATCGTCATCGTGCTCATCGTCATCATCATGATCGTCGTGATCGTGATGATCTTCGTTGCGTTCTGCCTCAATCTCCTGGATCCATCCAGCCGATGTGGCCACGGTTTCCCAGTCAAACTTACGTGTGTTGACAATCTTGTCGAGGTCTACGTCGCCGTAGTTGCACTCGAAGATTTCAGCCTTGGGCTGTATGGCTTTGATGATGTGTTTCAGTTTGTCGAGGTCTTTGGGTTCCACCTCAGCAGCCTTGTTGAGCAGGATGATGTTGCAGAACTCTATCTGCTGGATGACGAGCGACGCCAGATCTTCCTCGTCGATGTTGTCCTTCATCAGGTCGTCGCCGCCTGCAAACTCGTCTTTCATTCTCAGAGCGTCCACAACGGTAACGATGCTGTCGAGTTTCAGCACTCCGTTCTTGATGTATTGCGGACCGAGAGTAGGAATCGAGCAGATGGTCTGTGCGATAGGCGCAGGCTCGCAGATGCCGCTTGCCTCGATGACGATGTAGTCGAACTTCTGCATGTCAACGATTTCCTTGAGTTGTTCCACGAGGTCCATCTTCAGCGTACAGCAGATGCATCCGTTTTGCAGAGCCACGAGCGAGTCGTCTTTCTTTCCTACCACGCCTCCTTGTTCTATGAGGGCAGCATCGATGTTCACCTCGCCGATATCGTTGACGATGACTGCAAACTTGATGCCTTTCTGGTTAGCCAAAATCTTGTTGAGTAGTGTTGTCTTTCCACTGCCTAAATAGCCTGTAAGCAACAGGACTGGAATTTCTTTTCTACTGTTCATAGTTTTATTTATTTTACTCGAGTTTTATTTTCTGTAGTTGTCGAGTCCCTTGTTCAGGAACTCAAGATATGCGTTTACGTCCTCCTTGAAGCTGAAAGCTGCGGTGAGCGGATTGCCGTCGTTGTCGACAGCCACGTAGAAGGGCTGAGCGTTGGCACCAAATTTGCTTGCCTGCAGGTAGCTCCATTTGTCGCCGACGGTTCTCAGGGTGTACTTCTCGCCGTTGAATGTCACTTCCATAGGCTGTGGCAATGGCGTCTTGTCGTCCACATAGAGCGAGATGAGCACGTAGTCTTTGGTCAGCTTGTCAGCCACGTTGGCGTCGGTCCATACCGAAGCTTCCATCTTGCGGCAGTTCACGCAGCCGAATCCGGTGAAGTCTATCAGCACAGGTTTGCCCTGAGCCTTGGCAGCTGCCATTCCCATCTCGTAGTCCTTGTAGGCAGGTTCCACGGTCTTGGTGTTCAGGTTGAAGTCCTGTGTGTTGATAGGAGGAGCGAATGCACTCACCGCCTTGCAGGGAGCGCCCCAGAGACCGGGAACCATATACACGGCGAAGGCCAGCGAGCACAGACCCAGCATGATGCAGGGCACGGGCATAGGTTTGTCTATCTCGCCACCGATGGCGTCTACCTGGAACTTCAACTTACCGATGAGGTAGAGACCCAGGGCGCCGAAGATGACTATCCAGAGCGACAGGAACACCTCGCGGTCCAAGATGTGCCAGCCATAAGCCAGGTCGGCCACAGAGAGGAACTTCAATGAGAACGCCAGTTCGACGAATCCCAAAACAATCTTGATGGTTTCCATCCATGAACCCGACTTAGGGGCCGACTTGAGCCATGAAGGGAAGAGTGCGAAGAGGGTGAAGGGCAGGGCGAGTGCCAGTGCGAATCCCAGCATGCCCACGGTAGGAGCCAGCCAGTCGCCCGACGTCACCGTCTGAACCAACAGCAGTCCGATGATAGGTGCTGTGCACGAGAAAGACACCAGTACGAGGGTGAAGGCCATCAGGAAGATGGAGATCAGTCCTGTGGTGCTCGATGCCTTGTTGTCTACGGCGTTGCCCCAGCGGTCGGGCAGTTTGATTTCAAACCATCCGAAGAAGGAGAAGGCGAACACCGCCAAGAGTACGAAGAGAATGATGTTGAATACCGCACTGGTAGACAGAGCGTTGAGTGTGCTTGGACCTGCGATGGCTGTGACGGCGAGACCCAAAGTCAGATAGATGACCACGATGCTGAGTCCGTAGGTGCAGGCATCGCGAACGCCCTTCTTCTTGTCGTTCTTGGCACGTTTCAGGAAGAAACTCACCGTCATAGGAATGATAGGCCAGATGCAAGGCATTACCAGTGCGAGGAGTCCGCCCACGAGTCCCATCAGGAAGATATAGATGAGCGAGTGGTTGACTATGTCTTTGGCGCCTCCGAACGCCTGCAACTCTTTCACTACGGGCTGCCACAGCGCCTTGGTGTCGAGCTGTTCGGCAGCTTGAGCCAGGGCTGCGCTGTCCAAGGTGTTCTGCTGTGCGGTGTCGGTCAAGGCAGCCTGCATCATGGCGATAGAGTCGGCTTTGGCCTTGGCTGCCATTGCAGCGTCCTGCTTGTTGTCGGTCTTGGCTTCCTGAGCAGCCTTGCTGTCTATGGCAGGCGCCTTGCCTGTGTGCTTGAAGTTGACCTCTGAAGGAGGCAGACAGCTCTGGTCGTTGCAGGCTCCGTATTCCAAGTATGCGTCGATAACATACTGAGCAGCAGTGAATTTTACCTTCTGCACGAAAGTGGCGCTTCCTTCGAAGAAACGCAGCTTCATGCCGAACATATTGTCGTATTTCGACACCTCGTTGCCTCGTGCCTGCAGTTTGCCGACGAGTTCTACGCCTTCCATTTTGTTGACGTTGAAGGTTGCCGAGATAGGTCCGTCGCTTCCCAAACCTGTAGAGTAGACGTGCCATCCTGGTTGAATCTTTCCGCTGAATACAATCTCTGCAACTGCTGTCCCGTTAGTTTTCAACTGACTGGTGAATTTTACAGGGCTAAGCAGTTGTGCCTGTGCAATAACTGCGAACAGCAGTAATTGCAGCGTAAATAACATTTTTTTCATCCTAATCTTTATCTTTTTTATATTTGAGTGCAAAGTTACTAATTTTAATTGAAATAGTAACCATTTAGGGCGATTTTTTGTTAAGAAGATAAAGGGGAAGAAGAGGCAGGAATATTTTATTTTTGTCAGGAATGCTTCTCAAATTCTTTACTTAAAAATTATTGGCTCGAATCAAATATCTCATTCAGAATAATTCTTGAGTTAGGATAGCCTTTGTTTTAACTCCATTGAATTCTCCTTGACTTCAGAGAATGCTCTCGTAAATCTTGTCGAATTCCTGTCTTAGCAGCGCTTTGTCCTCGATGATGTCGCGCAGCATTTTCAGTTCCTTCTCGTTGGGCGAGTTGGGAATCCAGAGTTTGATGTATCCATGTACTGAGTACTTCTCGTCCATGTGGTGGGCGAAGAGTTCCCATATTTGTTCCTTGTCTTTACCGGGATTGTTTTCCTTGGCATAGAGGATGGCACGGAGGAAGATCTCGTGGGTGTCGATGTCGCGGTCGGCTTCAGCCACGATTTTGCCGTAGATGCTTCTGGGCTGACGGCTTGACGAGGCCCTGTGGTCTTCCACCGCCTCTTTCATGATCTTTATCTGGTCTTGGGAGAACCATCGCTTCAGCCGGGCATCTGCCATGAGAATCTTTCCGCTCGTGATGTGGTGGATAGCTCTCGGTCCGCTCATTCCCAGGTCGTGGTAGGCAGCCACGACATACACCATGTTGATGTCGGCACCCGTGATGCGTGCCAACTCCAGAGAATTTTTGATCACCCTGTTGACGTGTCTGAGTCCGTGGCTTTCACCGAACTCTGTATATTTTGGCAGAATCTGTGTTTCCACAAACTCCATGATTTCCATACTTACTTGTTGTATCATTGCTTTTTCTCCTCATTATATTTCCAATGCAAATCCCAGGACGATGGTCAGGAAAACGATTTGTCCATAGATGAAAATATTGCGTGCCGTACTTCCCAACACCCTGTTGAGTTCCCTGCCGTGGTTGATGGCTTTCAGCTGCCGGTAGGTAGTATGGTGCATGGCTGCGTAGACGGCGTAGAGGGGGAGGGCGAAGGTAGAGGTGTCGCGCACTACGGCATCGTGGATTCCCATGCCCATCATGATGGCGAGGGGCACATACCCCAAGAGCAGATAGAGCCAGAGTGCACTCTTCTCGTCCCATCTGTCGATTAACTTGACGATGAGTGTGCGTTTGCCAGCCTCGCGGTCGTTGTCTCTGTCGCGGAAGTTGTTCACCACCAAGAGTGTGTCCACCACCAGTCCGCAAGCGATAGCGGCCATCACCACCTCAGTACTTACTGTCTTGTAGCCCTCGGGCATGATGACATAATAGGTGCAGCACACCGGTACGATGCCAAAGAACAGCAGCACCAGTATGTCGCCCATGCCGTGGTAGCTGAAGGTTGTGGTGTAGAGGAAGCAGAACGCTACGCAGGCCACTCCCACCCATATCATGGCCATTCCTCCGTAGATGACGAGTGGCAGACCGATGGCGCATCCAAGGAGCGTGGTCACGATGATACCCGTCTTCATGGCGCGTTCGGTGATCCATCCTTCGGCGCAGGCCCTCTTGGGGCCTAATCGTGTCTCGTCGTCATTTCCCCGTTTAAAGTCGAAGTAGTCGTTCACGAAGTTGGAGTCTATCTGCATCACCCATGCGAAGAGCAGACACAGTAGGGCTGGTATGTGCAGGATGTGAGGCTGTGCAGCATCGCCAACAGTTTCCATCAGATAGCAGTCGCGCATAGCGAGTGCGATGGCTATCAGTACGGGTACAGCCGCAGCCGACAGCGTTTTGGGGCGCGCTGCCAAAAACCAGGCCTTTATCGAATTTGTTGCAATCATCAATTGAAGAAGTTCCAGCTAACACCGAATCGGAACACGCTGCCATTGAGCGGATAGTGGGGCACGAAGAAATAGTTCTTGTCGCCCGAACCCTTGTTGACGTGTGTCATCATTACGAAGAAACGTGTATGCTTGATGTGTACGTTGGCATAGACGTTGACGATGGGGTAGTTGCCCACTTTCACATTCTTGTCGCCATTGTCCTGTACGGTGTACTGACTCAGCGCAGGCGAATAGTCGGGGGCCTCATAGCTTGTGAAGTATCTCACGTCGGCACCCAGGTCGATGTTGAGCACCTTCACCACAGGGAATTTCAGATACAGGTTGCTGTACACGTTGAGCGCAGGCACGGGGATGACGTCCGTCTTGCTCGAGTGCTGATAGGTAATGACGTTCTCCCAGTTCAGTATTCCCCATCTCACGTCCTGGAACAGCTGGGCTGTCAGCAGGTTGACGGGGCTTCCGCTCTGCTTGGCCTGCACCGTTACTCCCGTACGTGCCGCCTGGTTGTTGTCTGTCACGTTGTAGCTCTGGCTCAGGTAGGCATAGTTCTTTATCTCGTCCACAGCCACTCTGAGCATCGTCTTTGTCTTGGCAAACTTCAGCGTTCCCATGATGCGTGTGTGGATAATCTTGTCGAGGTCGTTCTCCCACCAGAAGTGACGACCGTGATAGTTGCGGAAGTAGAACGAAGGAGTGATTCTGTGGAAGAAACCACTACCGATGACCGACAATGTGTCGCCGAGGAAGGGGATGTTCACGTCCACGTCGCCGTCGACCGCCAGTGTTCCTGCATCCTCGCCAGCCACACCGATTTCGGCCACGGCATTATAATGCAGCAGCTTGCCCTGTCGCTTGCTCAACTGTCCGCCCACACTCACCGAGTGCTCGTTGTATTTCATCACGCCGCCCTCGGTGTCAGGCAACTCGAAGTGGCGCAGGTCGTAGCTCACGAAAGCCTTCAGTCCCGCTTTAGCCCACTTGCTGAATCCCTCCAGCGTAGCCAGCGCCAGGGTGTTCTTCATCTCCCAGTGCTTGGTGTTGTCGTAGATGGAGTCGCCCTCGTATTTTCCCGCCGTGTAGTATTCGTTCAGATAGTAGTCGGCAGGTGTCTGATAGGCGATATAAGTACGGCTGTAGTTGTCGAACTTCAAGGTGTGTATAAAGCTTGTCACCGGCACGTATTCGTTTTTCATCCAGGCCGTGTCCTGAGCCGCCTTCTTCTCCTGTGCCATGATGCTGTCGGCGGCGCTCTTACCGTTCACGGCGATGCGCTCTGTCGGCTTGGCATCCTTCTTGTCGGCAGCAGGCTCGTCGCCCGCTATCTTTGCGTCGTCGGGTCGTCCGGCAAACTTAGGTGTCTTGCCGAAGGCATCCTCGTCGAACTTCTTGCCCTCCTGGCGAGCCTTTTTCCTTGCCTCCTCCTTGGCGTCCTCGGCGGCATTCTCCTTTTTCGAGGCCATGGCAAACTTCTTCGCCTTGATCTCCTCGTCGGTCATGCGCACCTTTCTGTTGAATCCCACATTGTACCTGTGGTTGAAGAACACGTGCACGCTGTTGTTCCTGTTCCAGTTCTGCTGCAGCACGGTAGGAATCTCGTTCTCGGCATAGGTGTCTTCGAAGAGTTCTGGGTGCTTGATGTAGTCGTCGTTGGTGATTCCGCCGTTCTCTGTCGCCTTTTGGTGCAGGGTAGAGAAGAGCAGGTGCGCCTGGTATCTGTCGCCTATGTACGATCCCCACATGGTGTACTTGAAGTGCGAGGTGCTCTGGCTGTCGTAGTAGCCACGTCCGTACTTATAGTCGAATCTGAATCCCATGCCCAGTCGTTTTCCCGCATTGACGGCAAACATCGCCTTGAAGTCGTCCTCGCCGTTGGTACGGTTTCCGCAGCTGTTGAGCGTCACGTTGGTGATTGGCGAATAGGTGTTGGTGAAGTGGAATTCGCTGACGGGCGTGCTGATGCAGTCGAAGGGCTGTGCGAAGATAAACTGCCCCTGGTCCAGCCGTCGGTCGATAAAGATACGGTTGATGCGGGGCGAGCCCAGATTGCCCAGCGAGTTGTATTCTCCCCTCAGTCCCGAGGTGAATGGGGTGTTCATGTACATGTGCTGCAGGGTGTCCACCTGTGCCTCCTGTCGGTCGCCGAATCGCTCGTCTATGGTCCACACCTTCAGTCCCTTGGGTATTTCTTTGTCCGACCCTAATGAGTCGGTTCTGACGTTCCTGTTGTTGACGGGTGCAAACATCGAGTCCTCGTTGTTGCTAAAATCGGTTTGTGCCACGACAGGCGATGTCGCAGCACAAAACAGAGTTATCGTAAGGATTACTTTACTTTTCTTCATCATTTTCTGAATAGTCGAATACATACTTCGGCGATTTTCACCACTACTCCTACGAGCAGAACTACGTAGGCAGGTGTGTGTGTGTCCATTGTGTACCACAGCGTGATGCCCACGATGACCAATAGGATGAAAGCCGTGTTCAACTTGTTGCGCACTTTCAGGTTGGTCGGGTCGCTGTAGTCCAGTCGTTTATAGTGGTGGTGAGGTCTCACGGCGTAGGTTGTCTTCTCCTGAGCCTCTTGCTGTTGCTGCTCATTGTTTTCGGCAGCATTGTTGTTATTTTGTTCTGTTGTCATATTGCGTTTGTTACTGTTCTATTCCCTCGAAATTTATTTCACCAGAGCTGCTATTTCGTTGAAAATCTGGTCTTTTCTGTCGATGGTCTTCTTGCGGAACTTACCGAAGATGCGTGCCAGGTCGTTCTTTTTCTTGGTCAGCGCCACCTTGTCGATGATCACCTCTTCGGCTGGCAGTTTGAACCCGGTCTGTCTTCCCTCCTCATAAATATAATTAATGTGGTTGATCGACAGGCTCACCTTTCCATCTGTTATCTTGGCGATGAGGTTATATTTGCATTCTGTTCTGTCGAGCGAGATGAAGGAGTTGCTGAACACGAGCCATTCGTCCATCGTGTTTACGATGATGTGTTCGTCTTTGTTCACCAGCGCCATTCGGCTTGCCTTGCTCTCTTTGTCGTGAGTCAGGCCGCTCATGTAGTCGAACACCAGGTCGTAAAGCTGGGCTGCGCTCTTGCCGGGGGCTTCTATCTCTGTGTCAAACACGATTTTGCCCTGTTCGTCGAAGGTGATGGCGCCTTCCAGGTATTTGGGGTCTTCCTTCAGTTTCGCGCCGTTAACCTGAGCTGCAGGTTTAGGTGTCTCCTTCTTTGTTGCCGTAGGGATTACCCATCCCGAGCCCTGCGATGCTGTGGTGGCAGGAGCAGGAGTCGCTGTGGTTGCTGCAGGAGCCGCTGTTGTTGCCGCAGCACCATTGGCTTCTGCGTTCAGTCTTGCCGCCTCTGCCTTCAGTCTTGCAGTCTCAGCCTCAGCTTCCTTTATCTGTTGCTGTATCTTTTCGGCCTTGGCTTTTGCCTCCTCAGCCGCCTTTCTCTTAGCCTCTTCCTCTGCTTTTTTCTTGGCAGCTTCGGCAGCAGCCTTTTGTTTGGCAGCTTCCGCTTCCGCCTTCTTCTTGGCAGCTTCCGCCTTCTGCTTGGCTTCCTCTACCGCCTTTTTGGCTTCCTCAAGCTTTTTCTGAGCCTCCTCCAACTGCTGTTGGGGTGTGAGGACACTTTGCGCTTGAACAGACATCAAGGGCAAAAATAAGAGTATGGAAATGATTAATTTTTTCATGATGGTTTCACCTTAGGTTTGCGGAAGATGAGGGATTCAAACCCCCGATACCCGGAAAAGGGTATACCGGATTTCGAGTCCAGCGCATTCGGTCACTCTGCCAATCTTCCTTTTCTTTAAAAAAACAAATGCAAAAGTAATACTTTTTTCTTATTCCACAAAGAAAATGAACATTTTTAACACTAATAACTTGAAAAACGAAAACGCGAAGTGAAAGCCATATGTCTTGAAGGAATATTTCCCCCCAAGGAGTTAAGGGAAGTTAAAGGAGGGTTAAGAGAAGTTAAGGGATTAATGTCTTTATGGACATGCCCCAAACTCCCATTCCAAAAAGGCTGTTGTCCCTTAACTTCCCGAACGACCGAAGGGAGTGATAACTTCTATAACTTCTGAACTTGCGAAAGTTATAAAGGTTAGTGTTTGATTTTGAAGATGACGAAGCAAATAGTTTTTTTTATTTTCCCAACTGGGGATTTTTTTTCTCCAGTTAGGGAAGTGATTGAAGATGTCTTTTGGAATCATAATCAAATATTCGTAAACTGTCCTTTATTACAGCCCGAATCGGCCACGAGGTTTTTCATCATACCGAATAATTCCTTCCAAATGAGGTCGGGATAACGAAATTTTGCCTCGCTAATCTGCGCCCCGAGTATCGGAAACAGCATCGGAACCATCGGTTCGTGCATATCTTTGGACACTTGCGAGAGCAACAGTTGAACACATTCTATACCTTTTCCGAGCCGAAGCATGGCTGGTGCGGTCGATTTACTGATGTCGTACTTTGATTTTTGCACGTTTTGTGTCATTTTTTTGTTAGAAATCAATTGCCTTCTGGAATATTGTCCACAACAGAAGGGTTAGTTAAACAAATGTAAACTGCTGATTGATAGCCTTTTAGGTGAAGTAGACAAGAGAATTTGAGATTAAAATCTTCCAATTCCAGTTCTTCCAATTAATTTTTCGAGCATTCTTTTTTTCTTATATATTTATATATATATCTGATTATTAGATAGTTATATAGTCTATAATAAGGGATTTGGAAAAATCAAATGCTAATTGGAATATTGGAAGAACTGGAATATTGGAAGATTTCCGTTACCCCGTGTCCCTTTTCTCTCCGAGGCCTGTCTATCTCTTCAGCTGCCATTCCACGTGCGCCGTCTGGGCGAGCATTGCAGAAGAAGTGGCTGATCGATATCAACATTTAATTGACCGACAACAAAATAGATGGGTCATTTAAGCGTTATTATAGAATAGAGGAGTTATTCAAAAGATTCATCTCAGGAGATTTCTTAGGAATTTAGGAGTTTTTCCAGAAGTTAAGGAGTTAAGACAAATGTCTTTTTTCAAGAATTAGAGAATTCATATCTGCGCATTTGATTTAATGAGAACCAACGGTCGCTGGCTGAAGGGTAAAGCAATTACAGGAAGCATTGCGATTGATAATCAACCGACAAACGTGCTGCTTATGATTCGAATATCAAGCAAGCTTTCAGCAGCTAAATGGTGGCTTTAGTCGCCCAAATCTCTAATATCTCATTAATTCCATATCAGCAAGAGATTCTCAAATTCTCTAATTCTTGACAAAAAATGGTTTTCTTAACTCCTTAGTGACGGTGAAAAAAGAAGGAACAGATATGAAGAAATGGCATTTGTGGTTGGCGGCATCCATAGGACTGGTGGTTATCGCTGGAATGATGATCAGAGAGTTCGATGTGGATGCATTGAGCAGTATCGACTTGTCTCCGGGATTCTTTCTCGGAGTAGGAATGGCTGTGGGACTTTTCGCCTTGCAGAACCTGATGCTCAGTCTGCGGTTTCAGCATCTCTGCCATCGCAGGCTGTCGCTCATGCAGAGCTTTCGGGTCAACGTGCTTTGCGAGTTCACCTCGGCTGTCACTCCCTCGGCTGTAGGCGGTAGCGGACTGGCTTTCGTGTATCTGAACCGCGAGGGCGTGACGATGGGAAGAAGCATCTTCACCATGTTTGCTGCCCTACTGGCCGACGAGGCTTTTCTGGCCGTGAGCTGCTGTCTGCTGTATTTCCTCGTGCCCTCGCATCTGCTCTTCAGTATGGTTGACGGCGTGGGCGTATCGGCCGATGTTGTCAACGAATGGATCAAGGGCGGCGTGCAGGTGGTCTTCATCGTGAGCATGTTTATTGTAGCCGTATGGACAGTCATTCTGTATGTGCTGCTCCTGCATCGTCCACAGAGTTTGGGATGGGTGCTGAAGGCTTGTTGCAAGATTTCTGTGCTGCGCCGATTTTTGCCCAAGGTGGAGAAATTCTCTGTCGACATGACTCTGGCTTCGGAAGAAGCCCGACAGGAAGGATGGCGATTCTGGCTGCTGCTGATGGGTTATACTTCATTGGCTTGGTTGGCACGATTTGCCATCGTCGTGGCTATCTTGCTGGCTTTTCAATGCCATGGAAACATGCTCCTGGCCTGGTGCCGACAGTGGGTGATGTGGATGATTTCCATCCTGAGTCCTACGCCGGGAGGAAGTGGTGTGGCTGAGCTGATGTTCCGCCTGTATTACTCCGACTATCTGCCCGAAGCATCGGTTGCCATCCTTGCCGCCATGCTCTGGAGGGCTGTCTTTTATTATCCCTTCTTGGTGATGGGCACACTGGTGTTGCCCAAGTGGATAGGCAGGAATGGAACCCGTCAGAAATTGAGATAGAGGCGGGCGCTGAGCGCGGTGAAGTTGCCGTCGTCGTTGTGGATGAACTGGAAGGAAGGCTGCACGGCTATGGCCTTGGTGAATTGTCGTTTCCAGGTGAGTTCCAGCGAGTATTCATCGCCTTGCTGGAATTGGGCGTATTGTCCCGACACGCCGCACTCGTTCTTCGCGTCCAGATAGGCGCCGCCTATCTCTGCATAGCGGTAGCAGGCGTTCTTGCGGCTTGAATTCTCTGAATATTGCACCATGCACAAGATATTCTTTTCGCCCGATGTCCACAACTTCTGCTCTCCATAGAGCCACCAGGCAAAGGTGGTTCGTGCCAATGAATTCTCATCCGTCGAGGTTTTGTTCGGCGTATTCTCATCTGTCGTAGTTCCATTTGTTTGAGTCATTGTCGAGGCAGTTTCGTCTTCCGTGACGAAGGGCTGTTGTCGGGTGTGAACAGCTATGCCGGCATAATATTCTCCGCTGCGATGGGTGTACTCTATCTGCGACATGTTGAAGATGCCGTCCGTCTTGGGTTTTATCAGGAACGGATTGTCGTGGGCTGTCCAGCCATTGTAGCCTGACCCGTTGTAAAGGCTGTTGCGGAACGTCCATCCCTTTTTGGTGATGTCGAAGTAAAGGGTGAGTCCAGAAAAGGGATAGTTGGCTATGGGATAGCTGGCAGCCACCGTGGGAAAGATGCCACAGGAGCTGTTGGTAAAGAGCGCCGTGATGGGGGATGTGAAGAAGTCTTCGTTCACATTCCTCACACCTATAAACAGATGGCCCGAGTTCCACTGGTGCATGAAGCCTAAGACGGCAATGGATGCCAGCATGTTGTCGGCATCGATGTTGGAGAATCCCTGCCAGTCACCAATGACGCTTTCGCCGGTCTTGGCGAGGTGGAGCGTGGCTGCCTCTATGGTGTTTCTGTCGCTTCCTAAAGGAACACTCAGGTCAAGGCGCAACAGGTTGACCCAGTTGGTGTTCTTGTTCATGTCCCATTGCCATTCTGTAGTATATTGTCCGCTCAGTTCCTGTGCCTGCAGCATACTGGTGGCTATACATCCTAAAATAATCAAATAAATTCTCTTCATTCTTAATGTTTTTGTATCTTTATAGTCTTTCTTCTTGCATAGAATCTTGTTTCAGACTCTCTCTTTTTGCGTCTCATGGTTGGGGGTGTTGGGGCTTGCCCTAAGAGTTTGGGTTGTTCTTGTTTTTGCGTTTGCAAATATACAATGATTTTGTTTTGTTTACAATACTCAAAAATTGGTATTCTTCTTTTCCTATTTCTTTATTTAGAATCCGTCTAATACCAACAAATGGGGATTAGACGGATTCTAAATAGTGATTATCTTTTCACTGCACTTTCGTACATCAAGAATTTTGGGGAGTTGAGGCATCGTTTTTGTGGAAGTTATTGTGGTCTGCCTTCATGAGGTCATCGGGAGTAAGGCCTTTCTTGGTGATGGCGCCTTGGTCTAAGAGAAAGGCACGCTTGGTGGCTCTATGAAAGCTTGGTTGCCCTGATAGTCGATGACAAAGAGAAAGGGCTTGCCTTCCTTGCCTAATTGATTGATGCGATGGATGATTTCTTTTCTCATATATTGTGATTCCCCAATGGGGCATTTGAATGTTCGGAATGTAAAGATACGATATTTTTTGCGAAATAGAGAAAAACTGCATTAAAGAATACAACTGATGCTAAAAAAAACAATTGCGAAAGACAAAAAAAAGCGATGACCTTCACAGGCTACCGCTCCAAATCTTCAATAGGTATTAGTTCCTTTTAAGGTAAAAAGATTGTTTTCAGGATAACGATGGCAAAGATACGGCCTTTTTTTGATACAGCCAAACTTTTTCTTGTTTATTTTTTGATGTTTTTGCTGTGTGGGCGCACAATTTGTTTTATTAACAGAATTTAACTTGAAAAATTATGCAATCGTTTACATTAGGCTCCTTTTTGATAATTTTAAGTTAGCGAGTTTTAAGTTGATAAGTGTTATGAAAAAGAAAATAAAAAAAGTGCAAAAGCCGTTGTTCGCGACTCTTGCACTTTTTTTTACTTCTTCAACTTTTTGCAGGTGTACGCAAGTTAAGAGAAGTTGTCATTTGTGAGAAGTTACCACTCCCTTCGATCGTTAGAAGTTAAAGCCAACAACTTTGGAGGAAATGTTTGATGTTTAGTGTTTAATTTCTATTCCACTAAAGCATTTTCCTTAACTCCTTAACTTCTTCAACTCCAGAGAAAATCTCTTAAAAAGCCTCTTACTGCTTGTTGTTCTTGATCTTCTCCACGTAGGCGTCGATGACAGCCACGGCTGTGATGTTGACGATGTCTTGCACGCTTCCCTCAGAGTCGGTGAAGTGGATAGGCTTGTTAAGACCCATCTGGATAGGACCAATGATCTCGGCTTCTGGGTTGAGAGCCTGCAGGAGCTTGTAAGAAGCGTTGGCGCTGCTCAGGTTAGGGAATACCAATGTGTTGACATCTTTGCCCTTGAGGCGAGAGAATGGATATTTTTCATCGCGCAATTGCTTGTTGAGTGCGTAGTTGACCTGCATCTCACCGTCGATGGCAAGGTCGGGGTAAATTTTCTGCATCTCTGCCACAGCCTTGTGAACCTTGACAGGTGAACCTGCAGCATCGGTACCGAAGTTGGAGTAGCTCAGCATGGCGATGACAGGTTCCTCATTGAAGAACTTCACGGTGTGAGCCGACAACTTGGCGATATCGGTAAGCACGTCCTCGTCGGGGTGACGGTTGATCAATGTATCAGCTATATAGAATACTCCCTTCTGGGTGTTGAGAATGTGCATGGTACCGAAAGTCTTGAACTCAGGACGAATGCCGATGACTTCCTTTGCCACCTTGATCGTGTTGGAGTACTTGGTGTAAAGACCGGTGATGAAGGCATCAGCGTCGCCTTGCTCTACGAGTGACATACCGAAGTAGTTGCGCTCATACATCTTGTCGTAAGCCTCCTCGAAGGTGTAACCCTCGCGGGCACGCTTCTCTGCCAGGTGCTTGGCAAATGTGGCACGACGGCCCTGCTCATTGTCTGCACGCATATCGATAATCTCGATGTCGCTCAAGTCGAGCTTCAGACGAGAAGCCACACGGTTCAGACGATCGGGGTTGCCCAGCAAGATAGGCTGGCAAATACTTTCGGCCTTGGCCTGTACGGCTGCTTTCAGCATGGTGGGGTTGCCGCCTTCGGCGAATACCACGCGCTGAGGATGCAGGCGGGCTGTGTCGTGCAACTTGCGGGTGAGTTTTGTCTCCTGACCTAAGAGCTCACGCAGGTGCTGCTTGTAGCCTTCCCAGTCGGTGATAGGTGTGCGGGCTACACCGCTTTCCATAGCAGCCTTGGCTACGGCTGCACTCACCTCTGTGATAAGGCGTGGGTCTACAGGTTTTGGAATGAAGTATTTAGGACCGAAGGTCAGGTCGTTGACGTGGTAAACATCGTTCACCACATCTGGAACAGGCTGCTTGGCCAGATCGGCGATGGCACGTACGGCAGCCATCTTCATCTCCTCGTTGATGGCACGTGCGTGAACATCGAGCGCACCACGGAAGATGTATGGGAATCCGATCACGTTGTTGATCTGGTTTGGATAATCGCTGCGGCCTGTTGACATCAATACGTCTGGACGGCTTGCCATAGCATCCTCGTAGCTGATTTCAGGTACAGGGTTGGCGAGGGCGAAGACTATAGGAGAGTCCGCCATCGAGCGAATCATGTCCTGAGAGAGGACGTTGCCCTTGCTGAGTCCTACGAATACGTCGGCACCCTTCACTGCTTCCTCGAGAGTATGAACATCACGACGGTCGGTAGCGAAGAGCTTCTTCTGCTCGGTCAGGTTCTCACGGTCGCTGGTGATGACGCCCTTGGAGTCGAGCATCACAATATTCTTTACCTGTGCACCCAAAGCCACATAGAGCTTGGTACAGCTGATGGCTGCAGCTCCGGCTCCGTTGACTACGATCTTTACGTCAGCAATATTTTTGCCTGCTACCTCAAGGGCATTCTTGAGACCTGCAGCCGAGATGATGGCTGTGCCATGCTGATCGTCGTGCATCACAGGAATGTCAAGGGTGCGCTTGAGTCTGTCCTCTATATAGAAACATTGTGGAGCCTTGATGTCCTCAAGATTGATTCCACCGAAGGTAGGAGCAATTTTCTCTACAGCTTCGCAGAATTTCTCGGGGTCTTTCTCTGCCACCTCGATGTCGAACACGTCGATTCCACCATAAATTTTAAACAGCAGACCCTTTCCTTCCATTACTGGCTTGCCACTCATGGCACCAATGTCGCCAAGTCCCAGTACGGCTGTTCCGTTACTGATAACTGCCACTAAGTTGCCTTTGTCTGTGTACTTATAGACTGAGTCTGGGGTTTGCTGGATTTCCAAACATGGATAGGCTACACCAGGAGAGTAAGCCAAACTCAAGTCGGTTTGGGTGTGGTAAGGTTTGGTTGGCTTTACCTCGATTTTGCCAGGTCGATTGTTCTCGTGATAGGCGAGAGCTGCCTCTTTAGAAATTTTTACCATAATTATATAGCGGTTTAAAGTTTTATATTCTTACAAAAATTATGCTTTTTGTGCACAATCTCATATTTTTTGTGCAAAGGTAATAAAAAACTAATGAATAATGGTAGGTTTCTTTGATTTTTTTTGTAACTTTGCGAAGAAAAAAAGTCGAAACAAGAAAGAAAACATACGAATACTGCAATGAACATAACAAATGACTATAGGCGTGAATTGAAAAGCAAAATTATTGAATACGCCATGAATGAGTTTCGTCAGAGGGGAATTAAAGCTGTGAAAATGGATGAGATTTCTCGGGGGCTTCATGTGTCTAAGCGTACTGTGTACGAGATTTTTGGCGACAAGGAGGAACTGCTGTTGGCTGGTATAAGAGCTCAGGATGAGGAACTTAGAAGAATGCTTGATCAATTTGCTTCTGAGAATAATCACAATGTGATTGATATCATTTGTTATTTCTATCGCGTGCAGATGGAGTTATGTGAGCAGGTGGGCGTCAAGTTTTATGAGGAGATACAGCACATGCCTCGTGTGGTGGCTTACATGAAGTCTGTACACGAACATGAAGTGGAGGACAGAATGCGCTTCTATGAGTGTGGGGTGAAGGAGGGCTTGTTCCGTAGTGATATTGACTATCCTTTTATCTCGAATGTGGGGCACATCACCATGAATGAGATTATGCACCTTCAGCTTTACCGCATGTATTCCATGCAGACCATCTTCGACAATTTCTTTATGGTCATCGTTCGGGGAATCTGCACGGAGCGGGGACTCGAATTGCTTAACAGAGGAATGGGGCACGCATAGCGGAGCCCTTTTTTCGTGTCCTTTTCTTTCTGCTGTTTTTTACGTTTTTGTCTTTAAAAAACTTTGTTCGTTTTTTAGCAAGTTTGGAAGTTGTAGAAATAATATCGAATTATTTGTCCTTATACAGCCATGACAGGATTTTGTTGATGGTGTGGCTGTAGAAACGGAACCATCTGTACTTGGAGACAGGTTTTCCGCCAAAGCTGAGAATGAATTCACGGAAAGGATTCCTGTGCCAGGGAAGTCCTACATCCATAAAGTAGATGTGGTTATAATTGTGCTCGTAGGCATACTGTATAGCGTTCCATACGACCATGGTGTCAGGGTGGAGCATGGAATAGGTCTTTCTTTTGGCGGCTAAGTAGCACAGGTAGGCATTGCCTTCGGAGTAGACACAGGCGCAACCGCCTATGTTTTTCCCTCCATAGGTGGTAAGGAAAATCTTGGCATTGTGGCTCTTTGCCATTTCTTGGAAATATTGCTCGTTGGGAATATGTCGGCGAGGCTTGAAACGGTAGTATCGTTTCAGCAGTTGATGGAACGAGTGGATGTCTTCCCTGTTGGTTGCTGTCTGGGTAATGATACCCTTGTCTTTCAGCTTTTTGATGCGCTGCTGTATTTTCTCTGAGAGCCTTTCCTCGGGCACCTTGCTGTGGAGCGAGTTGTGAACCTCCTGCCAGACAACGGGGAAGTAGCCCTGCTGCCTGAAGGCGCGGTAGCCAAACATTTTCTTTCTGATGCCCGAGAACTCAATGTACAGACACAGTCGGCGGTCGAGCCGCAGAGTGATGGCCTGCAGCATTTTGCAGAAGAACTCCTCCTTGTAGGCTTCGTTGGCATAGATTCCTTCCTCGTGCGCGTGCGCGTGTGTATATATATAAGGAGGAAACCAGTTTCCCTTTCTGTTCACTGCCACAAGAAGCTGCGCCAAAGTCTGTCCCTCTTTGTTGGAAACTACAACCATATAGGGAGTACAGCCGGGAGTCTGTTCGTAGATAATAAACAACTCACGGCTGTGAAAGTAGTT
This sequence comes from Segatella copri, assembly GCF_009495355.1. Lineage (GTDB taxonomy): Bacteria > Bacteroidota > Bacteroidia > Bacteroidales > Bacteroidaceae > Prevotella. The sequence goes on from NZ_VZAD01000027.1 coordinate 39,771, forward strand.
GCCTTCGAGAAGAGTTGGCAAGTCTTTCGATTTTGTATAAATATCAATACAACATTCGTTCACATGGCAAAAATAATAAATTATTTCTAAAAAAGCAAGTATGATGCCTCTCATATCCAATCTTTTTAGTATTTTTGCACTATTATGAAAGTAATATTGATTGGAGCGGGCCGGTTAGCCACTAATTTGGGCAAGGCTCTCTTGGAGGCAGGACACGATATCCTGCAGGTTTATAGTCGCACGATGGAGTCGGCCAGCGCCTTGGCAACGCTTGCTGGTGGAGCTCCTGTTACCGAAATCGAAAAGGTGCGCAAGGATGCTGATGTGTATATTATCTCAGTGAAGGACAGTGTGTTGCCCGATCTTGTGCAGGCGCTCTGTTCGGGCAGGAGTACGAAGGTCTTTCTTCATACAGCAGGTTCGGTCAACATGGACGTGTTTGCCGGCATGGCGCTTCATTATGGTGTTTTCTATCCTATGCAGTCGTTCTCGAAAGAGAAGACGGTTTCTTTCCATGATATTCCCTGTTTCGTAGAAGCAAATGACGACTATGCCCGCGACGTGCTGATGCAGTTGGCTCAGGGGTTGACAACTAAAATCTATCAGCTGTCGAGTGAGGATAGAAAGTATCTGCATCTCTCGGCAGTCTTTGCTTGTAACTTTGTAAATCATTGTTATGCAGTTAGTTATGATATTCTAAAGAAGCATGGTATTCCTTTTGATGTGATGCTTCCGCTTATCGATGAGACAGCCCGTAAGGTGCATGTGCTCACGCCTCAGGAGGCTCAGACAGGACCTGCTGTCAGGTACGACCAGAATGTTATTCGTGCACAGTCTTCGCTCTTGCGCGACAATCCCTTGCTCAAGGACATCTATGAGCGTATGAGTATGAACATCCACAGAATGAGTGAGGAGAAGTAAACAGAATACGATTATGATCAATTACGATTTGACAAAGATAAAGACCGTGATATTTGATGTCGACGGCGTACTTTCACGACAGACCATTACCCTTTCTGCCGCGGGAGAACCCCTGCGTACAGTCAACATACAGGATGGTTATTCCATCCAGTTGGCTCAAAAATTGGGGCTCCGAATCGCCATCATAACAGGCGGCACCACCGAGGCCGTACGTAAGCGTTATGCCGGACTCGGAGTGGAGGATATTTACATGGGGTGTGCTGTCAAGGTTACTACCTATAAGGATTTCCTGACCCGTTATGGTCTGCAGGATGAGGAAGTTATCTATGTGGGTGACGATATTCCTGATTACGAAATCATGCGCCTTTGCGGATGTCCTTGCTGTCCTGCCGATGCCTGTCCCGACATTAAGGGCATTTCCGCCTATGTGTCATCGCGCAAAGGAGGCGAAGGTGTGGGACGCGACATTATAGAACAGGTGTTGCGGGCACAGAACAAATGGCTAGCCGATGCCAAGGCGTTTGGATGGTAGAGAGATAAGGTGTTTGATAAGTATGTTTGGACGTTCATAATTCCGGGTTAAAGAAGATAAGATAAATGAAATATAAAATCATATTAGCGAGCAATTCGCCTCGCCGTAAGGAACTTTTAGCAGGACTCGACATTCCTTTCGAGGTAAGGGTGATGCAGGGTATAGACGAGAGCTTTCCCGATACGCTGAATGCGTATGATACGGCTCTGTATATAGCTCGCAAGAAGGCTGATGCCTATCAATCACTTCTTGAAGAAGGTGATGATAACTTGTTGGTTCTCACTGCAGATACGGTTGTGATAGCACCATCTGACGGTTTTCTGAACGACCAGGAATGCAAGGGTGTTATCTTAGGTAAGCCTCACGATGCAGAGGAGGCTTACAGCATGTTGCGTATGTTGAGTGGAAAGACCCATCATGTGGTGACGGGCGTTTGTCTCACTACACGTGAGCTGCAACGTCAGTTCTCCGTAGTGACCGAGGTGAGTTTCAAAAAACTTGACGAGCAGGAGATCAACTATTATGTAAATCATTACAAACCCTTCGACAAGGCTGGTGCCTACGGCATCCAGGAATGGATAGGTTACGTGGGATGTGTGGGTCTCAAGGGCAGTTATTTCAATGTGATGGGACTGCCTGTGCAGCGCATTTATGAGGAACTCCGAAAGATGGAGGAACTGAAGAAATGAAGCGGAATCTCGTGGTTGCAACAGGATGTTCTTGCAGCCTAACTGGAGTAATTTAGATTTTTTAAAATAAGATTTTCCTCTATGTCGTAAATAATAAGTATCTTTGTGCGTTTTATGTAACTAACGAGTATTATGACAGACGACGTAAAGGTTCGGGTGAAGAAGGTCTTGGACGATTATCTTGAGGCCTGTCAACACCGCAAAACCCCTGAGCGTTATGCTATTTTGGATGCTGTGTACAGCATTGACAAGCATTTCACGCTGGAAGAATTGGGGGAGTATTTATCAAAGAGTGGCTTTCGTGTAAGCCGTGCTACGCTTTACAATACGATTCATCTCCTGGTAGAGTTGAAGCTTGTCGTAAGGCATGGATTGGCGCAAGGCACTAAGTATGAAGCGTCTTTAGGGCGCGAGAATCATGTGCACCAAGTGTGTACGGTTTGCGGAGGTGTGACCGATATTGACGCACCTTTAGTGACTCAGGCCATTGGACAGACGCAGTTGCACGATTTCAGGTGTGATGAGTTTGCACTCTATATCTACGGACTCTGTGCTGCCTGCCAGAACAAGCAGAAAGGCAAGGCTGCCGGTCTGTGAACATGGTAAAGAAACTTGAATTATAACAATATATAAAAATGAACACAGGTAAAGTTGATGTCCTGCTCGGATTGCAGTGGGGCGACGAAGGTAAGGGAAAGGTGGTTGACGTATTGACCCCTAAGTATGATGTCATTGCACGTTTCCAGGGTGGTCCTAATGCCGGTCATACCTTGGAGTTTGAAGGCCAGAAGTATGTGCTTCGCTCCATCCCATCAGGTATTTTTCAGGGTGGCAAGGTAAACATCATTGGTAATGGTGTGGTATTGGCTCCCGACCTTTTCATGCAGGAGGCCAAGGATCTTGAGAAGAGCGGTCACGACCTGAAGAGCCGTCTCTATATCTCTAAAAAAGCACATCTCATCATGCCTACTCATCGTGTGCTCGATGCTGCCATCGAAGCCTCTAAGGGTAAGAACAAGGTGGGAACTACAGGCAAGGGCATTGGTCCTACTTATACCGACAAGGTGAGCCGTACTGGTCTGCGTGTTGGCGATATTCTGGATAACTTCGAGGCTAAGTATGAGGCTCATAAGGCAAAGCACCTCAAGCAGATAGCTTCGCTCGGTTATACTGATTTCGATATCACAGAAGTAGAGAAGACCTGGATGGAAGGCATCGAATATCTGAAGCAGTTCCGTATGGTAGACAGCGAGGTGGAAATCAACAAGGTGTTGCGTTCTGGCAAGGATATTCTTTGCGAAGGTGCTCAGGGAACCATGCTTGATGTAGACTTCGGTTCTTATCCTTTTGTCACTTCTTCCAACACTATTTGTGCAGGAGCTTGCATCGGATTGGGCGTCGGTCCTAACAAGATAGGTAATGTATATGGTATCATGAAGGCTTACTGCACACGTGTGGGTGCTGGTCCTTTCCCAACAGAGCTCTTTGACGAGACTGGTGCCAAGATTCGTGACCTGGGGCATGAGTATGGTGCGGTGACAGGTCGTGAGCGCCGTTGTGGCTGGTGCGACTTGGTACAGTTGAAATACTCTGTCATGGTGAATGGTGTTACCCAACTGATCATGATGAAGAGCGATGTACTCGACAGCTTCGAGACTATCAAGGCTTGTGTGGCTTATAAGTTGAAGGATGGCACAGTGACAACCGATTTCCCTTACGAAATTGATGATGTGGAGCCTGTTTACAAGGAGTTCAAGGGCTGGAACACTGACATGACCCAGTTTACATCCGAGGACGAGTTCCCACAGGAGTTCAAGGACTATATAGCCTTCGTAGAGGATTTCCTCGAGACACGTATCGGCATCATCTCTATCGGTCCTGACCGTGCTCAGACCATCGTACGTAAATAATTTGATAGTGTTTAATGTTTAGTGTTGATGGTTTACTTTCTGAGTAAATCATTGCGTTAGGCATTAAACATTAAACTTTAAACAACATACAGAATTAAATGGCTCAGAAACCAAGTATTCCAAAGGGAACACGCGACTTCGGACCTGTTGAGATGGCTAAGCGCAACTACATCTTCGACACCATCAAAGAAGTCTATGCCCTTTACGGATTTCAACAAATAGAAACCCCAGCGATGGAAACACTTCAGACGCTGATGGGTAAATACGGTGAAGAGGGGGACAAGCTGCTCTTCAAGATTCTCAATTCTGGCGACTATATGAACAAGGTGAGTGACGAGGATCTTCATTCTCTCAACTCACTGAAGTTGGCAGCCAAACTCTGCGAGAAGGGGTTACGCTACGACCTTACAGTTCCTTTCGCACGCTATGTGGTACAGCATCGCGAGGAGTTGCAGTTGCCTTTCAAGCGCTATCAGATTCAGCCTGTATGGCGAGCAGATCGTCCACAGAAGGGTCGTTATCGTGAGTTCTATCAGTGCGATGCCGACGTTGTTGGTTCCGACTCTTTGCTCAACGAGGTTGAACTGATGCAGATTGTTGACACCGTATTCACTAAGTTCGGTGTACGTGTGTGCATCAAAATCAACAACCGCAAGATCCTTACTGGCATTGCTGAGGTGATAGGCGAGGCAGAGAAGATCGTAGACATCACAGTCGCCATAGACAAGCTCGACAAGATAGGACTCGAGAAGGTGAACGAGGAACTGCGTAATGACGGAATCTCAGAGGAAGCCATCGAGAAGTTGCAGCCCATCATCTCACTTTCTGGCTCTAACGAGGAAAAACTGGAGGTCATCTCGCAGGTACTCGCGGGTTCAGAGACAGGACTAAAGGGCGTAGAGGAGACTCGTTTTATCCTTGATACGTTGAAGGCCGTAGGTTTGAACAACGAGATAGAGCTCGATCTTACCTTGGCTCGCGGATTAAACTATTATACAGGTGCTATCTTCGAGGTGAAGGCGCTCGACACACCTATGGGAAGCATCACGGGTGGTGGTCGTTACGACAACCTTACAGGAATCTTCGGACTCCCAGGTCTCAGCGGTGTAGGTATCAGCTTTGGCGCCGACCGTATCTACGATGTGCTGAATGCACTCGACCTCTATCCCAAGGAGGCTGTCAATTCTACTCAGGTGTTGTTCATCAATTTTGGCGAGACCGAGACTGCATACTGTCTGCCCATCGTGGGCAAGCTTCGCCAGGCAGGAATCCGTTCAGAAATCTTCCCCGACAAGGCAAAGATGAAGAAACAGATGAGCTACGCTAATGCCAAGAACATTCCGTTTGTTGTACTTGCGGGCGAGAATGAAATGGCTGCAGGCAAAGTGACTCTCAAGAACATGGAAAGTGGCGAGCAGACCCTCGTAACAGCTGAGAAACTGATTGCTACCGTGAAGTAGGAGAGAGGCGATTGCCCTTTACATAGAAAACAATAAGTAAATTACTTTTTACATAGCCCTCTGGTGTGAGGGCATAACTATTTCATGTCCATGGGCTGCGTGAGTAGGTCATGGATTTTTTACTCTAATAAAACTAATAACAGAACAAAAAAATATGAAGAAAAAACTATCACTTTTATTATGTCTTGCAATGACGCTGTTTGTCATGACGTCGAGCACAAAGATTACAACTATCTTTGTTATTGGCGACTCTACTGCAGCCGAGAAATCTAACTTCAAGGACAATCCCGAGCGAGGCTGGGGAATGGTGTTGCAGGGATTTTTCGATGACAAGATATTGGTTGACAATCATGCTGTGAATGGTCGCAGTTCCAAGAGTTTCATCAATGAGGGACGATGGCAGAAGGTTCTCGACAGACTGAAGCCAGGTGACTATGTGTTCATCCAGTTTGGTCATAACGACGAAAAGCCTAAGCCCGACCGTCATACTGATCCGGGGTCAACATTCGATGCCAACTTGCGTCGTTTCGTAGAGGAAACCCGTCAGAAAGGCGGCATTCCTGTATTGTTCAACTCTGTGGTTCGTCGTTGCTGGTATGCTGAGAACCTGAAGAATGACGACGATGAGAAGCTTCGCAAGACTGTGTTCGATGGAGAAGAGAAAATCAACAGCGATACCCTTATCGACACTCACGGAGCCTATGTCGTAGCCCCACGCTGTGTTGCTCAGGAGTTGAATGTTCCTTTTGTTGATGCTACAAAAATCACGCACGACATAGAGACTTCCCTCGGTATTAAGGGGAGCCGCAGCCTGCATATGTGGTATAAGCCAGGCGAGGTTCCCAGTATTCCTAAGGGCCGTATGGACAATACCCACTATAATGTTTATGGCGCGCGCATCATAGCTGGAGCCTTGGCAGATGCTATTGGTAAGGCTGTTCCTGATCTCGGAAAGCATGTCCGTCACTACGATTATGTGGTGTCAGCAGAAGGCCGTGGCAACTTCATGACCCTTCAGGATGCTGTTAACGCAGTGCCTGCTGGTAAGAAGACAACTATCCTCATCCTGGGTGGCAAGTGGAACAAACCCACGGGCACTCAGGGCAAAAAGATAAAGTACGTGAAGTACTGGGGTGCTAAGGTTAAGTAAGCGCTTCATCCTTTACTGCAGGGAAATGTTGGCAGAGTTTTCTCTGTCCAGCATTTCCCTTTCTTTTGCATTCTTTTTACTTCAATAAAAGCTGCGCCCTGATGAGCTAAAGCACAAGATTTTGATTGTGTCTTAGTTCTTCAGGGCGCATCTATCTTAACGGGCGCAAGAACTTAGTTCAACGAGCACAAGAAGTTAACTTAATCTATTCATGAAGTTAACTTAATCTGGTGTCAACACCGGTAACGCCATTGTCATCCGATAAGAATAAGCCTCCTTACTCCTTAAAGATGCACGTTGTTACTCCCAGAAGAAGGTGTGACTATAGGTCAATCTTAGCCATGTTGAAAGATGAGATTTTGCCGTCGGGTGAGACGGTGGCGGTAATTTTGAATGTGCCTTCCTGGGTGCTTCCGTCTGTGCGGCTTACATCCTCACGGGCAGTGAACACTACCTGGTACTCGTATTCCTCGTCGCCAATCTCTCGTTTCTTGATTTGATAATCGTTGTTAAGGCGCCAGTTCAGATTGGTGACGTCTTCTTTATACAACTTGTGCATAAAGGTGAGCACGTCGTTCTTGGTGGCGGCTGTCTTGCCTAAAAGTGAAGATAGGACATCTTCGCAGGTAGAGGTGAGTCCGTCCTCGTTGCGCGAGTTGATGCTCTGGAAGAACTTGCGGAACAGACTGCTGACCATTTGGCTCTCTTCGGGTTGTAGGTCGCGGCTCAAGGCTTTCTTCATGGCGTTCTCTGCCTCTTCGATATGTGATCCGTCGGTGTGCTGGTCGAGGTAAATCTGATAGGCTTCAGCCGTGTCTGCTTTCTTGGCTACCTGCCAGTCGATGGAGTCGATTTTGTTCCATGCCTCCTGTCTGTGGGGCGAGTTGGGGTATTTCTGCAAGTAGGCTTCTATTGCCTCTTTTGAACCGCTCACCACGGCGTTGGTCCAGTCGTTGTCTATGGTCTTGAGGGCGTTGAGGTGCGACATGATGGAGTCGATATGAGCCTGGTCGGCATCCTTGTAGGTGTCGAGATAGCTCTGAAGAACGTCCGGATCGTTGCTCTGCATGGCGTATTCGTAGGCTTCCTCTTCCTGTTGCTCGTTGGCGTTGTGATAGAAATAAAAGAGTGTGCCACAAACGATGAGTGCAAAGATGAACGAGCAAATCAAGATGGTGCGGTTGGACTTCTTCTTCTCCTTTTTGTCCTCGTTGGCAGCTGGTGATTCCGGAATGGGAGGAATGACTGTGCCTGGTTGAATTGTAGGAACTGGAGGTGTTGTTGCTCCTTTCTGAGTCGTTGGTACAGAAGGAGTGGCAACGCTTCTTGTGTTAGGACAATGACAGTTGGGACACATATTCAGATTGCTGAAATATGCAGTGCCGCAGTTGGTACAAGTGGTAATCTTGCCAGCTATCTCTACGCCACAAGTAGGACATGTGGGTGCTTTGTCGCTAACGGGGTGTCCGCATTCTGGACATTTTATAATCGCCATTTTTATTATGTTTTTTAGTTGAGTGTATATTCTTAAAATGAGATTTTCCGGGAGTTAAGACAACTGTCTTTTTTGCTGGGGATGCCAGGCATTTGTCTCCGCACTTAACATAGACCATTACACATCCTGTATTGAGATGTATTTGGTTTTAACTTTTCTAACTACTTTTTTTATTTTGCATACTTGGAAAGTTGAGTCCTTGTATTGATAGGTGAATATTTATCGGTGCCGGAATCTGATTTCCCTGAGCCTGTGGTTGCCCATGAATCGGCTCTTGTCCACATATCCGTTGACTCCATTGAGTCTGCCTTTACCCGTGTACTGCCACATCTCGAAGTCGCGTCCGTCCTTAAGAACAGGTGTGCGCTTGGTGTACTGCGCAATCATGAGTTTATAGCTGTCGAGCTTGCCCAGAAGGTAATGATCGTAGAAGTTGGCTCCCGTATAAATGAGCGGCTTCTGCTTGTAGGCTTTCTCTACAAGCAACAGAAACTTGAAAAGGGAGTCGCAGAATTGCTCTGTGTCCATTCCGCTCTTTGTCTCGACGTCTATCATGGGCAGCAAGTCCTGATCGCTTGGACGGCATTGAGCCATGAAGTTCTTGAGCTGTGTCTGCTGTGGAATGCGAGCACGGTAGAAATGGTAAGAACCAACCTTGAGTCCGTATCTGTGGGCAAGGTCTATATTCTGTTTGTATTTGCTGTCTACATTGGTCCCTCCTTCTGTAGCCTTGAGATAAACATACGCCATTTTGGTGTTGTCGCCTACGGTTTCCCAGAACACATTTCCCTGATAGTGGCTGAGGTCGATGCCATGCACATGTTGGCAAGTATCCTCACACTGTACGAACTGTGCGTGGGTGCTGAGGGTGAGTAGGGTGGTGATAATAGTTATGATGATTTTCTTCATAACTGCAAAGTTACTAAAAAACATGCTATCTGCCACCGAAGAGCGTGATTTTTTAGATATATTTTACTCTTCGATTTCAGAAAGCGAGTGGAATACCTTGTGGGTAAAGTTGCTGATGGTCTCAATGGGGGCATAAGTTATGTAGCGCATGCTTCGTCTGAGGCTCTTGCGCATGGTGCCTCCTGTTGTACGTACAAAGCCAGTGGCAGTCTGTTCGAACTCGATGTCTTTTGCCTCCTGCGTGTTGTAATAGAGGGAGCGTAGGGTGAGTTTGTAGGCGCCTTTTTCCACTCTGCGTACAAAGGGAATCTCGTCTTTTTCGAAGTTGAAGAAGGTGATGAGCACGCTGCCCTCCAGTTGAGCCATGCGCTGGATGTGGAGTTTGCGTAGCCAGGATTCTAACTTGATGAAGTCAACCTTATCGCCTCTTGTTCTGAGGTATTGTCCCAACTGGATAATGCCTCTAATACTGATTCCATTGGCGAGAATTCCGTTGATGTTGCTTACCAGTAAGCGCAACAGATAGAGCGTCTCAGTGGAGGTGTCGATGGAGTGGCGCTCCTCTTTTTGAATCTTGATGAGTCGTCTGTTCAGGAAATTATTGTTCATCAATACAGCTCCGGCAGGAACGGCATTGAGATTCTTCATCATCTGGGCTATCTTCTTTTTTTTGAAGACAGTCATAGGCTCCAGTTCTTCTTTGGTTCCGAAGTTGTCGGTACGTAACTGGGCGAAAAGGTTGCGCTGCAAAAAGTCCATTCTTTTACTATATTTTTAGGGGTGTAGGTAATTATTTAATTTTGCAAGTTCAGAAGTTATCAAAGAGTTAAGCTAATCTCTTTTCTTTATCAGCTGTAACGTCGTGGATATCTGAACAGAATGGCCATTAGTGCCGCTACGCCTATGGCCATGGGGTAGTAGAGATAGGGAAGAATGTCGATGGGGCTGATGTGCGCCAGTCCTGCTGCCAGGAGCATCTGTACGCCGTACGGGATGAGTCCCTGCACGCAGCACGAGAAAGTGTCGAGGATGCTTGCGGCCTTTCGGTTGTCAACTCCGAACTTGTCGCCTATCTTCTTGGAGATATTTCCCACGGTAAGAATCGCTACGGTATTGTTGGCCGTACAGAGGTTGACGAACGACACTAAGGCAGCAATCGAGAGCTCGGCTCCCCGCTTGTTTTTGACGTGAGCAGTTATCTTGCTGATGATAAAGTTGATGCCTCCGTTCTCCCTGATGGTTTCGAGCATTCCGCCAGCCATCATGGCAATGATGACGAGTTCGCCCATGCTGATGACTCCGTTTCCCATGGCCGAGAACCAACCGAAGAAATCGTATGAGTTCGGGATTCCCATGAGGTTTTCGATAATGCCTATGGCTCCGCAAAGAAGAGTTCCCATAGTGAGAACAGCCATCACGTTCATGCCGGCAATGGCTGTGACGAGAACCAGGAGATAAGGAATCACCTTGATGTATTCTACCTCTGCCACCTGCGTAGGAGCCTTGGTTTCTGCTCCCATGATGGCGTAGACGATGAGTATGATGATGGCAGCGGGAACGACAATGAGTGAGTTGATGCGGAACTTGTCGCTCATGCGGCATTCCTGCGTCTGCGTGGCCACCACAGTGGTGTCGGAGATGAAGGAGAGGTTGTCTCCAAAGTAGGCTCCACCCACAATGACAGCTACGGTAAGCCCTAAGTTGGCGTCTACCGAAAGTGCCAGTCCTGCAGCAATAGGAACGAGTGCTACTACTGTGCCCACACTTGTTCCGATGGAAAGAGAGATAAAACAAGCCGCCAGGAAGAGTCCTGGCAGAATCATGCTGGCAGGAAGGATGCTGAGAGCCAGGTTGACGGTAGCATCGACAGCTCCCATGGCCTTGGCAGATGCAGCAAATGCTCCTGCCAGCACATAAATCCAGAGCATAAGCATCAGATTACTGGCTCCGGCTCCACGGCTGTAGGTGTCGATGCGCTTCTTGATGGGCAGTCCTCCTGATATTGCCACAGCATAGATGCTGGAAATCATGAAAGCCACCGTAAGCGACAGATTGTCGCCCGAACCGTTGCTCCTTACCGAATGGATGGTAAAGACAGCTATCAGCAGTATCAACAGAAACAATGGCGAGAGTGCCAGTAATCCTTTCTTATTGCTCATTTTTTAGTCTATTTATTCACTTTATTTACAGCGTTACGCCGTTCTTGAAGATAGAGATTTCGCGATAGCCGTTGTACTCGTTGCGAGCTTCTTCGCCATTGGCTACTGCGATAATCTTGTCGATGAACTTGCGTACCAAGTCCTTCATTTCAGTACCTTCCACCAGTTCGCCTGCGTTGAAGTCAATCCAGTTTGGCTTGTTGCGGTAGAGGTTGCTGTTGGTGGAAATCTTCATGGTTGGTACGAAGGTGCCGAATGGCGTACCGCGACCAGTGGTGAAGAGAACCAGCTGACAGCCGGCAGAAGCAAGGGCTGTGGAAGCTACGAGGTCGTTGCCTGGTGCAGAGAGAAGGTTCAGACCCGTTGTCTCCAAACGGTCACCATACTGGAGTACACCGCTGACTGGAGCGCGACCGCACTTCTGTGTACAACCGAGAGCCTTGTCCTCGAGTGTAGAAATACCACCCGCCTTGTTGCCTGGAGAAGGATTCTCGCCTACAGGCTCACCATGAGAGAGAAAGTACTCCTTGAAGTCGTTGATGAGGTGAACTGTCTTGTCGAAGAGTTCCTTGTTCTCGCAACGGTTCATCAGGATGGTCTCAGCGCCAAACATCTCAGGCACCTCGGTGAGGATAGAAGTTCCGCCCTGTGCCACGAGCCAGTCGGAGAACTCGCCTACCAATGGGTTGGCAGTAATTCCGCTGAATCCATCTGATCCACCGCACTTCAAACCTACGCGCAGTTTGCTGACCGAAACCTCCTGTCGCTTGTCTTCCTTGGCCAGAACATAGAGTTCGCGGAGCAGTTTCATGCCTTCCTCGAGCTCGTCGCCTTCCACTTTCTGAGTTACCAAGAGCTTGATGCGGTCTTTGTCGTAGTCGCCCAGCATCTTCATGAACTCGTCTGGCTGGTTGTTCTCGCAACCCAGGGAGAGTACGAGTACTGCGCCTGCGTTAGGGTGAAGACAGATGTCGCGAAGCACTTTGCGTGTGTTCTCGTGGTCGCCCGAAAGCTGAGAGCAGCCGAAGTTGTGGTGCCATGCGTGAATAGCGTCGATGCCCTCGCACTTGGTTTCCTGCTTGAGCAGGTCGACGAGCTTCTCGGCAATACCGTTCACACAGCCTACTGTAGGAACGACCCAAATCTCATTGCGCACACCTACCTCGCCATTCTTGCGTACATAGCCCTTGAAAGTACGGTTCTCGTTCTCGATGTTCAGGATCTCCTCTACAGGATTGTAGGTGTATTCCAAAGTTCCGGCAAGGTTGGTCTTGAGGTTGTTCTCGTTGACCCATTCTCCCTGTTTCAGGTCTTTCTTTGCATGACCGATAGGGTAGCCGTATTTCAGGATATTGGTTCCTTCAGCAGCATTGTCGATGAGGACTTTGTGTCCTGCTGGGGTGTCTTGTAACAAGGTGATGGTCTTGCCGTCAACCTCGATAATCTCGCCCTGCTTGAATGGGCGGAGACAAACCACTACCGAGTCGGCAGGGTTGATCTTGATAAAGCTTGATTGTTTCATTTTTTTGTAGGTTGTTTTTTATATTGTTTTTTATTTCGTATGTGAGGGAGTTCTTAGAGTTGAGTTCTGCGGTAGAAGTCCACGTTTTCCTTCATTAGAAGCTCGATGGGCATGTAGTTTACCGGAGTAACTTTCTTTTTCAGCACGATGGCCTGGAAGAGAGTATCGATGCACGCATAGCCTTGCATGTATGCATGCTGGGCGATGAGGAAAGATATGCTTCCCTCGCGCAGGCAGCGGGCGTTCTTCTCTACCATATCGTAACCCATGATCTGGATGTTGCGTCGGTTGGTCTTCAGCAGAAAGTCGCCCACGATGTGTGCCTTGGATGTCAGGGTGATGCAATGGTGTACCTGTGGGTTGGAAGAGAAGAACTTCTCCAGCATTTTATTGTATTCGGCACGAGTTCCGTTGAGTGGCAGGTCGAGGTCGGTAACCTTCACGTTAGGGTAGTGGTCGTGCATGTAGTGCAGAAATCCCACTTCTCGGTTGTCCTGCTGCTTACTCATCACGCGTCCGTCCTTCGTCTGTCGCATGAGCATGATTTCCGTCTCCCTGCAGGCAATCATCATCAGCATCTTGGCTGCAAAATATCCGCTGCAGAAAGAGTCCTGTCCGTAGAACGACAGGGGCTTGAGGTCGGGCATGTAGGAGTCGAGAAGAATGAAGGGAATGTTCTGCTCGTGCAATTGGTCGGTGAACTCTCGTGTGACATCGAGTGAAGATGGAACGACAACGACACCTTCGGGCTTAGCCTGTATGATCTCGCTGGCTTTCTCACGGAACGACTCATCGCTGGAGCGTTCGAAGAAACAGATTTCCACGTCGATGTGGAAATCTCGCCTGGTGTCCTCGCATTTTCGTGCCCCTTCTTCTATCTCCTCCCAGTAAGCCTCCGACTCGTGCTTTGGCAGCAGCATGTAGAAGGTGTACTGCTTGTTGTAAGCCAGTGCGCTGGCGTACATATTGGGCTGGTAGTTCATCTCCTTGAGAGCCTGTTCTACCTTCTTGCGGGCTGGTTCCGAAACATTGGGGCGATCATGTAAGACCCTGTCTACGGTACCTACAGAAACGCCAGCTCTTTCAGCAATGTCTTTGATTCTGATTTTTTCGGCCATTCTCTTTCTTCTTGTTTGTTTTGTTAGCGGCTCACGCGTACCTTAATATATTTAAGTAGGATTGTGCGAAGCCACAATGTGGATAGTTCTTCTTATTCGTATATTGTGTTGTGTGCGACCACAACAAGTTATTTTTGGGGCAAATTTACAATAAAAAATCGAATTGTGCGAATGCACAGCGTGTTTTTTGCTATAAAAACAAAAAAAAAGTCGTTTTTATTTCTTTATTCAAGAAAAAAGGCTTATTTTTGCCCCAAGAAACTTCATCATAGAAGAAATGAAATCAAGAAATTCCTTATAGGCGGAAATAAATTCAAGTAATAACAAACAATAAATTAAAAACTATCAAACAACAATGGCAAAAATTGTAACATTAGGTGAGATTATGCTTCGTTTGTCACCCGAAGGCAACGATCGCTTCATTCAGAGTGAGTCATTCCGCATCATCCCTGGCGGTGGTGAGGCTAATGTGGCTGTCAGCGTAGCCAACTATGGTCATGATGCTTACTTCGTATCTAAGTTGCCAAAGCACGAGATTGGTCAGATCGCCCTGAACGCTCTTCGTCGTTATGGCGTAAATACCGACTTCATTGCCCGTGGCGGTGAGCGTGTTGGTCTTTACTATGCAGAGACAGGTGCTTCTATGCGTCCTTCTAAGGTTATCTATGACCGTGCCCACAGTTCAATCGCCGAGGCTGATTCATCTGATTTCGATTTTGATAAAATCATGGAGGGTGCTCAGTGGTTCCACTGGAGTGGCATTACTCCTGCCATCAGCGATAAGGCTGCCGAGTTGACCAAGTTGGCTTGCGAGGCTGCCAAGCGTCATGGTGTGACAGTATCTGTAGACCTCAACTTCCGCAAGAAGCTCTGGACTTCTGAGAAGGCCATCTCTGTCATGCGTCCTTTGATGCAGTATGTTGACGTTTGCATCGGTAACGAGGAGGATGCTCAGCTTTGTCTTGGCTTCAAACCAGATGCTGACGTAGAGGGCGGTAAGACCGACGCCGAGGGTTACTATGGTATTTTCCAGGGCATGATGAAGGAGTTCGGTTTCAAGTATGTAGTTTCTACATTGCGTGAGTCACTCTCTGCTACCCGCAACGGCTGGAAGGCTCTTATCTACAACGGCAAGGAGTTCTATCAGAGCAAGCACTACGACATCAACCCAATCATCGACCGTGTAGGTGGTGGTGACTCATTCTCAGGTGGTTTGATTCACGGTTTGCTGACCAAGCCAAATCAGGCTGAGGCTCTCGAGTTTGCTGTTGCAGCTTCTGCTTTGAAGCATACTATCCCTGGCGATTTCAACCTGGTTTCTGCTGACGAGGTAGAGAGTCTGGCTGGTGGTAACGCCAATGGCCGTGTACAGCGATAACTTCTGAACTTGCTAAAGTTCAACTAAACATTAAATAATAAACAATAAATATTATATAGATAATGGCAAAGTTTAGCAAAATGCAGGTCATGGCAGCCATGAAAGAGACTGGTATGGTTCCTGTATTCTTCAACAAGGATATTGAGATTTGTAAGAACGTCATCAAGGCTTGCTACGAGGGTGGTGTTCGTGTATTCGAGTTTACTAACCGTGGTGACTTCGCTCACGAGATTTTCGGCGAGTTGGTGAAGTGGTCCGACAAAGAGTGCCCAGAGATGATTCTCGGTGCTGGTACTGTAGTTGATGCAGGTACAGCTTCTTTGTACCTCCAGTTGGGTGCCAACTTCATCGTAGGTCCTAACTTCAACCCAGAGATTGCTCCTGTCTGCAACCGTCGCTTGGTTCCTTATTCACCAGGTTGTGGTTCTGTAACCGAGATCAACAATGCTCAGGCAGCAGGTTGCGACGTAACCAAGGTATTCCCAGCAGGCAACGTAGGTGGTCCTTCATTCGTTAAGAACGTGATGGCACCTTTGCGCTGGAGCAACATCATGGTAACAGGTGCTGTAGAGCCAACCGAGGAGAACCTTACTCCCTGGATCAAGGCCGGTGTTCTCTGTGTAGGTATGGGTTCTAAGCTCTTCCCTAAGGAGACCGTAGCTGCTGGCGACTGGGCTGCTATTACAGCAAAGTGCCAGGAGGCTTTGGGGTACATCGCAAAGGCTCGCGCTTAATATGCGTGTATAATATTGGAGATTCGTAGAGTCACATATTATCGTTTATACAATAGCGCTATCACCTTTCTGATGATAGCGCTGTTTTTCTTTTCAGCTTGTTCGCCGTCGCATAAGGGCGAAGTAGATGAGCTGAATTCTCTTTCTTATGCTTATCATTACCGTAATCTCGATTCTGCCAAGGTTCTGGCACATAGGGCTTTGAGGCTTGCCGATGACTATCCTGCAGGTTATGCTGAGGCGCACAACAACCTGGCTTTCGTAGCCATAGCCAAGATGGATTACGAGCAGGCTCGCCGACATTTGGTGGAGGTGGAACAGCGCAGCGACAACCAGATAGAGATTCTTGTTGCCCACGTACAGAACATGCGCCTTTGCCAGCGCGAGTCGCGCAATAAGGATTTCTATGCTTATCGTGAGAAAGCGATGCGCCTGCTCCGCCGTATTGGTGAGGAAGCCGACAATCTGCCTCCGCGCGAACGTAAGCGTGCCCTTTATGCCCATTCCGAGTTAGACATCGTTGCCGCTACCTATTTCTATTATGTAGGTCAGGAGAAACCCATGTTGCAGGCTCTAAACGATATTGATGCTGAAGCCTTGGAGGCAGATACGGCTCAGTATCTCAACTATTTATACAATATTGGCGCTGGAGGAGCCATCGTCAGCGGAACAGCTGAGGAAATCGGACAGGGTGAGTTCGACTACCTGATGCGATGCTTTATGCTGGCTTGTTCAGGAACCCCTTATCCCTATTGGCAGGCTAACGCCTTGCAGGCCATTAGTGAGCATCTGCAGAGTCCCAGTCTGCGCAGTTACCTGATTCGCAACAACAGACCTTCCATTAAGTATCTTAATATTGATCAGGTGCCCGACAGCTTATTGGCAGGCAACCTGGCCCAGATGGCGCTCAATCTGTTCTCGTCTTACGGCGATGTTTATCAGACAGCCGGAGCTTACCGAACACTGGCTGAATGCTACTGGGCTATAGACGACTACCGTTCGGCAGAAGACTGTCTCAACCATGCGCTCAACGACAATAAGCGCATCAAGGCAGCACCCGACTTGGTGGCCTCCATTGCTGAGCGCCTCTGTCTGGTCTATTCTGCCATCGACGACAAGCCACACAGCGATTTTTACCGCAACATGTATCTCGACCTGCAGGAGCGAACCCGACAGGACAAGCAGTTGGAAGCCCGTGCAGCCGTGCTCGACAACAATGCTGTGCTGCTCAACTGGATGATAGCATCCGTGATAGGAATGATCGTTCTTGTGGTGTTCCTGCTCTATCTCTTCGACAGGATGCGCCGCAGGAATGTGCACCGTGGCTCTATCACCAAACTGCTTGAACCCTTACAGCAATGGAAGGATAGCAATGCTCAGCACATCAGCGAGTTGAACGACAGGAAGGAGGATATAGAGGAGGAACTGCAAATGACGCTCTTCCACGTGAGGGACAACAAGAAACGCCATTTGGAGCAACGTGCCAAGGTGGCATTGGTCAACAGCATAACGCCCTTCATCGACCGCATGATTCACGAGGTGGACTGCCTGAAACACCGCGACGAACCCGACTCGGTGAAGAAGGATAGGTACCAGTACATCTCAGAGCTGACTGCCAAAATCAACCAGTACAACGAGGTGCTTACCCGGTGGATCCAGATGCGGCAGGGAACTCTTAATCTCCGTATTACGAGTTTTGCGTTGCAGCCCCTGTTCGACATTGTGCTGAAGGGCAAGATGAATTTCGACATGAAGGGCGTGGAACTGGTTGTAGAGCCCACCGAGGCAGTGGTGAAGGCCGACCGTACGCTGACGCTTTTCATGATTAACACCATGGCCGACAATGCCCGCAAGTTCACCCCTCAGGGTGGCCGTGTGATGGTGAGCGCCTCGATAGCTGATGCTTATGTGGAAATCTGCATTACAGACACGGGAGTAGGCATGGACGATAAGCAGTTGGAGCACGTCTTCGACCGCACTTATACAGGTGGTCATGGTTTCGGACTTCTCAACTGCAAGGGTATTATAGAGAAATACAAGAAGGTGAGCAGCATCTTCTCAGTGAGTTCGATTTTTGCCGAGAGCGAGTTGGGCAAGGGCAGCCGCTTTGTCTTCCGCCTGCCCCGGGGAATAGGCGGTCGGCTGAAGTCGCTTTCCGTAGGACTCGTAGGTCTGGTGGGCTTGATGGCGATGACGTGCCTGCCGCAGCAGGTTGTTGCCCAAAATACGCTCCGCCATCAGCGCGACAATGCTGCCAACCATCGTCTCCCGCTCAATCTGCAGCGTGCCGACGTTTTTGCCGATTCGGCTTATTTCTGCAACATCAACGGCGAGTACGAGCGCACCCTCCAGTATGCTGACTCTGCCCGCAGTTACCTCAACCGCCATTACCTGTCGCTTCATCCTGGCGGCAAGGTGCTGATGACAGCCAGTCCGAGCGACGTTCTCCCTGCCGAATTGTTGTGGTACCAGGACAGTCTGCCCACTAATTATTATGTTATTCTCGACCTGCGTAATGAGAGCGCCGTGGCTGCTCTTGCCCTACACAAGTGGGACCTTTATCGTAGCAATAACAAGGTCTACACCCAGCTCTACCGCGAGATGGGAGCTGACTCTACGCTGCCAGCCTATGTGCGCACCATGCAGCTGTCGGAGAACTCGAAGACGGTGGCCATCGTGCTGCTCATCCTCCTTCTGCTGCAGTTGCCTTTGGCTTACTATTTGCTCTATTATCGCCATGTACTGACCTTCCGTTTCGCCGTGGAGAAGGTGAATGAAATCAACCGCATCCTGCTGAGTGACGCTACCGACGAGGTGAAGTTGCAGCGCATTAGGCAGACGTGGAACAAGCGGGGAGTGAGACTTCATGGACTGAATGCCCAGTTGGGCGATGTAGTTGACCAGATAGAGCAGGCGCTCCAGGAGAGCATGCGGCGTACAGCAGCCGAGACCTACGACATGGAGATGACAGAAGACGAGTTGCATAAAGCGGAGTATGAGAATGGGCGTCTGCACGTGTCGTGCTCTGTGCTCGACAACTGCCTTTCCACGTTGAAGCATGAGACGATGTATTATCCTTCGCGCATCCGTCAGCTCGTAGAGAACGATCCTTCCGATGTGCAGTCGCTTCATGAGTTGGTGGACTATTATAAGTCGCTCTACACCATGCTCAGTGCCCAGGCGATGGAGCAGGTGGAGCTGAATGTGAAGAACGACAAGTTCCTTCGCCAGTATCTTTTCGAACTTCTCACATCGGGAGCAGGAAAAGTGGAAGTCAGGGTAGAGGACTTGCCCGATTCACCTTATGCTGTCTGCCGGGTAGAGATGCAGGAAGTGGATTACGATGAGCAGCTTCACCATCGGCTCTTCACTCCTCTGACTCACGACATGAAGTACCTGCTTTGCCGGCAGATTGTTCGCGAAATAGGCGAAGTGACCAATCTGCGTGGTTGCGGAATCTCAGCCAGGTCGAGTGCTTCAGGCAAGCTCATGATCGAAATCGTGCTGCCCAAGAGTATGGCTCAGGAGAATCCTCAGGAGTTATTTCCTAAAAGTTGAATCCTGTCCCCATTGAAAACTTCTCAAAAAAGATAAAAAAGTAAAACAATAATAATATGGAACCATTTAAAGTAATCATTGTCGAAGATGTACCCTTGGAGCTGAAAGGCACAGAGGGAATCTTCAAAAACGAAATCCCTGAAGCTGAGATTATAGGAACGGCTGAAAGCGAAACCAGTTACTGGCGCCTCATCAAGCAGCAGGTGCCCGACCTTGTGCTGCTCGATCTTGGACTGGGCGGTTCCACCACCATTGGTGTGGAGATCTGCCGTCAGACCAAGGAGACTTATCCTGCCCTGAAGGTGCTTATTTTCACAGGCGAGATTCTGAACGAGAAGCTGTGGGTCGATGTGCTCGATGCAGGTTGCGACGGTATTATCCTGAAGAGTGGCGAGCTGCTGACGCGTGGCGATGTGGCGAGTTGCATGAGCGGCAAGAAAATGGTGTTCAACCAGCCTATCCTTCAGAAGATAGTAGACCGCTTCAAGCGAAGTGTCAACAGCCAGCTAATGCGCCAGGAGGCTTTGGTAAACTACGAGATTGACGAGTACGACGAGCGTTTCCTGCGCCATTTGGCGCTGGGCTACACCAAGGAGCAGATTACGGGTCTGCGCGGAATGCCTTTCGGCGTGAAGAGCTTAGAGAAGCGTCAGAACGAGTTGGTTCAGAAACTCTTCCCAGACGGCAACAAGGGTATTGGTATTAATGCCACCCGATTAGTGGTGAGGGCTTTGGAACTTCACATTCTGGACGTAGACAATCTGAAGGCAGATGAGGATTAATAAGTTGATGGCATGGGTGGCGCTGCTGCTCGGAGTGGGGCAGGTGGTGCTTATTCTGACGTCGTGGCTTCTTACAGCTGCGATGCCTGAGAGTTTTCCGCGCTCCCTGCTTAGCGCCGAGGGTATCCGTTGGTTTTTCGGTCGCTTTGTGGGCAATGTGGAGTCGCCTTTGCTGGTGTGGCTTCTGCTTTTCTCTTTCATGCTTGGAGCCCTGCAGTACAGCGGCATTCTGCATTACCGATCCTCCGAGTACCGCCAGCGCATCGCCATGCGTTTGGCTCTCTTCGAGGGCATTTTCTTTTTGCTGTTGATATTGGCGCTTGTGCTGGTTCCTCACGCCATCCTGCTCAATGTGATGGGGGGCCTCTTGCCCAGCAGTTTCTCTGCCAGTATCTTGCCTTACTGTTGTTTTTCCCTGATGGTGATGAGTGTCAGTTTCGGTGTGATGAGCGACCGGATGAAGGGCGTCGCCTCCGTCTACGAGGCTCTTGTCTCGGGCGTTGGCAAGATGGGCGGTTTGCTGCTCATCTATGTCATTGGCGCCCAGCTCTACCACAGCATTATCTTCCTCTTCTCAGCCTGATAAGATAAGAGAGTGATTTTAATATGACGGAATTTTAGCGAGCCGCATGCTGTTTTTTGTGAGCAGTATGCAGTAGTCTTGTCTAAAATGTTTATCTTTGTGGCAGCATGTTGATAAATATTAAAAACTCTTTCGCAAATCGGGAAGTTAAAGAATTTAAAAAAGTTAAAGGAGTTAAGACAAATGCTTTATGGTTCAGTATACAACCAAAAAGCTGTTGGCTATAACTTCTAACAACCGAATGGAGTGATAACATTTTTTACTTCTATAACTTCCGTACATGCGAAACTTCAGTTAAAAATCAGAAAAGTAGTATGAACATAGAATCAATTCGAGAGTATTGCCTCTCACTCCCCCTCGCAACTGAGGCTTTCCCATTTGATGAGCGAACCTTGGCGTTTCGCATCTTCGATAAGATTTTTGCTTGTGTAGATTTGAAGCGTCCGGAATGGGTTACGATGAAGTGTAATGCCGATTACGCCGTCGAACTCCGGGAGGAGCATTCCGAGATAGAAGGTGCCTGGCATTGGAACAAGAAGTATTGGAACCAGGTGAATCTCTATGGTTTGCTGGAAGATGATTTTATCCTGGGATTGATTCGCCACAGCTATTCCGAAGTGGTGAAAAAGCTCAAGAAACAGGTGCGGATGGAGCATCCGGAAATCATGGAAGTGAAGGAATAAACAAATGATGAAAAAAGGAACAAGAAGACTCTGAATTAGCAATAAGAAATGCTGATTCAAAGTCTTCTTGTTAATATATAATTCCTAATTTTTTTAGTCTTGATTGAATCGCTCCTTTCGAACGCTCCATGATTTCTGCTATTTCTTTTATAGTTTTTCCTTCATTATAAAAGTTTATCAGAATATCATCTGCTACTTTTTCCCATGGGAGATAGGCGTTTCCATGTTCTTTTCTTTTTTCTTCTAATGTATATGCTTTTTTAGGTGTTTGGGGTGTAGGAACTTTATCCAGAACCCTGTATTCCCAATCTTCAATCGTTCTGGTTTCGGTACTGAAACTGATACCTATCTTTACGAGTTTTCTGTCGTCAGCCTCGAAAGAAACCATGTAGCCTTTTTCGTCTATCATGGCGAGGACTTCCTTGGCAGGCTTGTTGATTTTTATCTCGAAGACGAAGATGGTGTGGGGCGAGAACTTGGTGATACCCGTGATGAAGGCGAATCTGATGTATTCATCATTAGCCTTGATTGGGGCATAAAATTCCTGTATGACGGTTCTGATTTCTGCTAGCCTGTCCTCATAATAGGGAAAATCATTCATTTTTTCTGTAGTTTGGGTAATGCGTGTTTTCGGGAATCTTCGTATCTTTGCACTCGGAAATGATGATCATCATATAATCATAACTATAAGTACAAAAAATAAGTATAAAAAATATGTATATTGAGAAAATAAAGTCGCCAGCCGACTTGAAGAAGCTGGATTTGAAGGAGTTGCAGGTGGTGGCTGATGAAACCAGACAAGCTGTGCTGAACCGTGTGAGCAAGCATGGCGGTCATGTGGGGCCGAACCTGGGATTCGTGGAGGCTACCGTGGCGCTTCACTACGTTTTTAATGCGCCAAAGGATAAGCTCGTGTTTGACGTAAGCCACCAATGCTATCCGCATAAGGTGCTCACCGGACGAGCTGAGGGATTCCTCGGCGATGTGGATGACATGAATGCCATTTCGGGCTATTCTTCTCCTGCCGAATGTCCGGAGTATGACAATTTTGAGGTGGGGCATACTTCCACTTCCGTGAGTCTTGCCACTGGTTTGCAGAAGGCGCGCGACGTAAAGGGTACCGATGAGAACATCATCGCCATTATAGGCGACGGATCCCTTTCGGGCGGCGAGGCTTTCGAGGGACTGGATGAGGCTTCGGAACTCGGCACGGGCATCATCATCGTGGTGAACGACAACGAAATGTCTATCGCTGAAAATCATGGCGGAATCTACAAGAACCTGCGTGACTTGCGCCAGAGCAACGGCACCTGCGAGCACAACTGGTTCAAGGCGTGGGGCTTTGAATACAAGTATCTGGAAGAGGGTAACGACATCGAAAAACTCATCCAGATTTTCGAGAGCGTAAAGGATACGGATAAGCCTACCGTGGTTCACATTCACACAGAGAAAGGTCATGGATTTGCACCAGCCGTAGCCAATAAGGAGGCTTGGCATTGGGGAATGCCTTTTAATCTGGAAGACGGTTCGCGACCAAGAAAGAATGCCGATGGAACCCTCCCGGAGGTGACTCCGACTGAAGATTACGGCACTTTATTCTCTGACTGGATGCTCAGCGAGATGAAGCAGGATAATACCCTCATCGCCGTAACCGCCGGTACTCCTACCGCAGGCGGCTTTACTGCCGATAAGCGCCAACAGGCTGGCAAGCAGCACATCGATATGGGAATCGCCGAAGAGCAGGCGGTGGCCATGATTTCGGGAATGGCGAAGGGTGGATTGCATCCGGTTTGGACCGTTTACAGTACCTTCATCCAACGTACCTACGACCAGATTGCGCAAGACCTCTGCATCAATTCCAACCCAGCCGTAATCAACGTGGTAGGAGGCGGAGTGAATTCGATGAACGACATCACCCACATCTGCCTTTTCGATATTCCGATGCTCTGCAGCATTCCGGGGCTCATCTATCTGGCTCCAACCACCTGCGAGGAGTATTTCGCCATGCTCCGCTGGAGCATCCGGCAGGATAAGAAACCTATCGCCATCCGTGTGCCAAGCAATGGCGTGGTTCATGCGTCTGAAACCGTTGATGCTGAGTATGGCTATGAGGCAAAGTACAA
Source organism: Segatella copri (assembly GCF_009495355.1). Taxonomy (GTDB): domain Bacteria; phylum Bacteroidota; class Bacteroidia; order Bacteroidales; family Bacteroidaceae; genus Prevotella. The sequence goes on from NZ_VZAD01000027.1 coordinate 63,477, forward strand.
GGTGATGCACCAGGGCGAGAAGGTGGCAGTCATCGCCGCCGGTTCGTTCTATCAGAAGGGCGAGAATGTAGTCCGCCTGTTGGCTGATAAGGGCATCGATGCTACGCTCATCAATCCCCGTTATCTGAATGAGGTGGATGCCGAAGTGCTGGATAGCCTGAAGGCAAACCATCAGTTGGTGGTAACCCTGGAAGATGGCTCGAAGGATGGCGGTTTCGGCGAGCGCATCGCCTCTTACTATGGCACTTCAGAAATGAAGGTGATGGTGGGCGGCATCAGAAAGGGACTCTACGACAGATACGATGTGAAGGAGTTGCTTTCGGATAATCGCCTGCTCGATGAGCAGATTGTGGAAGACGTTTTGTTAGTAATTAATGATTAGTAATTAATGATTAGTTATTAGTTAGTCGGCAAAGTTAGTTTTTATTTAACGAGAAATCCAAGCCGGAGAATCATCTCCAGCTTGGATTTCTTCTGTTTTATCATCGAATGTTTGTCTAAATCCCAGTTTAAATCCCAGTCATTATCTCAATCATCATCATCATCATCATCCCAATCTCTGTCGTGCTTCCATTTCTTCTTGTCGTGCTTCCACTTCTTCTTGTCGTGCTTGTGATGCTTGTGATGCTTGCCTGGCTTTCCTGGTCCATAAGTTACATGAGTTCCGCCTGGCCATCCCGGTCTTCCGTAGCTGCACTCAGGGCGAGGGCGGCGCTTGTCGTGTCCCCAGTTATGCTTTGGATACTTGGTGTAAATATGGTGAACATACACATGGTTCTCCCAGCCGATAGGGCGATAGAAGTAGTAAGAGTCCTTGAATCTCTTCCATTGTCTGGCGGTCATCATGCGCTTGAGCTGCTTGTTGCGATAATGCCAGCCGTTGGCATCGATGTCGCGATAGCTTCGGATGCCGTCCAGGTAAGTGAAGTTGATGTTCAGGAGATTGTTGCGCTGAGCTTTGCTCAATCCCAGTTCCACCACCATTTTGTCTGTGATAAAACGAGCTTCTGCCTGAATATTCGTCAGTCTCTGAGCATTCATAGATGTTATCATCATCCATGCCGCTACGATTGTCATCATGATTCGTTTCATAACTATCTTCTCTTTAAAGGGTTATTACTGTATTTATTTTAATTGAAGAGGCTACTTGTTGCCGCTATCAACTTTTTGATGATGCAAAGCAAGTGCAAACGAGCACAATGAAAGCTTGCTTTCGAATTGTCGAGTGCATCCTTTCTTCTAACGTAGTGCAAAGATAGAGAGAATAGCAGAAAAAAGCAAAGGGAAAACCATAAACCATTGTATGATTTTCCCTAAAAGCATCGGGGGAGATTCCCTAACCGATTGATTTTCACGAACTAACAGATTACGTTATCTGTCGTGACGCTTCATTACCACTCAACCTTTTCATTCAGGATAACGCCATCGGCAGCATCCTCGGCAGTAAAGGTTGCGCCACGATACTGCACGCAGAACATCAGCAGCGGCTCTGTGCCATTGTTGCGAACAGAGCGCTTGCCGGAAGGAGCCACTCTTACCACGCTTCCCTCCTGAATGGGGAATACCTCGCCATCAACCTGGAACTCGCCCTTGCCACTCAGGAAGAAATACAGTTCCTCGTGGTTCTTGTGAGTATGAAGGAAGCCAGTCTCTGTGCCAGGAGCAAAACTTTGGAATGAGAACTCGCCACCAGTAGCGTTCACGCTCTGACCTCCGAATACCTTTCCGGGAATATTAATCTCAGGACCCAACTGCAAGGTGTAATCCTTGATATCACTCATTTTACCAAAATCAACGGCTGTAAAGTTGGCAGCCTTTGCAATAGTCTTTGTTTCTTTCATCTTGTTCAATTATTTAAATGTTCATACTTTTGGATTGCGGTGCAAAGGTACTACAAAAAAAACGTTCCCGCAAGAAGGCACTTTGGGGTGGGATAGTTACCCGGAGGTAACTATTGCGATGGAATGGGAGGAAGAAAAATCAGGCGTTAACTCAGATTAACTTTGAATATTTGGTTACTATTAGAATATTGGTTACTTTTGTAGCCTATTGCAGATAATAAGGTAGTTACTGCGACAGAAAAGAAAAAGTATATTATTAGGTAAGAATAGAGATTATGGCAAGAATGATAAAGGAAATGGTCTTCCAGGATTGTCCGATTCGCAATGTACTGGCTCGCATTAGTGACAAATGGTCATTGCTCGTTATTTACACGTTGAATGTCCACAAAGAGGAGCCGCTCCGCTTCAACGTCCTCCGCAAGCTCATTCCGGATATTTCGCAAAAGATGCTCACCAGCACCTTGAAGACTCTGGAGACGGATGGCTACATAAACAGAAAGGTTTATGCTGAGGTTCCCCCAAGAGTGGAGTATTCGCTTACCTCTCGAGCAGAATCTCTGATTCCTATCATGAATGATCTGATAGGATGGGCGAGCGACAATATGGCTGCGATTTTGAAGGATAGAACTAAAGCGGTATAAGGATTTTGTAGATTCAAAATATTTTGTCTGACATACAGAATATTTGCCTTTTTGAATACCCTGACTACTCCATTTCTGACTCAGTATAAACAAAAAAGTGGAGCTATCCGTGAGGACAGTTCCACTTTCTTTGTGTGTCGGGCATGACACTAACCTAACTGGTTTAACTCCAGTCGCAGGTATT